>NZ_AP024852.1:3182083-3818500 GCF_024346715.1 Photobacterium swingsii
TAAAGCCATTGTTACGGGCAACCGTTGTCGCTTCACTAAAGCTCATGCCTTCATCTAACTTACCGAAAATATATGACATTGAGCCTGATAGGATCCCTGCGAAACGCGAAAGCTCATCACCGGCAGCTAATAAGTTTTGCAAGTTTTCAATGACAGGCAACCCCGCGCCCACAGTTGTGTCGTACATGAATTTACGACGTGTGCTACGTGCCGCTTGGCGAAGCTGATGGTAGTAAGCCATGCTAGCCGTATTCGACTTTTTATTGGGTGTAATAACGTGAAAACCAGCGCTTAAGAAATCAACGTACTGATCGGCAATTGCTTGTTCTGAGGTACAGTCGATGATGACAGGGTTAATGATATGGTTACGCTGAACCAACTGGATCAGGCTTGAAAGTTCAAAGCCTTGCTGCGCTTGGCCCATTTGATCTCGCCAATTTTCCAACGCTAACCCATTGCTGTTAAGCACCAAGCCACGGCTATTGGCTAAGCCGCACACGCGGATCACTATGCCCTTTTCAGCTAACGTGCTTTGTTGGCGTTGAATCTGATCCACCAGCTCACCGCCGACGCCACCAACACCAACCACAAATACATCCAAGAAATGCTGACTGTTGAAGAGATTTTCATGGCAAGCTTTCACCGACTCAGACACTTTATCCGCAGGGATAACCGCAGAAATCGCCCGCTCAGAGGATCCTTGCGCAATCGCAACGATATTGACGTTCACTTCCGCAAGCGATGTAAAGAAGCGTGAGGCGATACCACGCGAAGTACGCATGCCATCACCAACTAAAGTCACAATGGCAACGTCATCCAAAAATTCAACAGGCTCTAGCAACCCTTCTTTCAATTCCAATTCAAAATTATCTTGCAGGGCTTGTTTGGCCGCTGCTTTATCTTCACTTTCAATACAAAAACTGATGCTGTATTCCGATGAAGACTGAGTGATCAGCACGATGGAGACACCCGCAATCGACATCGCACCAAATACACGGCTTGCCATGCCAACCATGCCTTTCATACCTGGGCCTGACACATTCACCATGGTCAGATCCTTTAAGGTTGTGATCCCTTTTATATCGAGCTTATCTTCCCCCGTATCCTGGCCAATAAGAGAGCCAGCGCCTTGCGGGTTAAAGCTGTTTTTAATCAGGCAAGGAATGTGGAACTGTGCAATCGGCGCGATGGTTTTAGGGTGTAAGACAGAAGCACCAAAATAAGAGAGCTCCATCGCTTCTTGGTAGCTCAAGGATTTAATTTGGCGCGCATCAGGCACAATACGTGGATCGCAACTGTAAACCCCATCGACATCCGTCCAGATTTCACAGCACTCTGCACGTAAACAAGCCGCCAGTACCGCCGCCGAGTAATCAGAACCATTACGCCCTAACGTAACTAATTCGCCTTTTTCATTACCCGCTGTAAAACCTGGCATGATATTCACATGGCCTTCAGGCAGAGGGTTACGCTTAAAATTCTGCGTCGATGCTTCAATATCTACGTGCGCTTCAAGGTACTCACCATGTGCTAAAAGGTATTCGACTGGATCGATGAGGTTACCTTGTAAGCCTTTGGCTTCGAGCATGGCTTTCATCGCCACAATCGATAAGCGCTCACCTTTACTGATCATTTTTGCGTACACATTATCAGGGCATAATCCCAACAACTTAATACCGTGAACGTATTGTTTTAGCTGACCAAGTGAACTCGCTAACTTGGCATCTAATAATGCTTTATCGAAATTGGGCTCTACAGCTTTTAAATCTGTAAACAAGGTTTGAAACACGTTCTCCAAATCAGCAAGCTGTAATTCAGCTTCCCCATTCGCGACGGTATTGTCGATCACTGACACCAGCTTATTGGTTACTTTACCCGGCGCGGATAACACGACAGACACTTCACTCTGACGAGCATTATTCGCAATGATGTCTGCCGCTCTTGAAAATCGGTCGGCATCTGCCAACGATGAACCACCAAACTTTAATACGCGCATTCCCTACTCCCAAATCCCTTAAATTTTCAGACTACTGCATAAAACGCAGTGTAACGGTCAACCAAAATTGTGATGTAAAAAGTGAAAAAAAAGCCCGCACCTGATTGGGGTGCGGGCTTCTCTGATAATTCTTGTACGTATCAGCTAGCCCCAACACCCATGGTGCCGGTAATAATAATCGTGGTAATTGTGCTGAATACGTTTTTCATCATGACTAAAAGTCGTTCTCAATATGCTGGATTAGTTAACGTTTACCGAACATTTGGTGACGAGTCAACCAATTTCTCTTTTTCCTTGTGCAAGAACCCAGTATAAAAACACCTTTCTTAGGACAAGCTGCTATTGTTCATTATTGGTAATACGTATAAAAAACCACCCGCTTTGATTGCAGTTAAACGCCAGTCGTTGCATAGTGTGCATATATCATCAGCGTTCTATTTAACGAATACGAACATGCAGTGTTGACGCATAGCCATTCATCATTCTGGAGGGACCCGAATGACCGCAGCCATGGAACAACTTGTCGCTCATACCATCTTGCAAGGCTTTGATGCCATGTACGGTCGATTTTTAGACGTTACCGCTGGTGCACAGGATCGCTTTGAAAAGCGTGATTGGCCAGCCGTACATCTGGCCCTTAAAAAGCGTATTAGTTTCTATGCCAACCATGTTGGACTCGTCACCAGCCAGATCCAGATCATGCTGGGTGAACGCTATGCAAATCGTGACTTTTTAATGGGTGTCAAAGCCGCTTATGAAGATCTCTTATTAGATTACCCACGCTATGAAATCGCAGAGAGTTTCTTTAACTCCGTCTATTGCCGTATCTTTGAACACCGTAATATCAACCGCGATAAGCTATTTGTTCATAGCTCACAAGAAGGCCGTTTACCCACTTACCCAACGCCTTTAACCCGCACTTACTTTGCTACGAACGGTATTCAATCTTTATTTACTCGCTTGTTCAACGACACCCCATTTACCGCTGATTGGGAAGATAAAAACCGTGACATCGACCTTGTTAGCCAACGCCTAGAGCAAGTCTTTGGAAAGGCGCGGAATAACACGAGTACGCTCGAATTAATCCGCGAACCCTTTTACCGCAACAAAGCGGCGTATTTGATTGGCCGTATAACCCTTGAAAACCAACAGCAATACCCTTTTATTTTACCGATATTAACCAACGCAAATGGTGAGCTGTATGTCGACGCCTGTATCTGCGATGTCGACGATGCGAGTATTATTTTTGGCTTCGCCCGCTCCTATTTCATGGTTTACGCTCCTGCACCAGCCGCTTTGGTCCAGTTTCTGAGCGAGCTAATGCCCAACAAAACACGGGCTGAACTGTACACAGCGATAGGCTGTCAGAAACATGGAAAAACAGAACTGTACCGCGAGTTTCTCTCCCATTTGGAACAGTCCGACGATCAATTTGTCACAGCCGAAGGCATCAAAGGCATGGTAATGTCTGTCTTTACACTTCCCTCTTATGGCTTCGTTTTTAAAATCATAAAAGATAAGTTTGCCCCACAAAAAGACATCAGCCACGACACGGTAAAAGAGAAATATAAGCTCGTTAAGGAACACGACCGGGTTGGCCGCATGGCTGATACACAAGAATATCGTAACTTCAGTTTTGACAGAGCCCGGTTCAGCGATGAATTACTAGAGGAGCTACTTGAAGTGGCACCATCGATCATTGATGTGACCGACGATACTATCATAATCAAGCACCTCTATATGGAGCGTCGCATGGTGCCATTTAACATCTATGTCGACCAAGCCAATGATGAGGATCTTCGCCATGCCGTTGATGAATATGGCAAAGCCATTAAACAACTGGCAGCCGCGAATATTTTCCCGGGTGACATGTTGTTTAAGAACTTTGGTGTCACCCGCCACCGCCGTGTCGTTTTCTATGATTACGATGAAATCAGCTATATGACGGAAATGAATTTCCGTGAGATCCCACCGCCTCGTTATCCTGAAGATGAAATGGCCGCCGAACCTTGGTACAGCGTTGGGATCTACGATGTATTCCCTGAGGAGTTTCGCACCTTCTTACTGATCAACCCAAAGATCCGCGCCCTGTTTAATGAGCTTCATAGTGATTTGTTCGAAGCCAGTTATTGGCGTCAACTCCAACAAAATATCACTAATCAGCAATACGAGGATGTTTATCCTTATGCCAAAGCGCTACGCTTTCGGCAATAAGCCAAGTTAGCCCACATACCCTCGCCGATATGTACGTTGTTATGTGGGCAAGTTATCGCAAATACCCCCTGCGAGCCCTAGATCACATTCCTTTTGATAGCTATATCAAATGACGCAAAAAGAGCAAAAAAGTTTCGTTGAATATCTCATTAACTTTGAGATGACATGTCAAAAATAAGAAATCTGTCCTAGTATTATTAGCAATGTCGCATCCCTCATATTTCATGGCAAATTTGCGACAAGACCAATAAATAACAACAAACAGGGAAGGTGAAGCAATGCGATATTTGCTGATCACAATTACCCTGCTGGTAGTGGCATTACCAACAACAGCAGCAGAAAAGGGCCTACTCGGTCTTATAAGTGGCGAGACAGCATCAGGCTGGTTTATGTCATCGCAATCAAAAAATGCCGAACAGTTCGATCTGTGGCAGATAGATAGCGGTTACTCATATTCTTTAAATAATGATGTTGAGCTGTATTTGAGTACGCGACTCACCTCGGGCAATGAAAATCAAGCGGCCAGCCGCGGCATGCTCTCGGGCGTAAAATATAACCTCACCCCAAAAATGAGCTTACGCAGCGCAGTAACGACTGAGAAAAAAATCAATCAAGAAGCAACCATGGGCTTAGAAGTATCGAGCCAGTTTAACGTCAGCGAAAAAGTTAATTTGCATGCAACTGTCGATTACGAAGATTTAGAGCAGATTTACCAGCTGGGTATTGGTTTTAGGTTTTAGGTTATAAGGGCAAGCTACACAGTAGCTTGCCCTTTTTTCATGCATGAGGAGGAGAACAACCCACTACAACACAGATAGGTCGAGTGCGTCTCGGCTAAGCAGTACCCCGTTGAGATCAGCGTACAGATAATCACCTGGGTAAACCATGGTATGCCCCACGGTTAATGTGACATTCAAGTCCCCAGTTTGACGTTTCACGGTTTTAATGGGACACGCACCCAACGCCTTCACGCCTAAGTCCAACTCAGCCAAAGTCGCAACATCTCGTGCTGCGCCATTGATCACCACGCCTTGCCAGCCATTTTTTACCGCCAACATTGCGAGTTGGTCACCAAGTAAAGCGCGGTTACATGAACCATGCCCATCAATGAACAACACCTTATCTTTGCCATCTTGGCTAACGATATCGCGGACTAAGCTGTTATCTTCAAAACAACGTAAGGTGACAACTTCCCCGAAAAAAATCGACTTTCCACCATAATCGACAAATGACACGGGCAACCAACGAACATCCTGCTCATAGTGATCGCATAAATCAGGTAATAAGTCTTTCATCTCATCCTCCTCTGATCCCGATAAAACAGCGCTAAAAATCATCATCTTGTTAATCAGTGTAGGTAACGTGGCAGAATTGACCTAATGAATTGCAGGCTTGTTAATATTGTTCAGAATATGCGCTGACTATTTACGATTAAACAGCACGATAATGTTGAAGAACCATGCGGATTCACTCAAATGCTGTTAGAATTGCAAAACTTGAGTAAACAAAGTGTTATTCAACCTCAGCTACCATGCACGTTGAAGACCACTTCCATGATAAATATTTACAGATAGCTAGATTCAAGCCAGTGAAGCAACAAGGTATTTGTAGAGATTGTTAAACATTGTCGATAGTCGTAATGATTCATCACTCTGTTTGATATAAATCAAGAAATACCAAGAAAGCGGTAACGAAACAATACACCATTATTGTTAGCGTGCTGTTAAGTGCTTAGAATCATCGCCATCCAAGGGAATTGTAAGCCAATGTCCGAAATTCGGACGATTTTGTCGTTGTTTAGTGAAACTAACGATAGAGATTTAGGATGGCGTACCACACAGGTAGTTATATCCGCAATAAACTGCGTTTTTTTGTAGAAGACTTTGCCTGTATGTGAATTTTTTTTATAGAATTTAACTATTCTGTGTTTGACCAGATTCAGTTTTTTAATTAGGTACTGCCAATGCAAACCCCTCATATTCTAATTGTAGAAGACGAGCACGTAACACGTAACACCCTTAAAAGCATCTTTGAAGCTGAGGGTTATACTGTATTTGAAGCAAACGACGGCGCAGAAATGCACCAGATGCTTTCGGAGCACCATGTACACCTAGTCATCATGGACATTAACCTTCCAGGTAAAAATGGCCTACTGCTTGCGCGTGAATTACGCGAGCAAGGTGACATGGCACTCATGTTCCTCACTGGCCGTGACAACGAAGTTGATAAGATCCTTGGTCTTGAAATTGGTGCTGATGACTACATCACTAAACCATTCAACCCTCGTGAACTGACTATTCGTGCGCGCAACCTACTGACTCGTGCAATGAATCAAGGTCTACCAACGGAAGACAAGAAACTTGTAGAACGTTACGAGTTCAATGGTTGGTCACTTGAAATCAACAGCCGTTCACTAGTAAGCCCAAGTGGTGATCAATTCAAGCTACCACGCTCTGAATTCCGTGCACTGCTTCACTTCTGTGAAAACCCAGGCAAAATTCAAACACGTGCAGACCTTCTTAAGAAGATGACTGGCCGTGAACTTAAGCCACATGACCGTACTGTTGACGTGACGATTCGTCGTATCCGTAAGCACTTTGAGTCTGTTGCTGATACCCCTGAAATCATCGCAACAATTCACGGTGAAGGTTACCGTTTTTGTGGTGACTTAGGCGAAGAATAAGCCCAAGGTTTATTCGATAAAAAAAGGCACTGAAAAGTGCCTTTTTTGTTTCTATTCCCCGCCATCAATCACATCAAAACCGCGTAGTTAGAAAACCTGATCGATTTTGACTTGGCGCTGGGTCAGGGTCATTTCTTTGCCTTGATAGTTTAAGGTCAATGCCACATTAACTGCCGTCCCTGCAGGCCAATTCGGACCTTTACGTAACATTACTTCAATGCCGTTGTTATCCATAGGGTTCACTTCTAGCTGGCTATTCGACAACCATTGCTGATCGTCAGTTGCCAATAGTACCTGCGTCACTGTCACGTCTTTAGGCAAGGCTTGCTGAGTCGCACTCACCACCTTCACTGACGCCAACAACGTACCTTGCTGGTTATCCCCTTCTCCAACAACAGGCATACTATTGAGCCATAAATAGCTATCTAGCTTCGCAGGGGTCTCTGCTAGCATAACCTGACCCGGTGACTGCCAAATATCACTCTGTTGTGTTGACGACGTGCCGCTTTGCCCTGCACAGGCCATTAACACCATGCTGCTTGCCAGCACGCCTGCCATTTTCAATCCCTTCATGATTTATCCTCTTTCTGTGCAAGCCAATTACGTAGCACTTGCAGATCAGGTTTATAACCGTTTTTAATTTCATCAACCCAGTCGTTAATGTTTTCCCACCACGCTGGCAGCTCCGGTGATTGCGCTTTTTGAGCCACTTGCTGGATATGCTTTAAACCAATAGAGCCTGCAGCACCTTTGATTTTATGCGCTTCAAACTTAATGCCGTCTTTGTCTTTAGCCACCATGTTTGAATCAAGGATTGCAATATAATCAGGCATCATTTTTTCAAACATCGCGATGCTGTCATGCACAGGTTGCGTACCCACAATGTCTACATACGACTCAAGCATTTCTAAATCCAGCAACTGATTGATGATTTCATCACTCTGAGGTACGCGACTTTCGACAACCTCGGCTTCATCGTCGCAATCAAGCGGACAGGTCAGCACTAAATTTTGAATCACATCAGAAATCGCTTTCACGCTCAATGGCTTGCTTAACGCTTCATCCATGCCTTTGGCTAAATATTCGCTTTTATCGCTAATCACGTTTGCAGTCAGGGCCACCAGAGCGGGTAAATAGTCATATTGCTCCCGCAGCTTCTGCGCAATATCAAACCCCGTCATATCGGGTAATTGAATATCCAGCAGCACTAAGTCAAACGCTTCAGGATCAAAGATTTGTAATGCTTCATCACCACGCATTGCGACCGTCACTTCATGCCCTAGGCTTTCGAGCAATGATTTTGCAACCGTGATATTCAACTCGATATCTTCGACCATCAAGATACTGAGGCTGGCTTGCGGCACGTCAGGCATGGTCTCTTCTTCTGCTGCAACTTCCACAACAGGCACTCGAATCGTGACGGTAAACGTACTGCCTTCGCCCACATCTGACATCACGGTAATATCCCCGCCCATCATTTGGACCAGTTGACGCGAAACGGCAAGTCCAATCCCGGTACCAACCGCATGTAAATTATCGTTCTCGTCTTTCACTTGGTAGTACATGGCAAAGATTTTATCGAGTTCATCGTGTGGCATACCGATACCACTATCTTCAACCTCAAAAACGATCTCGGCTTGATTATTATCCAGTAATTCACTGCTTACCGATAAAACCACCCCACCTTCTTTGGTGAACTTGGTCGCGTTACTGATCAAATTCCACAACACTTGGCGCAAGCGTGTGCCATCGACCTCAATGCATTTCGGTAAATCTGATAAACGTTCTAAATCAAAACGTAGGTTTTTCTGTTCTGCCATCAAGCTTGAGATGTTTTCCATTTCATCAACAAACTCTAGGAAATCATGGGGTTTCGGCAGCAGTTCTAAACGACGGCGATCAGATTTATCCATATCGATAATGTCGTTAAAAATATTGCCCAGAGTTATCGCACTCACATGCACGGTTCGCATGTAGCCACGCTGCTCGGCATTTAACTCACTATCTAGCAACATACGACTCAGACCGACAATGCCATTCAATGGCGTGCGTAATTCGTGACTAATGGTTGAGATGAAGGCGGTCTTGTCGCGGCTCGCTTTTTCCTGGGCATCTTGATATTGCTTACGCTCGGTAATGTCACGACCGAAGCCCATCAAACCTAAGCGGCGCCCATCACGGCTGTAGAAAGGGACTTTACGCAGTTCGAATACAGCCTTATGTCCATCTGGGTATTCCAACCATTGCTCGTAAGTCAGCGAAACATTTTGACTAAAGACCTGCTGATCAGTTTCCGCTATCTTACTGGCGACTTCTTCGCTATAAACATCCCAAGGGGTAAGGCCGACTAATTCTTTTTCTGTTTTCCCCGTCAACTCTTGCATCGCACGGTTACAACCAGAAAAACGTCCCTTTTCATTGCGGTAATAAATTAAATCAGGAGAGGCATCGAGAAAGGATTTAAGGAGCGCACTTTGTTCCGCTAATTCTAGTTGAGCATTTTCACGCTGATAGACCTCATTTTCGAGATCTTGCATCGCAATTTGGCGCCCTTCTTCGGCTTTTTCACGCTCTTCTATTTCAGAGTTCAGTTGGCTAATATTTTCCTGTAACTGATTATTCAGCTGCATATCGCGTGAACGCATTTCTTCTAATTTCGTCACCAATTTCGATAAGCGCTGACGTGAGTCTTCTAATTGATCCACCACCACCGACAGGAAATACACCGCCCATGGCGTAATCAACAAGCCAAAGAATACCGATCGTACGATATCTATATCATTCACTTCACCTTGCAGTACCAAGGTCACCCCTACTTGCACAACGACCGCTAACGCCACCAAGGCCAACGCGAGCAGCAAGCTGAAGCGGACAAGTCCAAGTTTGACCAGCAAGTCGACATAGAATTGGGCCAGCACTTTGATTTGTTTCATGATTTAATCCATTATTCGCAGCATTGCTCTCATCATAAGTGCCTGCGGCTATTTCCCCAAGGAGAAGTACCTCAGTTCGTGTGATCCAGAGCAAAAAAAACCTGCTGACGCAGGTTTCTTCTCTGTATTGATTCCATTCATTTAAGCTGATGCCGTTCGCGCTTAAAAATCATGATTATCCGACATCACCATGGTGCAGTTCCGCCCCGATGCTTTTGCTTTATACAGCGCAATATCAGCCATACGCACCAGTTCGCCATAATCTTGGTTAGGAACTGGAGTCACTGTCGCAACCCCCAAGCTGACAGTTAGCACATCTTTCACTTCAGAGTACGCATGCTCAATCGCTGCTTGTGCCACATAACGATGAATATTTCGCGCGACAATTTGGCCACCATCTAAGTTAGTACAAGGTAATAAGAAAGCGAATTCTTCCCCCCCATAGCGGGCCACTTCATCGGTCTCACGCTTGATGACTTGGCTCAGTGTCTTGGCGACATCAAGCAGCGCACGGTCCCCTTGCTGGTGACCATAGTTATCGTTGTAAGCCTTGAAGTTATCAATATCACACAAGATCAAGGTCAGCGATTTTTGTTCACGAATATGGCTATGCCACATTTTCCGTAAATGCTCGTCAAAGCTACGGCGATTCGCCACCTTGGTTAAACTGTCAATAAAGCTAAGCTCTTGCAGCTCCATAATGGCATCTGCGAGCTGTTGCTGGGCATGCTTACGTTCCGTAATATCACGTCCCATCACCAAGACCCCAGCAGTCCCCTCTATAGGATCACGATATGGCGAGGTAGCCACTTCATACCAAATGGGTTCTCCATCAGGCAAAATAACGTAATCTTCTGTTTTAACCGTGACCCCTTCTTTGATCACTTGCTCGTTAACCTTTTTAAATTCTTTCCACTTATCAGGGTCGATAACGTCAGAGGCTTTTTTCCCCAACAGAGATTCTTGGGTATGGCCCAGCGCGCGCGCGAACGGTTCATTGCACCCTACATAAACCCAATGCTCGTTATACAAACCAATGGGGTCTTGGCTAGCGCTAAGGATCGTATCAAGTAAATTATTACGGTGTGCTAACGCTTGCTCGGTGATCTCACGCTTCTCGATTTCTTGCTTCAAACTCTCTTGCATTTCATGCCAATCGGTCACGTCATGGCTAATGCTTAATGACCCTAATATTTCACCAAAATCACCGATCAAAGCCGTTTTATTGGTTTCCAATAAACGGCTGGCACCATCTGGTGATGTGGTCCATGTATGGGTCGAGTTATTTTTTGATGACACTTCAATGTTGTCAATCAAGCCTTCACTTTCACGATCACGCCAAAAGCGATCATACGCCTTGTTGGTACCCATCACCTTGCCAGACTTATCTTGGAAATAGACTAACTCAGACAACGAATTCAACACCCCTTGTAACACACGGTGCTCTCGTTTACTGGTGGTATCAGGCGATATGGTTTCATTGGATGGGGAAATAAAAAGTAGCCACGCGGGTTGCCACTTGTAACGCACATACTGGCCTGAAACGAAAACAGAGAGCGGGTGCTTACCTGAAAACTGTAACTCTTCTTTCCAGCTTTTAAAGCTCAATAGCGATGTATGTGGACGCAAAATATCGCACATCATTTGCGCTTCAACTTCAGGCGGGTAAAAGTAGCTATTGCCTACTTTGCGAATACCCAGTAGCTCTCGGCTTGCTTTATTGCCATACATCAACTTGCCGTCCTTGCTGCATACAATCATGGCCGCGACAGGCAAGTTAGTGAGCATGGAATAGAGCTTACGGAATGAAAAGGCTTCCGCGTTATGAAAGACGAGTGCCAAAATTGATCCAGCGAACACTATCATCGCAAGGATCAAAGCAAAAATGAAAAGCGGTTGCTCTAGCGACAAAGATGCCGCTTGCGCCATCGGGGATAATCCAGTTAACAAGAAAAAACAGGCCATGTGAACGGCAAATTTAGGAGTCGTCATAGGTCTGAACACATTACCTTAGGGGATGTTCGCTTCATTAAGCATCTTGATGGCGCATGCTATTAAGTAGCAACGCAATAGTACGCTTACGTTACCACAATCCCCTCCAGTTTTTGAGTGTTTGCACAACTCAATCTATGTACCAAGTTACTTTGCAAATGGCTCATAAACAAAAGGAGTCGCCAATTGACTGCCTTGCGCGCCGAGCTTATCAAGCTTACGGCCAACCTCTGTCATGGCTAACCACCTATTTTCACACCACTCTGGTGCGAGCAAGGTCGGACGACGCGCACTGGCTGAAACGCGGTGATAAACCACTTCCGGCGGTGTCATACGGATCATTTCCGCTGCAATATCCGTATAATCTTCAAGGCTAATTGCACTCAAACGATCCGCCTTCCAGGCCTGTCCCATTTTACTGCCTTCCACGATATGTAGCGGATGTAATTTGATCCCATCCACCCCCGTTGCCACCACTTTCTCAATGGTGTCAAGGTTATCGGCTTTAGTGTCGCCGGGCAGACCCACAATCAAGTGCGTACACACTTTCAGCCCAAGCGCACGCGCGCGCTGAGTGATCGCTTGATAACATGCAAAATCATGCCCTCGATTAATCCGCTTAAGGGTTTTATCATTCGCTGTTTGTAAGCCTAGCTCCAGCCAAATTTCATAGCCTTGTTGATGGTATTCTGCCAATAATTCCAACACAGCATCTGGCACACAGTCTGGCCGCGTTCCCACACATAAACCGACAATATCTGCTGTTTTAAGGGCTTCTTCATACATTTTTTTTAGGGTTTGTACTTCAGCGTAGGTGCTAGTGTACGCCTGAAAATACGCCAAATAGCGTTTGGCACGGTGGATCTCACCCGCTCTCTGGTTTAGCTGCTGCTCAATCGGTAGATATTGCGCTTTTTCATCGGCAAATGAGGCGACATTGCAGAAGGTACAGCCACCACGACCAATCGTGCCGTCACGGTTAGGGCAACTAAAGCCACCATGTAAGGTTAACTTATGCACTTTTTCACCATAGCGGCGATGTAAATCTTGTCCGAATGTATTTACGAGTTCGTGTAGTTGCATTTAATCACCTGAGTATTCGGCCATGGGAAAAATAAGCCGCGCAGCGTAGCACCAAAGCCAATGCTGAAAATTGTGTTAAAACAAGAAAAGCACGTAAATCCCCGCTCACTTCCCCCGTGTTTATACCTTGTAAATTTAAAACAACATAAGAAACTGCCCCTTGCATTCATTACCCACATAGTAAATAAGGATAAATAAAAATGAAATTGGACGAATATGCAAAATGAGAACGATTATCGAATATTTACGCAACCATGTAACACTTACATGCAGCTTCAGTCGATATAGTGGATTAATCACGCTATTTTTTGTTGGTAATTAAAGTATCAAAACTGTAGGATAGTTACACTTATGTGCAAATAATGAGCAACATTTGTGACATAAAACCCGCTAAAAGCAGTGATTTATGTCACTAGTTCATTAAATGACAGTACATCTAATTACCAGAATGGATGTGCTGCAAAATTAAGTTTGCTAAATGATTTACACATCATCCCACAGCAAACGCACCGTTTTGTTCACTGGACAGGTAGTCCATTCAAAGTGACAAGATGTGACGATATAACGATTAGGGATAATACAGACCTGGGACAGGTCTGTTGAACACTGGAAGGATGTATCTATGACAGATCAAGAGCTTAATGCTCAGGGGCTTTATGTACCTGAATTAGAGCACGATGCCTGTGGTATCGGCTTTGTTGCCCATTTAAAGAACCGTAAATCCCACGAGATTGTCACTCAAGCCCTTGATATGCTTGCCCGTATGGAACACCGCGGCGGCCAAGGTTGTGATCCATCAAGTGGTGATGGCGCGGGTATTTTACTGCAGAAACCGCACGAATTCTTACTCGAAGAAACCGTTAAGCTCGGTATCAAGTTGCCCTCTTTTGAGCAATATGGTGTCGGTGTGGTGCTTTTTCCAAAAGACGAACACAAACGTCAACAGTGTCGCGATATCCTAGAACGTAATGCGAATCGCCTCGACCTTGAAGTGATCGGTTATCGCGTCTTACCCGTTGATAATTCGATGATAGGTGAAGATCCTCTCAGCACTGAACCCCAGTTTGAACATGTCTTTATCACGGGGGGGAGTAACCTAGATCCAGCTGTACTCGAACGCAAACTCTACGTGCTTCGTAACTATACGGTACGTGTATGTCTAGAAAGCGTGTCGAATATTGGCGATGACTTCTACATTAACTCATTGTCTTATAAGACATTGGTATATAAAGGTCAGCTCACTACAGAGCAGGTGCCTCAGTACTTCCTTGACCTGCAAAACCCAACCATGGTGACGGCGCTTGCCCTTGTCCACTCTCGCTTTTCAACCAATACTTTCCCTCGCTGGCGCCTCGCCCAGCCTTTCCGTTACATCGCGCACAATGGTGAGATTAACACCGTACGCGGTAACTTGAATTGGATGAAAGCGCGTGAAGCGATTCTTGAGTCTGACCTGTTCAGCCAACAAGAAATCGACATGTTGCTCCCTATCTGCCAAGAAGGCAGCTCTGATTCATCAAACTTTGATATGGCGCTGGAGTTACTGGTACTCTCTGGTCGTAGCCTACCGCATGCTTTGATGATGTTGATCCCGGAAGCATGGCAAGAAAATACCAACATGGATCCTAAGCGTCGCGCGTTTTACCAATACCACGCCAACGTGATGGAACCTTGGGATGGCCCAGCATCAGTTTGTTTCACCGATGGTGTGCAAGTAGGTGCAACCTTAGACCGAAATGGCCTCCGTCCATCACGCTACACAGTTACCAAAGATGACTTCTTAGTAATGGCATCGGAATCTGGTGTGGTAGAAATTGAACCGGAGAATGTGCAATTCCGTGGTCGCTTGCAGCCTGGACGTATCTTTGTCGCCGATCTTGAGCAAGGTCGTATCATTTCAGATGAAGAAGTGAAAGACAGCATTGCCTCGGCGCAGCCTTATGAACAATGGGTGAAAGACAACCTGCTTACACTTAAGTCGCTGCCTGATGCCGATAACATGCACCACCAGCCAACACCTGAACGTCTACTGCATCACCAACAAGCCTTTGGTATGAGTTCAGAAGAAGTGAACGAAATTATCGTTCCGCTGGCAAAAACTGGGTACGAACCCCTCAGTGCAATGGGCGCCGATTGGCCGTTGGCTGTGCTATCGCACCAATCACAACACCTTTCTAATTACTTCAAGCAGCTATTTGCACAGGTGACTAACCCACCGATCGATCCGATCCGTGAACGTATGGTGATGTCACTCAACACCTACCTAGGCAAAGACCAAAACCTGCTCGACGAAACACCAGAACATTGCCAAAAGGTAGAGTTAGAGTCGCCAGTCTTATCAAATGCTGAATTAGAAAAACTACGTGCGATAGATAAAGAACACTTACAAGCCAAAACCTTAGACATCGTCTTTCGCGCCAATGGTGAAAACGGCAAGCTAGAGCGTGCCCTTAAGCGTATTTGCCAATACTCGGAAGATGCAGTGCAAGATGGCTATTCGATCATTATTCTGACTGACCGTGCAGTTAACTCTAACCATGCAGCCATTCCTGCCATGCTGGCAGTCGGCGCAGTTCACCACCACCTGATCCGCAAAGGGCTTCGTGCTAAGTGTGACATCATAGTTGAAACCGGTGATGCACGTGAAACTCACCACTTTGCTACCTTGGTCGGCTACGGCGCGAACGCAGTCAACCCCTACCTAGTGACTGAAACGCTGGTTGATCTTCAGAGAAAACGTAAGCTCGATCCTGAGTTACCAACCGAAGAACTGTTCAACAACTACCGTAAAGGGGTGAACGGTGGCCTATTAAAGATCTTCTCTAAAATGGGCATCTCGACGCTACAGTCATACCACGGCGCGCAGATTTTTGAAGCATTAGGTATCAGCAAAGCTGTGGTTGATAAATACTTCACAGGGACTGTTTCACGTATTCAAGGCCTCACGATTGATGACATTGCACACGAAGTATTGATCCGTCACCGTGTGGGTTACCCAACCCGTGAAATCCCAATTCAAATGCTAGATGTGGGCGGGGTTTACCAATGGAAACAGCGCGGTGAAAAACACCTCTTTAACCCAGAGACAATTTCATTGCTGCAGCAATCCACTCGCGGCAAAGACTACAGTCAGTTCAAAGAATACTGCCATGCTGTGGACTCACAAGGTGATAATGCAGCAACACTGCGTAGCCAACTTGAGTTCATCAAAAGCCCAGCAGGCGCCATTCCACTCGCAGAAGTGGAGCCGATTGAAAGCATTCTAAAACGCTTTGCAACTGGTGCGATGAGCTTTGGTTCTATCTCTTATGAAGCGCACTCCACCCTTGCCGTGGCAATGAACCGTATCGGGGCTAAATCTAACTCAGGTGAAGGCGGTGAAGACCCGGATCGTTTTGAGAAAAAAGAAAACGGCGACTGGGAACGCTCAGCGATCAAACAAGTCGCTTCAGGCCGCTTCGGTGTTACCTCTTACTACCTCACAAACTCTGATGAAATTCAGATCAAGATGGCGCAAGGGGCAAAACCAGGCGAAGGCGGTCAGCTACCGGGTGATAAAGTTGATGACTGGATTGGGGCAACCCGCCACTCAACCCCTGGTGTGGGGCTGATTTCACCACCACCACACCACGATATTTACTCTATCGAAGATTTGGCTCAGCTGATCTACGATTTGAAAAATGCTAACCGTGCTGGCCGCGTTAACGTGAAGCTGGTTTCTGAAGCTGGCGTAGGCACCATTGCCTCTGGCGTGGCCAAAGCCAAAGCCGATGTGGTCTTGATCGCAGGCTTTGATGGCGGTACGGGGGCATCACCAATGTCATCCATTCGCCACACAGGTTTACCGTGGGAACTCGGCCTAGCTGAAACGCACCAAACCCTACTAAAGAACGGCTTACGTAACCGTATTGTCGTGCAGTCTGATGGCCAAATGAAAACACCACGCGATCTTGCTGTGGCGACATTATTAGGTGCAGAGGAATGGGGTGTGGCCACTGCGGCCCTAGTGGTTGAAGGCTGTATCATGATGCGTAAGTGTCATAAAAACACCTGTCCTGTTGGTATTGCGACTCAAAACAAAACCCTGCGTGAGCGTTTTGATGGCCGCGTCGAAGACGTAGTGACCTTTTTCCAATACATGGCAGAAGGGCTACGAGAAGTCATGGCTGAACTGGGCTTCCGCACCATTGATGAGATGGTTGGCCAGTCACACAAACTGAAAATCCGTGAGGATATCGGTCACTGGAAATACAAAAACCTCGATCTGAGCCCAGTGTTATTTGTTGAGCCTGCACGTGAAGAAGATGGTATCTACAATCAGCGAGAGCAAGACCATAACCTTGAAAAGGTATTAGATCGCAAACTGATTGAAGCTGCAGCACCTGCACTGACTCAAGGTAAGCAAGTCGATACCGAACTTGAGATCATTAACACCGACCGCAGTGTCGGCACCATGCTGTCGAATGAAATCTCTAAGATCTACAAAGACCAAGGTCTACCGCAGCCTATGAATGTGAAGTTCACAGGATCGGCAGGACAAAGTCTTGGTGCTTTCCTTGCCAAAGGTGTGAAATTTGAGGTCGAGGGTGATGCGAACGATTACTGGGGTAAAGGACTGTCAGGCGGTACGCTAGTGCTCTACCCTGATGCCAATTCAAACATCACCCCTGAAGATAACATCATCGTTGGTAACGTTTGTTTCTACGGCGCAACATCAGGTGAGTCTTACATTCGAGGCCTTGCGGGTGAACGTTTCTGTGTCCGTAACTCAGGGGCAGAAGTCGTTGTTGAAGGCGTGGGTGACCACGGCTGTGAATACATGACAGGCGGGGTAGCCGTTATTCTTGGTCAAACAGGCCGTAACTTCGCCGCAGGGATGAGCGGGGGAGTCGCCTATGTTTGGGATCAGTTTGGCGATTTCGAAACCAAGCTTAACCCTGAATTGGTTGACCTCGATCCTATCGAGCAAGAAGACAAAGAACGTCTACAGCGCATGCTCAGTAAGCACGTTGAATACACGGGTAGTACTGTGGCCCAAACCTTCCTTTCTAACTTTGAAGCTAACCTTCAAAAGATGGTGAAGGTAATGCCAAGGGATTACAAAGCGGTATTACAACAACGTAAAGCGGAAGCTGCAAACAAGGAAGAGTTGGAGGCCGTAAATGGGTAAGCCTACTGGATTTTTAGAGCATGGTCGTGAGCTACCAAAAAAGTTAGATCCGAGCGTTCGTATTCAAGATAACAAAGAGTTTGTTTTGAACGAGGAGTTTGGCGACAAAATCAACACACAAGCGTCACGCTGTATGGACTGTGGTGTACCGTTTTGTCATAACTCGTGCCCGATTGGGAATATTATCCCTGAGTTTAACGATGCGGTTTTCCGCGATAGCTGGGAAGAAGCATGGAACATTTTAAGTTCGACCAATAACTTCCCAGAATTTACTGGTCGTGTGTGCCCCGCCCCTTGTGAAAGTGGCTGTGTACTGGGTATTAATCAAGACCCAATCACTATCTGTAATATTGAAAAAACCATCGTTGAAACCGCCTACCGCGAAGGCTACGCCAAACCGAAATCCCCGCGGTCCCGTACCGGAAAAACCGTTGCGATTATTGGTAGCGGCCCTGCAGGGTTAGCCGCCGCCGAGCAATTAAACAGTGCGGGCCACTGCGTAACTGTGTTCGAGCGTGACGAAAAAGTCGGCGGCCTACTACGCTTTGGCATCCCAGATTTTAAGCTCGGCATGGACATCATAGATCGCAAGATCAACCTGATGGCCGATGCTGGGGTTAAATTTGAAGTAAATGCGCACATTGGTGTCGACATTAATGCCCAACAGCTCCGCCAAGACTTTGATGTCGTTTTGCTAACGGGCGGATCAACCGTACCGCGCAACCTGCCTATTCCGGGTCGTGAGCTCAAGGGGGTGCATTTTGCAATGGAATTTCTCGCCCAAAATAACCGCCGTGCGAACGACATGGATTTAAAAACAGCAGAAATTCATGCCAAGGGTAAGCATGTGGTCGTGATAGGTGGCGGTGATACAGGCTCAGACTGTGTGGGTACCTCAAACCGCCATGGCGCTGCAAGTATTACACAAGTAGAAATCATGCCGATCCCACCAGAGAAGCGACCGGTTAATCAACCATGGCCGTCGTATCCGATGATCATGAAAACCTCGACCTCGCACGAGGAAGGGTGTGATCGTCACTGGAACATCTTAACCAAAGAGTTCATCAGTGATGATGCTGGCAATGTCAAAGCCCTGCGCATCGCCGATATTCAGTGGCAAGAAGCAACAGCAGGCGAACGCCCTAACTTTGAAGAAGTCGCAGGATCTGAGCGTATTATCCCGTGTGATCTCGCCTTCCTTGCGATGGGCTTTTTACACCCAGAACCAACAGGTGTACTGGCGCAACTGGATATAAAATTGGACGAGCGTGGCAACGTAGCCACAGAAGGCTTTGCCACCAATCAATCCGGTGTATTTGCCGCAGGTGATATGCGTACAGGCCAGTCTCTGGTTGTTCGTTGCATTAATGAAGGTCGAGAATCTGCCCGTGAAATCGATAATTTCTTAATGGGAGGCTCTAACCTTGAAGCCAAAGCTGATTCATTAATGCTCTCTAACGGTTAAACTGCACCTCAAAATGCTACATATCAAAGCCAGCTCAATAGAGCTGGCTTTTTTTATATGATTATTCAGTAGATAGCCCTCACCACCACCTTGCATCTCTTTTCCCAAAATGACTTACCATCGCCATATTTCATCAAAATAGTCGCAACATTAAGACGATGTCATTTCAACCTCGACTGTTAACAACTCGTTAAAATTGAATTTAAAATCAATTAATTACAGTTTTTAATATGGCCATTTAGGTCAATGGAAACGTAAATGGTTGAAATTTGACCTTTCTGTAAATTGCCGTTAACTTGGATGATCGCAGGATGCGCCATGGTGAGCCATTAACGCCATAACTATGCAGTCAGACCACTTTTAACCGTATCAATAAACAAATTATAGGGTTAAAAGTTTACGCTCAGGATGAGCAGACCAAGGGAGAGTTGTCATGACACTGTATGACCCAAGGCTGGAAAAAGACAATTGTGGATTTGGCTTAATTGCCCATATTGAAGGGGAAACAAGCCATAAATTAGTAAGAACAGCGATTTCAGCACTGGATCGTATGACCCACCGTGGTGGCATTGCCGCCGATGGAAAAACTGGGGATGGTTGCGGGCTATTAATGAAAAAGCCCAGCGACTTCTACCGTATTATTGCGGATGAACACAACTGGAAATTAGCCCGCGAATTTGCCATTGGCATGCTATTTCTCAGCACGGATCCAGTCAAAGCTGAGCAAGCCCGCACAATTATCACTGAAGAGCTCAGTAAAGAAACCCTTTCTGTCGCAGGTTGGCGCGACGTGCCAATCAATGCTCAAGTCCTAGGGCCTATTGCCAAAGAGTCCCTACCTGACATTGTTCAAGTCTTCATTAATGCCCCAGCAGGCTGGAAACCTCGTGATATCGATCGCCGCCTGTATATTGCACGTCGTCGTATCGAACAGCGGATCAGTGAAGATCCTGATTTTTATATCTGTAGCCTGTCGACCCAAGTGACTGTCTACAAAGGCCTTTGCATGCCTGCAGATTTACCGCGCTTTTATACCGACTTAGGCGACCTTCGCTTACAGTCATCCATTTGTTTATTCCACCAGCGTTTCTCTACCAATACTCAACCACGCTGGCCTCTGGCTCAGCCGTTTCGTTATTTAGCGCATAACGGCGAAATCAATACCATAGCGGGTAATCGCCAATGGGCACGTGCACGCGGTTATAAGTTCTCCTCGCCGCTGCTGCCTGATTTACAAACCGCCGCCCCTTTTGTCAATGAAAGCGGTTCTGATTCTTCAAGCCTGGATAATATGCTCGAACTCTTCCTCGCAGGAGGGATGGATCTCTTCCGCGCGATGCGGATGCTCGTGCCACCCGCATGGCAAAATCACCCCGACATGGATCCTGAGTTACGCGCTTTTTACGACTTTAATTCCATGCACATGGAACCCTGGGATGGACCCGCAGGAATCGTCATGTCAGACGGTCGCTACGCCGCATGTAATCTAGACCGAAATGGCTTACGCCCAGCTCGCTATGTGATCACAAAAGATAAGCTCATCACTCTGGCTTCTGAAATCGGCATTTGGGATTACGCTCCCGATGAAGTCTTAGAAAAAGGCCGTGTCGGTCCTGGTGAGCTGCTGGTTATCGACACCAAATTTGGCAAGATTTGGCACTCCAAAGATATAGATAACGATTTAATGGCACGTCACCCTTATAAAGAGTGGCTCGATAGCCATGTCAAACATCTCACGCCATTTGAGCAATTGGATGATGAGCAAGTCGGTAGCCGCTCGTTATCAGACAATGAATTAAGCACCTACCAAAAACAATTTGGCATGAACCGTGAAGAAATCGATCAAGTCCTTCGCGTGATTGGTGAAAACGGCCAAGAAGCGACAGGATCGATGGGCGATGATGCACCAATGGCTGTACTCTCTTCCAAAGAACGCGGGATCACCGACTACTTTCGTCAAATGTTTGCCCAAGTAACCAACCCACCCATTGACCCATTGCGTGAAAAGCATGTGATGTCACTGGCCACCTGCATTGGTCGCGAGATGAATGTGTTTTGTGAAACCGATGGCCATGCTTATCGGGTCGCCTTTAAATCCCCTGTGCTGCTGTATTCCGATCTGGTTCAGTTACTTGAGCTCGACAGCCAGTATTACCGCAACAGCATCATCGACATTAACTACGACCCCGCCGAGAAAGATTTACAGCAAGCTATTCTCGATCTGTGTGATCAAGCCGAACGCTTAGTCCGCAGTGGCACTGTGCTCATTGTCCTTTCCGATCGCGGTATTAATGTCAGCAAACTGCCGATCCCTGCCGCTATGGCTGTGGGCGCAGTACAAACTCGCCTCGTTGAAACCAACTTACGCTGCGATGCCAACATAATCATCGAAACCGCAACTGCGCGTGATCCACACCAATTTGCCGTCTTACTGGGATATGGCGCAACCGCGGTTTACCCATATTTAGCCTATGAATCTCTCGGCCAACAGATCGATAAAGGTGCGATCAATAAGCCTTATCGCGCCGTGATGATCAACTTCCGTGATGGCATCAATAAGGGCTTATTTAAGATCATGTCTAAGATGGGAATCTCTACCATCGCCTCATACCGTTGCTCGCATTTATTTGAAGCCGTAGGCCTTCATCAGGATGTTATTCAACTCTGCTTCAAAGGCACAGCGAGCCGCATTTCTGGTGCTAATTTTGAGGATTTCCAGCAAGATGCCGTCAACTTAGCCCGTAAAGCATGGCTTAAGCGCAAACCGATTGAGCACGGTGGTTTACTCAAATATGTCCACGGTGGTGAGTTTCATGCCTATAACCCCGATGTGGTTGGCACACTTCAACAGGCTGTGAAATCTGGGGATTACCAAGACTATATCGCCTTTGCTCGCGAGGTCAATGAACGCCCTATTGCAGCAATTCGTGATTTATTACAACTCAAGCGCAGTGATAACCCTATTGCTATCGAGCAAGTCGAGGCTGCTACTGAACTCTATAAACGTTTTGACTCCGCCGCGATGTCAATTGGCGCCCTGAGCCCCGAGGCACACGAAGCGCTCGCTATCGCAATGAACCGCTTAGGCGGACACTCCAATTCAGGTGAAGGCGGTGAAGACCCTCGCCGATTTGGTAACGAGCGCAACTCAAGGATCAAGCAGGTCGCATCAGGCCGTTTCGGTGTTACACCACACTACTTGGTCAATGCTGATGTCATTCAAATCAAGGTCGCCCAAGGCGCAAAACCCGGTGAAGGAGGCCAATTGCCCGGCCATAAGGTCACCACCGAAATTGCCAAACTGCGTTATGCCGTACCTGGCGTTACCTTGATTTCGCCACCACCGCACCACGATATTTATTCAATTGAAGACTTAGCTCAGCTCATTTTCGACCTCAAAGAGGTCAACCCTAGTGCCATGGTTTCCGTCAAACTCGTTTCCGAACCTGGTGTGGGCACCATCGCAACCGGTGTGGCCAAAGCCTATGCCGATTTAATCACAATTTCTGGTTACGATGGCGGGACAGGAGCCAGCCCATTAACCTCGGTGAAATATGCAGGTAGCCCGTGGGAGCTCGGGCTCGCAGAAACCCAGCAAGCCCTTGTGGCCAATGGCTTACGCCATAAGATCCGCCTGCAGGTCGATGGGGGACTAAAAACAGGGTTGGATGTCGTTAAAGCCGCCATTTTGGGTGCGGAAAGTTTTGGCTTTGGCACCGCCCCAATGGTGGCATTAGGCTGTAAGTACCTGCGTATCTGCCACCTCAATAACTGTGCAACTGGCGTAGCAACGCAAGATGAAAAACTGCGCCGTGATTACTTTAAAGGCTTACCAGAGCAAGTGATGAATTACTTTGTCGGGCTAGGCCAAGAAGTTCGCGAATTACTGGCTCAACTTGGGGTCGAGCAACTGACCGACTTAATTGGCCGTACCGATTTATTGGTCGCTCTTAATGGCGTGAGCGCCAAGCAACAAAAGCTCGACCTAGCAGGGTTACTCCATGCACCAACCCCCGTTGAAGGCAAAACCTTGTACTGCAGTGAAGCCAATACCCCATTTGATGAAGCAGCATTAAGCCAAGTTTTATTGGAAGAAGCATTACCTGCAATAACGTCACGTAGTAGCGCCGATCTCTACCACAATATCCGCAACACGGATCGCTCTATTGGGGCCCGTTTGTCAGGTGAAATAGCCCACCGCTATGGTAATCAAGGCATGGCAGCTTCACCGCTTAATATCCACTTAACGGGCACCGCTGGGCAGTCTTTTGGGGTATGGAATGCCGGTGGCCTTAACCTTCACCTTATTGGTGATGCGAACGATTATGTGGGCAAAGGTATGGCTGGCGGGAAAATCACCATTCATCCACCCATGGGCTCAGCCTTCAAAACACACCAAGCAACCATTATTGGTAACACCTGTTTATACGGTGCGACAGGCGGCAAGCTGTTTGCTGCAGGTACAGCTGGCGAACGATTCGCAGTACGTAACTCAGGAGCAATCGCAGTAGTCGAAGGGGCTGGAGATAACGCTTGTGAGTACATGACAGGTGGCATTGTGGCGATTTTAGGCAATACCGGGGTGAACTTTGGCGCAGGTATGACTGGCGGGTTTGCTTATATCCTTGACCAAAATGGCGATTTTGCAGGACGCGTTAACCCAGAATTGGTCGAGGCACTACCACTTGATGATCTCGTTATCCATCAAGAACATCTTCGCGGACTGATTGACCGCCACCTTGAAGAAACAGGATCTAGCCGAGCACAAGAAATACTGGCTGATTTTGACCTATGGATCCCTAAGTTCTATTTGGCAAAACCCAAGTCAGCCGATGTGAATACGCTGCTGGGTCATCAAAGTCGTTCAGCCGCTGAACTGCGCGTTCAAGCACAATAAGGAGGGAACCTCATGAGCCAGAACGTTTACCAATTCATTGATGTTGCGCGCGTCGATCCGGCAAAAAAACCACTCAAGATCAGGAAGATCGAGTTTGTCGAAATCTACGAACCCTTTACCCAGCAACAAGCCAGTGCCCAATCGGATCGCTGCCTCGACTGCGGTAACCCCTATTGTGAATGGAAGTGTCCCGTTCACAATTATATTCCCCAATGGCTAAAACTCGCCAATGAAGGACGGATCATTGAAGCCGTAGAGTTATCGCATCAGACCAATACCTTGCCAGAAGTGTGTGGCCGCGTATGCCCTCAAGATCGTTTATGTGAAGGTTCATGTACCCTTAATGACGATTTTGGCGCTGTCACTATCGGCAACGTAGAAAAGTACATTACCGATAAAGCCTTTGAAATGGGCTGGAAGCCCGACATGTCTCATGTTGAGTGGACTGACAAGAAAGTCGCGATTATCGGGGCGGGCCCAGCGGGGCTATCTTGCGCCGATATATTAGTGCGCAATGGGGTCAAACCCGTGGTCTTTGATCGCTACCCTGAGATTGGCGGCTTACTGACCTTTGGTATTCCTTCGTTTAAATTAGAAAAAGAAGTCATGGTTAACCGCCGCAAGATCTTCACTGAAATGGGGGTTGAGTTCCAACTCGATACGGAAGTAGGGAAAGATGTGGCATTAGCCGATCTCATCAAAGACTATGATGCTGTCTTTCTCGGCGTGGGGACTTACCAAAACATGCGAGCAGGGCTGGTAAATGAAGATGCACAAGGCGTGTATGATGCGCTACCTTTTCTGATATCAAATACTTATAAAGTCATGGGGCTGGACACATCAACGCCTTTTACCGACATGAAAGGCAAACGGGTTGTAGTACTCGGCGGTGGTGATACCGCGATGGACTGTGTCCGTACCTCTGTTCGTCAGGGAGCTAGCAGCGTCATTTGTGCATACCGCCGTGATGAGGCCAATATGCCAGGCTCAAAACGGGAAGTGAAAAATGCCCGTGAAGAAGGGGTTAACTTTATGTTTAACCTACAACCGCTCGGTATCGAGATTGACCAAACAGGACGTGTCACTGGGGTCAAGGTTGTCAAAACCGCACTGGGAGCCCCTGATGATGCAGGCCGTCGTCGCCCTGAACCGGTCGAAGGCAGTGAACACCTTATTGCCGCTGATGCTGTGATCATGGCGTTTGGTTTTCAGCCCCATGCAATGCCCTGGCTCAGTGCTTATGATGTCGAGCTGGATCAATGGGGACGCATCAAAGCTCCACGCGACACTACCTTCCCCTTCCAAACATCGAACCCTAAAATTTTTGCGGGCGGTGATGCGGTACGAGGCTCTGATTTAGTCGTGACAGCAATTGATGAAGGGCGACGCGCTGCTGATGGCATCATGGATTATCTTGATGTCTAATCACTAACAAATTAACCCCACAAAGAAAGGTCAAAACAGCGAGAGAGACAGTGCGTTAAGCTCTGACCTCTCGCTTTTTATTTGTTACAATCTCGCCATTATGTGCTCAGTGTGAGCGCACAACTGAACAACAAAGAGAAGCTAGCTATGAAAATCGGCATTATTGGTGCAATGGAGCAAGAAGTTGCGATCCTAAAAGACCAACTGACTAACTGTGAAACACACAAAAAAGCAGGCTGTACCATCTACACAGGTACACTAAACGGTGCCGATATCGTGTTACTGCAATCTGGCATTGGTAAAGTGGCTGCGGCGGTAGGTTCTGCAATTATGCTTGAAGTTTTCCAACCCGATGTTGTGCTTAACACAGGTTCTGCTGGCGGTTTTGATAGCAGCCTAAACGTGGGTGACGTAGTGATTTCAACAGAAGTTCGCTACCACGATGCTGACGTTACTGCATTCGGTTACGAAATCGGTCAAATGGCACAACAACCTGCCGCTTTCGCATCAGACGAAAAACTGATGGACATCGCTGCGCAAGCACTTGCGACAATGGAAAATGTACACGCAGTACGTGGTCTAATTTGTACCGGTGATGCCTTTGTGTGCAGCGCTGAAAAACAACAATTTATCCGCGATAACTTCCCTACAGTTATCGCAGTAGAAATGGAAGCGGCAGCGATCGCACAAGCATGTCACCAGTTCAACGTCCCTTTTGTTGTGGTTCGCGCAATTTCTGATGTTGCTGACAAAGAATCGCCAATGAGCTTTGATGAGTTCCTACCACTAGCAGCAAAAAGCTCTTCAGTCATGGTGGCTAAAATGGCCGAGTTACTGAATAAGTAATGAACGACTTTTTAGCGATACTCGCTAACAATAGCACCCTACTGGCAATGTGGGGTGCCATTGCATTGCATTGGCTTATTGCCATTCCGCAAGATATTCACCCGCTTAACTTATGGCAGCGCATGGCCATCATGCTCGCCAGTCGCGTTAATAAACCTAGTGACAACCGCCACCAGCGTTTGCTATCAGGTTTACTAACTTGGCTACTGATGTGGCTTACCGTACTCATCATGTTGATTGCCTGCAAACAACTCGTGTGGGTTGATGCCCTTTTTGATCTTACTCTGCTGTGGTTTGCCTTAGGCTGGAAAAATATCAGCCAACTCAGCCAGCAACTGATCAAAGCGTACAGTACTGAAAACAAAACCCTCTGCCGACAACTACTCAGCACCACACTTAACCGCCAAACAGAAAGCCTATCTTTACTAGGGCTCGGTAAAGCAAGTGCGGAAACACAACTGCTCGGCTACGGTCGCCAAGTGATCGGCGTGCTATTTTGGTACGGACTCGCCGGCGGCATAGGCGCACTCATGTATCGCCTAGCTGTATGCCTCGCCCGAGTATGGTCACCAAGCCGCGAGCAATACGCCTTTTTTGGCTATCCCGCCATTCGTATTTTGGCCGTGCTTGATATCGTACCATTACGTTTGTTTGCGTTGCTCATCGCCCTTGGGCAAAACGGCAAGACCGCGCTGCGCAGCTTATGGCAACAAGGGGAAAGCTGGCAACTACCAGGGCCTGGGTGGTTACTGGTGGCAACCGGGAATAAGTTATCGCTCTCACTCGGCGGGCCTGCTATGTATGGCGAACGCAAATTAGAGCGCCCACGCCTAGGGGGGAAAATAGCCCCAGCCGCCTTACACCTCGCTCAAATAGAACAAGTCGCGAAAAGCCGAATCATCATTTGGCTGGTGTTGCAAAGCAGTCTCATCATTCTTTTTCAAGGAGCTTTTTAAGTGCGTTTCGCTTGCTGCTGTTTATTGTTTTTTTCAACCATGAGTTTTGCAACGCAACCGGCCACAAGAGTGATCAGCTTATCGCCTCACATGACAGAGCTGGCGTATGCCGCAGGGTTAGGCGATAAACTGATTGCAGCAACTGACTACAGTGACTACCCCAAAGCCGCACTTGAACTAGAACGCGTGGCTAACCACAGAGGCATCAAACTCGAACGCATTGTTGCGCTAAAACCCGACCTAATTTTAGCGTGGAAAAGCGGTAACCCTCCAAGAGAGATGGCCAAACTTGAGCAACTCGGCTTCAATGTGGTGTACTCCACCTCCAAGGCATTACCTGCCATTGCTGATACCATTGAACGTCTCGGGCAATATGCTGACTCGCCTCGACAGGCACAGCAAGCCGCAAAAGATTACCGTGAAAAGCTAGCCCAATTAACCCAAAAATATCAAAACCAAGAGAAAGTTCGCTACTTTTACCAAATCAGTGCCGCCCCAATGATCACTGTCGCGGACGGTCATTGGCCCACTCAAGTTTTCCAAGTGTGTGGCGGTGAGAATATTTTTGCCACGAGTAAAGCCCCATATCCGCAGGTATCACAAGAGCAAGTTGTGATCCGTCAACCAGAAATCATATTTGGTACCTCTCATGCCAATACAAATGTTGATATATGGCAAGACTGGCAGGGTAAAATACCTGCTGTCGATAATCGGCAGGTTTTTACCGTGAATTCAGACTGGCTTAACCGCCCGACACCTCGAACGCTAAAAGCGATCAAACAGGTATGCGATCACCTAGACACGGTACGAAAACAACGACGTGCGACACAGTAGTTCGCTGCTCTGCCGTCATCTTTCTTTTCGCTTTCTTTATCAGGTAATACTTTAATGCTTATCTATCTCCTTGATATGTTTGGTACTGCTGTATTTGCAGTGTCAGGTGTGCTCTTGGCTGGACGGTTACGTATGGATCCCTTTGGCGTCGTGGTACTCGCCAGTGTAACCGCTATTGGTGGTGGTACGATTCGTGATATGGCACTGGGCGCAACGCCAGTGTTTTGGATCACCGATACCAATTACCTTTGGGTGATCTTTGTTACATGCTTGTTCACTATGGCCGGTATTCGTCGACCACAAAAATTGCCGTGGTATGTTCTCCCCGTTGCCGATGCCATCGGGTTAGCCGTGTTTGTGGCCATAGGTGTTGAAAAAGCCTTACGATTTGGCGCCTCCCCTATGGTCGCCGTTATCATGGGTGTGCTCACAGGCTGTGGTGGTGGGGTGATCCGTGATGTATTAGCACGTGAGATCCCTATGGTATTACGTACCGAGGTCTACGCCACTGCGTGTATTCTGGGTGGTATTGTCCACACGACAGGCTTGTTAACTGGCTTTGCTACCGAAGTGTCCTCACTTGCAGGTATCATCACCACACTAACCATCCGTCTCGCGGCGATTCGTTGGCACTTATCGCTACCGTCACTAACGCTGCGCTAATAACCAAACGGTTAATTACCTCCCTGTTGCAAAAAACCGCCAACTTTGGCGGTTTTTTTATATCCCACATCACTTAAGTAATGTAAAAACTTTACTTAATGCCAAGTCAGACTAATATGTAAAATATAAGCATTACTTAATAACCTTTATTCCATTTGAAATGAAAGCGGAGAGTAATCATGACCCCCTACGTTGAGCATGCCAACATTACGATCAAAGATCTCGACCACACCATCAGGTTTCTACAAACAGCAATACCTGAATTTAAAGTTCGGCATCGTGGACAAAGCGAGGCTTACCACTGGTGTCACATAGGTACACAAGACAGCTATTTAGCACTACAAGAAGTGATAGAACGCACTCAGGTCGACCGTAATCCATATGTCGATATTGGGATTAATCATGTGGGCTTAGTGATTGAGGATGTGGATGCAGCCAAAGTGCGATTACTGGCAGCTGGCTATGTACAAAATGACCTGGCAACCGACCATCCTTGGCGCAAACGTATCTATTTCTTTGACCAAGACGGTGTGGAATGGGAATTTATTGAATACCTAAGCCAGCACGCAACGCAGCGTAATGACTATGCACTTTAATATTGGATAATTAGATAGTGTAACGGCATTAAAAAAGGCGCCGAAGCGCCCTTTGATACTCTGAATCAGCAATTATGATTACTTCAGCGTAATACGTGCAAATTTACGTTTACCAACTTGGTAAACAGCAGTACCTGCCGCTGGCACTAGCTTAGTATCTTCGATTTTATCACCGTCGATCTTTGCTGCACCTTGGCGGATCATACGCATCGCATCTGATGTCGAGTTAACTAAGCCCGCTTCTTTTAGAAGGTTACCGATAGCCATGCCTGCTTCAAACTCAAGCTCTGGCATTTCTTCTGGCATCGCACCTTTTTGGAAACGGTTGATGAACTCTTGCTCTGCTGCGTCAGCATCAGCTTCAGAGTGGAAGCGAGCAATAATTTCTTTCGCCAGCAGGATCTTAACATCGCGTGGGTTTTTGCCGTTTGCCATGTCTTCTTTAAACTGCGCGATTTCTTCAAGTGGACGGAATGACAAGCATTCGAAGTAGTTCCACATAAGATCGTCAGAGATAGACATGATCTTACCAAACATCTCGTTTGGCACGTCATTCACACCAATATAGTTGTTCGCCGACTTAGACATTTTCTTCACGCCGTCCAAACCAACCAATAGTGGCATAGTTAGCACAACCTGTGGTTTTTGACCGTTTGCTTTTTGCAGCTCACGACCCATCAGAAGGTTGAACTTCTGATCCGTACCACCAAGCTCAACGTCAGTTTCCATCGCTACTGAGTCATAACCTTGTAGCAGCGGGTACATGAATTCGTGAATTGCGATAGGACGACCATCAGCGTAGCGCTTTTTAAAGTCATCACGCTCTAGCATACGTGCAACCGTTTGGTTTGCCGCTAGACGGATCATACCTTCAGCACCCAGTTCAGATAACCATGTTGAGTTAAACTCAATCTTGGTTTTCGCTGGATCGAGAATTTTGAATACTTGTTCTTTGTATGTTTCGGCATTTGCTAAAACATCTTCACGTGTCAGCGGTGGACGCGTGGTGTTTTTGCCAGTTGGGTCACCCACCATGCCGGTGAAGTCACCGATCAGGAACGTCACATCATGACCAAGCTCTTGGAAAGTACGAAGCTTGTTTAGGATAACTGTGTGACCTAAGTGGATATCTGGGGCTGTTGGATCTGCACCCAGTTTAATACGTAATGGACGGTTTTCTTTTAACTTGGCAATCAGCTCTTCTTCTGGAATAAGCTCATCGACACCACGCTTAATTTCAGCTAAAGCCTGTTCAATGCTGGCCATTCTTGTTCGCTCCCACAGAATTGGCAAAAAAGTAATAATCGACCATCTTACTTGAATAGCGATGTTTTTTGAAACCAGTTAGACTGGGTGTTGTCTATTTTTTTATTCAGGCCATTTATAGATACACCATGCCGTTTCGTAAGCTAGCTCAATTACCCAAGATTCATCAGATACTGATCGCCACGATCAGTGCTCTTATCGTGCTGCTGCTTCTTCTACCCTCACCCGACAATATGGCGCCGGCTGATCGTAAATTTGAAGTAGGCAAGGCGTATCCCGTTGCTGTCAATGTGGAGACTCCGCAACTGCTACCCGCAGAAAGTACACCTTTACCCTCCGCGCCACTGACATGGAAAAAGCACACCATAAAATCAGGTGAAAGCCTTGCTGTCGTCTTCGATAAAGTCGGATTAAGCCCTGCTACTTTATACCGCCTCGTCAATGCAGATGAAGGCACGCGCTCTCTCACCAATCTGCGCCCAGGCGACACATTAAAATTTGGCTTTGATGAAAATAATGACTTGGTTCAGCTCATCAAGCCCAACACGGCAACAGATACCCTTGTTATAACGCGCACTGCTGATAGCTTTATCTCGAAGGAAGAAACAAAAACCGTAGATACTCAGCTGAACTTTGCGAAAGCCACCATCACATCCAGCTTTTGGAATGCGGGTGACAAAGCAGGGCTAACAGCTAACCAAATCATGGAAATTGCGGGGATTTTTGGTTGGGATATCGACTTCGCACTTGATATTCGTGGCGGTGATAAGTTCTCTGTCTTGTTCGAAGAACAATTTGTAGAAGGTGAATCCATTGGCCGAGGCAATATCCTTGCTGCGACATTTACCAACTTAGGTCAAACATTTACCGCTGTGCGCAGTGAAGACGGCAAGTATTACGATAAAAATGGTAATGCCATGCGTAAGGCCTTCCTACGTTCACCAATTAACTTCCGTTATGTGAGTTCTAACTTTAATCCTCGTCGCCTACACCCAGTAACGGGCCGAGTAAAAGCACACCGCGGTACTGATTATGTTGCCCCTGTCGGCACCCCCATTTGGGCAGCAGGTGATGGCATTGTCATGAAGTCGTCGTACAACAAGTTTAACGGTAACTATGTCTTTATTCGCCATAGCTCTACCTATATCACTAAATACCTGCACATGACCAAGCGTAAAGTCAAAACAGGTCAACGAGTGAAACAAGGGCAAACGGTAGGAACACTCGGCGGTACAGGTCGCGTGACGGGCCCACACCTACACTATGAGTTTTTGGTCAACGGCGTACACAAAAACCCTCGTACCGTGAAGCTACCGCAAGCTGAGTCGCTACGCGGTAAGCAAAAGACTGCCTTTAAAAAGCATGCTGACAAACGCTTAAATCAATTAGCGCAGTTCAGTAACTTGCTGGCAGGGACAAACAGCCCATTGATTATCAACCAAGGCTAATTCTCTCGCTTACTGGCAACAAAAAAGCCGTCACTTACAATAAGTGACGGCTTTTTATTATCTTTTTATCCACCAGAAGACTCATCAGTCTTCTCGCATCATTCGCAATAAATTAAACGCTAAACGACGCACCACAACCACACGTTGTGGTGGCATTAGGGTTATTAACGAAGAAACGAGAACCTTCTAGGCCTTCTGTGTAATCAACCGTACCACCGATCAAGTATTGTAGGCTCATCGGGTCAACAACAAGTGTTACGCCCTGTTTTTCAATTGTCATATCGCCTTCGTTTACCTTCTCATCGAAAGTAAAACCGTATTGGAAACCACTACAGCCACCACCTGTGATGTACACACGTAGCTTCAGTTCTGGGTTTTCTTCTTCAGCGATTAGCGTTTTCACTTTATTCGCGGCAACATCTGAAAAATTTAGCGGCAAATTGGTGTCGCTCATCAAGACCTCACAAACATATCGAGTTATTAAGAGGATTATCTAATACCTGACTAGCTCGTTCAAGTATTGACCACCTCTGCACGTAATTTTTCTTTTTTAATTGTGCGGTGCAATAGCTGAGAATATATCGGTTTCCCGCCTAATACTTGCGCCAACATAGTAGCACCAAGGGTAGTAATAATAAGCGGTACAATCAAATGGTAGTTATTGGTCATTTCAATAACCAGCAAAATACCCGTGATTGGCGCACGCACAGTGGCAGCAAAGAGCGCCCCCATTCCAGCAATCGCAAACATGCCTGGCTCTAAACCCAGCTCTGGAAACGACGCTTGTGCAACTGAACCAAAGAAAGTGCCAAATAAAGTCCCTAACGCCAACATAGGTGCAAAAATGCCGCCTGGAGCCCCCGAACCAAAGCACAATAAGGTGGTCGCCACACGCGCTAAGAACAAGATGAACAGTAGACTGACACTGTACTGACCATTGGTCGCATCAGGAATGATCGCAATACCACCACCAGTCAGCTCAGGTAAATAAAGCAACAGCAAACCAAAACAGCCGCCTAACAAAGTCCCTGTAATCAAATAACGGCGACGATCATTTTTATGAATTCGAGCAAACAAATCTTGAGAAAGGGTCACTAAACGGTTGAAGATCACCCCGAACACACCAAAAAACATCCCCAATAAAAGGAACAACCAAAGCGAAGTCAGCATCGGCGCGTCATATTGCGGCATCGATATCACCGCCTCTTGGCCTCGAATGCTACGAAATACAATCGTGGCAACAATTGATGAAATCATGACGCACTTAATTGAAATCAGGCTATAGCGAAACTGTGGACGCATTTCTTCGACCACAAACATGATTCCAGCCATTGGTGCATTAAATGCGGAAGCCAAACCCCCCGCGGCCCCTGCTGCTAATAATGCATGTCGCCCTTCTTTGTCTTTTAAACGGAAGATATCGGTGATCATACGACCCACATTACCGCCCATCTGTACCGTTGGGCCTTCACGCCCTAACACCATGCCTGAACCTAATGCCCCTAAACCACCGATGAATTTCACCGGTAATACTCGCCACCAGCGAACAGGACGAATATCTTCCATTGCCCCTTCAATTTCTGGGATCCCAGATCCTGCCGCTTCTGGTGCAAAGCGCTGCACTAAAAAATAACCGATAAATGCCAGACCAGCACTCACCATAAAAGCCGTTAACCATAAAGGTAAGCTGCTACTAATTTCAGCCCGTAGCCAGTCGGTACGTTGCTCTGATACCCAGTGAACACCAATTTCAAACAGTGTCCCCATCAAGCCTGCAATAACGCCGACAATGGCAGAAAGAATTAATACTGATACTGGGGTTTTATCTTGCGATAAAAAACGCCGCATTAGGCGCGTAGGACGACGACGATAAGCTGTCGCCTGAGGTTGAGCAGGTTCCGTCATGGTTAAACCGTATAAATTAGTAAGCAGCAGAAAGGATAGACATGATTTGTATTGTCTGTAGTGCAAACCCTGCAAGAATATGCAGCGATTTGCTACAGCAAGCTTAGCCAATAGTTAATCAAGTTAACACTCACAATGTTGAAAACTAGCTTTCCATCACTGATCGCTAGGGGAGAAATCGAAAAGAACTGCGAAATGGTGACAAACATCCCTAGCGCTGGCGCTTTTCCTTTGGGTACAATGCCGCAGCCTGAATTAAATAAATTAAATAGGACACTACTAATGAGCAAATCAGCAGAATTATTTGCCAAAGCACAAGAAGCCATCCCGGGTGGCGTAAACTCACCAGTTCGCGCATTTGCCGGCGTTGGTGGTCACCCACTATTTATCGAACGTGCTGACGGTGCCTACATTTTCGATGCTGATGGTAAAGCGTACATTGACTACGTTGGCTCATGGGGTCCTATGATTCTTGGTCACAACCATGTTGCTATCCGTGATGCCGTTATCGACGCAGCACAACGTGGCCTTAGCTTTGGTGCGCCAACTGAAATGGAAATCACCATGGCTGAAATGGTGTCACGCTTAGTGCCATCAATGGAACAAGTACGCATGGTTAGCTCAGGTACTGAAGCAACCATGAGTGCAATTCGCCTCGCACGTGGTTTCACTAACCGTGACAAAATCATTAAGTTTGAAGGTTGTTACCACGGCCACGCTGACTGCCTACTGGTTAAAGCTGGCTCGGGCGCACTAACGCTGGGTCAACCAAGCTCACCTGGTGTACCGGCTGATTTTGCAAAACACACCCTAACTTGTACTTTTAACGATCTAGAATCAGTACGCACTGTGTTTGCAGAAAACCCAGAAGACGTTGCTTGTATTATCGTTGAACCTGTTGCGGGTAACATGAACTGCATTCCACCTGTACCGGGCTTCCTTGAAGGTCTTCGCGAGATCTGTGACGAGTATGGTGCACTACTGATTCTTGATGAAGTGATGACTGGCTTCCGTGTTTCTCACGGTGGCGCGCAAGGTTACTACAACATCAAGCCAGACCTAACGACACTCGGTAAAGTGATCGGTGGCGGTATGCCTGTGGGTGCTTTCGGTGGTCGTAAAGAAGTCATGCAATATGTCGCGCCGACTGGCCCTGTATACCAAGCGGGGACATTATCTGGTAACCCTGTCGCTATGGCAGCAGGTCATGCATGTTTGACTGTACTGACAGAAGAAGGCAACGAGCGTCGCCTATCTACGACAACGAAACACCTAGCGGAAGGCTTTAAAGCCCTAGCAGAAAAACACGGTATCCCGCTAGCAACTAACCAAGTGGGTGCAATGTTTGGTTTCTTCTTCACCACGCAAGAAAGCGTAACCTGCTACGAAGATGTGACTAAGTGTGATGTTGAGCGCTTCAAGCGTTTCTTCAACCTTATGCTGAAAAATGGTGTGTACCTTGCGCCATCGGCATACGAAGCATGCTTTACGTCACTAGCACACGGCGATAAAGAGATCGAAGCAACCCTAGCGGCGGCTGATCGTGCATTCGCAACTCTGGCTGAAGAAGCTAACGCGTAAACAAATGCGTTAAAAGTATGACCAAAGCGCCACGCTCGTCGTGGCGTTTTTTTATGCCTGTTATTGCCAAAAGACAATGGCTAGCACCACCAAGCCAAGTAATACCATTAGTGCAAAAGGCGGACGGCGTTTCGGCTTTTTATCACACTGATTATCACAACATCCCATTTCATCATCCTCTTATTACGTTTGTTCCATCAATATTTTTGAAGCTATTCTATTCTTTGCATTATAACTAAAACAGCATGTTAGTCTTTTCTTGTCATCACTATTGCATAGACAGAAATTGATGCGATGATAAGCGCTATCAACTGATAATTAACTGCTTATTTCGCTGATAGGTATTCACCTTTCGGTATATTGACCTTGTAAGGACATGAAAGTGCCAAAACCATTTAAAGCCGAATCCAGACATTGGATGTTAATTGCGGCATTGATCATTGCAGCTTATGCCAGCTACCGCCTGATTGAACCTTATCTGGGCCCTATCGTTATGGGCTTCATTATTTCGTTACTTTACTACCCTATTCACGAAAGAATTGAAGCAAAAATGCCGAAGCGCCCTAATAGCGCGGCGATTTTGTCATGCACGCTATTAACCTTCATTATTGTGATCCCGCTACTTGTCGTCTTTAGCTCTATCATTCAACAAGGTACAACGTTTTCAAAAGGCAGCTATGTGTGGTTAACAAGTGGTGGTGCAGAACAAATGCTCAACCACCCATATGCTCAATCCGCCCTTGCTTTAATTGATAAATATTCACCATTTGAAGGCGTTGACGCCCAAGTTATTATTCAAAAAATTGCGTCAGCAGCATCCAAATTTGGTTCACAGCTCATCAATATGAGCGCCAAACTACTCGGTGATGCCACCAACTTTTTGGTGAGCTTTCTACTCATGCTGTTTGTGTTATTTTTCTTACTGCGCGATCACGAGAAGATGGTCTCCACCCTGCGTTTGATCATCCCACTTTCTCGTAGCCAAGAAGACACCCTGCTTAACGAAGTTGAGCAAGTCGCTAAATCAGCAGTACTCGGCGCATTTCTAACAGCGATAGTCCAAGGGTTTGTCGGTGGTTTCGCGATGTGGTTAGCAGGGTTCCCCGCATTATTCTGGGGCTCCATGATGGCCTTTGCCTCTTTCATTCCCGTTGTCGGCACAGCGTTGATCTGGCTACCGGCTTCGATTTACTTATTACTGGTGGATCAATGGGAATGGGCGCTGTTCTTATCTGCATGGGGCATCATTGTCGTCGGCTCTATCGACAACGTGGTTCGTCCATTGCTGATGCAAGGCAATTCAAGCATGAATACCTTGCTGATCTTCTTCTCAATCTTGGGTGGTTTACACCTGTTTGGCCTGATCGGCATGATCTACGGTCCAATCATTTTTGCGGTAACTGCTGTGCTATTCCACATGTATGAAGTTGAATTTAAAGACTTCCTAGAGCAACAAGACCGAAATTAACCACTAAACCCGCCGTATCAGCCTTGATACGGCGGTGCTCATCTTCCTTTACTGCTGGTTTTATGGAACAATTCGCGCCCTTCGTGATGTTTATTTGAGGCCCATTATGTCCTATACCGCAGCCAGTCAGGTCGTTGCCCGTCAACTTGAGTTTTTTGAAAACCGTAAAGTACTCGTCGTTGGCGAACTCAGCGATGACTACCCACTGGCATTGGTAGACGTTGCGCAGTCAGTATCCGTATTTACCACCAATTATGGCTACCATCGACAAATCAGCCGCTCAAATAAAGTAACTAGCTACTTTGGCGCTGAATTAACCGAAGATTTAGATATCGATATGATCCTGCTGTACTGGCCAAAAGCCAAAGCGGAAGCGGATTATTTGCTCTCTATGCTATTCGCTAAATTTGGTACTAGCACTGAGATTTGTGTTGTGGGTGAAAACCGTAGTGGTGTGCGTAGTGCAGAAAAAATGTTCACGCCATACGGCCCACTGACTAAATATGACTCAGCCCGTCGTTGTGGTTTTTATTGGGGCCGTTGCGATAACGAAGTACAAGCATTTGAGCTATCAGCATGGTTCCGTAATTACCCAATCACAGTTGCGGGTACAGAACTGACCATTCGTTCTTTACCGGGTGTATTTAGCCACGGTGAATTCGATAAAGGCTCAGAGTTATTGCTTAACACGCTACCTAAGTTACGCGGTAAAGTGCTTGATTTCGGTTGTGGTGCTGGCGTGATTGGTGCGGTCATGAAAACGAATAACCCTAGCATTGAATTAGAACTGTGTGACATTAGCGCACTGGCGATTGAGTCAGCCAAAGAGACCTTCAGAATCAACAATCTTGAAGCCAAATTCACAGCGACCGATGTCTATGCAGAATTGCCAGGTTCATACAATTACCTGATCAGTAACCCACCCTTTCATGCGGGATTAAAAACCTTTTATGCTGCAACAGAAGACTTCATCGCGCAGGCACCTCAACACCTTCATGATGATGGCGCTTTGATCATTGTTGCCAATAGTTTCTTACAGTACCCGCCACTGATTGAAAAAAGTTTCGGTGAGTGTCGTACTGCAGCGACAACAAATAAATTCAATATTTACGCCGCGAAAAAATAACATCTTAAGCAGGCTGAAATTGCTCAGCCTGCTTTTAATTACGTCATTTATCACGCGCCCTCTCCGTTAAGTTCGTCAATTTTGTGTTTTGACACACGCTTCATTACCCACTTGCTTGATCCCACAAAAAAACTCAGTATAACAAGTAGACAATGCTCCTTTTATTCGTCGCTTTGTTATCATTACTGGTTTTCTCATACGCGTAAAACGTCAAAATAATCTACTGCTAATACAGTCAGTTAAAATGACATGCCTTGTTCACGCAATTAATTAACCGAGTAAAGATTCACAGTATTAACCTCCATGTAACGCGCAAAATGATGACCCTAAACGCAGGCAATGCAATGAAGAACACCACGCAGTTTAAGCGCCTCCAAAACACCTTAATGATCGCTTTTTTGGTGCTGAGTATTACGCCATTAACGCTTTCAGCGATGTTTTTCATGAATTCACACACCAAAGATTTGGTTGAGCAAAGTACAACTCACCTCGCGTCCTTACTCGAGAATAAAAAGAAACAGCTCAATAACTTCTTTATTGCGAAAGAATCAGAAGCTAAGAGCTTTTCACGCTCCGAATTAGCGAATGCCAGTGGCGGTCGATTTTATGGGTTAGTTGGCGCTTTTCATCAGCTTGGCGAGTTACCCAGTAAACTGGATGATAATAATCGCAGCACCTATTTCACCCATACGCTGACAGAAAAAGGCAAATCGGTGAATAGCCACAGCACCAACTACATAGGGCACGAGCGTTATCGTTTAATGTACAAACGCTACCATTGGGCGTTTGAAGAATACTTAAAACGATCTGATTTCAGTGACATTATGTTGGTCGATATCAAAGGCAATGTAGTGTACTCCGTCAATCATCCGGAGCGATTTGGTATAGGTCTCAATGACCCACGATTTGCTGACAGCGCACTCAGTAACACCTTCAAAGCAATTAAAGCACAAACCCGTGATATCCAAGGTCAGCCCGAGCAGGTGCCGATTGCATTCACGGACTTTTCGCTAAACCAAGGTGAGACATTACAAACCGCCTGGTTTGCAGCCCCCGTTATCCAACAGGGCTATCTGCACAGTTACGTCTTTTTTGAACTCAATAATGACAAGATCAGCAGCCTTATTGCCGATACCACTCCAACAAACAACTATGTTCAAACCGTGCTTGTGGGCAGTGATCATCAGCCAAGGATCCCAACAACCAGCAATAGCAGTAACACACTCAATAGTGAAAGTATTACTCAAGCTCTCGAAGGCAATACAGGTGTCGGTAGCTTTTTAAACTTTAGTCAAACCCCGGTACTGAGTGCCTTTTCTCCGATCAATGTCCTCGGTAACACTTGGGCGTTAGTGGTTGAACTCCCAGAAGAAGAAGCCTTTGCTCGGATCCGCCAGCTAGAAAAAATATTCTTAGTCGCAATGATCACCGCTATCGTATTGGTAATCATCGCATCACATTTACTTTCAAACTCGATTACCGCTCCACTGCTGCGACTGACTTGGGCGGCAGAACGCGTCTCGGCTGGTGATTTAGACCAAAAGATTGAAGGGATAGAGCGAAGTGATGAAATTGGCCGTCTTGCCGTTAGTTTTGCGCGTATGCAACGCTCGGTACGGGAAAAAATCAGTCTTATTCGTGACCAAAATACAGAGTTAGAACAAAACTTGACTGTCATACAGCAACAAAACAAAGAACTCCAAGTTACCGATAAACTTAAAGATGAATTTCTGGCAACTACCTCACATGAGCTGCGTACTCCTCTTCACGGTATGGTTGGCATTGCGGAATCATTATTGGCGGGAGCCAACGGCCCGGTGCAAGCGTCACAACGTCGCCAGCTTGAAATGCTGATCAACAGCGGTCAGCGCCTGACTAACTTAGTGGATGATCTCTTGGATTATCATAAGATGCGCTATGGCGATCTCGACATCAACAAACATGCTGTCGATCTATCGTCTGCCACTCATCTCGTGCTTGAGCTATCGCGCCACTTGGTTGGCAGCAAACCGATTCGGATCATTAACCAAATCCCGACAGATTTACCTCCAGTCTTAGCGGATGAACAGCGCCTAGAGCAAGTGCTGTATAACCTGATAGGTAATGCGATCAAATACACCTCAGAAGGTAAAATTGTCTTATCTGCTATGGTGCTCGAAAATCAAATTCGAGTGCAGGTCGTTGATACAGGACAAGGGATCCCTCCTGAGCAACTCGAACATATCTTTGAGCCGCTGATTCAAGCCAATACAGGCTCCGCACACTACCGTCAGGGAGCGGGATTAGGGCTATCCATCAGTCGCCAGTTAATTGAATTAATGGGCGGCCGTTTGTATGTCAGTAGCCAGCCTATGGTAGGCGCAACGTTCAGCTTTACACTGAACCTTGCCAGCGAACAAGACATTGCCGACAGCAAGCTAGGTAGCAGCAGCCACTTTAAAGCGCCAACATTAGGCGTATCGAGTTGCAAAGATGAAGCGCTACCAAGTAATCCTGATGGTGAATTATTGCTAGTTGTGGACGATGAACCCGTTAATCTACAAGTCCTGAACAACTTCTTGCGCCTTGAAGGCTATCAAGTCTTAACGGCAGAAAGTGGCCCTCAAGCCTTATCGCTCATGGAACAACACCAGCCAGCATTAATTCTACTCGATATCATGATGCCAGAAATGAGCGGCTATGAAGTGTGCCAGCATTTACGCCAACAATACGATTTACGAGAATTACCTATCATTATGCTCTCAGCACTTGGACAAGTGCAGGATCGAGTAAAGGGCTTTGAATATGGCGCCAATGATTATTTAGCTAAGCCCTTTAATAAAGAAGAATTAATTGCCCGTATTGGTGCCCATATTCAGGCAGGAAAAACTGAGCAGCAACGCCAGCAAAACCAAATGCTACAACAGGAAATTGACCGCAGAGAGCAAGTGGAAGAAGGCTTATTGGAAACTCAAACTCGCTTGATGGGTTTACTGGAATCCACCAGCGAGGCCATTGTTTGTGTGCAAAATGAAGGCCGGGTACGTTACGCAAATGCAGCGGCAGGAAAGCTCTTTAAGCGAGCACCAGAGCAACTAGAGCGCCATACAATCGATGATATCTTAATGACGCACTTACCCGATGACATTAGCCAAAGCCATCATTTCAACGGCCAACTCACCTTTAGAATTGGCGATGAGCTTAAAGCACTTGATACCGATGTGATTAACCTACCCGAAGAATCTGGACTAAAAAGGATGTTTATCTTTGATAACGTCGGTCCTTCCGCTCAGCACCGAATTAGTGAACTAGAAAGCGCCATTGATGTGCTGTCAGGATTTGCCTTTGATGGCGATAGAAATAACCTGCAACAGCTGCGCGAACTCGGCGGTGAATTCACACGCTTGGCCGATAAACTTGGTAGCGATAATAAAGATAGGGGCAGCATAGTACGGGAATTACTGGTAGATGTGATGAAAACAACCCTTTCTACTTGGGAAGAAACAACACAAAAAACCAAGTTTGATCTGGCCGAAGAAAGTGGCTTATGGCGCGTCTACCTCGACCGTAGCACGCTTCAAACACGCACATTAGACAAATACTTACATGTTGAAACGCTACCCAAAACGCCACGTTGGCGCACGGTACTGAGCACCATTAACTTTGTTATGGCACGCTGTGATGAACAGTCTACCGCTTACCAATCACTCTTAGTTAAACGCGACAAACTACAGCACCTTATTACTCAATAAGTCTATGGTTCTCCTAAAGCCTATCGTGCCCCAAGCCCACAGAAGATAAATTTCTGCGGGCTTTTTACTTTTCATTCAATAAAAAACAACCTCACTACCTTCAGCAGGTAGCCTTAAATATCTTAGTCCTATCTAAGGTTTTGAGCTCACGACAGCCTTCACAGCCCGCGAGATTTATAGCTCCCCACAAGCCAATAATAGCCACGCTCTAACACGCTTAAGTGGGTTTTACTCTCTGTCCAATAACGATAATACCAAGCAAACACAGCGGCTCAGAAGGACTAATTTCACGCTTGAAAAAAGCCTAAAAACCACCTTCAAACCAGTCAAAACAGGGTTCATTAAGTGGTGAAAAATAGTGCAAAAAAGCGCATTTATTACCAATCAATAAAAATATTGTGGTTTATGAGAAGCGAATCACAACAAATTCTCACGATAAATTTTCCGCAAGGAATTAACTAAAAAACAGCTATTGAGTTACATCACAAAAGAAAACCCTAGCTAATAAAACCCAGTCAAAACAAAACCCAAAAAGTTAGTAACCACCAACAAATCTAATGTAACAACCAATTACAAACGTGATGGAAAACACACTCCATTAATACCGCTATTCTCTCAAGCAAACGTAAAATAACGTTTTTAACGTCACCTATTGATGTTTTAACGTTTTTAACGAGCGAGCAGATTGACGATTTTCCGTTTCAGGCGTTTCCTTAAGGGACTGAGAGCCTACACGACCATTTGAAAGAACCACGGTTGGTTTCCTTCATAGTAGGTTCGATATGTCCGGAACTTATTTCCATTAAGTGAAACTAAGCACAAGTAAGGAACAGCTATGCTTGCCAATATTAAGAAAACCAAGTTAGCACTTGCGGTAGTTGCCGCTGCTACTACAGTATTTACAGCGCCAATTGCCGCTGCTGCTGATCGTAGTGAACTGACTATGGTACCTAAGTTCTACCCTACATTTGTTCGTAACTTTAACCCTTACCTGCAAACTCAATTAGATACAGTTCAAGATTTCATCTACGAGCCACTTGTCGTATTCAATGAGTTAAAAGGTAATCAGCCTGTCATGCGTTTGGCGAAAGACTACTATATGTCTGACGACCTAATGAAAGTGACATTTGAGATTCGCGATGGCGTTAAGTGGTCTGATGGTAAGGCCTTTACCGCGCAAGATGTAGCCTTCACTTTCGACATGCTAAAAGAATACCCAGAGCTAGACCGCACAGGGATTAACAAGCGCCTAAAAAGTGTGAAAGCATCGGGTGATAAAGTCACGTTTGAACTCACAGAAGCTAACTCAAACGTTCCTTACCTAATCTCTAAAGTATCTGTTGTTGCTAAGCACATTTGGGACAAAATTGACGATCCAACACGCTTTACCAACACCAACCCTGTTGGTACGGGTCCATTCACTGAAATCGAAACATTCACCCCACAACTTTATACGCAGTGTCGTAACCCTAACTACTGGGATAATGGCAACCTAGAGGTTGATTGTCTTCGCCTACCACAAGTTGCTGGTAATGATCAGTTCCTAGGTCAGGTACTAAGCGGTCAATTCGACTGGACTTACTCTTTCATTCCTGATGTAGACAGCACATACGCAGCAGCAAGCCCGAACAATAAGTACTGGTACCCAGCAGGCGGTAGCCAAGCATTTATGTTCAACTACAAGTCTCCAAATGCGGGCAACGCTGAAGCGATCAATAACATTGATTTCCGTCGTGCATTCTCTATGGCTATCGACCGTGAAACCATCATCGATATCGCATTCTACGGCGGCGGTGTTGTGAATGATTACGCATCAGGTCTTGGTCAAGCATTCGAATCATGGTCTGACGAAAAGATTCATAACAAGTACAAGCCTTACATGACTTACAACGTCAATAATGCCAAGGCTCTTCTTAAGAAAGCTGGCTTTAAAGATCGTAATGGCGATGGCTTTGTAGAAACCCCATCAGGTAAGAAACTTGAGCTAGTGATCCAATCACCAAACGGTTGGACTGACTTCAACAACACAGTGCAGCTAAGTGTTGAAATGCTTGAAGAAGTCGGTATCAAAGCAAAAGCAAGCACACCAGATTTCTCGGTATACAACCAAACCATGCTAGATGCGAAGTACGACGTGGCTTACACCAACTACTTCCACGGTGCGGATCCATACACTTACTGGGATAGTGCATACCATTCACGCTTCCAAGCAAACGAAGGCATGCCTCGTTTCGCACTTCACTACTGGAAGAGCGCAGAGCTAGATAAGCTGCTTGATGGCTTCTACAAAACAGCAGACCGTGATGAACAAGTTCAGATCGCACATAAGATCCAGAAAATCATCGCAGAAAACCAAGTGACCGTTCCTGTAATGTCTGGTGCGTACACTTCTCAATACAACACCTCTCGCTTTACAGGTTGGTGGAATGAGAAGAATCCGAAAGGTCGTCCAATGCCAATTACCAACACGCAAGAACGTCTGCTACAAGTACTTGATCTAAAACCTAAAGCATAATTTAGGTAACTAACTTGCGGTGTGCACCTTGCGCACCGCCTCTTCCCCCACTCTTTTGAAAGTTATGGCGCTTTGCGTCAGGGGGATTTCTGTCCTGAATCTAGCACAGGGATTAAATGCTGGATGATTAAGGTGTGAGTTATGGGATTCTTTATACGTCGGTTATCGTTTTATTTGATAGCACTTTTGTTTGCAATAACACTGAATTTTATTTTGCCGCGAGCAATGCCTGGTGACCCAGTGACTATGATGTTCGCCAATGCGTCGGTACAAGTCACCCCCGAGCGTATTGCGGCAATGAAAGAACTACTGGGCTTTGTTGATGGCCCTATTTATCAACAGTACTTTATTTACCTGAAAGGTATTTTGGCTTGGGATTTAGGTATCTCTATCCAAACCTTTCCACAAACCGTAAACGAAGTCATGGCTGGCGCTGTTGGTTGGTCACTGTTCCTAGCAGGTACTGCGGTTATCTTGGCATTCTGCTTAGGTTCTGTTTTGGGCATTTACGCGGCATGGAAACGTGGCAGTAAATATGATGCCTTTATTTCTCCAGGAATGATGGTTGTCCAAGCTGTACCACCTGTAGTTGTGGCCATGTTAGTACTCTATACCTTTGCTATCGGCACCAAATGGTTCCCATCAACCTACGCCTACACAGCAGGTACAACACCGGATTGGACCAGCTGGGCATTCCTCAAAGATGTGGCCTACCACGCTGTGCTACCGCTATTCTGTGCCACCATCATTCAAATCGGCGGCTTCTTGATCAACATGCGTAACAACATGATCAACTTGCTGAACGAAGACTACATCACCATGGCTAAAGGTAAGGGCCTGAGTGAAAGTCGCGTGGTATTCAACTACGCCGCGCGTAACGCCATGCTACCAAGTGTTACAGCACTCTCAATGGCATTAGGTATGGCAATCGGTGGGCAGTTAATCATCGAGATGATCTTTAACTACCCTGGCCTAGGTACAGTGTTACTGAATGCCATCAAAGCACGTGACTACCAAGTCCTACAAGGTCAGTTACTGATTATGACGCTGTTTATGCTGTTCTTTAACTTCTTAGCCGACATCCTCATCGTGGCACTTGACCCTCGCCTACGTAAAGGAGGCAAATAATATGAAAGGTTTAATTAAGTTACTCTCAAGCAACCCCAAAGCATTGTTTGGTTTATCGATTATCTTAGTCTTCATTTTTGGTGCCATTTTTGCCCCAGTGATCACTGAGCACGCTCCCAACAAACGCACAGGTAACCCGCACGAGTACCCAGCTTTTGTCGTAAAAGCGGCACAAAACAACCCTGATGGCTGGGTCGCAACCAACCTAGCAGATAGTAAACGTACACTGCGTATGTCAAAAGATGCGGACCATGTACTCGGCACGACACGCATGGGACGTGATGTCTGGTCACAAGTCGTTTACGGGGCGCGTACATCACTCGCTGTTGGTTTTGGCGCAGGTATCATGGTGTGCTTCCTTGCCACCATTATCGGGGTATCGGCTGGTTACTTTGGTGGACGGGTAGATGACATACTTTCTGCTGCGATGAACATCATGCTGGTTATACCGCAGATGCCCTTACTGTTCGTTATTGCCGCTTTCATTGGTGAAGCAGGGCCAACCACTATCGCCTTGGTTATTGGTATCACCTCCTGGGCTTGGGGTGCGCGGGTAGTTAGGGCGCAAACCCTCTCGATTCGAGAAAAAGAATTTATCAAAGCCGCTGAAGTGCTAGGGGAATCCTCAACGCGTATTATCTTTGTTGAAATTCTACCCAACCTCATCTCTATCGTGGGTGCAAGTTTCATTGGCTCAGTAATGCTCGCCATCATGACCGAAGCCACCTTGTCATTCCTTGGTCTCGGTAACCCGAGCACCATCAGTTGGGGCATCATGCTCTACAACGTACAAACCTCATCATCAATGCTAGTGGGCGCTTGGTGGGAACTACTGGTGCCATGTCTTGCACTGACTTTCATTGCTGTCGGTCTGGCTCTGCTTAACTTTGCTGTCGATGAAATTGCTAACCCACAACTGCGTTCACATAAAGGCATGCGCCGTTGGAAAAACCTTGCCAATAAACAAGCCAAAGCTCCAGCAATGACGGAAGCACCACAACCCGCTCTTCAAGGAGGCGATAAATAATGACTAATCCACAAATCTCCATTCGCAATCTCTGCGTGGATTACATTACTGATGCTGGTGATGTCCGCGCCGTGAACAACGTCAGTTTCGATATTGGTAAAGGCGAAATATTTGGGCTAGCAGGTGAATCGGGGTGCGGTAAATCCACCGTTGCGATGGCGTTAATGCGCCTTCATAAGCCACCAGCATTTATCACGGGCGGTGAAGTGATCTTCGATGGTCAGGGCGATATTTTGAAACTCAGCGAACCAGACATGACGGCTTTTCGCTGGAGCCAAATATCCATGGTGTTCCAAAGTGCCATGAATGCACTCAACCCTGTACTCACTATGGAAGAGCAATTCTGTGACGTACTTATGCGTCACACCAATATGAGCCGCAAAGATGCGATACGTCGCGCACAAGGCTTATTAGAGATCGTGGATATTCACCCTGATCGTTTACGCGATTACCCACACCAGTTCTCTGGGGGCATGCGTCAACGCTTGGTGATTGCCATCGCCCTGGCGCTTAATCCTAAGATGATCATCATGGATGAGCCAACCACAGCGTTGGATGTTGTCGTGCAGCGTGAAATTCTACAAAAGATCTATGCACTCAAAGAAGAGTTTGGATTTTCTATTTTATTCATCACCCATGACTTATCACTAATGGTCGAGTTCTCCGATCGTATTGGCATCATGTACTCAGGTGAATTAGTTGAAGTTGCACCATCAAAAGAAATACTGGAAAAACCGTTCCACCCTTACACAGAAGGCTTGGGTAGCTCATTCCCACCACTGACAGGGCCAAAAACGCGTTTAACAGGTATTCCTGGTAACCCCTTGAACTTATTAGAAGTACCGCAAGGTTGCCGCTTCCAAGCCCGTTGTAACAAAGTGCATGGCGCATGTTCTAGCATCCCTACTCAGCTTCGTCAGCTAGAACCACATCGCTTTTCAAACTGCCACCTATTCAATAAAAGCAGTTAATAAAAAAGAATTCAGTAAGGAAACATGATGAGCAAGCCACTAGGGTCACCAATTATTGAAGGGAAAAATCTCGTTAAAGATTTTCCCGTCAACAGCAACTCGTTAAAGAAATCAATGATGCGGGCCATCAATGATGTCTCATTCAAAATGTATAAAAGCCGCGGCTTATCCGTGGTCGGTGAATCAGGCTCTGGTAAATCAACCACGGCTAAAATGATAGCCAAAATGTACGCGCCAACCTCCGGTCACATTGAATACTTTGGCCGCGACATTGCAGAGATTGAAAATCATCAAGATCTGATGCAGTACCGCCAAGGCGTACAAATGGTATGGCAAGACCCATTCGGTTCATTAAACCCAACCCATACCATTTTTCACCATATTGCGCGTCCTTTGCTGATCCATAACAAAGTCAGCAAAACCAACAAAAAAGAGTTGGAAGAGCGGGTCTACAGCCTGCTTGAACAAGTGGGGTTAATACCACCTAAAGAAACCGCAGCAAAGTACCCGCACCAACTCTCCGGCGGTCAACGCCAGCGGGTTAACCTTGCACGTAACATTGCTGTTGGGGCCGAAGTTGTACTGGCAGACGAACCCACTTCAATGCTGGATGTGTCTATTCGTGCCGGTGTTCTTAACCTAATGGAAGAAATGAAGTTTGAGCGTGAAATGGCCCTGCTCTACATCACTCACGATATCGCAACTGCACGCTACATTGCTGAAGATCTTGCCGTTATGTACGTAGGCCACATGGTTGAGTGGGGGGATACCGAAGAAATCATTCACGACCCACAACACCCCTATACGCAACTGCTGGTATCTGCGGTACCGGATCCAAGTAAGTCGATCCATGAAAAGCTCAAAGGAAATAAAGGTGAGATCCCATTGTGGACACCAGAAAGCCTAGGTTGTCCATTTGCAGGACGCTGTACCCATGCGACGGAACAATGTCGCGACAAGCTACCGGGTATCACTCAGCTATCTGATAACCACTTTGTTCGTTGTTACTTATACGAAAACTGATATTCAAAAAACCATATTTGAAACCAAGAACAAAGACGCAGAAACACTTTAGTTATCTGACCGCTTTCATTGTAAAGCGGTCAAGGGAGGAAACATGCAGCTGTTAATCAATCATCTAGGCTATGAGCGTATTGGCGTAAAACACGCACTCATTCAGACCCACACTGAATGCACATTCGACACTGCGCAATTAGTCTGTCTTACAGATGGCGATGCCATGACACAGCTGCCTATTGTTCACTGTGGCAAGGTTGATCAATGGCATACTGGGGATCTTTATCAGGTCGATTTTAGCCATATCCAAACCGATGGTGAATATTATCTATCTGTTGGTGATACACGCTCTGCGCCTTTCCAAATAGCGGAAGGTCTGTTGATGGCGCGTACCTTTAGTGATGTTCTCCATTACTTCAAGTCACAACGTTCAAGTGGTCAATACGACCTTGCCGATCAAACCGCGCCGATCTTAAATTCAGATCAAACCCTTGATGTACGAGGCGGCTGGTATGATGCATCAGGCGATGTCAGCAAGTACCTCAGTCACCTTTCATACGGTAACTACCTCAACCCACAACAAATTCCTATGGTTGTATGGAATATGGCCCACGCCTATTCACAACTGGAAGATGAACAAGACACCGCTGACTTTACACGGACCCGCTTATTAGAAGAGCTGGTGCATGGCGCAGATTTCTTACTACGCATGCAATCGCCGCAAGGCTACTTCTACATGACCGTCTTTGATAAATGGAGCAAATCAACCCGCCAACGCGACATCTGCGCCTATACCTCCCAAAATGGCGATAAGACCGCAGACTATCAGGCAGGTTTTCGTCAAGGTGGCGGAGTTGCGATTGCCGCTCTGGCTGCTACTGCACATTTATCACAGCAGCAGTCTATCAGCCGCGTGTCACCAGATTACGCAATATCAAGTCTCGATTACCTTGCCGCAGCATGCAAAGGCTACTGGCACCTAAAAGAAAATAATACCCAGTACCTTGATGATGGTAAGGAAAATATTATCGATGAGTACTGCGCATTATTAGCCTGTGTCGAATTATACAAAGCCACAGAGCAAGCTGTCTTTCTAGATGAAGCGCGTGATTGGGCTGCTCGCTTGAGTGCTCGACAATGTTCTGATAATCAACAAACGCATTTTTGGTCTGCCACTCAAGATGGTTCTCGGCCTTTCTACCATGCTGCAGAAGCAGGTTTACCTGCTATCGCCTTAATGCGTTATCTCAGCATTGAAAGTAAGACTGAACACTATCAACCGGTTGCCGCAACCTTACAACAAGCGTTGCAATTTGAGCTAACCATCACCCACGAAGTGAACAATCCATTTGGTTACCCCCGCCAATACACTAAAGCAGTCGATGGTGAAAAACAGAGTGCATTCTTTATTCCGCACAACAATGAAACTGGCTACTGGTGGCAAGGTGAGAATGCCCGCATCGCTTCATTAGCGGCAATGGCCTTTATGGCACAAACCTATATTGAAGATCCTCAGTTAGCCCGCCAACTAAAAGACTATGGCCATCAAGCCCTTAACTGGATTGTAGGACTGAACCCTTTTGATATGTCGATGCTTGATGGCCACGGCCGCAACAACCCCGATTACTTACCACACCTTGGGTTTTATAACGCCAAAGGTGGCGTCTGTAATGGGATCACTTCAGGGTTTAATAATGAACGCGATATTGCCTTCAACCCAGATCCACAAAAAGATGACATGCTCCAAAATTGGCGCTGGGGGGAGCAATGGATCCCTCATGGTGCATGGTATTTGTTAGCTATTACATTGCAATATAAGGAGCGCTACCATGCATAACACTATTCGTTTTCTGGTCGGAATTGACGGCGGTGGAACATCATGCCGTGCCCGAATTTGCGATCTTAATGGCGCACTACTTGGCGAAGCGAAAACAGGCAGCGCGAATATTTTATTGGGTGCTGACGTGGCACTCAACTCAATCAATGAGGCGATCGCGCTTGCCACTGCCCAAGCCAATTTAACTGCAGACAATTATTGTGAAATGTCTGTGGGTCTCGCACTCGCTGGCGCTGAACAGAAAAAAGCTTGGTATGCCTTTATGCGTCAACCTACCCCATACGGTGCGGTGACATTAAATACTGATGCTTACGGTGCATGTTTAGGTGCATGGGGCGGTAACGATGGTGCCATTCTCATTGGTGGCACAGGATCATGCGGCATCTTCATTAACAAGGGTCAACAACACATCGTCGGTGGTCGTGAGTTCCCTATTTCAGACCAAGGTGGCGGTGCTGTCATGGGGCTTCGTCTGATTCAGCAAGTGCTATTGAGCGTTGATGGCATCATAGAGTCAACACCGCTGACAAAACATGTACTGCAGCACTTTAACCATGATATCGATGCCATTGTGGATTGGTCTAAAACCGCACGTCCATGCGACTACGGCCAATTCTCACCACAAATATTTGCGCTTGCTAACGAAGGAGACGGCTTAGCCATCGAACTATTGCAGCAGACAGCAAGAGATACTGAAATGTGGATGCAGGCATTAATCAAGCGGGGCGCTAACCAAATTTGCTTGATGGGAAGCATTGCCGAGCGTATTCAACCTTGGTTAACACCACCCATGCAGCAGCGCATTGCTCAACCTCAAGGTGATGCAATGGACGGTGCTATCGCCATGGCTCGCGCTAATCACAACCTTTACGCATTGAGTGAGGAGGCATAATGAGCTTTCGTCTGGATATGACAGTAATAGCCAAAAGCGAAACAGCGACTCGCTTTGCTCTTACGCTGCACAATCTCACCGATAAACCACTAGCGCACTGGGTACTACACTTTGCGAACAGTCGTAAGATCAATGGCGCATCATTCACTGATGGGCAATTGGAGCAAAACGGTAGCTATTGTGTATTCACACCTAATAACGCACCAGTGTTAGCCTCTAACTCTAGTTTTTATACTGAATTTGAAATGAACACAACGGCATTTTCATTTCATGATGACGGCATTAATGATGCGTTCTTAACCAGTAAAACGGCGCATGAAAAAGAGCAAAGACTATTGGATCCTATTCCAGTAGAAGTCACCACTGTCGATTTGGGCTCCTCTCCGATAGATCGCTACATCACGCCATTATGCCCAGCAAAAGACATTAATATCATTCCTGTACCCGCTCGGCTTACTGCGTTATCAGGCCAATTTAGCTTATCTGCTGCGACCATCATCGCCCAAGCCACCCCCCATGCTGAAGGGGCTATCCGCTGGTTACAATCGGAATTAGAGCAACACTTTGCAATTCAATTACCTTTACAGCGCGATGGCCATATCCATTATCAACATAGCGAAAAAGTCGAACAAGATGGTTATCACTTACTGATCGAAGAGGAGCATATTTGGCTACAAGCGAGTACAGCTGCCGGCTTTGTTCATGCGACAGCCAGCTTACTTCAGTTACTCCCTTTACACACTGAGCATCAGGCTTGTTATCGTGTACCTATGGTCGAAATCACCGACCATCCTCATCATAGCTATCGCGGCATGATGATAGATTGTGCGCGCCACTTTCACCCGCTACCACGACTCAAGTCTTTTATTGATCAATTAGCACGCTACAAATTCAACGTGTTCCATTGGCATTTAACCGATGATGAGGGGTGGCGACTCGCGATCGATGCTTACCCCGAGCTTACAGCGATTGGTGCATGGCGCGGTCCGAACGAAAAGCTAGAGCCGCAATATACAAACCTCACGCAGCGCTATGGTGGCTTCTACAGTAAAGAGGATGTCCGAGAATTAATTCAATACGCAAGTGATCGTGGGATCACCATCATTCCTGAAATTGATATTCCAGGTCATTGCCGCGCAGCGATTAAATCATTACCGCACCTATTGCTAGACGTTAACGATCTATCACAATACAACAGCGCCCAAAATTATAGCGACAACATCTTATCTGCGGCTTTACCTGGCACGTATGAATTCATTTCGACTGTTTTACAAGAAGTCGCTGAGTTATTCCCTGCCTCTTATGTCCATATAGGGGGCGATGAAGTACCTGCTGGCGCATGGGAAAAAAGTGAAGCATGCCAAGCATTCATGGCTGAGCATAACTACCATGACCCAATGGCATTACAAAGCCATCTATTACGATTTGCCAATGAAGTTTTACAGGCTAAAGGCAAGCGTATGATGGGCTGGGAAGAAGTGACCAAGGGCGGAAAAATTGATAACCGCACTGTCATTTATTCTTGGCTCAGTGAAGAAGCAGGACTGACATCAGCGCAACAAGGCTTCGATGTGATCATGCAACCCGCCCAATTCACTTACCTCGATCTGGTCCAAGGCTACTCTCCAGATGAAATGGGTGTCGACTGGGCTGGTAAATTACCTCTCGATAAAGTTTATAGCTATCAACCTCTTGCCGAACTTTCACCCCATGATCCTATTCACAAAAAAATCATGGGGATCCAAGGGGCATTATGGTGTGAGCGGATCCATACCCAACAACGTTTTGACCACATGCTCTACCCCCGCTTATTAGCTTTGGCGGAGGTCTGCTGGAGTCAACCAAATTTACGACACTGGGACGACTTTACAGCTCGTCTTAATGGTCAACATCAATATTTAGATAAGGTCGGTATCCAATACCGCCACTGTGTATAACACAGCATTGAACAGTAAAAGGATAGTTACAAATGAAATACGGCTATTTTGATAACGACAACCGTGAATACGTCATTACCCGACCAGATGTTCCAGCACCTTGGACTAACTACCTCGGCACGGAAAAATTCTGTACTGTGATCTCTCACAATGCAGGCGGCTACTCGTTTTACAACTCACCCGAGTACAATCGCGTTACTAAATTCCGCCCAAACGGTACCTTTGATCGCCCAGGGCATTATGTTTACCTGCGCGATGATGAAACTGGCGATTACTGGTCTATCTCGTGGCAACCTGTCGCAAAAAGCTTAGAAGAAGCCACATACGAAGTGCGTCATGGCTTATCTTACTCAACATTTAAGTGCGACTATAACGGTATCAAAGCACAAAAAACCTTGTTTGTACCTAAAGGTGAAGATGCAGAGATCTGGGATGTTGTACTTAAAAATGACAGCAATAAACCTCGTACCATCAGCGCATTCTCATTTGTTGAATTTTCATTTAGCCACATTGAATCTGATAACCAAAACCATCAGATGAGCCTTTACTCTGCTGGCACCGCTTATCAACAAGGGGTGATTGAATACGATCTGTATTACAACACCAATGATTTCGAAGGCTTCTATTACCTTGCTTCAACCTTTGATCCTGACAGCTACGATGGTCAACGTGATAGCTTCCTTGGTCTGTATCGCGACGAGTCAAACCCGATAGCCGTTGAACAAGGCAAGTGTACGAATAGTGCGCAAACCTGTTACAACCACTGTGGCTCGCTACACAAGCAATTTGTAATTCAACCCGGTGAAGAAATACGTTTTATTTATATCCTAGGTTTGGGTAAAGGTAACGGTGCAAGACTACGTGAAAAATACCAAGATCATGCCAATGTTGATGCCGCTTTTGCTGATATCAAGGCGCACTGGGATGAGCGCTGTGCCAAATTCCAAGTAAAATCGCCTAACGAAGGGTTAGATACCATGTTGAATGCATGGACCCTTTATCAGGCAGAAACCTGTGTGGTTTGGTCTCGTTTTGCTTCATTTATCGAAGTGGGCGGGCGTACGGGCTTGGGTTACCGTGACACAGCTCAAGACGCCATGGCAGTCCCACATTCCAACCCTGAGATGACCAAAAAACGCCTCGTGGATCTACTCCGTGGCCAAGTAAAAGCAGGCTATGGTCTACACCTGTTTGATCCAGATTGGTTTGACCCAGAAAAAGCGGATGTTGCACCATCAAAATCACCGACAGTTGTGCCAACACCAAGTGATGAAGACAAGATCCACGGCATTGAAGATACCTGCTCTGATGATCACCTGTGGCTAGTACCAACCATCTGTAAATACGTCATGGAAACAGGCGAAACCGAGTTCTTCGATCAAGTCATCCCTTATGCCGATGGTGGCGAAGCAACTGTATATGAGCACATGAAAGCGGCACTCGATTTCACCGCCGAGCATGTAGGTCGTACCGGTATCGCCAAAGGCCTGCGTGCAGATTGGAATGATTGCCTCAACTTAGGCGGTGGCGAATCCTCCATGGTGGCTTTCCTCCACTATTGGGCGATCACTGAATTTATTGAGCTCGCCAAATTCCTGGGTAAAGATGACGATATCGCACGCTATCAAGATATGGCAGGTGGTGTGAAGCATGCTTGCGAAACGCACTTATGGGATGAAAATGGTGGTTGGTACATCCGTGGTATCACTAAAAATGGTGACAAAGTCGGCACTCACGAACAGACCGAAGGTAAAGTCCACCTTGAATCAAATACATGGGCGGTTGTTTCAGGTGCGGTAACACAAGAGCGTGGTGAAAAAGCCATGAATGCCGTCGATGAGTACCTTTACTCTGACTATGGATTACACCTCAATGCACCATCATTTGCTACCCCTAATGACGACATTGGTTTTGTGACTCGCGTATACCAAGGCGTTAAAGAGAATGGCGCTATCTTCTCACACCCTAACCCATGGGCATGGGTTGCCGAAGCAAAACTAGGTCGAGGCGATCAGGCGATGAAATTCTACGATGCCCTAAATCCCTACAATCAAAATGACATGATTGAAACGCGCGTGACAGAACCTTATTCATACGTGCAATTCATCATGGGTCGCGATCATCAAGATCATGGTCGTGCAAACCACCCTTGGCTAACCGGCACTTCTGGCTGGGCTTACATTGCAGCAACAAACTACATTCTCGGCGTACGTTTAAGCTTTGATGGTTTGATTGTAGATCCATGTATTCCAAAAGCCTGGCCTGGCTTTGAAGTCACTCGTCAATGGCGTGGAGCGACCTTCAATATTACCGTCGAAAATCCAGCTAACGTCAGTAAGGGCATAGCCTCTATAACCCTCAATGGCAACGCTATTGCAGGGGCAATTCCCGCACAAGCGGCAGGTTCAGTGAATACTGTTACTGTCGTAATGGGTTAATACTTTTTTAGGGGGAGGCTTTCTCCCCCTTATTTTGAGATCGAGAGAAATAGGAGTTCCACATGATCAAGTTTGGAACAGGCGGCTGGCGCGCCCTGATAGGCGAAGAGTTCACAAAAGACAATGTTAGATTGGTGGCTCAAGCCCTCGCCAATATTATGATGGCGGAACAAGTTCACAATAATGGCTTTGTTATCGGTTACGATCGCCGTTTTCTATCCGATAAAGCAGCCGCATGGTTTGCTGAAGTTTTAGCGGGTAATGGCATCAAAGTTAGCTTTATCAATAAATACGTACCAACCCCAATTGTCATGTTTAAATCAAAAGATATGGGGGCGACCTACTCTGCCTGTATAACAGCCTCGCATAATCCAGCAGACTACAACGGAATCAAAGTATTCATTGAAGGTGGTCGAGATGCCGATGAGATCATCACAGAAAAAATTGAACGGCAGGTAGCGCAAATTCTGCCACACACTATCCAGTCTGTTGAGTTCGAGACGGCTCAACGCGATGGGTTAATCGACGTTATTAACCCAATGAACGATTTTGTTGATTCCATCATCAACTTTATTGATATAGAGGCAATCAAAAAAGCGAACCTGCGGGTTGTTATTGACCCGATGTTTGGCGTTGCCAAGAATGCACTTCAAACCGTTTTAATATCTGGGCGCTGCGATGTCGATGTTATTAACGATGGTCAAAACCCCTCTTTTGGTGGACTAATGCCCTCCCCTAATGCCGCTACCTTATACCGCTTAAAGCACATCGTTGCCCACGAGGGTTACGACATAGGTATAGGGACCGATGGCGATGCCGATAGACTTGGTATTATCGATGAAAAAGGAAACTTCATTCATCCTAATGAAGTGCTGCTATTACTTTACTACTACCTGCTTGAATATAAGGGCTGGAAAGGCTCTGTTGTACGAAACATAGCAACAACTCATCTACTGGATAAAGTCGCTCATGCTCACGGTGAACAGTGCTTTGAAGTCCCTGTTGGCTTTAAACATATCAGTTCCCAAATGGAAGCAGATGACTCATTACTAGGTGGTGAAAGCTCAGGTGGTTTGACAATACGCGGCCATATCAAAGGGAAAGACGGCGTTTTTGCTTCAAGCCTGCTTGTTGAAATGATCAGTGTGACAGGGAAGAAGCTCTCTGAAATGCTTGATGAGATCTACGATAAATATGGCTATGCCTACACTGCGGAAGGTGACTGTACATTTAAAGCATCGGAAAGAGAAAACCTTTACAACAAAATTTACATCGACAAGCAGCTACCTGAATTTACAGATGAAATAGAGAAAGTCAGTTACGCTGATGGCGCCAAAGTGTATTTCAAACATGGTGGTTGGGCGCTAGCTCGTTTCTCTGGTACCGAACCACTATTGCGTATTTTTGTGGAAATGGAAAACAAAGAAAGAGCAGAAGCGGTACTTGAAAAAATGCGTAAGTTTTTGCTTGTGTAGTTCCCCCTAATACGCGGTATAGACCAGTTATATCGCGCTATTAGAGTCTAGTAATAGACTACTGTTGAGTCCTTCGGTAACCACATTGTTGTGTTACTTTATCGCTTCCTACTGGATTCAGGCGTTCGCGAACAGGGTGGTATTTTATGCCACCCTTTTTTTCACCACTTCATGATCTTACTCTTCAGCCATACACCCAGCGATTCGAAATCCATCCCACTCAAGGAATGCCTCATCACCTTTCGTAAACAATGACGTGTCCCCAGCCAGATCTTGATATTTAGCACCTGAGCCAGAAGCACGCTGTTGCAGCGTCCTGACATCGTTTAAGTAATAAATAACAGCAGTTTCTATCGTCGGGTAGCGCACTGTAAAGAACTGCCCTTCTAAACAGTTATACTTAATCTCTACAGGAAGCGCCGACTGCTCAACAGAGCACCCAACGAATAAATAACTTATAGCAAGAAGAATCAACCTACGCATTCATTGTCCCCTTCATCCGAAGTACAGCACATCATCAATACTGAGTGTAGGTAAGATCTTTATACCTCAATAACAAAAAGCCCCTGTAATGATGAGCGCATTACAGGGGCTTTCATAATTTGAAGATTTATTACAATTAAGCTTGGGCCTTTTTCTTCTTATATAAACCGTAGGCGACTACAGCAGGACCAACAACAAGCATTCCCATTCCGACGCACGCCAGAGCGGTCATCACTAACATTTCAAACTCAGACATAATTACCTCGTTGACTTTACTTTCGTTGATTTATTTTCTTTTTTAAGCGTATTCATCGCCTTTATTTAAACAATACGATAACAAAATAAACATCAAAAACAAATAGTTAACAATGAACAGGCAGATAAAGATCGTTAACAGACGGAGTCAGCTTATGAATAAATAATGCGTCCTATTCATTACATCAATTGACTGCATGAATATCACGAAATAAGACAACATCTAATATATAAAGCGCACATAGGATGCGTAATCAATATAAATTACAAAACTGATTTACAGCTCTAGTCCACTGACTTTGTTATAGCAATCAGCAGCATTTGCACTTTAAACAAACAATAAGGGGAAAAAAGCCCTGCTATTGCTAACAGGGCTTTCGAAGAAATAGCGAAACGGCCGGACTTTATATAGATAAACTGCCACACCGAAAATCAGCGCATCCCCGGCGTGACAGGCCGCCACCTTCAAGGTAAAGAGGCTAAGCAACTGAACGACCGCTTCCGCACCATGATTCGCCAAAGTACAAACGTAAAAAAGCCCGAGTCTTTCGACTCGGGCTTAGTATAAGTGGCGGAGCGGACGGGACTCGAACCCGCGACCCCCGGCGTGACAGGCCGGTATTCTAACCAACTGAACTACCGCTCCACACGGTGATAAACAGTCAACTGTCTATCCGATAAACGCCGTTCAACGCATTCATCTTAATTTGAAGCCTGGCGATGACCTACTCTCACATGGGGAGACCCCACACTACCATCGGCGCTATTACGTTTCACTACTGAGTTCGGCATGGGATCAGGTGGGTCCATAATGCTATGGTCGCCAAGCAAATTCGGGTTATTTACCGCCATCAGGCGATAAATACAATCTGGGAAAATCTAACTAGTGTTTACAATATCGTTCAAACACGTCATTCAAGTGCTCATGGAGTCCGTAAAACCCCTTGGGTGTTGTATGGTTAAGCCTCACGGGCAATTAGTACAGGTTAGCTCAATGCCTCGCAGCACTTACACACCCTGCCTATCAACGTCGTAGTCTTCGACAACCCTTTAGAGACCTTAAAGGTCTAGAGATGACTCATCTTGAGGCTCGCTTCGCGCTTAGATGCTTTCAGCGCTTATCGATTCCGAACGTAGCTACCGGGCAATGCGATTGGCATCACAACCCGAACACCAGCGGTTCGTCCACTCCGGTCCTCTCGTACTAGGAGCAGCCCCTCTCAATCATCTAACGCCCACGGCAGATAGGGACCGAACTGTCTCACGACGTTCTAAACCCAGCTCGCGTACCACTTTAAATGGCGAACAGCCATACCCTTGGGACCGACTTCAGCCCCAGGATGTGATGAGCCGACATCGAGGTGCCAAACACCGCCGTCGATATGAACTCTTGGGCGGTATCAGCCTGTTATCCCCGGAGTACCTTTTATCCGTTGAGCGATGGCCCTTCCATTCAGAACCACCGGATCACTATGACCTGCTTTCGCACCTGCTCGAATTGTCATTCTCGCAGTCAAGCGGGCTTATGCCATTGCACTAACCTCACGATGTCCGACCGTGATTAGCCCACCTTCGTGCTCCTCCGTTACTCTTTGGGAGGAGACCGCCCCAGTCAAACTACCCACCAGGCACTGTCCGCACCCCCGATAAGGGGGCGACGTTAGAACATCAAGCATACAAGGGTGGTATTTCAAGATTGCCTCCACCCCATCTAGCGACGAGGTTTCAAAGGCTCCCACCTATCCTACACATGTAGGGTCAATGTTCAGTGCCAAGCTGTAGTAAAGGTTCACGGGGTCTTTCCGTCTAGCCGCGGGTACACAGCATCTTCACTGCGATTTCAATTTCACTGAGTCTCGGGTGGAGACAGCGTGGCCATCATTACGCCATTCGTGCAGGTCGGAACTTACCCGACAAGGAATTTCGCTACCTTAGGACCGTTATAGTTACGGCCGCCGTTTACCGGGGCTTCGATCAAGAGCTTCGACCGAAGTCTAACCCCATCAATTAACCTTCCGGCACCGGGCAGGCGTCACACCGTATACGTCATCTTTCGATTTTGCACAGTGCTGTGTTTTTAATAAACAGTTGCAGCCACCTGGTATCTGCGACTCCCTACAGCTTAGAGAGCAAGTCTCATCACCGTGAGGAGCGTACCTTCTCCCGAAGTTACGGTACCATTTTGCCTAGTTCCTTCACCCGAGTTCTCTCAAGCGCCTTGGTATTCTCTACCTGATCACCTGTGTCGGTTTGGAGTACGATTACGTATAACCTATCGCTTAGAGGCTTTTCCCGGAAGCATGGCATCAATGACTTCATCACCGTAGTGACTCGACATCAGGTCTCAGCCTTAAGATAGTCCGGATTTGCCTAAACTATCAGCCTACACCCTTGAACTTGGACGACCGTCGCCAAGCCCACCTAGCCTTCTCCGTCCCCCCATCGCAGTTATAAGCAGTACAGGAATATTAACCTGTTTCCCATCGACTACGCCTTTCGGCCTCGCCTTAGGGGTCGACTTACCCTGCCCCGATTAACGTTGGACAGGAACCCTTGATCTTCCGGCGAGGGAGTTTTTCACTCCCTTTATCGTTACTCATGTCAGCATTCGCACTTCTGATACCTCCAGCAGCCCTTACAGACCACCTTCAACGGCTTACAGAACGCTCCCCTACCCAATATGACAAGTCATATTGCCGCAGCTTCGGTGTATAGCTTAGCCCCGTTAAATCTTCCGCGCAGGCCGACTCGACCAGTGAGCTATTACGCTTTCTTTAAATGATGGCTGCTTCTAAGCCAACATCCTGGCTGTCTGAGCCTTCCCACATCGTTTCCCACTTAGCTATAACTTTGGGACCTTAGCTGGCGGTCTGGGTTGTTTCCCTCTCCACGACGGACGTTAGCACCCGCCGTGTGTCTCCCGGATAGTACTTACTGGTATTCGGAGTTTGCAAAGGGTTGGTAAGTCGGGATGACCCCCTAGCCTTAACAGTGCTCTACCCCCAGTAGTATTCGTCCGAGGCGCTACCTAAATAGCTTTCGGGGAGAACCAGCTATCTCCAGGTTTGATTGGCCTTTCACCCCTAGCCACAAGTCATCCGCTAATTTTTCAACATTAGTCGGTTCGGTCCTCCAGTAAGTGTTACCTCACCTTCAACCTGCCCATGGCTAGATCACCTGGTTTCGGGTCTAATCCTAGCAACTATGACGCCCAGTTAAGACTCGGTTTCCCTACGGCTCCCCTAAACGGTTAACCTTGCTACTAAAATTAAGTCGCTGACCCATTATACAAAAGGTACGCAGTCACCCAACAAGTGGGCTCCTACTGCTTGTACGTACACGGTTTCAGGTTCTATTTCACTCCCCTCACAGGGGTTCTTTTCGCCTTTCCCTCACGGTACTGGTTCACTATCGGTCAGTCAGGAGTATTTAGCCTTGGAGGATGGTCCCCCCATGTTCAAACAGGATATCACGTGTCCCGTCCTACTCGTTTTCACTTGTAATGCGTTGTCGGTTACGGGGCTATCACCCTGTATCGCCAAGCTTTCCAGCTTGTTCACCTAACGCAAGACTAGCTTAAGGGCTAATCCGATTTCGCTCGCCGCTACTGTCGGAATCTCGGTTGATTTCTCTTCCTCGGGGTACTTAGATGTTTCAGTTCCCCCGGTTCGCCTCGTTACGCTATGTATTCACGTAACGATAACTGCTTATGCAGTTGGGTTTCCCCATTCGGAAATCCCAGTCTCAAGTGATTTTTACTATCTAAACTGGGCTTATCGCAAGTTAATACGTCCTTCATCGCCTCTGACTGCCAAGGCATCCACCGTGTACGCTTAGTCACTTAACCATACAACCCCAAGGGGTCTGTATGTTCAAACAACCAAGGTTGTGTATCTGATAAGGATACAAATTGGTTTTTCGCCGGACTCGTTATTTTCATTTCCACTTTTTAAAAAAGTGAAGACAAAAACCAAGACACTTGAATGTGTGTTGTTTTGAGAACTCGTATTTCTGATTCTAAATAAAGAAGCAAAAATACTATTGTAATTGAATCTAACGATTCAATTTACTAGTCAGCTTTCCAGATTGTTAAAGAACATGTGTTAGTCCGAAGACATCCACTTTCTAAACACACTCAAACGAATGTTTTTAGAAAGTGGTGGAGCTATGCGGGATCGAACCGCAGATCTCCTGCGTGCAAGGCAGGCGCTCTCCCAGCTGAGCTATAGCCCCATAAAGTTTTACTTCTTAGGAGAAGTTCTCAAAAGAGAAGATGGTGGGCGATACCGGGCTCGAACCAGTGACCCCCTCCTTGTAAGGGAGGTGCTCTCCCAACTGAGCTAATCGCCCACGATAGTTTGAATTCCTTCGTGAGAAAGAATGGTGGGTCGTGCAGGATTCGAACCTGCGACCAATTGATTAAAAGTCAACTGCTCTACCAACTGAGCTAACGACCCGTGGCGTCCCATAGGGGAGTCGAACCCCTGTTACCGCCGTGAAAGGGCGGTGTCCTAGGCCTCTAGACGAATGGGACTAAGTGTTTCTTTCATGTTGTTGGGCAACATGAATATGTTCTTTTACATTTTAACCAAGCAATCTGTGTGGACACTGCATCAAACAAGCAGTCTATCGTTAAGGAGGTGATCCAGCCCCAGGTTCCCCTAGGGCTACCTTGTTACGACTTCACCCCAGTCATGAACCACACCGTGGTAAACGCCCTCCCGAAGGTTAAGCTATCTACTTCTGGTGCAGCCCACTCCCATGGTGTGACGGGCGGTGTGTACAAGGCCCGGGAACGTATTCACCGTGGCATTCTGATCCACGATTACTAGCGATTCCGACTTCATGGAGTCGAGTTGCAGACTCCAATCCGGACTACGACGTACTTTCTGGGATTCGCTCACCATCGCTGGTTGGCAGCCCTCTGTATACGCCATTGTAGCACGTGTGTAGCCCTACTCGTAAGGGCCATGATGACTTGACGTCGTCCCCACCTTCCTCCGGTTTATCACCGGCAGTCTCCCTGGAGTTCCCACCATTACGTGCTGGCAAACAAGGATAAGGGTTGCGCTCGTTGCGGGACTTAACCCAACATTTCACAACACGAGCTGACGACAGCCATGCAGCACCTGTCTCAGAGTTCCCGAAGGCACTAAGCTATCTCTAGCGAATTCTCTGGATGTCAAGAGTAGGTAAGGTTCTTCGCGTTGCATCGAATTAAACCACATGCTCCACCGCTTGTGCGGGCCCCCGTCAATTCATTTGAGTTTTAATCTTGCGACCGTACTCCCCAGGCGGTCTACTTAACGCGTTAGCTCCGAAAGCCAGTGTTCAAGACACCAACCTCCAAGTAGACATCGTTTACGGCGTGGACTACCAGGGTATCTAATCCTGTTTGCTCCCCACGCTTTCGCATCTGAGCGTCAGTCTTTGTCCAGGGGGCCGCCTTCGCCACCGGTATTCCTTCAGATCTCTACGCATTTCACCGCTACACCTGAAATTCTACCCCCCTCTACAAGACTCTAGTCTGCCAGTTCAAAATGCTGTTCCGAGGTTGAGCCCCGGGCTTTCACATCTTGCTTAACAGACCGCCTGCATGCGCTTTACGCCCAGTAATTCCGATTAACGCTCGCACCCTCCGTATTACCGCGGCTGCTGGCACGGAGTTAGCCGGTGCTTCTTCTGCAGCTAACGTCAAATGACAGTGCTATTAACACTACCACCTTCCTCACTGCTGAAAGTACTTTACAACCCGAAGGCCTTCTTCATACACGCGGCATGGCTGCATCAGGGTTTCCCCCATTGTGCAATATTCCCCACTGCTGCCTCCCGTAGGAGTCTGGACCGTGTCTCAGTTCCAGTGTGGCTGATCATCCTCTCAGACCAGCTAGGGATCGTCGCCTTGGTGAGCCTTTACCCCACCAACTAGCTAATCCCACCTGGGCTAATCTTGACGCGAGAGGTCCGAAGATCCCCCTCTTTGGCCCGTAGGCATTATGCGGTATTAGCTATCGTTTCCAATAGTTATCCCCCACATCAAGGCATATTCCCAGGCATTACTCACCCGTCCGCCGCTCGTCAGCAAAGTAGCAAGCTACTTCCTGTTACCGCTCGACTTGCATGTGTTAGGCCTGCCGCCAGCGTTCAATCTGAGCCATGATCAAACTCTTCAATTAAAGTTTTGTTGGTCTTGCGACCGGCTCAATGAATACTGATTGAACATCGATAACTAGAAGCTAGTCATGATATTCGAATTGACTGTGCCAACTTATTTTCACTACCGAAGCAGTAAACTTAAATTGTATTGGTCACTCAGTTCATTGATATAATCTTTTTGACTATTCATTTCACGAGTGCCCACACAGATTGCATGGTCAAATTGTTAAAGAACAAACTGACTTATCGTTGCTGGCTAAGCGCCTTGCTCCGTGTCAGTGAGGACGCATTATAGAGATTCCGATCGCATTGGCAAGTGTAATTTTCAAAAAAATTCAAATTAAATGGCGAGTGTTTAAAATGCAACCAAGAGGGTTAAATTTGATTAAATTCGAGCCAACCATAATGCGTTTCCTTAGAGCTGTTACAGCCCCCCCGTGGAACAACTTATACCTGAGAGGGCAATTCCAGCTTAAATTTAATCAATGATGCTTTAAGGTGAGCCACCTGCTGTAACAATGCTTCCTGCTGTTGGCTACATTCATTGATAACCTCATTATTATGAGTCGCTATATTCGATACACTCGATACGCTGTCTTTTATCATCAAGCAAGTTTGGCTTTGCTCATTCGCCGAGCTCGATATCGCAGCAGCTTGCTCCTCTATAATAGAGAGTGATTGCTGAAGCTGCTCAATGGCCTCGCTACTACTCTTAACTCCACCGATGTTCGCTTCCGTCGCCGCAGTGGTTTTTTGCACAATCGCGAGCGCTTCTTGTGAGCTTTGTCCTAAACGCTCAATAATGCCATCAACACTTGCCGTACTTTCTTGAGTTCGAGTGGCTAATTGTCTTACTTCATCTGCCACTACAGCAAAACCACGTCCTTGCTCCCCCGCACGCGCAGCTTCAATGGCTGCATTTAATGCCAGTAAGTTCGTCTGCCCTGCAATCCCGCCAATTTCAGTGACGACACTTTCAATTTCATTAATGTCTTTATTCAATGCTGTCATGGCTGCTACTAGCTGATCGATATCAGACGATAATAGAGACATCATATGAACAACATTATTTGTCATGGTCTGCGTATCACTGCCTTGATTTGAACAATGTAGTGTCTCAGTAGCCACATGCTCTGCACTTTGCGTGAATTCATTAGAAACTTGAGACAAATTATCGATGGCTTTTGCAAGTAATTCTGTTTCGACGGTTTGCTTATGGGCATGTTGCGTGAGGTCATCGAAAGAGTTTTTAGCTTGGCGAGAGTTTAGCTCCAACTGCTCGGCCATCATGACAGTATTATTAACGGTTTGGTTAAGGTCATTCCTCATTGAAATGAAAGCCGTATAAATACTAGAAGCGCCTGCTGAAGAGTTTTTTTCTGAAGGATGTACGGTGAGATCCCCATCTTTCACTCGCATCGCTAAGCGCGCTAAAGCTTCAGGCTCAGAACCGAGTTGCTTCAATACAGTCTGAATTGAAAACCAAATGACGGCGCCCATCAATAAGGCAACGACAAGACCGATCGTCAGACGAAAAGAGATTTGCTCAATAAACTCATTGAAAATATGATCATTGGCAATACCATTGCCGACATACCAGCCCCAAACACCAGTTTTAATCGCAACAGAGTGGATCAGAGCTTCCCGATCACCATTTCGTGAAGACCAAACATAGTCGACCATGGTGTCCGTTTTATTGCCAATGGCTCGCGCTAGAATTTCACCAACATCATTATTATTGGCATCACGCAAAATATTAAAGTTTTCGCCTTGGATTTCAGGGTCCAGCGGTGCAGAGATAAAGACACGATTCTCATCTGTCACCCAAACATACTCTGTCGGTGTGTAAATATTGGTTCTGAGCACCTCTAACGCAAGTGCTTTCGCTTCATCTTCAGGCAGGGTTCCGTTTTGTGCGAGGTCTTCAAAAGTATTCACTATTTTGCTGGCACTCATCAGCAATTGCTCTACGCGTTTATAGTTGGCAGCTTCCAGTGCTTGCTTTTGACTCATAGCACCCAAATAAATACTGCCTAGTAACAAGACGACCAAACTCACAACGAGAATGATGGCTTTGCGCTGTAAAGTCATTGATTGTTGCATCGTGCACCCCGCATAAAAAAATGTGCACCCTAGCGAATATAACAACGGGGTTCAATGATTATTGATTCAAAATAAAACCTTATTCTTTTGACGCATGTTATTGCCCAAAATCGAAGCATTAAATGCTCAATATATTATGAAAAAGAATAGAGAGATGAGAGTAGCAGGAGAGAATCGCCAGATGCAAAAAAGCCCCAGCGTAAGCTGAGGCTTTTCTACGAAAATTGGTGCCCGAGGACGGACTTGAACCGTCACGCTCGAAAGCAACGGATTTTGAATCCGTCGTGTATACCAATTTCACCACTCGGGCAGATGCAGCTCATTATACGTATGCACCTCTCCTAAGCAAGCCTTTATTTTGAAAAAACAGCACCAAACCGACCAACTGCCGAATAAACAAACAACCAGAGAGAAAGCTGAGCATTTTTAGCTGCTATTTTGCTGATTTCACTCTAAATATTTAGGTTTGCCCACGATGAAATATTGAATTATCGTGGCAGGACACTCTGCCGAGAGAGTAACTGCGGTAAAAAATGGCGCTCTATATCAGTTTCTTGCTTATTCAATAGATGATGAAGTACCTCGACAGCCGTTCGTGCCATGTCACTAATAGGAAAATGTACTGCAGTCACCGTAGGATAAAAGCTGGCGCATAAATCAACGCTATCAAAACTGGTAACAGATAGCTGTTCAGGCACTGCGATCTTATGTTGATGAAAGAATTGTAATGCCCCACTCATCATTTCTTCACTGCATGAGAATAACGCTTCCATGTCTTCATGTTGTTGGAGGAGTTTCTGCGCTGCTTGATAACCGCTTTCACGCCCATAATCTCCTTCCCCCGTCAGGGAAGGATCAAAAGGAAGTCCAGCTGCAGCTAATGCATTCTTATATCCTTGAAAGCGTTGCCTGCTTGTTTCTCGGTTCAACGCCCCAGAAATACACGCAATTTTTCTGTGCCCTTGCGCTATTAGGTGGTTAACCGCTAATTGTGCCGCCAGTGTATGATCGAAAGTAATGCACCTATCTTCCAACCCTTTCACTAAGCGATCCAGCAGCACAAAGGGCGTCGGCTGTTTTGCTAGTTCGCGTAACTCTTCATCACTTAAATGGCGACTATGCAGAATATACCCATCGCAGCGTAAATCGAAAAAGCGCTGAATAGCCTCTCGCTCACCTTCCGCACTATGATGACCTTGAGCCGTGATCAAAAACTTACCATGGCAATCTAATTCAGACTGCACTTGATCCATCATTTCACCGAAGAAGCCCCCCGTATAATAAGTCACTAACAGCCCAACCATATTCGATGATGCCGTTGCTAACGAACGCGCGATGGCACTGGGACGATAATTCAGTTCAGCCATGGCTTGTTCAACTTTGCGTTTAGTATCAGCGCGAAACTTACCTTCGCCATTGATGATTCGCGATACCGTTGATCGATTGACACCTGCGAGTAATGCGACATCTTTTATTCTTGCCATACAGGCTTCATTCCTTTGTTCTGACACTATTCGTGCACGCTATTGAACCATAGTCGCGAGAGCAACAACCAATCACGCTCGACAACACGACAAGGTATCAATCATCTCATGAAAAAACAGAGTAATCGCACAATGTAATACCGCGTTGATCTAATTGTTCTAAGAAGTAAGGAGACGTCAACACAGCCAATTCTTTCGCTCTTGGTATCGCATAACCACTGCATTCCAACAACGGCTGATCGATATAAGCAGGATGACACATGATTTCTAACACATCACAGGTTTCTCTATGTTGATCGACGAGCCTTAACAAGCTATCGAGCTCAACGGCAGTATCGTAAAATTTATCGCTGAATTCATAACGACAACCTTTCATTGGCTCACTGTCGTAAAGTCCGCGCACAGGCAAGTGATGAGAAGTGGCAATGGCTGTTATTACGGGTAAAATTTGAGGATGAAAATGGGCATGGTGATGGCTATCTAAATGACTTAATGGGATCCCCAATGCTTTAAATGCATTGATCTGTGCTTCAATTTCATCAGCGAGTTCTACCTCATCAAAATCTCGATATCCCTTCATCACTTCTTTAGACCAACACTGACCTTGCTGATCCGCTAATGTACGGCCAGATGTTAATGGTTTACCAGCCGTAAAACGCAGATGTAATCCAATATTTAACGGTAATGACGGTTCTAACAAGCTCAGTGCATGCTGCTCGGCAGGCATCCCCACCATCAAAGTCGTGGAACGTACCGTACCGTATAGGCTCGCATCGACAGTGCCAAGGTTTACGCCTTTTGTTAACCCAAAGTCATCGGCATTAAAGATCAGTTTCATCATTTATCCTTTTAAACGACACACAGGTTTGCCTAGCCTTGTAACCACAGACGAACAAGGCTAGTCAGTTCCAATTACACCCTAGCGAAATTGCGGTAGGTAGTCATAATTTGTTCGTAAAATATCGTCTAAGATCGCCTTTGCTTTACTGATATCAGGCACCAAAGGATTATTGGTCAATGCCATTAACGCTTTGTCATAGTCACCATGCACAGCAGCCTCAACGGTTAATTGCTCATAGGCTTTCACTTGGTGGATCAAGCCCGATACCGCTGGGCTTAATGATTCAATAATCAGTGGTCTCGCGCCCGCACTGCCGACAACAGCACTACATTCAATAACAACATCATCAGGTAAGAAACTTAACGTGCCACTATTTCGCACATTCACCACATTGATGGTATTTCGGTTATTGTACAGCGCATCCACTAAGTTTAAGGATGCATCAGAATAATAAGCACCACCGCGCTCTTCTAACAATGCAGGCTTTTCATCCAGCGAAGTATCTTGATAAAGTTCAAACAAAGCTTGCTCTGTTACCATGACTTGTTCTGCTCGCGTCCCGCCATGCGCTGCCGTTTCTTTTTCTTCTGCGAGCATTGCTTCAGTTTGATAAAAATAACGATGATAAGGACATGGTATAGCGCCAAGTGCACGTAAGAAGTCCGGATCCCAAGGCTCCTCAAAGATATTCTTCATACTGAAGTTGGCACCATCCCCGACTTTCTCGAGTACCTGCTCCGTTATATCCTCACCATTGAGCCAAGCGCGATGCGCCCACAACAAATGATTGAGGCCAGCACTTTCCAACGTCAGTTCCTCTGGCTGGCACCCCATCATTTCGGCAATCATCATGGTCATAGAGACAGGTACATTACATAAACCAATCGTTTTTACTTGGGTGTACTTCAGTACAGCTTCAGTGACTAACCCAGCAGGATTGGTAAAGTTAAGCATCCAAGCATTGGGGGCTAATGCTTCGATATCTTTACATACATCGAGAATGACAGGGATAGTGCGCAAGGCTTTGGCAAAACCACCAGGTCCTGTCGTTTCCTGTCCGATCACATCATATTTTAGCGGGATCCGCTCATCATTAGCACGAGCTTGTAGCCCTCCGACCCGAAACTGGGTCATCACAAAGTCAGCGCCAGTAATAGCCGCACGACGATCTAGCGAGGTATTAATCGTTATGTCTGCACCGCATTTTTTAATCATGCGTTTCGCTAATGCAGCAATAATTTCTAACTTCTCTTGCCCAGCTTCAACATCAACAAAATGAATTTCTTTAACCGGTAAATACTCCAGTCGCTTTAACACCCCTTCCACCAATTCCGGACTGTAACTGCTACCGCCACCAATAATGGCTAATTTCAACGCCCCTCTAGCCATGTTGAACTCCTTGCTCTGCTTGTCGTAACTCGTGTAACACCACCAACTCGTTGGCTAGCTCATGGGCAAGGATCGTGGTCATTAAGTGATCTTGCGCATGCACCATCACTAGCGTCATTTTCACTTTGCCCTCGCCTTCATCAGCTTCGATCAATTTGGTTTGCGTTAAATGGGCGCGGTTCAAACACGCTTTCGCTTGTGTTAAACAATGGCGAGCAGTATCAATCTGTTGCTTTCTTGCATGCGCCAAAGCTTCAAAGCATAGGCTTCTCGCTTCCCCTGCATTAACAATAATGTCCATCACTACAGCTTCTTGATCCATCTTGATTCTCCCTATTCATGTTCTTCTTTGAGGAGGCAATGCTTCACCTCCTCGTTCATCCATTAAGCGGCAACACCTTCACCTTCTGGCGTTGCTGTTGCTTCATTGGCTTTTTCCACTTTGCTCTCTTCCTCAAGCAATTGTTTTTCAAACATTTTGAAGAAAGGTAAGTAGATAAAAATATCCATAATCAGCAAGGCAACAACTAACAACACAGGGGAAAGCGTCCAACCCGCTCCCCATGACGCCCCAAGCAAAGCTGGTGCTGTCCAGGCGGTTTGAGAGACGGCCATCCCCACCATCCCCATATGAACGGCGGTATAAGCAATAATGGCGTTAAGCACAGGGGCAAATATAAAAGGAATGAACATGGTCGGGTTTAACACGAGTGGGCTACCAAAGATAACGGGCTCGTTAATTTGGAAGAAGCCTGGCACAACACTCATTCGGCCGAGACTACGAAGGTGGATCGATTTACTAAATACCATCAAAATCACTAAGGCCAATGTGGCACCGGAACCACCAATGAAGATGTAAAAATCCCAAAAAGGTTGGGTAAATACATTCGGAATAGGCTCACCCGCTAAGAAGGCTTCTTGGTTAGCCCCTATATTTGTCAGGAAGATAGGTGACAGAAGCCCAACAACGATAGCAGCCCCATGGATACCAGCAAACCACAACAATTGACACAGCAATAGAGCACCAATAATAGCAGGCAGCGAGTTAGAAGCGCTCACGAGTGGACGGAACATTTCCAATACCAGATCAGGAATTAACATATCGAACTGCGTTTGGAAGAACAGGCTCAGTGGGTAGACAGTCAAAAAAACAAACAACACAGGGATCAGTATTTCGAAGGAACGTGCTATCGCTGGCGGAACTTGCTCTGGCAATCGGATAGTGACGTTATATTTATTCAAAATACGGATAAGTTCGACCGAGAAAAACGCACTAATCACCGACGTAAATATCCCCGTCCCCGATAAATGGCTAGTCGATAACGCACCATCAGCTACAGGGGCAGATGCGACAAGGAAGGTCATTAATGATAACGACGCGCTGGTGATGCCATCCATGTTATAAGCTCGCGCAAGACTGTAGCCAATCCCCATAGAGACAAAAATCGCCATCAACCCCATGGTCATTTCGTAGGGCAGCATAATATTGTCAAAATTTTCAGCAGCAAAATTTAGCCATGCTCGTCCAAAAGCATTCTCGGTATCTTCCGCAAACGGTGGGAATGCAAACACCAGCATAAAACTACCCACGATAATAAAGGGCATGGCAACAATAAAACCATCACGCATCGCGCGTATATGTTTTTGGTTACCAACCTTCACTGCAATTGGCGCTATCTTCCCTTCAACAATTTTAATTATTGAATCGTAGAGCTTCATAACATGAATCCTTTTTTGAATATGAAACATCCCACCCCGCATAAAAGGATGCAGAGTAAATATATTTAAAAATAAAGCCGCTAAATGGATTTAGCGGCTATGCATAAATTATGCGACTTCAGGTAGCAAAGATAATGCTAACGCGAGCGTTTCATCACCTTTCATCATGCCGTACATTTGAGGGGGTATTGGCGCAACTTGCTTGTGGTACATGTCTGCGATTTTTTGGAGTTCTTCTTGCTGAAACCGTACTTGAGGACCAAGAAGACAAACATCAAACTCTTGTATTAGCTCATTAAAGTTATTCACCGCATGTGCTTCTATCAAACAAGCAATCCCTTGTTTTTCAGCCGCTTGCTGCATTTTCTTCACCAGCATACTGGTTGACATACCCGCACTACAACATAACAAAATCTTTTTCATTCTATGCTCCTTGCTTGATGTTTTCGTATTATTCCAACTGTGTACAAATTGTATACAAGCTCAATTAAACTTTAAAGCGCAACCGGTTGCGTTATCAGTGAGAAAGATCGAAATTCAATTATTAAAAAATGTAATTTTTTACATTTACCCGTTGGTGATATTTATTTAATTAAAAAAAATAAATACGTACGAATAAATATGATTACGACAATTGATTTTAAAGTTCTGATTTAGGTTTTAATCACAAACCTAACAGACCATTTATTATCAATACTTTATCACTATCAATTTTAGGCAAGAGGCATTCAGTTTGTCTGTTTCGACGGCAACAAATAGTTGGTAAACTGCTCCTAGAGACAGTGATATCACCACAACATCCATACCATGCGGTGATCAGTAGATGGAATTATCGGAGTTAACATGAAAAAAAAGCAGCAAAAAGTGCAACCTTCTAAAGAATACGCGACGCTACTGCGTCGATTAGGAGCTTGGCTCTATGATGTATTGATCGTTGCCGCTGTACTTATGCTAGCTGGCGGTATTGCCATGGCACTCGTCGCAGGTTTATTACAACTTGGAATGCTAGATATCAGTGGCTATGAAGATGTGAGCGCGTATCTAGGCAAGCACCCTATCGCGGGTATGCTTTACTCGGGTTATTTAGCGGCTGTAATCATCGCTTTCTATGCCTTCTTCTGGTGTAAAGCGGGACAAACCTTAGGCATGCGAGCATGGAAACTACGTTTACAAAACAGCGATGGCTCTAATATTCGCTTAACGCAAGCCTTCATTCGCATGGCCACATCTGCATTTGGCTTGGGTAACTTTATTGCGCTATTTAGTAAAGAAAAACAGTCTTTCCAAGACATTATGGCTGAGTGTGAAATGATCATCACACCAAAGGTTCACTGATCCCTTTTCTTCCAATAAAAAAGGAGCTTCACGCTCCTTTTTTAATCATGCTGTTTGCGCTTCGGCTTATAACTTACGGCGCAATAGGTAGATAGTGATCATCAAGAACACCGCACTTGGCCCCATCGCACCTATAATCGGTGGCAAGCTATACACCAAACTCATTGGTCCAAACACTTCGTTTGATATATAGAAAGCAAAACCAAAGATCACCCCAGACAAAACACGGGCCCCCATGGTAACCGAACGTAATGGACCAAACACAAATGACAGAGCCAACAGCATCATGACCGCAATCGTCACAGGCTGTAGGGCTTTACGCCAAAAGGCTAATTCATAACGAGAGGCATCTTGCTTCGAATCTTTAAGATAAGTGACGTAATCATAAACCCCTGATAACGCAAGCTCTTCAGGCTTCACCGTCACTACTGCTAGCTTATCTGGCGACAGAACTGTATCCCAAATCTTAGTTTCAAAACGTGTATTGGTTTGGCGGTCTTCATCAAAACTGGTTTCTGTCACATCACGTAATTGCCAACCTTGATCTACCACGTACTGTGCAGAACTCGCATAAACGGATTTTTGCAGTTTATCGTTATCATCAAACTCCCAGATGTTAACGCGCTCTAAGCCCTGCTTTTCTTTTACCCGCCCGATATAAATAAAGTCATTGTTATCTTTAGCCCAGACGCCACTTTGCACCGAAAGCATACTGCCCCCAGATGTCCAGATAGTACGAAGTTCACGCGCCATCTTCTGTGCTTGAGGCGAGCCCCACTGCCCTAGTGCCATGATAATCAACATCAGAGGAACTGCCGTTTTTAACACGGATAAACCGATATCTAGCTTTGAAAAGCCTGCCGCTTGCATCACCACCAGCTCAGAGCTCGATGCCAACATACCCAAGCCAATCAAAGCCCCCAGCAACACCGCCATCGGGAAGAACAATTCAATATCACGCGGAATACTTAAGGCTACAAAGCCGAGTGCTTTCCATAGGTCATAAGTGCCTTCACCGACTTTACGTAACTGCTCAACATACTTGATGATGGCTGATAATCCCACCAGCGTTGCCAGTGTTAGCGAAGAAGTCGCAATGATGGTACGGCCGATGTACCAATCAAGGATCTTAAACATTACCACGTCTCCGGAACTTATCTTTTAATACACGAATAGGCATGGTGTCCCACATATTAAGGACCACAGCAACCAGCAAGGTCATAACATTCACCGACCACAAGCCAATGTAAGTCGGTATTGTCCCGTCTTCCAATGCTGATTTAGCCGCACTCATTGCCAAGAAGTAAGCCAAGTAAATCATGATCGCTGGGAATAGTTTCGCAAAGCGTCCCTGACGAGGGTTGACCGCAGACAATGGCACAACCACCATGGTTAATAGTGGAATACATAAGAACATCGACACCCGCCACTGAAATTCAGCAACCGCCGACAAATTAGTTTGATTAAGCAATTCAACCGTAGGTACCGCTTCCCAATCTCGGGTCTTTTCACGGACAGCGCGCTGACCGATCAAAGCTTGGTAGTCTTCAAAATCCGTAATCATGTAATCCAAGCGGGTCGGTAATCCCTCATAACGGGTGCCGTCTTTCAGATCGAGTACCTGACGGCCATCAGGTAATTCACTGATATAGCCACGGTCAGAGAACGTAATACTCGGACGCAGCGTATCCGTTGCAAAAGGCTGAGCAACAAACACGCGATGCAATTTCTTACCGCTTTCAGTTATGTCGTCAACAAACACCACACCACGCCCATCAGGCGAGCCTTGGAATTGACCTTTAACTAACAGATTAAGACCAGAGTCAGATTCGGCTTGCTCCATTACCTTAGTTTCTTGCTCTGCTGCCCACGGGGTTAGCCATAAGGCATTAAAAGCGGCAAAAGAACCAGAAATGAGCGCCAATAATAATGCCGCTTGGATCAGAAATTTATTGCCGATCCCTGTGGCATTCATCACAGTAATCTCACTTTCTGCATACAACCGACCAAATGTCAGCAAGATCCCGACAAATAAACTCAGCGGCAGCATCATTAGTGCCATGTATGGGAAGTAAAGCCCCATAATGGTCAATATTAGATCACCAGGCAGCGAGCCTTCCGATGCGGAGGCTAAAATACGAATAAACTTTTGACTGAGAAATATCAAAAAAAGCACAAAAAGAATCGCAAATTGGCTCTTTAATGTTTCACGTGTCAAATACCGAACAATAATCACGCTTTATATACCCATAGAAAACTTGTTTTTTTGCTGGAATAACTATAGTTTCTCGGTAAACCAGTTATTTTTTTATCTTTCAGCTAAATGTTAGCCTGCACTTTAGATCCTATACTGTTACAGCGATCCAGCAAGTCAGTGCGGCATTATCTAACATTTAGCCCTAATTGTCTTTATATAGGATGTAGGAGTACGCATGGAGTTCAGTGTTAAAAGTGGCAGCCCCGAGAAACAGCGCAGTGCCTGTATTGTCGTGGGTGTATTTGAACCACGTCGACTTTCTCCAATTGCAGAACAACTAGATAAGATTAGCGATGGCTACATTAGTTCCCTACTTCGTCGTGGTGATCTAGAAGGTAAGCCTGGCCAAATGCTACTGCTTCATCATGTACCTAACGTACTGTCTGAGCGTGTACTACTTGTCGGTTGTGGTAAAGAGCGCGAACTCGATGAGCGCCAATACAAGCAAATCATCAAGAAAACAATCAGTACCTTGAACGAAACAGGTTCAATGGAAGCGGTATGTTTCTTAACTGAACTGCACGTTAAAGGCCGTGATACATACTGGAAAGTACGTCAAGCGGTAGAAACAACCAAAGACAGCCTGTACACCTTCGACCAATTCAAGAGCAATAAGCCTGAAACGCGTCGTCCACTGCGTAAGCTAGTTTTCAACGTACCAACACGCCGTGAATTATCACTGGGTGAACGTGCGATTGCTCATGGTCTTGCTGTTGCCTCTGGTGTGAAAGCAGGTAAAGACCTAGGTAACATGCCACCAAACGTGGCGAATCCAGCTTACCTAGCCTCTCAAGCACGCCGTCTAGCCGATGATTTTGAAACCGTAAATACCAAGATCATTGGTGAGCAAGAAATGAAAGAGCTAGGCATGACCTCATACCTGGCTGTAGGTCAAGGCTCTAAGAACGAAGCCATGATGTCGGTTATCGAATATAAAGGTAACCCAGATTCAGACGCGAAGCCGATTGTTCTAGTGGGTAAAGGTCTGACATTCGATTCAGGCGGTATCTCCATCAAGCCTGGCGCTCAGATGGATGAAATGAAGTACGACATGTGTGGTGCTGCAACCGTATTCGGTGCAATGAAATCACTAGCGAAGCTAAACCTACCAATCAATGTCGTGGGTATTCTTGCTGGCTGTGAAAACATGCCAGGTGGTAACGCTTATCGCCCAGGTGACATCCTAACCACGATGTCAGGTCAAACTGTAGAAGTATTAAATACTGATGCCGAAGGCCGCTTAGTACTTTGTGACGCATTAACTTACGTTGAGCGTTTTGAGCCGGAGTGCGTCGTTGATGTTGCAACATTAACTGGTGCATGTGTTGTTGCACTTGGTCACCACATCAGTGGTTTAGTGGCTAACCATAACCCACTGGCACACGAACTGATCAACGCATCAGAACAAGCGGGTGACCGTGCTTGGCGTCTACCTATGGCTGACGAATACCAAGAGCAACTAGCAAGCCCATTTGCGGATATGGCTAACCTTGGTTCACCAGGTGCTGGCACTATCACTGCGGGGTGCTTCCTGTCGCGCTTCACGAAGAAGTACAACTGGGCACACCTTGATATTGCAGGTACAGCTTGGGTTGGCGGTAAAGCGAAAGGGGCGACAGGTCGTCCCGTCCCATTACTAGTCCAATTCTTACTCAACCGAGCTGGCCTAGAGAACGTCGAATAAGACGAATCATAGAACAAGGGCCTAAGGGCCCTTTTCTTTTAGCGAGTAAACACGATGACTCATGCTACATTTTATATACTTGAAGACACCCATTTAGCGGCTGATAGTGACTACCAGTTGCACTTCGCCTGTCATCAAGCAGCATGGAGTTATCAGCAAGGGCAAAAAGTCTATATTCTTGCCGAGAGTAAAGACCAAGCAGAACAAATAGATGAATACCTTTGGCAACAAGAGCCTGACAACTTTGTGCCTCACAATTTAATCGGTGAAGGCACTCGTGGTGGCTCGCCGGTTGAAATTGGTTGGCAAGGTCTTCGTCATACTGGTCGTCGAAATGTCTTGATTAATTTAAGCCCAGACGCACCAAATTTTGCGGTTACCTTCGCACAAGTGATAGACTTCGTGCCTTGCGACGAAAAACTCAAGCAGCTAGCACGCGAACGTTATAAAGCTTATCGGCTAAATGGCATTCAATTGCAGACAACCGCTGCCCCTGAGACGCCCTAATTCCCATATAGATCCTTCTAAGAGCGCTATGGAAAAGACATACAACCCACAATCAATTGAACAGGCGCTATATCAGCGCTGGGAAGAGGCTGGTTACTTTAAGCCTCACGGTGACACATCTAAAGATGCCTACAGCATCATGATCCCACCACCGAACGTCACGGGTAGCCTACACATGGGTCACGCGTTCCAGGATACCATTATGGATACCCTGATCCGTTGTGAGCGTATGAAAGGCAAAAACACCCTTTGGCAAGTCGGTACCGACCACGCAGGTATCGCAACCCAAATGGTTGTGGAGCGTAAGATTGCAGCCGAAGAAGGCAAAACTAAGCACGACTACGGCCGTGACGCTTTCATCGACAAAATCTGGGAATGGAAAGCGGAGTCCGGCGGTAACATTACCCAACAGCTTCGTCGCCTTGGCGCATCGGTAGACTGGGATCGTGAACGCTTCACGATGGATGACGGCCTATCCAATGCAGTACAAGAAGTATTCGTACGTCTTTACGAAGACGACCTTATCTACCGTGGTAAGCGTCTAGTTAACTGGGATCCTAAGCTACACACTGCGATCTCTGATCTAGAAGTTGAAAACAAAGATAAGAAAGGCCACATGTGGCACTTCCGCTACCCGCTAGCGGACGGCGTGAAAACCGCCGACGGCAAAGACTACATCGTAGTAGCAACCACACGCCCAGAAACCATGCTGGGTGATACAGGTGTTGCTGTTAACCCTGAAGATCCACGCTACCAAGCGCTGATCGGTAAAGAAATTCTACTGCCTATCGTAGGTCGTCGCATTCCAATCGTTGGTGATGAACACGCTGACATGGAAAAAGGCACAGGTTGTGTGAAGATCACCCCTGCGCACGATTTCAATGACTACGAAGTAGGTAAACGTCATAGCCTGCCTATGATCAACATCCTAACTTTCAATGCAGACATCCGTGATGCGGCTGAAGTTTTCACTACTAACGGTGAACCAAGCACAGCATACGACACGGAGCTGCCAGCGAAATACCACGGTATGGAGCGCTTTGCTGCACGTAAAGCTATCGTCGCTGAGTTTGAAGAGCTAGGTCTACTCGACGAAATTAAAGATCACGATCTAACCGTACCATACGGTGACCGTGGTGGTGTTGTTATCGAGCCGATGCTAACTGACCAATGGTATGTACGTGCTGCGCCTCTAGCAGAAACGGCAACCAAAGCAGTTGAAGACGGTGAGATCCAATTCGTACCTAAACAATACGAAAACATGTACTTCTCTTGGATGCGTGACATTCAAGACTGGTGTATCTCTCGTCAACTTTGGTGGGGCCATCGCATCCCAGCTTGGTACGATAACGAAGGCAATGTATACGTTGGCCGTACAGAAGAAGAAGTACGTGCAAACAACAACCTTGCACCTGTCGTTGTCCTACGCCAAGACGACGATGTACTGGATACTTGGTTCTCATCGGCATTATGGACATTTGGTACGCAAGGCTGGCCAGAACAAACACCTGATCTTAAAACCTTCCACCCATCTGATGTGTTGGTAACAGGTTTTGACATCATCTTCTTCTGGGTTGCTCGCATGATCATGATGACCATGTACTTCTGTAAAGATGAAAACGGCAAACCACAAGTACCATTCAAAACCGTTTATGTAACGGGTCTGATCCGTGACGAAAACGGCGACAAGATGTCGAAGTCGAAAGGTAACGTTATCGACCCAATCGACATGATTGACGGCATCGGTCTAGAAGATCTAGTAGAGAAGCGTTGTGGCAACATGATGCAGCCAAAACTAGCAGCTAAGATCGAAAAACAAACGCGTAAAACGTTTGAAAATGGCATTGAAGCATACGGCACAGACGCACTGCGCTTTACCCTAGCAGCAATGGCATCAACCGGTCGTGATATCAACTGGGACATGAAGCGCCTAGAAGGTTACCGCAACTTCTGTAACAAGCTATGGAACGCAAGCCGTTACGTGCTAATGAACACAGAAGATCAAGATTGTGGCATGACAGCAGATCTGACTAACGCTGCTGAGATGGAATTCTCACTGGCTGACAAGTGGATCGAGTCTCAGTTTGAGCTAGCAGCAAAAGATTTCAACGCACACATCGAGAACTACCGTCTTGATATGGCAGCGGGCACAATCTACGAGTTCATCTGGAACCAATTCTGTGACTGGTACCTAGAGCTAACTAAACCTGTTCTATGGAAAGGCACTGAAGCACAACAACGTGCAACACGCTACACCTTGATCACTGTGCTAGAGAAGACACTACGTCTTGCTCATCCTGTACTACCATACATCACAGAATCAATTTGGCAGAGCGTGAAGCCATTAGTGGCTGGCGTAGATGGCGAAACCATCATGACGCAAGCATTGCCTCAGTTTGATGAAGCAAACTTTAACGCTGATGCTGTTGCTGATATCGAGTGGGTGAAAGCCTTCATTACAAGCATACGTAACCTACGTGCTGAGTACGATATCGCACCAAGCAAAGGTCTAGACGTCATGCTGAAAGTAGCGGACGAGAACGATGCTGCACGCCTTCAAGCGAACACTGTGGTTCTACAATCACTGGCGAAGCTAGACAGCATTAAAGTATTGGCTGATGGCGAAGAAACACCAGCATGTGCAACTGCACTTGTGGGTAAATCTGAGCTGATGATCCCAATGGCTGGTCTTATCGACAAAGATGCAGAGCTCGCACGCCTAGACAAAGAAGTCGCTAAGATCCAAGGCGAAATCAAACGTATCGAAGGTAAACTGGGTAACGAAGGTTTCGTGGCTAAAGCACCTGAAGCGGTTATCGCGAAAGAGCGTGAGAAACTAGAAGGCTACCAAGAAACACTGGCTAAACTAGAAACGCAAAAAGTAACGATTGCTGCGCTATAAGCCATACGGCACACGCCTATAAAGCACCTCAAGCCCGACGAGTTATCGTCGGGCTTTTTTTGAACACCACAAAATACCCGCCAAGCCTCCTTACGACAAGCAATAGAAAAAAACTATCAAAACAATAAAAACAATCGAATTTAACTATTAAAATAAAAAGGAAATAATGACGGCATAGAGAATGAGGACACCACCATGAAAAAGACCATTAGCTTTGCCGCAATCCACTTTACCGTTGCTTTTACTGTTGCTTACCTACTGACAGGTGACATTTTGATCGGTAGCCTGATTGCAATGATCGAGCCTATGGTTAATACGGTGGCGTTTTACTTCCATGAAAAAGCATGGCAAACCAAGACGCTTAAGCAGTCTCATTACAGTGCCCCCGCAAGTAAAACGATCAGCTTCGCAATTGTTCACTTCACTGTAGCCTTCACCGTGGTTTACCTATTAACAGGTGATATCTTGATCGGTAGTGTGATGGCGATGATTGAGCCTGCTATCAACACCCTTGCTTACTATTTTCACGAGCGAGTGTGGCAGAAAAAAGAACATCAGCAATCAACAAACCTATTCAATATCGTGGTTTGTCAGCATTAAAGCTTCAGCACGCGTACTTCAACGAAAAAAGGGGGGACTCATCGGCGACTCCCCACCCTGCTTTTCATCATCTCATCAAGTTGCCGTTACTCACCCAGTCTTTCTACTCGAGTGCCGAGCGCAGGATGGGTATTGATCCATTCAGGTAACTCATTATCGATACCGTTAGGCGTAATGAAAAGCTGTAGCATTTGCTGCATCGGCTGAGTCGTTCCGTATAAATCCAGCATAGAAGTAACCGCAAACTCATCAGCTTCCAGCTCCGCTTTGCGTGAGTAACCTTGCATCACATAAAAGACCCCAGCACGATTAAAACTCTCGGCAAGCCCTGCACTTTCTCCTGTTAGTACCGCTACTAACGATGTAAACAACGCTGATCGTACAATTGATTTCATGACATGTTGGTGCTGAATATGCCCCAGCTCATGCAGCAAAATACTATCAAGTTGCTCTGGCGTTTGAGCGAGCGCAACCAAAGCATCAAACACCACTATAGAGCCATCACTTAACGCTAAAGCATTCGGGCGAGCATGCCACTGACGAAAGCGTAGCTTAGGCTTCACAGGCATCGGCGGCAATTGCGCCACCATCGTCTGAAAACGCTGATTGATCAGTGCTTGCTGCGCGATATTCAACTCTGTGGGCGCTAATACCTTCCCATCCAGTGTTTGCATTACATGCTGACCAACTTGCATAGGAACGCTCTGAGGTAAGGCTTTGACGATACCGCTGGCTAACCAAGGGATACCGTGAGTGAAAAATAAAGCAAATAACAGCCCCATTAACACCAAGCTGCTCGCTAAGATGGGAAGATAACGCTCTACCCAATGTAGCCAAGTCCGTTTTCGTGCTTTCAGTACACACTCGAGCAACAAGGAATCATCAGGGATAAATTGCGATCCATCGGGAAAAGCAAGACGAAGAGGCAAACGTCCCAAAGGTTCACTGATACTCACGACTTCTAATGGCATCACTTGATGACCTTGTGCCGTGCTCAACTGTAAGCGTCCTTCTGACAGCAGCATCACGCTTGCAGCAAACTTGTCTGTACTGCGAGCTGGATGACAAAAGCCTTTGATAATCATCTTGCACCCATATCGAAGCCTGCTTTTTCATCGCCCCTAACAGCCATCAGCATCGCCAGCGAGGTGCTAACACGCCAACAACTCTCAACGTCTTGTTTTTTACCATGACACTTACTTTGGTTATCCATTACCCCTATCATCCCTATCTCGCAGCGCACACGGATAGCACGCATTCAAGTAAATCACTTGATTGAAATATCAATAAACCGTTAGCACACCGCCATATCACCTACATTAGGTATCAAGCGCAAAAATAAAAACTAGGTATGAATAATGACACCCCATAACCCACTAATAAGTGCTTATCAGTAATATTGGAAGATAGATCTCGATGTTAGTCGATAAGCAGTCGGAAAACCTAAAAAGGGAGACCCCATTGACATTGTTGCGCAGTGCAACTAAATTTAGTTGTTTAGCACAACTAATAAGAGTGATTTATGCAGCCACAACATCTTCGTCAGTTATCACGTCAACTTGTTCGCCAGCTAGGTATGCTCGACAACCAATGTGGATCATTCAAACTCACCCCGGTTCAGGCCCATACACTAATAGAACTAGAAGAGGCGCCCTGTACCGTTAATCAGATGGCTAAAAAGCTCAATGTCGACAAATCCAATGCCAGTCGTACCCTCGCCATCCTATTAAACCAAGGCTTAGTCGAAGTAAGCGTTAACCCCAAGGATAAACGCAGCCAACTGTCGCAACTCACTGGGAAAGGCCATCAAACACTGACAACACTTCACCAGCAGCTGAACGACCAAGTTCAAGGGGTGCTCGATCAAATGGAAAGCGATGAGATATGCCAACTTAAAAGCAGCTTACAGCGTTATTCTCGTGCTATTACCGCAGTAGCAAAGCAACAAGGCATTATCGTACGTAGCATTACACCGAATGATAACCCTTCCGTCGCAGCAGTTATCCGTCGTGTATCCGCTGAGTATGGCTTAACCGAAGACAAAGGGTATGGTGTTGCCGATCCCACCTTAGATAGCATGCATGAAGTATATGCTGATACCAAAAGTCATTACTGGGTGATCGAGCAAGAACAACGCGTTTTAGGCGGTGGCGGGATCGCCCCACTGGCAGGTTCAGATAATTTGTGTGAATTGCAGAAAATGTACTTTTTACCGCAGCTAAGAGGAAAAGGATTAGCGCGGATGCTGGCCGTTAGGGCATTAAAGTTCGCTCGAGAGCAAGGCTACAACGGCTGCTATTTAGAAACGACAGCCAACCTTAAAGAAGCCATTGCCTTGTACCAGTCCCTCGGGTTTGTCACCATTCCGCATGCATTAGGCAATACCGGGCATGATGCCTGTGAAGTCCGAATGCTAAAAACTTTCGAGCAAGCGTAGGGTTTAAAAACAAAAAAGTCGGCTCATAAGCCGACTTTTCATACTCAGAACAGCAAAACACGATTACTCGTCGTCGTCTTCACCGTCTTCGTCTTCATCTTCACCCGACTCGAAGTATGTACCCCAGCCGTCGTAATCGATGTTATGTTTTTCAGCAAGCTGGATCATTTTCTCAGCTTGCTCATCAATAAGCTCTACTTTAAGTGCTGATTCCATTACGGCATCGAAACAAACAACTTTACCGCCACCATCTTCAGGTGCAAGTTCAAGCTCTTCCGCTTCCATCACCTCGTAGCCCATCTTGAATGCTTCTACAGCCGCAGCTTCAAGCTCTTCAAACGTATCCGCTGAAAAGTGGTGCTCAATAGTATAAAGCGCTTCAGGCTCGCTGCCATCTTCTAAGATAGCGGCAATAATTTCGCGAGTCTCTTCCTTCTGCTCTTCAATCAGTTCTGCATAAGACATGGGGTAACTCCAACTATGGAATAAATTTGCTGGCAAATATCGCATGGATTTAGACGAATTACCATCCTGTTAATGTTACGAGAAGGTAAAATTGATTTTAATCAAAAATATTGTCGATTTATTATTGTACTAAGTCGCCTGAGTCCCAATTTCTTGAGTGAATAAAGTTTCAAGTTATGCAAAACGCACCAAGCTGATAATTGCGTAATTCAAATGAAAAAACGCATAAGAAAACGGAGATGTTATAAAATCTAGGCATAATTTATCGGTGTTATGCGGCTTTTAGGCTAAAAATTAACATTCTGATGAATATTTACCCTCCAACAACACAACTGCAAAAAACATATTCACCCAGTAATTAACGAAAAATACCCCAACACACAAAGTGTGTGGTTATTTGCGCCAAAATAGCCTACTGGAAAAGTGTGAACGGCTGCAAAGTTACCTCTTTGGTAGCAGATTACAATCACCCCGTCCAAAGAGATATGACTCGGTGGCAACGACCAACCGGGCACTATATAAAATAAAGAGAGATACGATCATGAGTAAGTTCACTATCGATACAGGAGCACGCAACGTCCGTCGACGAAGTTCACTCCACCGTTCTCGAAGAGCGCTCACTCCATTCACCCACTCTGACCATAGTGTGCCGTTGCCTTTCGAGGTATTGGTTAACGATAAAGGGGTGACTGAGCGTTACGCGCCCAAAGTCATAACTTCAATAGCCGATCACCATTTCGCTTCGACGTTACCCAATTAAGTAACTCAAGCAAACGTGGATGTGTGTACCAACACACACCAAGCTAACTTCCAATAACACGTTTTACTGAACGCTACTGTTCAGGGAGCCCTTTTGCGCCCACTTCATTGTTCGGCGTACTGGATCACACCCATAAACCACCACAGATATGGGTGCAAGGAGATAAAAATGACGACTCAAACGGTACAACAAGAAGAGAAAGGCGGCTTCTTTGCCAACTTTAAATTCCCTTCTGCTTACACCATCCTGTTCGGCCTCATTGCGTTTGTCGCACTGTTAACCTGGATTGTTCCAGCGGGTCAGTATGAGCGCGTAATGAATGAAGATCTTGGCAAAGAAGTGCCAGTAACGGGCACCTACCACGCTGTAGATAGCAACCCTCAAGGCGTTATCGATGTACTTATTGCACCGATTGATGGCTTCTACGATCACAATACTTACGAAGCTGCTGCAATCGATGTTTCATTATTCATTCTTGTCATCGGTGGTTTCCTTGGTCTAGTGACTAAAACAGGTGCTATCGATGCGGGTATCGAACGTGTTACTGCTCGCTTACAAGGGCGAGAAGAAATGATGATACCTATCCTGATGGCATTGTTTGCTGCAGGCGGTACTATCTACGGTATGGCGGAAGAGTCCCTACCTTTCTACACCCTACTTGTTCCTGTCATGATGGCAGCGCGCTTTGACCCAGTCGTAGCAGCAGCAACAGTATTGCTAGGTGCTGGTATCGGTACGCTTGGTTCAACCATTAACCCATTCGCAACAGTAATCGCAGCAAACGCCGCGGGTATCCCATTCACAGACGGCATCATGCTTCGTGTTGCTATGCTGGCTATCGGTTGGTTAATTTGTGTTGGCTACGTAATGCGCTATGCAAAAATGGTACGTGCTGACAAAACTAAATCTATCGTTTTCGACAAGTACGAAGAGAACAAAGCACACTTCCTAGGCAACCAGTCTGGCGAAATGTTGGAGTTCACAACAACACGTAAAATCATTCTTGCTATCTTCGCTGCATCATTCGGTATCATGATTTACGGTGTATCTGTTGCTGGTTGGTGGATGGCTGAAATTTCAGGCATGTTCCTAGCGTCAACTATCATCATCGGTCTGATTGCTCGTATGAGCGAAGAAGAGTTCACTTCAAGCTTTATCGATGGCGCACGTGACCTACTAGGTGTTGCACTTATCATCGGTATCGCACGTGGTATCGTGGTAATCATGGACCGCGGTATGATCACAGATACAATTCTGTTTGCTGCTGAAAGCGCAGTTACAGGTTTGTCTTCTATCGTGTTCATCAACGTTATGTACTGGTTAGAAATCGTTCTTTCATTCCTAGTACCTTCTTCATCTGGTCTAGCTGTTCTAACTATGCCTATCATGGCACCACTTGCTGACTTCGCAGGTGTGAGTCGTGACCTAGTCGTAACGGCTTACCAATCTGCATCTGGTATTGTAAACCTAATGACCCCAACATCTGCGGTTGTTATGGGTGGTCTAGCTATCGCACGCGTTCCTTACGTTCGCTGGGTAAAATGGGTAGCACCACTACTAGGTATGCTGACTGTACTTATCATGGTTATGCTAAGTGTAGGCGCAGTCCTTTAAGTAAAACTGGCTTTATCTTCATCCCCACAAAAACCGCCTTCGGGCGGTTTTTTTTTCACCACAACTATTCTTCATTTTCTCTGGTTACCTCACCGAAGCCACGACCATTTAGCCTGGTTAAATGCATTTTTGGCTAAGCTAAGTAAGCCTAATAAAACGTCAGGTCGCTGGCTGTCAAGCTTATAGCCTACAGGAGACGCCTTTACAGGTACGATGAGTGCATTGATGCACCATGGATACAAGCGACCAGCGGCTGATGAGGCATCCGTTCGTATCTTCTCGTCGTAGTATCCCACATGCGATTTTAGATGCTGATACTTTGCTTCTCATTTTCAGCTTATACCAACCTTTTAACTGGCCATCACACCTCTACAAATTAACGAATAGATTCAAAGTAATATTTACCCCAATAATCCGCACTATTTAATTATTTAAATTAACCCCCTACTTTTTAACTTATTTTCTCTCACCCTAATAACAGCGATAAAATATAACTAAAATGTAAAATCACAAAATAAAAACCGAACAGATAAACCATTAATATTTTCTTACATCACCATGAAGAAAATATGGCAACTTTCAAAACGAACATTCATTGAAATGCCATAAACCATTAATATAAACAAAGCAAATTTGAGCTATTTAGTTGATGTTCTAAAATTACAAAAACAGATTAAGATCAAATTAAAAGAAAAAGTTTTGTTACCAACAAATTAACAAACACTCATTTTTTAGATAGACAGCCATTTTATGTGCATAAGATTGTATTTTACGCATTTACCCCCTCACATAAAAAATGCATAAAGTATCCCACCCCCAACCCAAAATACACAAAAACAACAACTTAAAATAATTAAAGCGTGCATAAACCCACTTAGACAACATAAATTCCCAGCCTTGAAAACTAATAACAAATGCATCGAAAATGTTAAAAAAATAGTAAGTTAAGTTATTTTGTTAATATATAAAGTGTGACAAACCTCTAAGACTAATACCCCGTTAAGAGTAGAATGATTCACAACAAAGGAGAGCAGGGAAATAAACAAACGTTAGTTTCCCCGCCATAAAATAAATAAAGCCAACCGGAATTTGTTGGCATATTAAATAGAGAGATACGATCATGAGTAAGTTCTACGTAGGTTCTGAAATAGGTCAATTACGCCGCGTTCTAATTCACCGTCCAGAGCGTGCGCTAACTCACCTAACTCCATCAAACTGTCACGATCTACTATTTGATGATGTATTAGCTGTTGAGCGCGCTGGCCAAGAACACGACGTATTTGCTAACACACTACGTGAGCAAGGTGTTGAAGTAATGCTTCTTGGTGACCTACTAGCAGATACGCTAGAAGTGCCTGAAGCAAAAGAATGGCTTCTTAACACACAGATCTCTGACTACCGCTTAGGTCCAGCATTCGCAAATGACGTTCGCTGCTTCCTAGCTGACCTTCCTAGCAAAGAATTATCTTCTATTCTTCTAGGCGGCCTAAGCTACGCTGAGCTACCAATTCAATCTTCTTCAATGATGCAAGGTATGCACGAGCCTACTGACTTCATCGTTGAGCCATTACCAAACCACCTATTTACTCGTGATACATCTTGCTGGGTATACGGCGGTGTTTCAATCAACCCAATGGCAAAACCTGCTCGTCAACGTGAAACAAACCACGTTCGTGCAATCTACCGTTGGCACCCAACCTTCGCTGGCCAAGACTTCATTAAATACTTTGGCGACGAAGAAAAAATCTACGACAACTCAACAATCGAAGGCGGTGACGTACTAGTAATTGGTAAAGGCGCAGTACTTATCGGTATGTCTGAGCGTACTACTGCTCAAGGTGTTGAACAACTTGCTTCTAGCCTATTCAAACACGGCGAAGCGAAACAAGTTATCGCAATGCAACTACCTAAGCACCGCTCTTGCATGCACCTTGATACAGTAATGACTCACATGCGTGAAGATACATTCTCTGTATACCCAGAAGTTGTACGTAAAGACGTTCAATGCTGGAGCCTAACTGGTGACGAGTCTGGCGCTGTTAAAGTGAAAGAAGAAGGTTACTTCGTAACTGCAATCGAGAAAGCACTAGGCGTAGACAAGCTAAACCTAATCACTACTGGTGGTGATAGCTTCGAAGCTGAGCGTGAGCAATGGAACGATGCGAACAACGTATTAACTGTTAAACCAGGTGTTGTAATTGGTTACGAGCGTAACACTTACACTAACGAAAAATACGACAAAGCAGGCATCACAGTTCTACCTATCCCAGGTGACGAACTTGGCCGTGGCCGCGGTGGCGCTCGCTGCATGAGCTGCCCAATCGAACGTGACGGCATCTAAGCAATAGTCTTTTACTAGACAATGCTCAGACGGTTAGCCGGTAAAGCTATCGGCTAACCACTTTAAAACCAAGAGAGAATAATCCCATGACTAAGCAAACTGTTGTTGTTGCATTGGGTGGTAACGCACTACTTCGTCGCGGTGAGCCATTAGAGGCTTCAACTCAACGAATCAATATCGCAAAAGCTGCTGAAACTATCGCGGCTATCGCAGAAGAATACAACGTGGTGTTAGTACACGGTAACGGTCCACAAGTTGGCCTACTAGCACTTCAAGGTTTGGAATACAAAGCAGTAAATCCATACCCACTAGACGTACTAGGTTCAGAAACACAAGGCATGATCGGCTACATGCTGATGCAAGAGCTGAAAAACCTACTACCAGAACAACACGTTTCATGCATGTTGACTCAAATGACTGTTGATCCAGCAGATCCAGCATTCGCAGACCCAACAAAACCTATCGGCCCTGTATACCAAGAAGCCGAAGCGCGTGACCTAGCAGAAAAATACCACTGGACAGTAAAACCTGACGGCGAATACTTCCGTCGCGTAGTACCAAGCCCACAACCAACCGGTATCGTAGAAGACGATGCAATCACAGCACTGATTAAACAAGGTCACCTTGTAATCTGTACTGGCGGTGGCGGTATCCCAGTGAAGAAAGTTGACGGTAAATTAGTTGGCGTAGAAGCTGTAATCGACAAAGACATGTCAGCAGCTTTCCTCGCGAAACAACTTGAAGCTGATGCACTGTTGATTCTGACAGATGCACAAGCAGTATTCCTGGATTGGGGCAAGCCAACGCAAAAAGCATTGAGCAGCACGACTCCAGCAGAATTAGCGAATTACGAATTTGATGCTGGCTCTATGGGGCCAAAAATCGAAGCGTCATGTGAATTCATCAATCAAGGTGGCAAATTAGTAGGTATCGGTGCTTTAGAAGATGGCCTACGCATCCTGAAAGGTGAAGCTGGCACGAATATTATTTCAGAATAACAAAATAGTTATTCACAAGAACGCAATAATACGATAAACAATAGATACTACTTACCGACAGCTGACCACTATTAACTACCAAGGTCGCTGTCGGCAGAGAGATACCGATTCTTAAGAGGAAATCATCATGGCTTTTAATCTTCGCAACCGTAACTTCCTTAAACTACTAGACTTCACTCCACGTGAAATCCAACATCTGCTAGAACTTTCTGCAGAATTGAAAAAAGCGAAATACAACGGTTACGAGCAGCCTCGCCTAACTGGCAAAAACATTGCTCTTATCTTCGAAAAAACATCAACTCGTACTCGCTGTGCATTCGAAGTTGCTGCATTTGACCAAGGCGCTCAAGTATCTTACTTAGGCCCATCTGGTTCTCAAATCGGTCACAAAGAATCAATGAAAGATACAGCACGCGTTCTAGGTCGTATGTACGACGGCATCGAGTACCGTGGCTTTGGTCAAGAAATCGTTGAAGAACTAGGCGCACACGCTGGTGTTCCAGTATGGAACGGCCTAACAGACGAATTCCACCCAACTCAAATCCTAGCTGACTTCCTAACTATGCAAGAGCATGGTCGTGGCAAGCAACTACACGAAATCACTTTCGCTTACCTAGGTGATGCTCGCAACAACATGGGTAACTCTCTAATGGTTGGCGCAGCGAAAATGGGCATGGACATCCGCCTAGTTGCACCAAAAGCATACTGGCCTGAAGAAGAGCTAGTAGCACAATGTCGTGCAATCGCAGAAGAAACTGGCGCTAAAATCACTATGACTGAAGACGTTCAAGAAGGCGTTCAAGGTTGTGATTTCCTATACACTGACGTATGGGTATCTATGGGTGAAGCGAAAGAAGCTTGGGCTGAGCGTATCAACCTAATGCTACCTTACCAAGTAAACATGGAAATGCTAAAAGCGACTGGCAACCCACATGTTAAATTCATGCACTGCCTACCAGCATTCCACGGTGAAGACACAACTGTTGGTAAAGAACTAGCTCAAGAATACCCAATGCTAAAAGACGGCGTTGAAGTAACAGACGAAGTGGTTGAGTCTAAGCACTCTATCGTATTCGACGAAGCTGAAAACCGTATGCACACAATCAAAGCTGTAATGGTTGCTACGCTAGGTCAATAATCGACTCTCTTGAGTTTTTATTCTGAACGAATAGTAAAGCTCTTATAATTAATGCCAACCTTCGGGTTGGCATTTGCATTTATATCACAGCACGATTGAATAACCGCCCTCAATACTCCTGTCAAAAAACTTAAACTTTCAGTCAGTTACCCCAATAACAAGCCATGAAAAATATGCAGGTAAATATGCATAAACTTCCATTAAATGAATAGTTTACGCAAACGCTTGCGCTCATAAAAAATGGGCGTATAATCCTTCGCAATTTGTCTAAACAGAGATGGGAAATGATGACTATTCTTCAGCAAAATTTGCTAAAGACGCGCCGAAAAATGGCGTTAGTTGCGTTTTTCATTATTTCTGTTTTTTACAAAAAGAGCCTCCTTTTTTAAGGGGGCTTTTTTTTGTCTGTTTTTTACTAAGAAAGAGAGAGCAGACAGTGTTTCGTTCGTATATTGAATCAACAGAAGGGAAGAGAGCCATGGCGAATTCGCTGTTCCAAAAGCACATCATTTCCATACCGGAATTAAACCGCAGTGAACTAGAACTGATTGTTGAAACGGCTGGAAAGCTAAAAGCTGAACCAAATCCGACACTACTTAAAGATAAAGTAGTGGCAAGCTGTTTCTTTGAACCTTCAACCCGTACTCGCCTATCATTTGAAACTGCTGTTCAACGCTTAGGCGGCACTGTTATCGGTTTCGATAACGGCGGTAACACATCACTCGCGAAAAAGGGTGAAACCCTGGCCGACTCAGTACAGGTTATTTCTTCATACGTTGACGCTTTCGTTATGCGCCACCCACAAGAAGGCGCTGCACGCCTCGCTTCTGAGTTTTCAAACGGTGTGCCGATTGTTAATGGCGGCGACGGTGCAAACCAGCACCCGACACAAACCTTACTTGACCTGTTCTCTATCTTCGAAACCCAAGGTCGCCTAGATAACCTTAACGTCGCATTTGTGGGTGATTTAAAATACGGCCGTACCGTACACTCACTAACCCAAGCATTATCAAAATTCGATAACATCAATTTCTTCTTTGTCGCACCAGAAATTCTGGCGATGCCTGATTACATCTGCGAAGAATTAGACGAAGCCGGCATCAACTACAGCCTGCACGCCACCATGGAAGAAGTGATTCCTGAACTCGATGTACTGTACATGACTCGCGTACAAAAAGAGCGTTTCGATGAATCTGAATACGCGCACATGAAAGCAGCTTACATCCTGACAGCACCAATGTTGACAGAAGCACGCGACAACCTGAAAGTCCTTCACCCACTACCACGTGTGGATGAAATCACCGTTGATGTCGACAAAACGAAGCATGCTTACTACTTCGAGCAAGCAGAAAATGGGGTTTACGCCCGTGAAGCCCTACTAGCACTTGTACTAAACGAACAACTTTAAGCAGGAGAGCGCAGTCATGACTAAAGAAACTCAACTACAGGTTGAAGCAATTAAGAACGGTACTGTTATCGATCACATTCCTGCGAACGTTGGTATCAAGATTCTAAAACTGTTTCAAATGCACAAAACTAACCAACGTGTCACTGTTGGTTTAAACCTGCCATCTTCGGCGCAGGGTGCAAAAGATTTGATCAAAATTGAAAATGTCTTCATCAGCGAAGATCAAGCTAACCAGCTTGCGATGTACGCACCGAAAGCAACGGTTAACCAAATCGAAAACTACGAAGTTGCGAAGAAACTAAGCCTGACACTGCCAGAGCAAATCAATGCGATTTTCGAATGTCCAAATAGTAACTGTATTACTCACGGTGAACCTGTTGATAGCAGCTTCAAAGTGATTAACAAAAATGAAGACGTACAGCTTAAGTGTAAATACTGCGAGAAAGTATTCTCACGCGAAATCATGACAGAACGTCGCTAAGACATTTTTGCATCACTAAGCCTTGTATTAATACTTGGCTTTAATGCTCAAATAACAAGAAAGCCTGCTCATAAATGAGCAGGCTTTTTTATTCTCATTTCTACCGCAACGCCGCTTTATCGTGATGGCTAATTTGTTAAAAGCAGCCCACGGTATCACCACACTTTCGCTTTACGTGCTGGCTGCCCATAACAATTATTAATAGGCATACGGCAATGGCACAATTAACCTCACTCACAATCAAGCACTACGGTAGGGTATTGCTAACCACGATCCTCGCACTTTCATTAACCCAATGTATCGCGAGCAATGGGAGTGTCGAACACACCCGCTCACATCAAGCCAATAACATGGTCGTCATTGGTGTCCCTATGTTGTTCGGGGGCTTTGGCTCTTCAGTACCCATCAATGAGCAATACCAGATCACCGCCAAACATGTTGCTCAGTTGTCGTGGGATCTGGATGTCATTCATCACCCGTACTGCGATTTATCCTTAGTTCGATCGCGTACCCCTGCTGATGCAATTCCTCAATGGGGGTTGATCTATCCCGATCAAGCCGTCAGTCATCAAGGCCACTCACTACTGGGCACCACGATAAAAGGGGAAGGAAAATACTTACAAGACGTACTCGATACCAATAGTAAGTGCTTATATTCGTTAAGTGATGCGCCAAGTATGTCAGGCATGAGTGGTGGCCCGGTCTTTAATGCACAAGGGCAAATCGTTGGGATCACAGTCGCAATATTAGATAACCCAGAAGACATTGAAAACTTACGTGCCGCTGAGCGATATACTCAATTTGTACCAGCCACCTTGATCTTTGATTGGTTAACCCAACTAGGCGTTAACACTGCCTACGCCAGCCCAGATCTTGCCAATATTCAAGTCGCGCCCTATATCGAGCATATTAATACCCCCCACGATTTACTTGGTAATCGTTCAATGCCAGCCTCATCCAGCACTCACTCAATCACACACCAAGGGCATAATGGTGAAGAAAACACCAGCGCAACTATTTCTGTTTTCAACCATTACGCTGTAGTACAACACCCATTATCTTCGTCGCTCACCTCGTCCTCTCCCAGCGTGCTAACACCACAAATAACGACGATTTCTGACAGTCAGGCAACAACCATTAATTCACAACAAAAACAGGGAGATACCCCACAAAAAGAACAAATAAAGACACCACCAAAGGCAAACAATAAGCTCCTAAATGAAATAGGGTTTCAACCTACCTATTGGTAGTGCAACCAGTTCATTATTTTGGTGACTAGGGTCAAACAAACGATACGATCTTACTGGTATGATTCTTGTGCAAGATTATGCAAGGCTTGAATAATCTCGCACACAAAACCTCATAACAAATAAAGTAACGATTCAGCTCGCTAACGCTGTTGACCTTGCTACACCAACAGCCCAACGCTCTGCGCTGAATAGCTACAAGATACGATCTTTGTACCTACTAAAATAAAAAGGAGTTGCCCGTGAATGGATACGAATTACACGGCGCGCTAGAGTTGAGTGCATCTGACGAAGACATCATGACCGCATGTAAACGTCTGTTGCAACAGCAAAGCTTTTCTACCCAAGATGATATTCGCCAAAGCTTGATCGACATGGGTTATACCGATGTCAGCCAATCAACGGTATCACGCCTGCTTTCTCGCATGGGCGTAGCAAAAGTGCCTAACGCTTATGGCAAGAAAGTGTACTGTCTCACCGTTGAGAATGAGCCAGTACAAGTGGGCTCTTCAATCGCGTCACAAATTGAATTTATCACTCACAACCAGCTTGTTGTGGTGGTTAAAACCCACCCAGGTGGTGCACAATTGGTGGCTCGCTTAATTGATGTCCAACCACATGCTGAAATATTAGGTACCGTTGGTGGTAACGATACCGTGATGGTGGCACCGAAAGATATCAATCGCATTGATGAGTGTGAAAAAGTGGTCAAAACCCGTTTAGGTATTCCTGCCTAAATTGCCTTTATCGATTGAAAATCTTTGACCTCTAGCAATGAGAGTTGCTAGCCTCTAGACTCTCAACTGCTCAATACCAAGCAGCCTAACGGTGAGTGCTGCATGATGGCATGTCGCTTGGTATTTACTTTGATACTTATTTAAGGATTATCAATGACTCAAGTTCTACACACCGAACAAGCACCAGCAGCAATTGGCCCTTACGTACAAGGTGTTGACCTAGGCAACATGGTACTGACTTCAGGTCAGATCCCAGTTAACCCTGAAACAGGCGAAGTAGCAGAAGACATTGCAGCGCAAGCTCGCCAGTCACTAGACAATGTAAAAGCAGTGGTTGAATCTTCAGGTCTTAAAGTTGCTGACATTGTTAAAATGACAGTATTTGTAAAAGATCTCAACGACTTCGCAGCGGTTAATGAAGTGTACGGTGCATTCTTTGATGAGCACAACGCACCTTACCCTGCGCGCTCTTGTGTTGAGGTTGCTCGTCTACCTAAAGACGTGAAAATCGAAATTGAAGCAATTGCTGTTCGTAAGTAATGCTCAACACTCATAAAAAAAGCTGCCGATGGCAGCTTTTTTTATAAGTTCTAATTAGCTATTGCGTCACATGCGCCAAAACAAGCTGCCACACTTGTGGAAACCAGGCTGTAAAATTAGCAGGCTTGTCCGCTAAGGCGGCAACCAACTCAGATTCAGGCCACCAGTGATACGCCATCACTTCATCCTCACTCGGATTAATATTAAGTGGGCCACAGTTAGCAATAAGCACATGATCGAGCTCGTGCTCTACCAAGCCATTATCAAGCTCTGCGCGGTATAAGAAAGTGGCGATGTCTTGTAATGGAAGCGGCTCAGCAATGCCCATCTCTTCCTCAAGACGGCGAATGCCCGCCGCAACAAAAGACTCGTCTTGGCGAGGATGTGAACAACAGGTATTGGTCCACAAGCCGCCACTGTGATACTTCCCTAACGCACGTTGATGCAGCAGGTATTCACGCTCATCTTGCCCCTCTCGGAACAAAAGCACTGAAAAGGCTAAATGTAACTGACCACCGTAATGCGCCTGCATTTTCTCTTGCAACCCAATCGTTTCACCTTCGGGTGTCACAAGTACCACTTGCTCTTTCTTCATACGACAGCCTTACCAATCGTTACATCTATTTTTTATTTTAAAACAAAAGAAAAAGGACAAGCTAAAAGCTCATCCTTTTCATTGTACGGGTGTAATCAGACTTATGCGGCGCGTTGAGCGACCTCTGCATTCAGCTGTTCAAGCTTGTCTTTCATTTGCTCTCGACAAGTATCAGATAAGCCACGTACATCTTCTTTGGTCAAACCGTCAGTCGATACGGGCGCCATAACTTCAACGATCACCACACCGTTATCCCAACGATTCAGCTTCACGTTTTCCGTCGAGCTACACACAATAGGTACCACAGGCACGTTTGCACCAATGGCAGCATGGAAAGCGCCGGTTTTAAATGGCAACAAACCACGACCACGAGAACGTGTCCCTTCAGGGAACATCCATACCGATACATTACGTTGTTTGATCTTTTCTACGATCTGACCAATCGTCCCTACCGCTTTGCTGCGATTAGCGCGGTCGATCAAAATATTCCCTGTGATCCAGTACAGCTGCCCAAATAAAGGCATCCATACAAGGCTCTTTTTACCCACAGTCACAGTGCGTGGCATGATGGCACCAGACACGGTAAATAGATCGTAGTTATTCTGGTGATTAGCTATATATACACTGGAGCCCACACCTTCAGCGCCATCAGCGTAGCGAACCTCAAGTTTGATCCCTAAGATACGTGCCATTTTGCTAAATTGGCGGCCACAGGTATATACGTGTGTCGGATTACGAGGGCTTAATAGGCAGTAGCCACAGCCAAATACAAACATGAACACGGCAAAAAGTGCCATGGCGATCATGCGGAACAACAATATCATTGATATCTCCTCAGCGTACAAGCGTTCGCTAGTATACTTAGGCAACAGGAAATTACACCCTCTTTTCCGCACCAATCAGAAAAAACAAAGCCCTCATCACTGAGGGCTTTATCTATGTTCTAGAACATTGAGCTAGGTGCGATGTTGTTCACCGCACACTCATTTATTCTTCGCTGGCGTCAGCTTCCGGTGCTGAGATTTCCATCTCTGTCACGCGTTGTAAGCCACGTGGCAACATTGCACCACGGCGACCGCGCTCACCACGGAAGTTATCCAAATCCGATGGTTTCAAACCAAGCTTACGCTTACCGGCATGCAGAGTAATATGGCTATTCGCTGGCAAGATGATCATGTGTGCCACCATTTCCTCACGCGCTTTCGATCGTGCGGCTGGAATATTGATGATCTTATTACCTTTACCTTTACTCAACTGCGGTAAATCTTTGACAGGGAACATCAGCATGCGCCCTTCATTGGTGATCACTAATACATCATCACTATCAAGATCCCTCACCGGCTGCGGTGGTAGCACCAAAGCACTTTCAGGGACAGTAAGTAGCGCTTTACCATTACGGTTCTTCGATACCATGTCGCTACCTTTACAGATGAAGCCGTAGCCTGCATCTGAACTCATCAGCCACATTTGCTCATCTTCCGACATCAGCACTTGGCGTACATGACTGCCCGCCGTCAAGTTTAAGCGACCTGTGATCGGCTCCCCCTGACTACGTGCCGATGGTAATGAGTGCGACTCAAGCGCGTAACTACGACCATCGGTTCCCAAGAAAATGGCAGGTTGGTTACTCTTACCACGCGCATGCGCTAAGTAATTATCACCCGATTTGTAGCTCAGTGTTGAAGGATCAACATCATGCCCTTTAGCATGGCGGATCCAACCTTTATCTGATAACACGACAGTGATGGCTTCACTAGGGATCAAATCACGCTCTGTCAGCGCTTTCGCTTCTTCACGCTCAACCAAAGGTGAACGACGCTCATCACCATATTTCTCAGCATCGGCAATGATTTCTTTTTTGATCAAGGTGTTTAGGCGACGCTCTGAGCCCAGTAATTTCTCTAGGTAATCACGTTCTTTCGCTAATTCATCTTGCTCTGCACGGATTTTGATTTCTTCTAACTTCGCCAGTTGACGTAGTTTAATCTCTAAAATCGCATCTGCTTGAATTGCACTTAAATCAAAACGCGACATCAACTCGGCTTTAGGATTATCTTCATTACGGATAATCTCAATCACTTCATCAATGTTAAGGTAAGCGGCTAATAAACCTTCAAGAATATGAAGGCGTGCCAGCACTTTGTCTAAACGGTATTGCAAACGACGACGCACCGTTGAGCGACGGAATTCCAACCATTCACCTAGAATGGTTACCAGCCCTTTCACCTGCGGACGACCATCAAGCCCCAGCATATTCAAGTTCACACGGAAGCTTTTCTCAAGGTCCGTCGAGGCAAACAGGTGATTCATTAACTGATCGCAGTCAATGCGGTTAGAGCGCGGCACAATCACGATACGCGTTGGGTTTTCATGGTCAGACTCATCACGTAAGTCTTCAACCATAGGCAACTTTTTAGCGCGCATCTGGTTCGCGATTTGCTCAAGTAATTTCGCACCAGAGGTTTGATGTGGCAAGGCAGTGATGACAATCTCACTGTTTTCTTTATGCCAAATCGCCCGCATTTTGATACTGCCTTTACCCGTGCGATATAACTTTTTAAGATCGCTTTTAGGGGTAATGATTTCCGCTTCAGTTGGATAATCAGGGCCTTGTACAAACCCCATCAAATCATCAAGTTCAGATTTAGGGTTATCAATTAAATGCACCACAGCATTAGCCACTTCACGGGCATTATGCGGTGGAATATCGGTTGCCATACCTACGGCAATACCGGTGACACCATTAAGCAGGATATGCGGCAGACGTGCTGGCAGCATTTTTGGTTCGTTCATGGTGCCATCAAAGTTTGGCACCCAATCTGCTGTGCCTTGACCTAGTTCAGCCAGTAGCACTTCAGAAAAACGTGATAAGCGCGATTCGGTATAACGCATTGCTGCGAAAGATTTCGGATCATCCGGCGCACCCCAGTTACCTTGGCCATCAACGAGCGGGTAACGGTATGAGAATGGCTGTGCCATTAATACCATCGCTTCGTAACATGCCGAGTCACCATGCGGGTGGTACTTACCTAATACATCACCGACGGTACGCGCCGATTTTTTGTATTTAGCGGTGGCCGATAAACCCAGCTCTGACATCGCGTAAATAATACGGCGCTGTACAGGCTTAAGGCCATCACCAATGAAAGGTAAAGCACGATCCATGATTACGTACATGGAATAATTGAGGTAAGCGTCTTCGGTAAACTTCCTTAGCGGAAGCTGTTCAACGCCGTCCATTGAGACATCAGTCATCGTCGGTAATCCGTTTCAATCTTACTTTGAAGGCTGGTAAGCGTCATGCCACCAGCCTCCATCATTCGTTATTGGGGTAACCCCACCTGAACGTAACGCTCGCCGTTACACTTCAGCCATATCGCCTTTGTCTTGTAACCAGTGACGACGGTCTTCTGCACGTTTTTTACCTAGCAGCATGTCCATCATCTCGTTGGTTTGGCTGTCGTCATCAATAGTGAGTTGCACCAAGCGACGTGTATTTGGATCCATGGTGGTTTCACGTAACTGGAGTGGGTTCATTTCACCCAGACCTTTAAATCGTTGTACGTTCACCTTGCCACGTTTGCTGCTCAGACGCTCTAGAATGCCGTTCTTCTCGCCTTCATCAAGGGCGTAATACACTTCCTTGCCTAAGTCGATTCGGTACAGTGGTGGCATTGCGATGAACACATGACCAGCACGAACCAATGCTTCAAAGTGCTTCATGAACAAAGCACACAACAAGGTTGCGATGTGAAGACCATCGGAGTCCGCATCGGCAAGAACACAGATCTTACCGTAACGCAGGCCGCTCAAGTCATCACTGTCAGGGTCGATACCCAAAGCAACAGAGATATCGTGAACCTCTTGCGATGCTAATACTTGATCAGCAGAGACTTCCCACGTATTCAGAATCTTACCGCGCAGCGGCATGATCGCTTGGAACATACGATCACGAGCTTGCTTCGCTGAACCACCCGCCGAGTCACCTTCCACTAAAAAGAGTTCGGTGCGATTTAAATCTTGTTGCGAACAATCGGCCAGCTTACCTGGTAGTGCAGGGCCAGAAGCCACTTTCTTACGCACCACTTTTTTGCTGGCACGCATACGGCGATGGGCATTGGCAATACATACTTCCGCCAATTGCTCTGCTAGCTGTGGGCGCTCATTCAACCAGAGGCTGAAGGCATCTTTCACCACACCCGATACAAACGCCGCACATTGGCGCGACGACAAGCGTTCTTTCGTTTGACCCGCAAACTGGGGATCTTGCATCTTCACCGACAGTACGTAAGCACAACGCTCCCAGATATCATCGGCGGTTAACTTCACACCACGAGGCAGCAGGTTACGGAATTCACAGAACTCACGCATGGCATCAAGCAAACCTTGGCGTAAGCCGTTTACGTGCGTACCGCCTTGCGCCGTCGGGATCAAGTTAACGTAACTTTCAGTGATCAGTTCGCCACCTTCAGGCAACCATAATAACGCCCAGTCGGCCGCTTCAGTTTGCGCACTGAATACGCCTGTAAACGGTTCTTCTGGCAATAAGGTATAGCCTTTTACGCCTTCGGCTAGATAGTCTTTCAAGCCATCTTCGTAACACCAACGAATGGTTTCATCAGTATTTTTGTCGGTAAATACAATCTCTAAGCCAGGGCAAAGTACTGCTTTGGCTTTCAAATTGTTTTTCAGGCGCGAGGCTGAAAATTTAGGGCTATCAAAATAGCTACCATCAGGCCAGAAATGCACGCGAGTACCCTTGGCACGTCGGCCGCAAGTCCCTATCACTTCAAGCTCGGAAACTTTATCACCATTTTCAAAGGCAATTTGATACACCTGACCATCACGTTTAACCGTGACTTCCACGCGCTTTGATAAGGCGTTCACGACCGAGATACCTACCCCGTGCAAACCACCTGAGAACTGATAGTTCTTGCCTGAGAATTTACCACCGGCATGGAGTTTACAGAGGATTAACTCAACCCCTGACACCCCTTCTTCAGGGTGAATATCGACAGGCATACCACGCCCATCATCAGTAACTTCTAAGGATTGGTCCGCATGGAGAATGACTTCAACTTTGCGGGCATGGCCGGCTAATGCTTCATCGACACTGTTATCGATCACCTCTTGACCTAAGTGGTTAGGGCGTACCGTATCAGTGTACATGCCGGGACGGCGGCGTACTGGCTCAAGGCCATTTAGAACCTCAATGGCTCCAGCGTTATAGCTTTGATCTGTCATATCACGGAAGTTTACGAGAAAATTTTGGCAACAATAGTCAGTAACCCCAGCTCACTTGTCAAGCTGAGGTCGTTATAATCGGCTCAAAGACCAAGAAATTGAATGATGTCGGCAGGAAAGCGTTCAAATCCGACGAAGCTATGATCTCCGTCAGCTTCAACCGTTTGTTTACAGTCGGCATACTTAGTTACTGCTTGGCGATAATCGAGCACTTCATCCCCTTCTTGCTGCAGCAACCACAATTGATGTGGGCGGGTCACACTAACGACATCCATTAAGCGTAGCTCGTCCATATGATGAGGCGCTAAATAATAGCGTTCATCAGTGTATGGGTTTACCTGCTCACCTAAAAAATCAGCCAGTAACTCATAAGGCTTCACCGCAGGGTTCACCAAGACAGCGGGCAGTTGGTAGCGGTCATTCAACCACGTCGAAATATAGCCACCTAATGAACTGCCTACTAAGCCAATGCGGTGATCTTTCGCTAATGCTTGTACCTTATTATCAATGAACTCCGCAGCTTGGGCGGGATAACACGGCATCTGTGGGATCTCGACGCGAATATCAGGGCGATACTGACGGCAATACTCCAGCATTTGCTGAGCTTTCAATGATTTCGGCGAACTATTAAAACCATGTATATACAGTAGCAACGGCTTTTTAGGTGCGGTTTCCATCATTAGTACCCTGCTGCGTCAAATTGTGGGGCAAACTGTGGCCCTTGCACACGAGACACCTGAGTACAAATATCACCGTTGTTATAAAGCTCTAAGTAACGCCAACCTGGGTTGACTTGGTCGAGTGCAAAGTCATTCGAATCAGGCAAGAATTGAATACATGTCGACGGCGTCGCAAGCACCCGAACATTTCGGTACATACGATCCAGTTCTTGATGAATATGACCACACAGTACCGCTTTCACTTGTGGGTGCTGATCCAGCACATACCATAGCGCTTCATTATTATGTAGCTGGTGCTGATCCAGCCAGTAGCTCCCCGCTTCGAGCGGGTGGTGGTGCAGCAGCACTAACGCATGGCGCTCTGGGTGTGTGCTTAATGCGCTATCAAGCATTTCAAGTTGAGTCGAACTCAAGGCACCATGAGGTACGCCCGGTACTTGACTGTCGAGTAAAATGACTTGCCAATGATCCCCCGCAAGCACTTGCTCGCAAGGTTTAATTTGCTGTGAAGGCAACACGGAGCGCATGGTCGGTTGGTAATCATGATTACCTGGAAGCCAGAAACAAGGTTGTTTCCAACGACTTATGCCGTCAGCAAAGCGTTGGTAGGAGTTTTCACTGTGATCTTGGGATATGTCTCCCGTGGCTACAATCGCATCAAACGGACGCGCAGCATCGTCTACAGCATCAAGCACTGCATGAAAACTTTTCTTTGTTTCTATGCCTAATAAGCTTCCTGATATGTCATCAAATAAATGCGTATCAGTAATTTGAAGCAAGACAACCTTATCTGGACCTTGCTGAGGCAACGTATACGTCTGCAAAATCGTTTAAATCCTGTAATGTCTCAATGTATGTACGGGTAACCACGAGAGGGGTTACCACTCATTGTCCCAATCTATTTTTTATAATGGTAGCAACCAATAGAATATCAACAAACCGATTGTTTGCTGATGCCGTTTTTCAGGCAATAAGCTAACCAATCGCCAAGGAAGCGGTTAACTTGATGTTTTTCATCTTGTTGATGCATTCGCATATTGGGGTAATCATACCTTGGCTTCAAGCGCGAAATCTGCTGCGCTGAACACACTTCTGCCACTCGTGCATCGTGGTACAAGCGAATAATTAGATGCGGATACATATAGACAGGGAGTGATGCTTCGTCTTGCTGAAGCAGTTCAATCACCGTGGTATAGCGCGTTGACTCAGTAATGGTTATCGTATATTCATGACCAAAAACTTGATACACACAGCTGTCTCCTACCTCATCAGATTTTGGTAGTAATGGGAGCAGCTTCGCATAGTTGGTTTCATACAAACGCATGATACCAGCAAGATCAACGGTATATCGGTTCTTCAAACTTAATCCTTGCACCATAGCTGTTGGAGACGTAAATAATTTAGCTGCAACCATTGTAGCGCAATGATAGAAGCCGCATTTTCTATTTTACCAGATTCTACCCATTGGTAGGCTTGTTCGCGCGACACCACATGAACACGAATATCTTCGCCTTCTTCGGGTAAACCATGAATGCCCGAGGCAAGCTTGCTTTCAACACGACCAACAAACACGTCGAGGGTTTCAGAACAACCGCCTGAACTGGCAAGGTAACGGGTGATTTTCTCCACCTCATTGACCTCTATCCCAGCTTCTTCGTGAGCTTCGCGACGAGCAACCTCTTCTGACACTTCATTTTCTTCAATCATGCCCGCAACCATTTCAAGCTGCCAAGGTTCACAATCCGCCGCTAATGCACCGATTCGAAATTGCTCCACCAGCACAACTTGATCGTGAAACGGGTCGTAGGGTAACAACACCGCAGCATGACCGCGTTCAAACATTTCACGATTGAGCTCATCACTCCAACCGCCAGAAAAGAGTTTATGCTTGAAGGTGTAAGACACCATTTTGAAGAAGCCCTGATACAGCGGCTTTGTTGACAAAATTTCGACATCATCCTTGGTATACACTACCTGCGCTGACACTGTGGTGGAATCTTTGCTCATGTTTGTGTTCTCCTTTAGCACTATTTTTCCACTCAAGTTGAATATCAGCAATGATTTTATTCAACATTTTTGATAATTATTGTGATTTTATTTAAGTCGTATAATTTTTTATATCGCTTACAATCTTATACAGTAATATCAATGATGTGATTCAAGTTTACGAACCAAGGTTTCACACTTAATAACAATTATAAGTAAAATAGCGAATTGATCAGTTTACTGTCAGCATTCTTTCGTTACACTGATCGCTTGCACTATTTTGACTGTCAGGACCAGGAAAGGCATCCATGAAAAAATTGCTCCCACTCTTTATGAGCGTAGCCCTAGGTAGCATCAGCCACTCTGTATTGGCCGATGACCTTGCCGAAATTTATCAACAAGCGAAACAAAATGATCCGCAACTATTAAGAGCGGCTGCGGACAAAGATGCGTCATTTGAAGCAATCAATTCATCGCGTAGTACTTTGCTGCCACAGATCAATCTGAATGCTGGCTACAATGCCACTGAACTAGCAGATAATAATGCATCAAACGACAACGGCTTTAATGCTGGTATGACCCTTAGCCAATCTATCTACAATCGTGCTAGCTGGGTAAACCTAGACATTGCTGAGAAAAAAGCGCGCCAAAGCGATGCTTCTTTTGCTGCAACGCAGCAAGGTTTGATCTTGCGTGTAAGCCAAGCGTACTTTGATGTACTTAAAGCGATGGACGACCTAGAGTTTGTTCGTGCTGAAAAAGCGGCAGTTGGTCGTCAACTAGAACAAACCAAACAACGTTTTGAAGTGGGTCTATCTGCGATCACTGACGTACATGATGCGCAAGCTCAGTACGATAGCGTATTAGCTGATGAAATCTTGAAAGAAAACGCGTTAACCAACAGCTATGAAGGTTTACGTGAGATCACAGGTCAAGAGCACACAGATCTCAACATTTTGGATACCGCTCGCTTCTCAGCTAGCCGTCCACAATCTAAAGTGCTGCAATTGATCCAAGACGCAGAGAAAGAAAACCTGTCACTACTTACAGCACGTATCTCGCAAGATATCGCACGTGATAGCATTGCTTTAGCTGAATCTGGCCACCTACCAACACTAGGATTTAACGCTGGTTACAACTACAACGAACTTGACCCATCATCGTCTGATAACGGTAAATTAACGGCGGGTATTCGCCTTGATCTGCCTGTGTACAGCGGTGGTAAAACAAGCTCTGAAGTAAAACAAGCACAATTCTCGTACGTATCAGCAAGTGAGCAACTGGAAGGTTCTTACCGCAGCGTTGTTAAAGATGTTCGCGCATTCTACAACAACATCAATGCCTCTATTGGTGCACTTCGTGCTTACCAACAATCTGTCATTTCAGCGCAATCTGCATTGGAAGCCACAGAAGCAGGCTTTGAAGTAGGTACACGTACTATCGTTGATGTACTTGATTCAACACGTCGTCTATACGATGCAAACCGTCAACTGGCGAACGCACGTTATGACTACATCCTAAGCCAACTTCAGCTAAAACAAGCTGTTGGTTCGCTTAACGAACAAGACGTGACAGATATCAATGCTGGCTTGATCAAAGCGAAAAAATAACTCTGTGCTCATCGCTGCCATGTTTCGTCAGCGACTACCAGATACAAAAAAAGCGCCCATCGGCGCTTTTTTATTACCCGCTAATTAGCCTATCGTAAGGCCTATCTACGATTAGCCACGACCACCACGGATCGCTTCAATGATTTCAGTGGTAGAACAGCCATCTTCAAAGTTCAGCACCAATACTTGACCACCAGCGGCAATCACTTCTTGGCCACCTGCAATTTCTTCAGGTTTGTAATCGCCACCTTTCACCAACAGTGTTGGTAGGATTTCACTGATCAGACGTTGCGGCGTTTCTTCGGTAAAAGGAACCACCCAATCAACCGCACCTAACCCCGCCAGTACCGCCATACGACGATCTTCAGGGTTCACTGGGCGACCAGGACCTTTCAGCGCTTGTACCGATGAATCTGAGTTCACCGCCACAATCAGGCGATCGCCCAATTTTGCCGCTTCATTCAAGTAAGCCACGTGGCCAGCGTGCAAGATATCGAAACAACCGTTGGTCATCACCACTTTCTCACCACGCGCACGTGCAGTTAGCACAGCTTGTTTTAGCTGATCTTCAGCAATCACGCCAAAGCCGCTATCTTGGCTACCGTGAATCGCATCAGTCAACTCAATCGTTGATAGGGTTGAAGTACCCAGTTTCGCAACGACAACACCCGCTGCTGCATTGGCAAGCTTACACGCATCAGACAGTGATTTACCTGCTGCAAGCGAAGAGGCCAGCACAGAAATCACCGTATCGCCGGCACCTGTTACATCGTACACTTCTTGCGCTTGAGTCGGCATATGCAATGGCTCTTGGCCACGCTGTAACAAGGTCATACCGTGTTCACTGCGGGTTACCAATAGCGCTTCGAAGTCGAATTGCTCCATCAAGGCAAAGCCTTTTTCAACGATATCAGCATCGCCATGCACTTTACCGACCACGGTTTCAAACTCAGACAAGTTTGGAGTCAGCAAGGTTGCACCACGGTAACGTTCAAAATCCGCCCCTTTTGGGTCAATAAGAACAGGCACACCCGCTTTACGTGCCATTTGGATCATAGTTTGAACATGCTCCAATGCACCTTTCGCGTAATCCGACAAGATCACGGCTTTCACTTGCGACAGTGATTGCTCAAGGCGTGGCATGATCAAATCAGGGTCCACATCGTGGAAGCCTTCTTCGAAGTCTAAACGGATCAGTTGCTGACCACGGCTCATCACACGTAACTTGGTGATGGTAGGGTAATCAGGCAGCGAGACAAAATCACAACGTACTTTTAGCGACGATAGTTTTTCCGTCAACGCTTTCGCTGGCTCATCAATCCCGGTAAGGCCCACTAAGCGAGCATGACCACCCAAGGCTGCAATGTTCATTGCGACGTTAGCTGCACCACCTGGACGTTCTTCAATCTGATCAACTTTAACTACGGGTACTGGCGCTTCTGGCGAAATACGCCCTGTTGGCCCATACCAGTAACGATCTAGCATGACATCACCGACAACGAGCACATCAGCTTGATCATAATCAGGAAGAGTCAATTTCATTTTTATCTCCGGGAAAGTGAAAACTGCGAAATAGTATCACAAAGCAAAAACAGCAAACACTCAGCCAGCGCTTGCTGATCATTAAATTATTCGGCTAACGTATCTGATTCATCGTGTTTAGCCAAATATTGTTGCCAAACTTGGCGAACTATCGCCCGCTCGGCACTGAATTGCTGCTCATCAACGTAAGCAGATTGCCCCAATAAGTTTAAGCGATGAATCGCATCACGCATGGCACAGTACGCCGACTTAATGGTCGTAACTTGTTCTGGCGACATTTGATCATATTCCGCCATCGTATCAAAAATGCGTACATTGTCAGACCAATACGCTAACGCTGGGTTCTCAGAAGCATGTTGTAAGACCAAGTATTGGGCAATAAATTCAATGTCAGTAATGCCCCCTTCATCTTGCTTCAAATCAAACAAGCCGGCTTTTTTACTGCCAAGGTGCTCACGCATCTTATGACGCATCTCAATCACCTGTTGACGTAATGCCGTTTCCTCGCGTTCTTGCATCAAGGTCTGCTGACGTACTTGACTAAAACCTTGTTGCAATTGCGCATCACCATAAATTAAACGCGCTCTCACTAAGGCTTGGTGCTCCCAAGTCCATGCTTCTTGCTGTTGATATTCATCAAAGGCCTCCAAGGTACTTACCAACAAACCGGATGCGCCCGATGGACGCAAGCGCACATCGACTTCGTATAAGACCCCCGACGCAGTTCGGGTCGAGAACAAATGCACAATCCGCTGTGCTAAGCGTAAATAGAATTGGCGACCGTCGATTTCTTTCTTGCCTGTGGTATACACATTGGCTGGGCAGTCATGCAGGAACACCAAATCCAAATCTGATCCATAGCCAATTTCCCAGCCCCCTACTTTGCCATAACCAATGACACCAAAGCCTTTACCATCACGCCCTTCAAGATGGCTTGGTGCACCATATTTCTCGACCATTTGCAGCCAAGCCTGATTCACCACGGCTTCCACTATCGCTTCGGCTAAATAGGTTAAGTGATCACTCACTTTCATCAATGGCAATGCACCCGCAATATCGGCCGCGGCAATCCGTAACAGTTGTGCTTGCTTAAACTGACGAATAGCTTCCATCTGCTGCTCCATATCCTCTTCAGGGATACGAGCCAGATACTCACGCAATTCTTCACGGTACTGGTGCAGCGGGGTTGGGTTATACAAGTGCTGCGGGTCAAGCAACTCATCCAGCAAAATTGGGTATTGCGCCAGCTGCTCGGCCACCATAGGGCTCGCCGCACATAAGCGGACTAATTGGTCGAGTGCCGCGGGGTGTTCACCGAGCAACTCCAAATACGTGGTGCGGGTAGCAATACGAACAATCAACTTGGTCACTCGTCCTAACACTTGCGCAGCATCAGGACGAGTGACTATGCGACTCAATACACACGGCATCAGGGTCGCTAATACTTCGCGTCCACGAGGCCCTAAGGTACGTTTCGCTAATTCAGCTTTCATCCCCAGTAAAGTACTGGTTTGCTGGGCTGGTTCATGCACATCCAGCTCGGCAAAAATCGAGAGCAAGACTTCTTCATCTTTACTCATTGCCCACAGTTCTTGATATTGCGGACCTGCAATACAAGCGCTGTCATTTTCATCTTCATCGCTACCCACAATAGCATCAAATACCAGATGAACATCGGCCATATGCTGTTCAGTCGTGGTTAACAGTTGCTGCCAATCATCAAACCCCATCGCAATCGCAAGGCGCACTTGATCCAGCGGTTTGTCAGGCAAGGTTTGGGTTTGTTTGTCATCGATGGCTTGCAGTAAGTTTTCAAGTTTACGTAAGAAGCAATAACCACGTTCAAGATCATCGACTTGCTCTGGTGGTAAGAAGCCCTGATGTTTAATAGCCTCGAGCGTTTCAATCAAGCCGCGGCCACGTAGGCTTGGTTCACGGCCACCACGAATTAACTGGAAAGATTGTGCGATAAACTCGACTTCACGAATGCCGCCCGCGCCCAACTTAATGTTATTACTAAGCCCACGACGACGTACTTCGCTGCTGATCATCGACTTCATACGGCGCAAAGCTTGAATGGCGCTAAAATCGATATAACGGCGGAACACAAACGGACGTAGCATTTGACGCAATTCTTGATATTGGCTAAAACTTTCACGCCCCATCACGCGGGCTTTGATCATCGCGTAGCGTTCCCAATCTCGCCCTTGTTCTTGGTAGTAGTCTTCCAATGCCGAATAGCTCATCACCAGTGGACCGCTGTCACCAAAAGGACGTAAGCGCATATCCACTCGATAGCAAAAACCATCAAAGGTTTGTTGGTCTAAGGCTTTAATTAAGCGCTGACCTAAACGAGTAAAAAATTGGGCATTGGCAATGCTACGGCGTCCGCCTTGGGTTTCACCGTTTTCTGGGTAAGTAAAAATCAGGTCAATATCAGAGGAAAAATTCAGCTCTCCGCCGCCGAGCTTGCCCATGCCTAAAATCAGCATAGGTTGCGCTTCACCGTCAGCATTAGTAGGTGTGCCCCATTCACTACAACATTGTTGATATAGCCAATGATAAGCCTGCATAATCAAGGCTTCAGCTAACATCGACAGGTGATTCAAGCTATCGGGCAGCGTCGAACGCCCCATAAAATCACGCCATGCAATCCATACCATCTCACGACGACGAAAAGCACGGAGCTCACGCATCAACCCCGCTTCATCACGAACATGGCTCAAGCACTCGGCTAGTTGGTCACGGTAATCATCACAGCGTGATGTATCATCCAGATGCAACGCCAGCCAAGGTAATAGCTGCACATCACGCACCATGGAGGCACAAATAAAGTCGCTAAACCCAAGCGCTTGCATCAATTCTGCTTTACGTGAATCAGGCCACTGTGCCAATGCATCAGGGTGGGCCGCTTGCAGCTTTTCCCACGCTTTGGATGCTGCTGCTTGCAAACGCTCGTTGTGATTCATTACTCGTCCTCAATCTGTTCCTTGATAAATGCTCAAGCACTACCGTTCTAAAATACCACAGCTCCCCGCTGGGGATAAGATAACAAAACGCCCGCAATCGCGGGCGCTAAAGCTATCAATTTATCTGTCACCAGCCACTCGGCTAAACATGGAAAGCCTGAATTTTTTTCTCTAAGTCAGAGGCTTGCTCTTGCATCACATCAGAGGTTTCTGACAATTCAGTCACCACCATCACAGAGGCTTCTACGAGCTCACGGACGTTACTCAAGTTCTGACTCATCTCTTCCGCGACCGAACTTTGCTGCTCTGCGGCTGAAGCAATGTGGAAATTCATATCGTTAATGTTCGTCACTTGCTCAACGATTTTATCCAACTCGCCCCCCGCATTTGTGACCAACTCAACACCTTCGGCGGCTTCCACCACACTTTGCTCCATCAATGACACAGCTTCTTGCGCACTGTTTTGCAACTGCGTGATCATATCTTGAATTTCGACCGTTGCAGTTTGAGTACGCTGAGCAAGGTTACGCACTTCATCGGCCACCACCGCAAAGCCACGGCCTGCATCACCCGCACGGGCAGCTTCGATGGCGGCATTCAGGGCCAACAAGTTAGTTTGCTCTGAAATACCTTGGATCGTCACAATTACGCTACTGATTTGCTCAACACGATTTTCAACCTGATTCACCGCACCCGCTGATTGGCTGATGTCTTGAGAAAGCTGATTGATCGTCCCGATAGTTTCAGCCACAAAACGTTGACCTTGTTCAGCTTGCTCTGACGTTCCTTCCGTTGCATTCGAGGCTTGACGCGCATTATCGGCCACGGTTTGCACCGTTGAGGTCATTTCGCTCATGGCTGATGCCAGTTGATCAATTTCCGCAAATTCTTCTTGCGCCGACTCTTTGGTTTCAACCATGCTGATCGACATCACCTCCGCTAACCCCGATAGCTCGGTAGAGGCTTCACGTTGATTACAGATCACATCACGCAGTTGCACACGGGTTTGCTCTAGTTCTCGCGCTAAATCACCATACTCATCTTTACATTCCATAATGATAGGCTGTGATAAATCACGCTGAGCCAAGCGCTTAATGCTGTCTGCAAGGTAATTAATTTGGCGAAGCATGATGCTAGAGCCACCTAATAAGATGACCATAAAGGACACGATCATCAGACCCGTTTGCCACGCAACTTGGATCAAGTAATCGCTATAGTAACGATCGGCTTCAGATGAGGGCTGCGATGCAACCAACACCCAATCCAAATTAGGCATAGTTACCGCATGTTCGAATCGCTCACCTTGGCCCAATACAATATCCCCAGCACCTTGCAGCTGAGATAAGTAACCCGACAACGAACCGCCTTGCTCCATTTGGCTCGCAAGTTGATTAATTGAACGTGCGGTAGGATGACCAAAAACAGCCCCAGTATCACGCTCAACCAAGTAGAGATACGCACCCTCACCGAAGCTATTTTCTTGTGCCATGATGGCGGTTTCGGCTAATTTTTTGCCATTGTCGGCCTGTGCTAACAAGGATGTCAGCAAAGCCACATTGGCATTGGCGACTTCTTTGGAACGATCTTGCTGAATCTTAACAACACTTTGGTAAAACGTATTCGCATCCCACAACTGCTTACCAATCAATAAGACGGTACTGAATACCATGAGTAACACTAACTTAGGGACTAAACGGATGTCAGTGATCCCTTTTTCCCATGGCTTGAAAACCAACGTTGCCATTCTTAATCTCCATATTTAATAAGCTCGCGAAACCCGACTATTGATGCGTTATAATATTGATCGCACAAAGAAATTGCGCTGGGTATTCACTCAAGTGCCGTGATTATACTTTCACAAGCTAGATTCATTACGACCATACTATATGTCGGCAGCTAATAGGGAAAATTGAATGTCTAAAAAAGTCGATGTCATCAAACACGAACTCAACCCTATGAGTTTGATGTCACTGGTATTATCGATTATCTCCTTAGCCATAGTGACTAGCCTCATCTTCATCCCAAAAGCCGATGATGTTTATACACTGCTCTTTGGTATTGATACCTTTATTTGCCTGTTTTTTTGGTTCCAGCTACTTACTGATTTATTCAGAAGCAAGCACAAATGGGCATATTTAAAAGTACACTGGATCGACTTTGTTGCCAGCTTACCCATTATTGAACAAGTCCGCTTTGCTCGGGTTATTCAAGTTTTTCGGGTAATGCGACTGATCCGTTCAAGCAACCAGATCCTTCATTACATCCGCAGTAACCGCCGTGAAGCGACCGTTGCTTCTATCTTCTTACTCCTCACATTACTCGTGACCGTAGGGTCTGCGCTGATGCTAATGATCGAAGGTGATATCCCCGAATCCAACATTCATGATGCGAGCGATGCGCTATGGTGGGTATTTGTCACGATCTCTACCGTCGGCTATGGCGATCACTACCCTGTGACGACACTGGGAAAAATATTGGCCGCGGCTATTATCGTTTGTGGTGTGGGGTTATTTGGTATGGTGGCTGGCCTAGTCAGTTCAATGATTTCCGACCCAGGCAAGCTTAAGCATGAAAAAGAGCAAGAACGCCTGCACCAACAAGAGTGGCAACAAATGTTAGCGATACAACAAGAGTTACTGCAACGTTTAGATCATCTAGAAGAGCGCATTGTCGCTGAGCGAGTAAAAGACCCAAAAGCGACGCTCAACGCCACACCACCACCCCCTAAATAGCACTAACCACATAAACAAAAACGCCGCCAGTATGACGATACTGGCGGCATTTTTATCAATATTAAATGGTGTAGCGCTACGGCCAGTACGGCGATAGCTCAATCCCAATATGGCGCGTTTGATTCATGGCATGTAATAGCGACTCTTCACGTCGTTCGAGCCATTTTTCCATTTGCACTAAGTCATCTTCTTGATGGTCTGCTAACAATGTGCGGATAGGCTCTAACTGGCGCAAGTCTTCAATGCCACGTAACAGGTCAAGCCAAGGCATTCTAAAGCCCGCACGCTTGTCTTCATCGTATAAATTGGCAAAGCATAACCCGCTCATCAAATTGCGAATCAAGCGTGGCTGCTGATCACAATATTCCACCCGATCAAGTTGGCGCTCCGCAGGAAAGACATCCTGCAGCTCTTGCCAAGAGCGTGCTAACGTTGCATCCGCATAAGGTTTTACGCTACCTGCAAGCTTAGTACGGCCTTTATCATCAAGGAATGGCTGCCAACCTCGGCTTAAAATCCAACGACTTAAATCGAGTAATAGGTTGCAGTAACGCGACGATTGCATTAATGCCAGCATCGCCTCTTCATCAGGCAAGGCCTCTTGACGCTCATGCAGTTGCTTCACTAGCACTTTCTGCGCATTCAGCTTACGCAGCATGTACGCTTTGTCTGCCAACAACTGTTCAATGCTTGCCGCTTCTTCTAGCCAATCCAGTTCACCTTCAAGCCATTGCAGTTCTTGGCGCAGTAACGCACTGGCACGGCGTGGGATCATGCCACCAAACAAAACAAAGACCTGACGAATTAAGCCTAGCGCCTGCTTAATTTGGATTAATGCATTGGCATCTTGGCGTTCCGCATAGATTTGCTCATGGCGATGCCAATGATCCAATGCATGCTCTAAGGTACGTACAAATACGGTTTCAACCGATTCATCAGCACGCAATGGCATGAAGTCCAGCGTGGTGATCGCATCACCTTGATAACCTGATGCTAAGCGATAACCTCTTGCGGCTTTACTCAAACTACCAAGGCGCATACCGCCGTCGGTACAAAGTTCACGCGCAAGCGTAAACAGAGCATCGGTCTGGCCTGATTTAAGCTCAAGTTCAACTTCGCAAATAGGATCGGTTAAGCCATTCGTGCTCACATCACCTTGATCGAAAGCTAGCTCAATTTGACTGCCGTCAGGCATCGCAATTAGCCATTGCTGACGTTCAAAATCAGTCGAAAAGAGCGGCATAAGCTGTTGCTGAACATCAGCAACCACGAAAGACTCAGGCCATGCATCAGCAGGATGCAGGCTAAGGTCAGGATCAGTACCATTGGTTTCAGCATTGTATTCTGGGCGCTGATGCAAACCTGCAACTACACGTCCTGCTGTCTTCAATGTCTGGACAAACACATCATCAAAACGACGGACCCGAAGGCCAATATCGTGCTGGCGAAGAATTTGGTCTGGGGTGTCGAAGTAAATGTTCCCTAACATTCGACTACTTTGTTGCAGAATTTTCGCTTGTGATATTTTGCTCAACAATTGACTCGAAAATTCTGGTGAGACGAAAAACTTCAGTTCTATCTCGGTTTCCATATGGGTACCTATAAACAGTGGCAAACCAAGGATATTTCCTTATACGCTCGGGGGCAAGTGAGAAATATCAACAAAACCTTGATCAAAATGGGTTCCCCTGCAGAAACTTATACGTTACCATTCGCGCCTCTGTGACCATCGCTCAAGATTTAGCCATATCGTAGGCACTCTTTAGGTTGATCGGCTATGCCAGTAAATACAATTATGGGGCTCTTTGCTAAATCCCCAATCAAACCACTGCAACGTCACGTTACTCGTGTAAATGAATGTTGCGAACTGCTTGTTCCATTCTTCGAAGCATGTAATGCAGGAGACTGGAAAAAGGCATCGATGATACGTGAGCAAATCTCGCAGCTTGAAAAAGATGCGGATGTGCTAAAGCGTGAAATCCGCCTTAAGCTTCCTCGTGGGCTTTTCATGCCAGTAGATCGTACTGACATGTTAGGTCTTCTAACCCAACAAGATAAGCTTGCTAACTTATCCAAAGATATCGCTGGTCGTGTCTTAGGTCGTGAGTTACAAGTTCCTTCTACAATGTACCCTGATTTTCTCGCGTACGTTCAACGTTGTCTTGACGCTGCCGAACAAGCACGTCGTGTGATCAACGAACTGGACGAACTGCTTGAAACAGGTTTCAAAGGCAGAGAAGTGACTTTAGTTGCGGAAATGATTAATCAGCTTGATGTTATTGAAGATGACACCGACAGCATGCAGATAAAATTACGACAACAACTAATGTCCATCGAAGACCAATACAGTCCGGTGGATGTCATGTTCCTGTATAAAATTCTCGAGTGGGTTGGCGGCATCGCTGATCAGGCACAACGTGTCGGCTCGCGACTAGAAATCATGCTATCGCGTTCATAAGCGAAGAGAATTAACAAAAACAAGGTTTTACAATGGAAATCCTGGCTAATTACGGCACCATTCTTATTTTGGTGGCGGCTATCTTTGGTTTTATGATGGCGATCGGTATTGGTGCAAATGATGTAGCCAATGCAATGGGTACATCAGTTGGTTCAAAAGCACTTACTGTTAAACAAGCGATCATTATTGCAATGATCTTCGAGTTTGCTGGTGCATATTTGGCTGGCGGTGAAGTTACCGATACGATTCGTAAAGGGGTTATCGAGACTTCTCTCTATGCTCAACAACCTGAAGTGCTGGTATACGGCATGATGTCAGCGCTACTTGCTGCTGGTACATGGCTGCTACTTGCATCTTACATGGGTTGGCCGGTATCTACGACTCACTCTATTATCGGTGCAATCATCGGTTTTGCGTGTGTGTCTGTGGGTACTGAAGCTGTCGACTGGAGCTCTGTTCAAGGTATTGTTGGTAGTTGGTTGATCACACCACTGATCTCTGGCTTATTCGCTTACATGATTTTCATTAGTGCACAGCGTTTAATCTTTGATACCGATAACCCACTTGTAAACGCTAAACGTTTTGTACCTGTTTACATGTTTATCACTGCACTTGTTATTGCATTGGTAACCATCAAAAAAGGTCTTAAACACGTTGGCCTTCACCTTTCATCAGGTGAAGCATGGATGGCTTCTATTGCCGTTTCAGCTGTCGTTATGTTTTTCGGCTATGTTTACATTGGCCGTAAATATACCGACGATGGTAGTTCAGTTGACAGCAATGGCTATGCCGGCGTTGAACGTGTATTCAGCCTACTAATGGTTGTAACCGCTTGTGCGATGGCGTTTGCACACGGCTCAAACGACGTAGCTAATGCGATTGGTCCACTGTCTGCTGTTGTTTCCACCGTGGAGCACATGGGCGAAATTACTGCGAAAAGCCAAATTGCATGGTGGATCCTTCCACTTGGCGGTATTGGTATCGTTGTCGGCCTTGCGACCATGGGCCACAAAGTAATGGCGACTGTTGGTACAGGTATTACTGAACTAACACCAAGCCGTGGCTTCGCTGCTCAGCTAGCAACTGCTTCAACCGTTGTACTGGCTTCTGGTACTGGCCTTCCAATCTCGACCACACAAACACTTGTTGGTGCGGTACTGGGTGTTGGCTTTGCGCGCGGTATCGCGGCACTTAACCTAGGTGTAGTACGTAACATCGTTGCATCTTGGGTTATTACACTCCCAGCAGGGGCATTGCTTGCAGTCATTTTCTTCTACGGAATGCAAGCCATCTTCGGTTAATTAGTGGCACAGGTTCAAAAGAGGGAGGCTTTGCCTCCCTCTTTTCTTGCACCTTGCGCGTAAAATTTTTAGTATCTGACCCCATATCGTGTTCAGGCTCCTCAAGGATCAAATCGTGAAGCAACTAATCAGCTTATTATTACTCGCTTGCGCTGTGCTGACTGCACCTGCGCATGCAGAACAAGTACGTTATATCTCTGACGACTTGTTTACTTACATGCACAAAGGCCCAAGCACACAATTCCGTATTATCGGTAGTGTGAATGCAGGTACTAAGGTTTCGTTACTAGAAACCAACAAAGAGACAGGTTACAGCCGTATTACCGATAACCGTGGCCGTACTGGCTGGGTTAACAGCAAATTCATTTCACGCCAAGTTGGCTTGAAAGACCGAGTTCCAGCCCTAGAGAAAGAGCTAACAAAAGTGAAAGCCGCTCTAGCTGAAGCAGTGAAATCAAGTGACGAGCAAAATGCTGGTTTAAAAAACTCACTGAAATTGCGTAACAATCAAATCACTGAGCTTGAAGCACAAAATACCAACCTAAACGATCAGTTAACGACCTCTCAAGCTGAAATCCGAGAGCTGCGTGCTAAAATCGATACCCAAAAAGATGACCTGCTAATGCGCTGGTTTACTTACGGCGGTATGGTCGCTGGTGTTGGCCTGTTGCTTGGCTTGATACTGCCGCATTTGATCCCACGTCGTCGTAAGAGCAACAACGGCTGGGCATAATATTGATGAGCTACCCGTACCAAATAAGCGGATAGTCACGAATAAAAAAAGGGTAGCCTCTCGGCTACCCTTTTGTTTATCTGTTCTTTCACTCTGACACGGTTACCACTCTGATAACGCTGGCATGGCGATACGGTAGTTTTCAAAGTCAAACACAATCTGACGCGGTTCAATGCTACGCAGAGTCACCCCTGGCGCAATGGCATCACCTTCAAAGATTTCTCGACCATTCACTTTGACCCAACGGCTTTGCGCATTGGATGAATAGATGTGCGCTTGTAAATTCATGGTCGGCAAGCGTTGCTGTACCGCTGCGGGCAAGTCTCCAATCGCCATAACAGCATTAGCTGCTCGCGTAGTTGAAGTGCTGGCCGTAGTATTCGACGCGTTAGGCGCTGCGCCATTTTGTGTCACCGCCTGCTGGCTCTGGGCAGCAAAATCAGCACTACCTTCTGTACTGTCTGTTGCGGCTATGGCTGATTGCAATTGGCTGGCCAGCTCAGGAGATAAGCCCGATAAATCGAGCTTATCTAAATTCCAGCTATCATCTTGTCTGCTCGACGGCTTCGCCGAGATCACCTTAGGCGCATTCGGTGTTACCTTTACCTCTGAACCACCATATGTGTCGACTGTATTATTGGTCACCAGAGCTCGCGATTGATCCCAATTCGCCTCAGGCAAAGCTTCGGTGATCAACTCGGGGTATGGCAAAAAGCTTACCTCTGATAAGACATCATGCTGTGCATAGACACGCTCAGCCATCGCCGTCTCTTCCTGACCGTCGAGTTCCTGCTGAGCATTATCAATACGCGCCAATGTTGTCGTGCGAGCCTCCGTAGTATGGAGCTCTGCGCTTTGCTGCCCAACAGTGCTTATATAAGGCTGTAGCAGCGTATAACCAACAACGGCAACCACGGGCAAGGTAAACAGAACAATGCTGCTCCAACCACGACGAGACACAGGCGTAGCTTGCTGTTGCGCATAGGTTGGCATGGTCAACGTGGATTGTGTTTGGTAATTTTGTTCTGATTGCGCAATGGCGCTAAATAGTTTCGACATTAGCTTTCCCTCGGCTGTAGTGTCGGCCCAGGTAAATCCAAAGCGGCATCAAGTACCATCAATGTTTTTGGCCCTGCGATACCATCAGCAGATAAGTTCTGCGACTGCTGAAAACGGCGTAATTTATCAAGCACACTTTGATCAAAGCGATTATGCGATGTCATCGGTTCACCCAGTAAGGTGCTAAGTTGTTGATTAAGCCATTCCACGCGTTCACCACGCTGACCAAATCGAATACTGGTTTTATCGCCAAGCGGTGGACGCCACAGTAAGGTGTAATCACCCAGCCAATGGCGCTCAAACCAAGCATGACTCACCGCTAAACGCTGCCCACCAACCAATAGTTCAACCTGCTCACGAGAATAACGATAGAGCACTGCGAAATAATCACCGTACTCCTCGCTGTGCATCTTCATTAATGCAGGGCGATTAATCAGCGCTAATCCACTAATGGTAGCGCCACTATCTGCTGAGCTATCTGTGTAGCAAGACAAGTACAAACGCTGACTGGTCGAACAATTTGCTTGGCTCAATGAAGTCTCGTATCCCCATAGTCGATATAACGTCTGCATGGCATCACGATCACTACGACTTTGCGCAATCGCTTGTGCTAACAATACCGCTTCTGATTGAATATTAGGCCTTACTTGAGGCTCCACCTCTGATGGAGGTTGCGCAGTGCGCGAGACAGGTTCCACCAACGAATCCAATGCGACCTTTTCACTACTCAACCACGCTTGCTGCTGAGCAAACCAATAGCCACCAAGTGCCACTGCGATACCCAAGGTTAAGGCGGTTAAATGCTGCATCACCGAGCTTGGCACATAGGCCATCGATTCTCGCCCCGTCGCTCCCAGAGCAGGATTACTCGGCTGATGCCAACTCAATACTTCATCACAAGCCTGACTCATCAAAGCTTTAGAGACCTGATGCGTGCTTTGCTGATAGGCCAATTGCATCGCTTTATCACACACTAGGTTAATCAAGCGTGGGATCCCTTGGGTTCGCTTCGCAATAACGGCTGTGGCGTGATCATCAAAGACTGCAAATAAACAATTCACCGCACGTAAGCGATAATGCACGTACTCACTCACTTCTTGCCCAGTTAAGGCCAAAAGGTGATAACGTGAAGTGATCCGTTGGGCTAGTTGACGCAGACGTTCTTGCTGCAGCAGTTGCTGTAATTCTGGCTGGCCAATCAGGACAACTTTTAACAGCTTACGGCTTTCTGTTTCAAGGTTAGTCAATAAACGCAGCTGTTCGAGCACATCAGGCATCAGGTGTTGCGCTTCGTCAATCAATAGCAGTGTTTGACGACCGTCACTGTGGTTACTCAATAAGTGTTGATAGATGGTATCCATCAGCTTTTTATAGCTGGCAGTTTCAGGGTAGGTTAGCCCAAGTTCATCACAAATAGACGCCAATAACTCTTGCGCCGACAAGGCCGGATTTAAAATCACCGCCACTTGTGTATCTTGCGTTAGACGAGCAATCAAGGCGCGTAAAACGGTGGTTTTACCCGTTCCAACTTCACCGGTTAATAAACCAAACCCACCGCCGTCAGTTAACCCATTGAGCAAGTGTGTAAGCGCTTCTCGGTGCCGATCACTCAAATAGAGGAATCGAGCGCTAGGCACAATTGAGAAAGGTGCCTCAGTTATACCGAAAAAATCCTTATACATGCTTTATACTCTGATACCGATGGAAAAATGATTCTATAACGATAAAACGCATAGTTACATGATAGGAGCTAGATTTGCAGACATATCTTGTTGGAGGTGCGGTACGTGACGCACTTCTCGGTCTCGCCGTCAAAGACAAAGACTGGGTCGTAGTTGGGGCAACCCCAGAACAAATGATTGCCCAGGGCTATAGCCAAGTCGGCAGTGATTTCCCTGTTTTTTTGCACCCAAAAAGCAAACAAGAATATGCGTTAGCACGTACTGAACGTAAATCAGGCATGGGCTACACAGGTTTCGTTTGCCATGCCGCGCCTGATGTCACGCTAGAACAAGACTTGATGCGCCGTGATTTGACGATCAATGCCATAGCGCAAGCCAATGATGGCAGCCTAATCGACCCGTACAACGGCCAAGCCGATATTGAAAACAAATGGCTACGTCATGTCTCGCCGGCCTTTGTTGAAGACCCCCTACGCGTATTACGTGTGGCTCGTTTTGCTGCCCGCTTTTCACACCTCGGTTTTCATGTTGCTCCTGAAACAATGGCTTTGATGCAAGAAATGGTTATCAAGGGGGAGCTCAGTGCATTAACACCAGAGCGCGTCTGGAAAGAGTGGGAAAAATCACTCGGCTACGCCAATCCAGAAGTGTTTTTAACAGTACTGCGCCAGTGCGGTGCATTACACGCTATCATGCCTGAAATTGATGCCCTCTTTGGTGTACCTCAACCAGAACAGTGGCACCCTGAAATTGACTGCGGCATTCACACCCTGCTCGTTGCAAAGCAGGCCGCTTTGCTCAGTGATAGCCCTATTATTCGATTTTGTGCCCAAGTCCACGACTTAGGCAAAGCGTTGACACCTGAAAGTGAGTGGCCAAGCCACAAAATGCATTGTCACACAGGCCTCAAAGCCATCAAACAACTGTGTCAACGCTTACGTGTACCGAACGATTACCGTGATACCGCGCTAATGGTATGTGCGCAACATACCAAGATCCACCGAGCGGCAGAAATGCGCCCAGAGACCTTCATCAAAATTTTCGATCAGATGGATGCATGGCGAAAACCGGAACGTGTTGAACAGCTTGGGCTTTGTTGTCGTGCTGACATTCGTGGTCGTACTGGCTTTGAAAACGATGCCTATCCGCAAGCAGACTTGTTACTGCAATGCTTTAAGGCTGCTGTTGCTGTAGCAGTCAAGCCAATTGTGGAGGCTGGATTCAAAGGTAAAGACATCAAAGAACAGTTAGCGATTCAGCGCAGCCAAGCCGTTGCCGCTGTACTAACCCAATACCGCCAAGCCGCAAGCTAACAATTATCGTAGTCTTGATGCTTAAGCTTTGGAACTGGAGCTTCAATACTTCTTACATCTCTGATTACCTATAATAAAAAAGGCTCAAACCTTCGCAGGTTGAGCCTTTTTCGCGTTTCTATACTGGCTTAAACCAATTACGCTATGCGTTACTGCATCAGCAAGAACGCAAACAAACCAACACCTAGCAATAGACGGTAAATCACGAACGGCAACATACCCAAGCGTGTGACTAGCTTCAGGAACACGTGAATACAAGCGTATGCACTCACAAACGATACCGCCAAACCAATACCTAAACCGCTCACGTCAATAGGTGTACCACTGGTCACTAGCTTCAAGGTCAAATAGCTCCCCGCCAGAAGAATGATCGGAATCGACATCAGGAACGAGAAACGGGCTGCCGCTTCACGCGTAAAGCCTAAATGCAAGGCCGCTGTCATGGTCGCACCAGAGCGCGAGGTCCCCGGAATAATAGCCGCCGCCTGTGCTAAGCCAATGAACAAGGCTTGTTTCCAACCGGTTTGATACTCATTAACTTGCTGAGTTGCACGCTTGTCTACCCACCACAGCAACAAACCAAAAATAATGGTGGTACACGCAATTACCCACGCCGATCGCAGGTACAACTCAATAAAATCTTTCATCAGCAAACCAAAGATACAGGCAGGGATCGTCGCCAATGCGATCATCCATGCCAGCTTTGATTCTGCGCTATGTTGGCGCTTAAAGATCGATGCCACCCAAGCTGATAACAAGGCAACCACTTCTTTACGGAAGTACAAGACAACAGCAGCCAAAGTACCAACGTGCACCGCAACATCAAAGGCTAAGCCTTGGTCATCCCAGCCTAAAACTTGAGAAGGTAAAATTAAATGTGCCGAGCTCGAAATCGGCAAAAACTCGGTTAGGCCCTGAATAAGCGCTAACACAAAAGCTTCAAAGTGACTCATGAGATTCCTCAAAAACAACATCAACAGGCCACAACGCCTGCTCAGTTCCAAATTCATTCCATAGCTGTGCCACAGTGCGATCGTCCCCAGGTATTTTCAGTTCAGGGGCGATCTCAGCCATAGGCCATAGAACAAAAGCAAATTTATAGATATCAGCGCGAGGTAAGGTCGGTGATGCGTGTCGCTGCACGTCGCCATAGAGCAAAATATCTAAATCTAACGTTCGGCTCTGATTCTTTTTAGCATCAGGTGCACGACCATAGTCCAGCTCAAGCTGCTTTAACGTTTGTTGCAATACCGACAACGACAACGACGTCTCAAACGCCACCACGCAATTATAAAAATTTGGCCCACTAAACCCAACAGGCTCAGCTTCAAAAATACGGGACACTTCAAAATGTACGCCTAACTTTTTCAGCTCAGTCATCGCGGCATGAATATGGTATTCACGCTCGATATTGGAACCTAGGCTGATAAAGGTGCGTATCACTTTTCGCCTCGCTCAATCTGAACACCCACACCTGCAGCATTTGCGACCGCAGTAGGTTTTGTTACTCGAACACGCAACCAAGGCACCCCAAATTGCGTCATGAGTAACGTCGCCACTTCTTCGGCTACACGCTCTACTAAGAGAAAACGACCATTTTGAATGTGGGCTGTCACCGCTTCGCTCACTGCCGCGTAATTTAGGGCATAGGCAACATCATCACTATTGGCTGCGGGACGGTTATCGTGAGCCATCTCCAAATCCAGCACCAATTTCTGTTTAATTTCCTGCTCCCAGTCATACACTCCAATAGTGGCGATAACTTCGAGTTGTTCGATAAATACTGAGTCCATGTTCAATCGCTAATTTTGTTAGAGGTCGGATACCTAATTTGAGCAAAAGCGCGTATTATCAGGTCGTAATCGTCAATTATAATGACATTCACTCTCCACTTCGCGCATAGCAGGCAAAATAAGCACTTGCCCAATACTTGCAATGGCGTGAGAGGTGAGGAACTATATCACAGGAATGAGTCACAAAAATGAAACTGAGTGATCATTATCATTCAACCGAAATGACAATCAACATGTTGTTGGCTAGCAGGATGTAACCATGACGCCATTGATACTTTTGATCATTATCGGAGCCTATCTATTAGGTTCAATTTCTAGTGCGGTATTAATTTGTCGACTCTTTGGTTTACCCGATCCTCGCGAATCTGGCTCAGGCAACCCGGGGGCGACCAATGTGTATCGCCTTGGTGGACGTAAAGCAGCGGCATTGGTGCTGGTGTGCGACATCCTGAAAGGCATGATCCCAGTTTGGGTCAGCTACTTCCTCCACGTCAATCCATTCTTACTGGGTGTAATAGGTATCGCCGCTTGTCTTGGCCATATTTATCCAATCTTCTTCCATTTCCGTGGTGGTAAAGGTGTCGCGACAGCCCTAGGTGGACTGGCACCAATAGGCTGGGATCTTAGTGGTATGTTGATCAGCTGCTGGCTACTTGCCGTTTTTGTTACGGGCTATTCATCACTTGCATCACTTTTCACCGCACTAGCAGCGCCACTCTTCACTTGGTGGGTTAAACCTGAATACACCATGCCTGTTGCTATGTTGTCTTGCTTAATAGTCCTTCGTCATCACGATAACGTGAAGCGCTTAATTGATGGCAACGAAAGCAAGATCTGGCAAAAGATCCGTCAAGGCAATAAAGCGGAAGCCGAGCAAAAAGGCAAAGTATTAGACGACTAAATCGCTTTATCACAGCAATAAAAAACGGGCCAATTCGCCCGTTTTTTTGTATCTGTCGTCACTGAATATCAAATTATTCAGTCTCAGAACCAATCGGTTTTAATTGATCAATCGGCCAACGTGGATACGCTTTTACCGCCAAATCCATAGTCTCTTGATTCTTCAAACGCTGCATACCGGCATACGCGATCATTGCACCGTTATCAGTACAAAATTCGGTACGTGGGTAGAAAACTTCCCCTTTAAGGTTAGTCATCAAGACCTCAAGCTGTTCACGCAGGTATTTATTTGCACTCACACCACCCGCAATCACTAAGCGTTTATAGCCTGTTTGCTTAAGGGCACGCTTACATTTGATTGCCAGCGTATCAACAACCGCCTCTTGGAAAGCATACGCAATATCCGCACGCGTTTGCTCATCGTCGTCATTCGCTCGTACTGTGTTCGCCGTAAAGGTTTTTAAACCTGAAAAGCTAAAATCCAAACCAGGGCGGTCTGTCATCGGACGAGGGAATTTAAAGCGGCCTTGGGTGCCGTTCTCAGCCAATTTAGCCAAGCGTGGACCGCCTGGGTAATCAAGCCCCATCAGCTTAGCGGTTTTATCAAAGGCTTCACCCGCGGCATCATCCACTGATTCACCTAAAATTTGATACTCACCAATGCCTTTCACATCCACCATCATGGTATGACCGCCTGACACCAACAGCGCCACAAACGGAAATGCTGGCGGCGTATCTTCTAGCATAGGCGCCAGTAGGTGACCTTCCATATGGTGAACCGCTACCGCAGGAATATCCCATGCGTAAGCAAGGCTTCGACCGATAGTGGCCCCCACAAGTAACGCCCCCACAAGGCCCGGGCCTGCGGTATACGCGATGCCATCTAGATCTTCAGGCGTCAGACCAGCACTGGCAAGGGTTGCCTTGATCAGCGGAATGGTTTTTTTAACGTGATCACGAGACGCCAATTCCGGTACAACGCCGCCGTAATCTGCGTGTAATTTCACTTGGCTATACAGCTCATGAGCCAGTAAGCCTTTTTCATCATCGAAAATTGCAATGCCTGTTTCATCACAGGAGGTTTCGATGCCCAGTATACGCATAACAACCTCTATACTAGTTAGTAACTGGTGGTAATTGAGGGCATGTTACCGCTGTTGACAAAAATTAACCAGTTCATGGTTGCAGAATGCTTTACAAATGCCCCTAGATCAGATTAGAATTTCGCACCATTTTTAATCAGCTGACTCTTTATGATTGTCAGCGTTAAACCGAATCACTCTGAGGTGAGTATTACATGCCAGTAATCAAAGTACGTGAAAACGAACCGTTCGACGTAGCACTACGTCGTTTTAAGCGCTCTTGCGAAAAAGCAGGCATCCTTTCTGAAGTTCGTCGTCGTGAGCACTTCGAAAAGCCAACTACAGTACGTAAGCGCGCTAAAGCAGCGGCAGTTAAGCGTCACCTGAAGAAATTGGCTCGCGAAAACGCGCGTCGCGTTCGTCTGTACTAATCTAACGATTATCAGAAGGAACGTGCTATGACTCTGATTGATCGTCTTAAGGACGAACAAAAAGCGGCAATGAAGGCGAAAAATAAACCTCGCCTTGGTGCTATCCGCCTTGTAATGGCAGCAATCAAACAACGTGAAGTTGACGAAAAGATCACTCTTTCCGAAGACGACGTGGTTGCTGTTCTTACTAAGATGGTGAAGCAGCGCCGTGACTCTGTTGCTCAATATGAAGCAGCGGGCCGTCAAGACCTTGCTGATGTTGAACATGCTGAAATTGCTGTACTTGAAGAGTTTATGCCTCAACCACTAAGCGACGACGAAGTTGCCGCTCTGCTGGATGACGCTATTGCTGCTACAGGTGCTGCCGGCATGCAAGACATGGGTAAAGTTATGGGCGTATTAAAGCCGCAAATTCAGGGTCGTGCCGATATGGGAAAAGTTAGCCAATTAGTGAAAACTAAACTAGGTTAAAACTACCCCAGCTCTGCAACAAGCCGTGCTATCCTTTTGGGAATGCGCGGCTTGTTTGTATTCTAGCCTTGTCGATTTTAAGTAGAAAACACACACTCAATCACCATTTTCTGGTGGTATTTAACCCCGAGAAGTAGGTTTAACGCGTTGTATGGCAGGAAAAATCCCTCGTTCGTTTATTGATGATCTCATCGCACGTCATGACATTGTCGACGTGATTGACGCACGAGTGAAACTTAAGAAAAAAGGCAAAAACTTTGGTGCCTGCTGCCCCTTTCACAACGAAAAAACGCCCTCTTTCTCCGTTAGCCAAGAGAAACAGTTTTATCACTGCTTCGGCTGTGGCGTACACGGTAATGTGCTCGATTTTGTCATGGAATTTGATCGCCTTGATTTTGTCGATGCCATTGAAGAGCTTGCCTCTCAGCTTGGGTTAGAAGTACCACGAGAAAATGGTGGCGCACCATCTGGGCCTCGCACCGCCGAAAAACGCAATCTGTATGATTTAATGGGACAGATTTCCCAGTTTTATCAATCACAGTTGCGCACAGGTGATGGAAAAATCGCGATCGATTACTTAAAAGATCGTGGCTTGTCTGGCGATGTGGTCAAAAAATACGGTATTGGCTTTATCCCTGATCAATGGGACATGGTACGTAGCCGCTTTGGCCGCGATAACCACGCCCAAGAAGCCTTAGTAACAACAGGCATGCTGATCGAGAACGATAATGGTCGTCGTTATGACCGTTTCCGTGGCCGTGTCATGTTCCCCATTCACGATCGCCGTGGTCGTGTGATTGGCTTTGGTGGACGCGTATTAGGCGATGGCACCCCTAAATATCTCAACTCACCCGAAACCCCTATCTTTCATAAAGGTAGAGAACTGTACGGCTTATACGAAGTCATGCAGGCCTACCGCGAGCCTGAACGCTTATTGGTTGTTGAAGGTTATATGGATGTGGTGGCGTTAGCGCAGTTTGAGGTCGATTATGCCGTTGCCTCACTAGGAACAGCAACCACAGGCGAACACATGCAAACCTTGTTTCGTCAAACGGGTACGGTTGTCTGTTGCTACGATGGTGACCGTGCAGGCCGAGATGCAGCATGGCGTGCAATGGAACAGGCACTGCCCTACCTCACCGATGGTCGCCAATTAAAGTTTATGTTTTTACCTGATGGTGAAGACCCAGATTCTTATATTCGCCAATACGGCAAAGAAGCATTTGAACAAAACGTTACCGATGCGATGACGCTCTCGGACTTTATGTTTAACTCGCTAATCCAGCAAGTTGATACCAGTACCCGAGAAGGCAAGGCTAAGCTAAAAACCTTAGCTGCACCTTTGATTGAAAAAGTGGCTGGCGAAACCTTGCGTGAGTATTTGATCAATACGCTAGGCTATAATTTAGGTCTACCGCCCGATCAAATTCGTATTGAATTAAAACAAAGTACGGTCGATAAACCTAAAAAGCCACAGCAAGACATCAAACGCACACCCATGCGAGAAGTCATTGCCTTACTGGTGCAAAATCCGCATTTTGTTAACACCCTCGCATTTGATACCACTACATTTGAAGGTATTGATGTAGCGGGACTAAATTTATTGTTGTCAATAGTTGATAAGTGCAGAGCGCGCCCCAATATAACAACAGGCCAGCTACTTGAAAGCTGGCGAGGCAGTAAAAATGAACCTATGATGGCACGATTAGCCGCATGGGAACTGCCGTTGTTGGATAATGAAGACAACACACACGATGTATTTTTAGACGCATTGGATAAAGTATTTGACCAGTGCGTCCGACAGCAAATAGAAAAGTTGCAGGCTAAATCGAATACTATCGGCTTATCAGTCGAAGAGAAGCGGGAATTGCAGTTGTTGTTGCTCAATCGTCCCGGCTAATATTTAGCCAACAGTTTAGAAGTTTGTTATAATTAACGGTTTGCATTTCTGCATTCTAATTCTCACTCAGACCCGAAGTTGGATATCGTCTATGGAGCAAAATCCGCAGTCTCAGCTAAAGTTACTTGTCGCTAAAGGCAAAGAGCAAGGCTATCTGACCTACGCCGAAGTAAATGACCACCTACCGGAAGATATCGTAGATTCCGATCAGGTTGAAGACATTATTCAGATGATCAATGACATGGGTATTAAGGTAGTTGAAACTGCCCCTGATGCCGATGAATTAATGATGACTGAAGATAATGCAGATGAAGACGCCATCGAAGCTGCGGCGCAAGCATTATCTAGCGTAGAAAGCGAGATCGGCCGTACTACTGACCCAGTACGCATGTACATGCGTGAAATGGGTACAGTAGAGCTACTGACTCGTGAAGGTGAAATTGATATCGCCAAACGCATTGAAGATGGTATTAACCAGGTTCAGTGTTCTGTTGCCGAATACCCTTCTGCGATTGCTCACCTACTAGAGCAATTTGACAAAGTTGAAGCCGATGAGCTTCGCCTTACTGACATCATTTCTGGTTTCGTTGACCCGAACGATGACGGTTCTACAGCACCAACTGCAACTCACATTGGTTCAGAACTAAGTGAAACTGAGTTAGAAGACGAAGATAAAGATCTTGATAGCTCAGACGAAGAAGACGAAGAAGAAGAAGACACAGGTATCGACCCTGAGCTAGCACGTGAAAAATTCATGGAGCTACGCACGTCTTACGAAAAAATGGCAACTGCAATCACGACTAACGGTCGTCACCACGCAGAAACTGAAACTGCCGTTGAAGAATTGTCTGAGGTATTCAAACAATTCCGTCTGATTCCAAAACAGTTTGATAAGCTGGTTAGTTCACTACGTGAATCTATGGATAAAGTACGCACAAATGAGCGTCTTATCATGCGTATGTGTGTCGACAACTCAAAAATGCCGAAGAAAACTTTCGTTAACCTATTCGCAGGTAACGAGTCTTCAGCTGATTGGATTGATGAAGCACTGAATGCAGGTAAACCTTATTCTGAGCGTCTAAAAACGTACGAAGAGGATCTACGCCGTTCTGTTTCTAAACTCAACACACTTGAGCAAGAAACTGGCCTAACAATCGAACGTATTAAAGACATCAGCCGTCGTATGTCTATCGGTGAAGCGAAAGCACGCCGTGCTAAGAAAGAGATGGTTGAAGCGAACTTACGTCTAGTTATTTCTATCGCGAAGAAATACACCAACCGTGGTCTACAATTCTTGGATCTGATCCAAGAAGGTAACATCGGCTTGATGAAAGCGGTTGATAAGTTCGAATACCGTCGTGGTTACAAGTTCTCAACTTACGCAACGTGGTGGATCCGTCAGGCAATCACACGTTCAATCGCTGACCAAGCGCGTACTATCCGTATTCCGGTTCACATGATCGAAACGATCAACAAACTGAACCGTATTTCACGTCAGATGCTACAAGAAATGGGTCGTGAACCGCTGCCGGAAGAATTGGCTGAACGCATGCAAATGCCGGAAGACAAAATCCGTAAGGTACTGAAGATTGCCAAAGAGCCGATCTCAATGGAAACGCCTATCGGTGATGATGAAGATTCACACCTAGGTGACTTCATTGAAGATACAACGCTTCAGCTACCTATGGATGCCGCAACAGCGACTAACCTACGTGGCGCAACCAACGAAGTATTAGCAGGCCTAACACCTCGTGAAGCGAAAGTACTGCGTATGCGCTTTGGTATCGATATGAACACTGACCACACGCTTGAGGAAGTAGGTAAGCAGTTTGATGTAACGCGTGAGCGTATTCGTCAAATCGAAGCGAAAGCACTGCGTAAACTACGTCACCCAAGCCGTTCAGATGTTTTACGTAGCTTCCTAGACGAGTAAGAACCTAAACTTATTCGCCATTGGAGAGTTATTCAAAAAAGCGAGCTATAGAGCTCGCTTTTTTATTGCCTTCAATCACCTACAACCTCCAGCCTCTTATCTTAACTGTTGAAAAAGCACACAATTTAGCCAAGGAAAGCTATAGACAAGCGATCCTTCATCCCATATAATTTCTCGCACACTGGCCCCTTAGCTCAGTGGTTAGAGCAGGCGACTCATAATCGCTTGGTCCCCAGTTCAAGTCTGGGAGGGGCCACCAGATATAGAAAGGCCGAAGCGGTTAGTAACCACTTCGGCCTTTTGCGTTTCTGAAATCCAGTCACAGATAATCACCTGCTACCAACCTCATGCGTAAACTAGCAACAACTCAAAACTTGGTATTGAGGTTGGACTTAACCATCAGCGCCTTTAGTCACCCATACTTTTATCTCAAGGTACAAGACATTAGCGCTGATGTGCTTCGCTTTAGATCTCTTTCATCGCCGAAACCACTGAAGGGTCATTAATTAAGTTAAACAACAGGCCCTTAGCAGATGAGCGTTGTGCGTCAGATAGGGCTTTATTCGGGTTTTCTCGCGACATTGTCAGGATGTTTTTTACAAACTTACTGTTGGTACCAGATAGCTCATATACAAATCTTAGCGTGTCTAACAGCTCCCCTTGCGGCAAACTATACACCGCCATTTCGCAGCTAAGGTTATCCATGGAAAGTAAGTTGTTCACAACCACCTTACGCTCAGCATTAAATTTTTCTTTCGCGATATAGGCATCAATCAACGTCTGTACGCGTTCAGCAATGGCGACAGGCACTTCCATTGTTTTTGTTTCATGAGTCATTATCGATTCTCCTCTAGCTGGGACTTCATCACTATTTTCACATTCTACCGACACTGATTGGCGTGATTTACCGACAGCCTTGGCAATTTTAAGGTGGTGTATTCCAGACAACTTTAGACCACTCCCCCTCTGCTGCCACTACTTTACCTGCTCTCACTTGCTTTTGTTATCCTCTCCCGCAATAAATGTCTGGTAAGTAACCCAAAAAGAAAAAGGCCGAAGAAATTATCACCTCTTCGACCTCTCTATTCAGCTAAAGCCACCTCATCAATACACTTACATTTGATTGAGGATTATTTATTAGCAAAGAACCACTTATTTAAGTAATCGTTTAACGGTTTGATTGCAGGCGTTGCCCAGCTATTCATCACTTTTTTAGGATCAGTTAATCCATCAGGCTGACCGCTTGCCACCACGCCTTGGTCAACAAAGCCACTATTACTGAACGGTACTTCATTCTTGTTCGGGTCAAGCTTATATTCGTAAAGGCTACCTAATAGCGCACCAGGATTAAGGTTTAATTTCACCCTATGGGTCATATCTGGCTTACCATTAGAAATATCCTCGCCATCAACCATTGAGGTAGGCTTACCTGTATCTTCATCAATCACAGTGCATGGACTAGGCGTACCTAACGCACGATCAGCCCCTAGCTGTTGATTACCATAATTACACTCATTAAATGTTAAGTATTCTAGTTTGTTCGCATCTGCAGCTACCTTTGCTGATTTTAGTGCACGCTTAAATTGCTGATATGCTGCTGTTAGCTCAGTACCTGGCGTAGAATTATTATTAGCATCCACGTAGTAATCATACACTTGCAACAATTTCTGGTACGTCGTTAAGCGAGTACTTTCATCCGTGCCATCTTCATTTTTAATGTACACCAACTCAATACCATCAATGGTAAGGCCCTTTTGCTTCTGCTCATTCAACTTCATGGCAAACTCTCCTGCAGGCGTTGGCCGTTCACCGACGTCAGAAGCTTCCATCAAACCAATTACAATCCGCTTATTCGCAAACTGTTTGCGTACATCGTCATGTGCCCACTTCATCATGTTGTTCACTTGTGCAATTACGCGCTTCTGTTGCACAGACGTGGCATTTTTACCAATATTTAGAACATAAATACCATTTTCGAAGTGGCAGTTGGGAACATCAACTTTCACCGCACAATTTGCGACTGAAGAAAAAACATTGACCTTGGTCGAGCTAGGTTTAGCGGGTGTTGAGTTATTGTTTGAATCATTGGAACCACCACACGCAGAAAGTGTGGAAGCAATAAGTACAGCAGTTGTTATACGGCCTAAATTCATGGGAGTCCTTGTTAGTATTGGGGCTTAACAACCAATTTTTGTTGTTATTTATTAATCAGAATTGATTGCAAGCAAAATTCTACTACAAGAAACCACAATAAAAAACACTGTTGTTTTGTGTGATAAATCCGCATAATAGCGTTCTCTACCTAATCATCCATAGAGACACAAGCCAGATAAATGTGAAAAAAAGCACCACAATTGATAAATGACAAAACTTTTTTGTTGGAATTGGGCATAATCAGCCTCCTTCTTGTGAAATGTTGATTAACGTCACAAGGTGTTAATAGAATGAAACCCTGCTATAATCCTCCACTTGTTTGAATGCAGGTTTTATGATTGGACTGACTGAAAGTTAACCGATTTTTAACGCGCTCCACATAATGTGTTTCGTTACACAAGCAAGCCAAGTGCTTGTGTAACGCAATATTTTTGCAACAGTTTTGTATTACTACAGTTTTTGACGCGAGTAAGTTCTGTTTTTTTGAAGTCCCTCTCGTTTTGTAGTCATTTTTCAACATATTTGATCACTGACTTTCATGTATAACACTGTGGTTTTTTAAATTTCCCTTGGGTTTAAGTTTTTCCGGAGAGTATCCTCAATGAAAAAGACCAAAATCGTATGTACGATTGGACCAAAAACAGAATCAGTTGAAATGCTTACTAAACTAGCTAACGCTGGTATGAACGTAATGCGTCTTAACTTCTCACACGGTGATTTCGCTGAGCATGGCCAGCGCATCCAAAACCTACGTGACGTTATGGCTGAGTCTGGTAAGCCTCTAGCGATTCTGCTTGATACTAAAGGTCCTGAAATTCGTACTATCAAACTAGAGAACGGTGAAGATTTCTCTCTAGTTGCTGGTCAAGAATTCACTTTCACAACTGACATTACTGTTGTGGGCAACCAAGATCGCGTTGCTGTAACTTACCCTGGTTTTGCGAAAGACCTTCAGAAAGGCAACACTATCTTGGTTGACGACGGTCTAATCGAGATGGAAGTGCTAGAAACAACTGAAACTGAAGTTAAGTGTAAAGTGCTTAACAACGGTGACCTAGGTGAGAACAAGGGTGTTAACCTACCTGGCGTTTCTGTAAACCTACCTGCACTATCTGAAAAAGATAAAGCTGACCTTAAGTTTGGTTGTGAGCAAGGCGTTGATTTCGTTGCTGCATCTTTCATCCGTAAAGCATCTGATGTGAACGAAATCCGTGAACTTCTAACGGCTAACGGCGGCGAGAAGATCCAAATTATCTCGAAAATCGAGAACCAAGAAGGTGTTGATAACTTCGACGCAATTCTTGAAGCTTCTGACGGCATCATGGTTGCTCGTGGTGACCTAGGTGTTGAAATCCCAGTTGAAGAAGTAATCTTCGCGCAGAAGATGATGATCGAGAAGTGTAACCGCGCTCGTAAAGTTGTTATCACTGCAACTCAAATGCTTGATTCAATGATCAAGAACCCACGTCCAACACGCGCAGAAGCGGGTGATGTTGCTAACGCAATCATGGATGGTACTGATGCAGTAATGCTTTCAGGTGAGTCTGCGAAGGGTAAATACCCAATCGAAGCTGTAACTATCATGGCGCAAATCTGTGCGCGTACTGATGCAGCACTAAAAGCAGAACTAGGTTCTCGTCTAGACAGCTCTCGTCTACGTATTACTGAAGCAGTATGTAAAGGCGCAGTTGATACTTCTGAGAAACTAAATGCACCACTTATCGTTGTTGCAACAGAAGCAGGTAAATCAGCACGTTCAGTACGTAAGTACTTCCCGACTGCAAACATCCTAGCGGTAACAACTAACACTAAAACAGCTGCACAACTTGCACTGACTAAAGGTGTTACACCTGTTGTTGTTGATTCAATTGACAGCACAGATGCATTCTACGGTCGCGGTAAAGAGCTTGCGCTTGAAACTGGCCTAGGTGCTAAAGGTGATATCGTTGTTATGGTTTCTGGTGCACTAGTACCATCAGGCACAACAAACACGGCATCAGTACACGTACTGTAAGCCTAGCTTTTCGTACAATCAAATTTCAATGGGAGCCTAATGGCTCCCATTTTTTATCTAACCTACTAAGTCATATCACCGACGTTCCCTCGCTCATCCTCACATTTCAAATGTTTGCTTATCGCCATGATTTCATATAAAACATATACTTTCGCACGCAAGATAAATGCCTAGAAAACATAACTTGCTCAGAAACAGCCTCTTTTGCTGTACAGTGCGTATTGATAACAATATCCCTTCGCTTGCTAATCGCATGACGTAAAGGGAATATAATAAAATCTAAGGGGGAATTTTGTGTCTAGTCCAACTTTGACTAATCAAGTCATAGAGGTGATTCGACAAGACATCTTACTCGGCGAACTTGCGCCGGGGCAAAAGCTTGTTGTAGCCGATTTAAAGCAGCGTTATAACGTGGGGGCATCTCCGATCCGTGAAGCCTTAGTCCAGCTATCTTGGAAAAAATTTGTCCACTTTGCACCTCAGAAAGGATGCTGGGTCTCACCGATCTCTTTAGCTGAGCTTGAAGATTTATTTGAAACCAACTTGGTCCTTTCTCGCGTGCTGATTGAGCGTGCTATTCAAAATGGCGATGAGGCATGGGAGCTTAATATTCTAACGAGCTACCATAAACTAAGCCGAATTAATCCAGCAGAATCAGAAGTCGACTTTGTTGAATGGGAACAGCGACACAGCCAGTTCCACTTAGCACTTCTTGCCGGTAGTAACTCTCCTGTCATGCTCAATTTATACCGTGAAGTGTACGATCAGATTGAACGTTATCGCCATATTTGGGTATGTCGTTCGCGTGATTATCAAGAACGTTACCACGATAACGGTGAACATGAAGCCATGATGAAAGCCGTACTCGGTAAAGATACTGAGCAAGCATTAACCTTACTCGATAACCACTCTCAGCGCGCTATCGAAATGATCAAAGCCTACCTGTAGAACAGACATGAGTACTTGATATAGCTCGATCATTTGATCGAGCTTCAACTGACGGTTACCAGCCAAAAATATCTCTATGGTGAGTATTCAGTAAGAGTACGACCAACAAAAAATAAATCGCACTCACATTAAAACCTAGTAATAAAGCGGTTAACGCGGTTAAGCGCACTAAAAACTTATTGATCATTGTTACTACTCCGCCAACGAGCTTCCCTTCACTTTGATCATGCTGCATCCTAAAAATGAACCTATCTGCTTACTGCTATCTGTTAGCCCTACGACTTTAGTCGACAGCTTTAGTTGATAACAACACTGCCTCACTGCGTGAGATATCACCGATAGAAAAAGAAGTGCTAGTCTACGCGCTTTTTAGTGCTGTGCAAATTTCAACCTATCTACAACTTTAGTCTAATACAGCTTCACGAGAAGGTTTTCCACTTCGGGGCAATCAAAAAAGCCACCATCAAAAGACAGTGGCTCAATAACTATTTGGGGTAGCACGTTATATCGAAGGAGCTTAAGCTTTGAGTGCGCGCTCGCCTCGTGCAACGCCCACAACACCACTGCGGGCCACTTCAATGATCTCGGTTGCCTCACCAACCGCCGAGATAAAGGCATCCAGTTTATCGCTAGTACCTGCAAGTTGGATGGTATAAATCTGCGATGTTACGTCCACAATCTGACCACGGAAAATATCAGCCGTACGCTTAACTTCTGCTCGGGCAAAACCACTGGCTTTTACTTTAACCAACATAAGTTCACGTTCGACATGCTCTCCTTCTGTCACATTGCTGACTTTGAGAATATCGATCAGTTTATGCAACTGTTTCTCTATTTGTTCCAACGCAGCATCATCTTCCACATTGGTGGTGATATTTAACCGCGATAGTGTTTTATCATCCGTCGGCGCGACGGTAAGCGATTCAATGTTATAGCCCCGCTGAGAGAAAAGACCCACAACACGCGACAATGAACCGGATTCATTCTCCAATAATACTGATACGATTCTGCGCATTATGTTCTCTCCGTTTTACTTAACCACATTTCACTCATAGAACCACCACGGATCAACATTGGATAAACATGTTCGGTTTCATCCACACTGATATCGATGAATACCAGCTTGTCTTTCAGTGCTAAGGCTTTTTCCAGTTCCCCTTCCAGCTCTTTCGGATCAGAGATCCTAACCCCAACATGGCCATAGGCTTCAGCAATTGCAGCAAAGTCAGGCACTGAATCCATATAAGAATGCGAATGACGGCCTTGATAGATCATATCCTGCCACTGTTTCACCATCCCTAAGAAACGGTTATTGAGGTTGATGATTTTTACCGGGATATCATATTGCAGTGCGGTGGACAGCTCTTGGATATTCATTTGAATACTGCCATCCCCCGTCACACACACCACTTCCGCATCAGGCAAAGCAAACTTCACCCCCATCGCTGCGGGTAAACCAAAACCCATGGTGCCGAGTCCACCTGAGTTGATCCAACGACGCGGTTTATCGAATGGGTAATACAAGGCGGCAAACATTTGGTGCTGACCCACATCCGAAGCGACATAGGCATCGCCATTAGTCAGACGATAAAGCACATCAATCACTTGTTGTGGCTTGATGCGCTCGCCAGAGGTGTCATAGTTCAAGCATTTACGACTACGCCATGTATCGATATCCGCCCACCAGCTAGCAGCGGTATCTTGATCATGGCTGGCCTCTTGATCGGTTAAGAGCTTCAACATGCAGTTTAAGACGGTTTCAGCCGAGCCAACAATGGGGATATCTACAGCAATGGTTTTCGATATCGACGATGGATCAATATCAATGTGCATGATGGTGGCATTGGGACAGTATTTCTCGACATTGTTGGTCGTGCGATCGTCAAAGCGTACCCCAACACCAAAAATCAGATCCGCATTATGCATCGCCATATTGGCTTCATAGGTACCGTGCATTCCTAACATGCCTAGACAGTTTTTATGGGTACCAGGAAATGCCCCTAACCCCATCAAGGTGTTTACGACGGGGATATTCAGAGATTCAGCAAGGTTCAATAGTTGCTCGCTACACCCAGACATGATGGCACCACCACCAACGTATAACACCGGCTTTTTAGCTGCAAGTAAGGCTTTAAGGCCGCGTTTGATCTGTCCTTTATGGCCTTGTGTTGTTGGGTTGTACGAGCGTAGTGAAATATCTTCAGGGTACTGATACGGATAGGTTTCCGCTGGGTTTAGCATATCTTTCGGAATATCTATCACAACCGGTCCAGGTCGGCCGCTGGCAGCGATATAAAAGGCTTTCTTGATAATCGCAGGGATATCTTCTGGGTTCTTCACTAAAAAGCTGTGTTTTACGACAGGGCGAGAAATCCCCACCATGTCACACTCTTGGAAGGCATCATTACCAATCAGATTACTCATCACCTGACCAGAAAAAACCACCATGGGAATGGAATCCATATACGCCGTTGCAATACCAGTGATCGCGTTCGTCGCACCCGGCCCCGATGTCACTAGGACGACACCGACGTCTCCTGTAGCACGCGCATAACCATCAGCCATGTGAACTGCAGCTTGCTCATGACGCACGAGGACATGCTCAATATCGCTCTTTTCATGCAGTGCATCGTAGATATCGAGCACCGAGCCACCAGGGTATCCAAAGATGTGTTTTACGCCTTGATCGATCATCGATCGAACGATCATATCGGCGCCGGACAACATTTCCATATTTCTTGCCTCCAGGTCAGTGTGACCAGCCTATATAGCTAATTCGTCCCACTCTGCCGCTGTTATCGCACAGTTACACCATGAACCAACATGTGAGTAGTCTGCATTGAGATAGCGATAAGCCGTCGGCAGTTGTGCACTATTCTGTACTGATGGCGCAATCCCTTGGCGATAGTGTTAAGAACAGAAAACAACAACAAACCAAACAATACAATTAGCTATATGGGCTGATACAACATAGTTAGGGCTTATTTTTAGCCTAAAGTGAATTTTCTCGCTATGTTTCCATTTAATCTGATAACAGATAACGGACAACCGCAATAACTGTAACGTTTTATTAGCATTTAAGTCTATGCACAAAAGTCACTATGCGTTATTGCTCTACCATTAGTTTAAATTCACCAAAATCATGTGGAGGTTAGTATTTTGATTGGTATTTATCGCTAACAAGCAATAAATATACAGAGCATCATAATTGTGTCAGCAGCCTAAATTCAGCCGATCACGACAAATTGAATTACTCAGAAAACCTAGATTGCGAGAGGATCTAGGGTTGAACAAATCCGTCGCAATAAAAAAGGAGCCAAAGGCTCCTTTTCATAAAACGATATTAAGCTTATTTTGCTTTTTTATGGCTTTCTTCGTACATGCGTTCAATCTCTTGATGGTAACGATCATGAATCACTTTACGGCGCAGTTTCTGCGTAGGTGTCAGTTCACCCTTATCCATTGAAAAAGCTTTTGGCAACAAGGTGAATTTCTTCACTTGCTCAAAGCGTGCTAAATCTTTTTGTAGCTCGGCTATACGCTGATCAAGTAGTTCTTTAATTTCCGTCTTTTTCAACAGATCAATACGGTCTTTATACTTAATGTTCAGTTCGCGAGCGTGTTCTTCCAATGTTTCAAAACATGGCACAATTAAAGCAGATACAAACTTACGCGTATCGGCGATCACGGCAATCTGTTCAATAAAGTGGTCTTTACCAATTTTGCCTTCAATCACTTGTGGTGCGATGTACTTACCACCAGAGGTTTTCATTAATTCTTTAATACGATCGGTAATAAACAGGTTCCCGTCAGCATCGAATTCCCCCGCATCACCAGTTTTCAAGAAACCATCTTCGGTAAAGTTATTCGCAGTTTCTTCTGGCATCTTATAATAGCCACGCATCACCATAGGACCACGGACTAAAATTTCGTTGTCTGCGCCGATTTTTACTTCTGCCCCCGGCATCGTCATACCAATAGAGTCAGGGTTAAAACAGCGATCATCCCAACAAGATACGGTTGCTGTAGTTTCTGTCATGCCGTAGCCCAGTTTGACGTTAATTCCGATGGCATGGAAGAAACGGCCAATAGTAGGATCCAGTTTGGCACCACCACACGGCATAAACTTAATTTGGCCACCTAGTACATCACGCAGTTTCGACAATACCATCTTATCGGCAAGCTTGTGAGCACGTTTCAAAGCCATTGAGGGCTGACGGCACTCTTGGTGACAGGCCGCCATACGTGCGCCCATGTTCACCGCCCACGTGAAAATCAATTTACGGTGGAAAGGCGCTTTCGCCACTTTCTCATAAACCGACGAGTAAATTTTCTCATACACACGTGGTACTGCCGCCATCACATTAGGCTTCACCTCTGACAGTGCTTCTCGCACTTTATTGGTATCGCTGAGGTAACAGTTCACGCCACCACGGTGAAGCACATAGAAAGTCCATGCACGTTCAAATACGTGTGAAAGAGGAAGGAAGCACAGTGAGCTATCCCCTTCTGCTAACGCTAAGTTGGTGTCGTGACTTTCTAGCTGCGAAGCAATATTGGTGTAATCCAGCATCACCCCTTTTGGTGTACCTGTGGTACCCGAGGTATAAATCAACGTCAGTAGATCATCCATCGCGATGTTATCAAGACGCTCAGTTAACACTTGCTCTGCTTCAGTCGAAGATCCAGTGACAAAGTCACTCAAACGACTGACTAGAGGATGATCCGCTAATACTACGTCATCACACATCACAACAATATGTTCAAGCTCAGGGCACTGCTCAGCAATTTGTATCGCCGCATCGTGTTGCGCCTGCTCACCTACAAACAGAATACGCACGTCGGCATTATTAATAATGTAAGCGGCCTGATCAGGCGTACTTGTTGGGTAAATCGGCACAGTTACCGCACGACAGTACAAGGTTGCCATATCAGCAACGGTCCAGCTCGGCATATTATTTGAGAAAATACCGACCTTATCTTGCACATTCAGGCCTTGCGTCAACATTGCAATCGCAAGTTCTTGAATCTGAGCACCAAACTCATTCCAAGTGATATCTTGCCATTCTTCGGCAACCTGATGACGTAAAGCAACACGGTCACCCAGGCGAGTGATCTGTGTGCGGATACGATTTACTAAATGAAAGTCACGTTTAGCCATAACAACCCTGATCTTTTAGCTTACACCTGTAAGCCTAACTGAGGTGCGAAGTTTACCTTTGATGGCAAAAAAGGCAACCACTCCCCTCGGAAATTTACTGAAATTGTTGCATCTATCTCACTCCAAGCCCCTACCAGTACAGGGCTGATACGAGTTTTTAATACATTTGATACAAATGTAAGAGAGTAATACAAACGAGCAATTACGCCCCCTTCCTTACTTACCCTTGTTCCATATAAAACAAAAGCCAGCAATGCTGGCTTTTATTCAATAGTAAGCGATGTAAGCGTTTAAGCGTGATTACCACAAATGGTCATCAATTGATCACGCATCCAGATATGGCCTTTGTCTTTTTGTGAAGACTCGTGCCAACTTAGGTAACCGCTAATGCTTGCTGATTCAAAGGGTAAATCCAGCACTTTTAATTTTAGGTTATCTGCCACTGATTCCGCCAGCCAGCGTGGTGCAACCGCGATCAAATCTGACTGGCCAACAACATACATAATGTTGCTTAAGCTAGCGCCTTGATATGCTTCTTGGTAAGAGTTGTGCTTATTATAAATGTGGTCAGCAAACATCTTCACACCCGGCATCGCTTTTAACAAGGCGTGTTTTTCTGACGCAAACTGAGACTCAGACACATTGTCACTTAAGCGTGGGTGATTTTGCGCGGCAATCACAACAAGCTCGTCGCTGAATAATTCAGTGCTACAAAAGCCAGGTTCGTCAAAACGAACGTAATCAATCACAAAGTCGATTTCTTGGTAGCGCATCTTTTGCGTTAATTTAGCATCGAATTCTGCTTCAAGCTGCATGCGTAAGTTTGGGGCTTGCTCAGTAACAGAACGTAGGATATGCGGTGCAAAACGCATGTCCGATGGGCTACACAGTGCCAATTTAAAGGTACGCGTAGATGTTTCAGGTGAGAAAATTGATGATGGCAGCTCATTTTTCACCAGTTGCAAAGCTTGGCGCATCGGACCAAATAACTGCTTTGCTCGTTGAGTTGGTTGGATACCACGGCCATGTCGAATAAATAATTCATCATTAAACATGACTTTTAAACGCGCAACGGCATTACTTACTGCGGGTTGAGACATACCTAAATTATGCGCTGCTCGTGTGATGTTCTGCTCTTGCATTACGGCATCAAACACCGTTAGCAAATTAAGGTCTACACTGCGTAGGTTTGACTCCATTTTATAACCATCGATAGAGTGAATAGCTGAGCTTTTGCGTGTCATTTTTAGCCTCTTGTTTAATTTAATACGGGCGTTATTTAGAGATGGTCATCAATACGGCAGTACAACCACACTTAAAAAATAATTGAATCCCTGTTGCTGGGATGCGCTCAGTATTATCCAAACAGATTGATGAAACCAATAGGCTGACAACGCGGTTTATCGCAATTAACCACACAAAACATAAAATCAGAATATAAATTATTTAAAATCAAACCATTAAGTCACTTCTAAAAAAATCAAAAATAACTTTTATTAAAATAAAGTATTAATTATAAGCAAGTTAATCGATTGCATTTTCACGTATTCGCTCTAATAAAACACCGTATCGCCACCTAAAAATAAGGATCAATAAACCCCATTTATTAAATTCGCCTTAGATAAACGGGATGGGGACGCTTGAAAATCAAGCAATATATCGGTGACACATTCTGGGAACTCAACCTGTGACCATAGCTGTTCGCACAATTCATCAAACTGATAACTCTCCATGTTCAATACCCACTGTGCAACGGCTAACGCAACATCGGGGAAATAGACCTTACCAATAGGCTCCACACCCAACCAATGCCGTATAATTGAAGGCTCCATCAAGGTCATGGGTTGAGCTAACCCCATCATGGTCAGTGTCAGCGTGTTGCTTTGTTGTTCAAATTGTCCACCTAGCGGTTTGATCAATAGCTTCTTCCCCAGTGCCATTGCCTCTGAAGGTAATTCAAAACCACCACTGGCGATCACCCCCATACACCTCAGTAGGTGCTGATGAAAATCAGTATGGCTCAATGGGTGTAAATACATGTTCTCTTGCTGTTGTTCAGCTTGAATATCGGGGTGATAACAATGAAAAACTACTTGTGGGAAGTGCTGTAATAGAACGACAACCTCATCCAGTGCTTCAAAGGGTAAATACACAACGACACTGCCATCGTTTGATACCTTACTCACATCCAGTGCAGGAATAATTGGTGGCAATATCGGTGCATCAAAATGATGCCAATGCAGACCAATTTTTTGCTCGGCGGGGGCAAAGTGACGTATCAGCTGTTTATCGAACCAGGTTTGATCTTTCTTCGGAACAGGGTGAGTAAACGCACACTGATGGCTCACCCCTATTGTGGGCACTTTTTGCTGCCTCGCCGCCCAGGCGGTGACGGGCTCAAAGTCATTGATCACGACATCATAAGCGCTTAGGCTCAACTGTTTTACCTCGTTAATAAAAGTAAAGGGTCTTGCTTGCAAGGCTGTTTGGAGCGGGGCGATCTTGCCTTGTTGCGTCACAAAGGTCAGTCCATGCGCCGTTCGATAATCACCAAAACACCCCATATCGAAATACTTATCAGGCTCTCGGCCACTGAAGAAAAAATCAACCGGCTGCCCTAGCACTTTAAAAGCTCGTGCCATTTCTCGTGCTCGTGAAATATGCCCATTCCCTGTTCCTTGCACGCCATATAAAATTTTCATATTCACTCCTTGATTATGATAGTGACGCAAATTCAAAGCAGGCCAGCCCAAATACAGCACCTACTAAAATATCACTAATGTAGTGCACGCCTAATAACACGCGTGATAAGCCAATCAATAACGCCCAAGGCCACACAAGCCATGCTAATTCAGGGTAATAACTCGTAATAAGAGCAGCCATAATAAAAGCAGCAGCCGTATGCCCAGATGGCAGGCTGTATTTATCCGATGGGGTAATAAAGCTTGGTAGATGCGAAGGGCGACTACGTTTGACGCTATTTTTCAAAACAACATACAAAGGTAATTCGATGGCAAAGGCAGTAAGCCCAGTGACGACCAACTCTCGCCCCTGCGCGGAGTCAAACCACCAAGCACATAATGCAAATATAAGATAAAGCGGGCCATCGCCCGTGCGTGATACATGCCGGCTAAATGCCGCGACAGCTTGGCTATACCGATGACATAGACACATCGCTGAGAACGCATTATCAAAACGCTGGATTGGTGCGGGCATCATCATCCTTGCTTCCCTTTATCATCAAGTGACGATTACAGCCTAGGAAAGGGATATGACAAGGGGGTGACGTTAACAAGGAGAGATAATGACAAAGCAGGCAGGCGCTGCTTTATCATTGGGAACCGTTGAGCGCTGACATGCTCGTCAGCACTCATTCGTTTATAGCCAGCCCTTTACGCAGCAAGTGGCTCATGCTTTTTCACTAGACCGAAGTCTGCCAAAATTGCATAAGCGGCAGGGATCATAAACAGCACAAGTAAGGTCGAAGTGAAAATACCAAACACGATAGAAATCACTAAGGGCTGAATAACTTGTGCTTGTAGGCTGGTTTCTAAGAGTAACGGCAATAAACCCGCAGCCGTTGTCAGGGACGTTAAAAATACGGCGCGAAAGCGTTCACGGCTGGCTTTCACTACGGCATCATGCACACTGGCCCCATCATCGACATGGTGTCGAATATACTGCACCAACAAGATAGAGTCATTCACCACCACCCCTGCTAAGGACACAAACCCCATAATACTAGGCATACTTAACGCATGACCTAATAGCCAGTGCCCCCAGAACACCCCAATAAGCGCTAATGGGATCGCCAGCAGTACCACAAAAGGTTCGAGGTAGCTGCGAAATTGGAAGCTCAGGATCACAAACACCCCAAACACTCCAAGTGCAAAACCAATCGCCATGGATTGCCCGGTTTCCGCGGTATCTTTCGCTTCTCCTTCAAAGTTAAAGCGTAAACCTGGGTATTTAGCTTTTAGCTGTGGGATCTCTTGTTGACGGAACAAGGTAAGGATCTCGGTAGAACTGATCTTACTGTGCTCTAGATCGGCATACACACTTAGGGTTCGCAGGCCATCGACTCGCTGGATACGCACATAGTTTCGCTGGTAACTAAGCTCAGTAATCGACGCCAAAGGTACTTGGCTACCGTCACTCAATATAATCGGAAAGCTGGCCAGTGTTTGTAAGTTCCCCGCCTCGGCCTTATCAAAGCGGACTTCAACTTCAATGTTTTCTGGTCCAAGCTGGATATCATCGGCCTTTTGCCCAAAATAAGCCGCTCGCAATTGCGAAGCAATCATTTGGCCATCGACGCCAAAGCTTTCCGCCCCTGGGCGCAGGGTAACCAGCACTTCTTGCTTACCCATTCGCATGTCATCCAAGACCCCAAACACACCATCGAACTCATTTAGGAAGTCCTGCACTTCCAATGACGCCGCTTTTAACGCGGTAAGTTCATCGTGTTGCATCCGAATTTCAACAGCCCGCCCCCCCGGTCCCATGATTGGCTGCTTAAATACAAGGGAAATGGGATCAGCCAGTGTGCCAACCTCTTCTCGCCACGCGGCAATGAATTCATCGATAACCGTATTGCGCGATTCTGCCCCACGTAAATCGAGTCGTACCGTCGCCACGTGCGGACCTTTTTCATCGGCATCCGCATTGGTGTTGTATTGCTCGGTGATGTGCTCGACCAGGGTATGGCCACCTTCAACATCTTGGCTCCATTCCACATTCAATCGCTCAGCCGCCTCAACAATGTGCGCGACCACTTTTTCCGTTTGAGACAGTGATGCCCCCGGCGCTAAAATTATACGCGCTTCTGCGATGTCGCCATCAAGATCAGGGAAGCCCACAAATTTAAGCGCACCACCCGCCAGTAACGCCGCCGAGGCAAACAACATGGCCACCACGCCACCTAAAAATAAGTAACGCCAGCGCACCACGGCATCCACCGCAGTCACTAATTGATGTTGGCGAAAGTGTTCAAATTTAGCCAAGAACACTCGCTTGAATTTAATGTCTGGTTTTTCTTCTTTATTGCGCTGCTTTTGCAATGAATGACTGAGGTGATGCGGCAAAATCAAAAATGCTTCAATCAAGCTGATGGTCAACACCAAGATCAGCACCTGTGGCACGACCCTCAGCACTGCGCCCATTTCACCATCAAGAAACAGCAAGCTACCGAAAATACAGACAGTAGTGAGATACGAAGACAATACCCCGGGGAAAACTTTCTTCACCCCGTTGAACACGGCATCTGGCACCGATTGACCACGCTCTAAATGAGCCGCAATGGATTCTGCGATCACGATGGCGTCATCCATCATGATACCAATCGCCATCAACAAGGCGACTAACGACATAATATTGATCGACAAACCAAGACCCGCCATGAGAAACAAGCTCCCCATAAAGGCGACAGGCAAACCCGCGGCGACCCAAAACGAATAACGAAACGTAAAAAATAACCACATGGTGAAAAACACCAACACCACACCTTGTAGGCCGTTATCCACCATCATGGTCAAACGATCCCACAGCACCGATGAAATATCATTAGTGAGGCTGAGTGTTACGCCCGTTGGTGCGATTTGGCTTTCATCTTCAACGAACTGCTGAACCCGCTCTTTGATCCGCAAGGCGTCATCCGCTTTATTTTTACTGATCTTAAGCACTGCTGATGGCTTACCGTCAAACAGGATTTTTTGCTCATCAAGTTCAAAACGATCTGTGATCGTAGCAATGTCGCCAAGGCGCAATACCGCCCCTTCAGCATCAGCCCCTATGATGGTTTTTGCTAAGGTCTCTGGCGTGACTTTTTGTTCATCGAAACGGATTAATAGGTTCTTGTCGGCGAGCTCAATATTACCACTCGGCAGTTTGATATTTTGCCGTGACAGGCGATCTGCTACATCACCAACACTCATCCCAAGCTGGCGTAAGGCGGTTTCTTTTAGCTCGACCCGCAGTTGATGATCAGAAAAGCCACTCACGGCCACCAAAGACACACCATAATCAATCTTTAGCTTACGCTTTAATTCTTCGGCATAGGCTTTAAGGTGAGGCCAGTTAGTGTCAGCACTGATTGCAACATCGACAACAGGCTCGTTCCAATCCAATTCACGCACAATCGGTGATTCAATCTCCGCAGGGAAATCATTAATCGCATTGATTTGAGTTTGTACATCCACCAGCATGCGCGAAACGACATCACTGTTGGTCAGCTTTAAAATCAGCGATGCAGAACCTTCCACTGCCTCACAGCGCGTTTCTTCTATATTGGCAAGGCCATCAACCGCGTCTTCCATTCGCATACAAATGCTTTGTTCCACTTCTTGTGGTGACGCGCCTGGATACACCACAGAAGCAATAATATAAGGCGGTGAGAACTCAGGAAAAGTTTCTCGTTTAATTTGCGGTAACGACACTAAACCCAATAACAGCAAGGCAAACATCATTAAGTTTGCCGCTGTTGGGTGGCGAGAGAAAAAGCGGATCATGATTGTGGTGCTCCTTGCTCTTTCGTCAGCACGACCACCGCTTTGCCATCTTTACTAATGACTTTCAGTGCCATGCCTTCCACTGCAGGTAGCAAGTCATTAACCACCAATTGCTGCGCAGCTATAAAATCCCCCTGTACCGCGACCAAACCTTCTCGACGGAACAACACAGTCACAGGTTTAATGCTTAAGGTGTCGTCATCACTCATTAAGTACACTTTGTCGCCATGTAACGCGCGCTCAGGGATCACCCAGTGTGGGTTAGCTTGCCCCTCTAAAGTGGCTTGAACAAACATGCCGTTAACTAACGGTGGGGCGGTTTCAGGTGAGAGTTGACTGTAATCTTGTGCCACTTCCAGAATAACTCCAACAGTCGCTTGATTAGCGCTCACGGTGTCGCTGATCCTCGTCACTTTCGCCGGCCATTGCTGAACAAATTGACCACTAGATAATTGGATACTGGCTTGCAGTGCCAACTGATCGGCACGCGGGCGACCATCAGCATGGGCGGTGTATTGAGTCAGACTCGATGCCAACGCTTGCATGTCATGCAATGCCACTTGCGCGTCCACTTCAATCTCGGCAATACCGTGGGCAACCAGCATCGTCTGTTGCATGTTAACTACTTGGTTTTGCTCAATATCAACGCTCGAAATTCGGGCATCAATCGGCAAGGTAATTTCCGTTTTCTCCAGTGAGCGCTCAGCCTCTTCTACTTTCGATTGGTTCACTTGCAATTGTGCTTCACTCACACGGCGCTCTTTGGGTAGCACTTGCAGCTGACTTTCTAAATCTTGCACCACTTTTTGACTGGCTAAGTAAGATTGCTTTTCCAAATCCAAAGCCGACTGCGATGTTAGCCCTTTACGACGCAATTCCTCTTTCCGGGCGACCTCTTTCTTACTGATTGCGAGGCGATTTTTCTCTATCGTTAATGTCGTTTTAAGGTTTTTCTCTTCCAAGTCCAATTTAGCCAGTTGGGCTTCACTTGAGCTAATATCGGCTTCTGCTTTCGCTAAGGTTAACTGATAATCCAGCGGATCAATTTTAAGGATCACAGTACCTGCATCTAACACCCGACCTTTTTCTAACTCAGGATGGCGATAGATGACTTTACCGCTCACTTCTGAAATGGCCTTCCATTCCACTTTGGGCTTTACACGACCAAACCCCGTCACTTGCGGCGCCAAAGGCTGTTGTTGCAAGGTGATCACATCAACGGCCCGACTGCGTTCCAAGGCAGGCTTACTGCTTGGGGAAGGGCGTAGTTTCACGGCTAAAACTAAAATTAAGATGCCAACCATCAGCGCAGGAATAAACAGTAACTTCCGATTTCGAGCTATCATTGCGCTTCCCCTTTTTGGTTAAAGATCCCTTGCGTGAGCACTTTTACATTGTGTTCTGCCAATTCGAATAAGTAGGATTCCGTCATTTCTATACCGTGAATCTCAAGCATTGCAGGTGGGATCAAAAATGGAAAAACCATCAAGCTAATAAACGTCATTCGGGCTTTTTCAGGATCCATGCCTGGATTTAGTTGGCCATTTTGCTGCAACTTGGTAAACATCATGTCAGTCGCTGGACGAGCGATATCGCGGATCATCTTTTCCATCATTTGGCGTTGCGGATCATCGGGGGCCAACATCATGGCACGTGACATTAATTTCGGCATGTCAGGGTTTGGCGCCATAATCCGATAGTAAGTTCGCATAAACTCGCCAATCGAATCGAAATCACCTTTCTCCATCACCACCCTCATCTGGGCTTGGATCGGCTCCATGGTTTCATGCATCATGGTTTGGTATAAGCCAGCTTTGTTTTCAAAGTAATAGCGAATCAGCGCCACATTTACATCAGCCCTAGATGCAATCATGCGGGTCGATACCTTGCTGTAAGGCAAGACGACAAATAACTTACGCGCTTCTATAATTAAACGCTCTCGCGCATCGGAATCACCGACTGGACGACCTGCTTTTCCTGCCATTAACTCACATCTCTACCAAATTAATCGTATGATTAATAATTGTACTAACTGAACAGTTAAAAGGTTCACTCTATTATTCATCTTAATTTAACCAATTGATTAATTAATACTGTGAACCAAGTAAACAACCCATAACAAAGCTTAGATACAGCAGATTATTCGATAGAAAACACATTTCAATCATTTAACGTCTGTAACAACAAAGTGAATAATCACTCTTATAGCCATCTCTTGTATCAATAACTCTCCCTTACACGCGCCCTATGTTAGAAAACACAAATTAAGACTATTTATCAAGAGCTTAACAATAAAAATAAAATTAAACACTAAATAGTGGTTGACCTTCAACCTGTCTATTTGGTATTCATTTGTTATCAACTTTGTGGAAGACATGTAAATATGACTAACCGTTTCTTTATCCTCCTAAGCCTCCTCCTTATCGTGAATAATTCGCGCGGGTAGCTTATGAGTAGGAAACGCCACTAAGCATTGAATAAGCCCGCGCAGATAGCGCGGGTTTTTTATATCAGAGCCAGCGCAAGCGGATGCAGACTAAGCCTAATACCAATGAACACATAATTAGGCAGGCCAATAAAAGGAAGTAGCAATGAAAGATCAAGTCATTATTTTCGATACCACGCTTCGCGACGGTGAACAGGCACTATCAGCAAGCCTAACGGTAAAAGAAAAGCTACAAATCGCTTACGCGCTGGAACGCCTAGGGGTTGATGTAATAGAAGCGGGCTTTCCTGTTTCTTCACCTGGCGACTTTGAATCGGTGCAAACTATTGCGAAACATATTAAAAATAGCCGCGTATGTGCCCTTTCACGCGCCGTTGCGAAAGACATTGATGTTGCTGCTGAATCGCTAAAAATCGCCGAAGCCTTCCGAATCCATACTTTCATTTCTACTTCAACTGTTCACGTACAAGACAAACTGCGTCGTAGCTATGATGATGTTATCGAAATGGGGGTTGCCGCAGTCAAACGCGCCCGCAACTACACCGACGATGTGGAATTCTCCTGTGAGGATGCTGGCCGTACCCCTATCGATAATCTATGCCGCATGGTGGAAGCCGCTATCAATGCGGGTGCTAACACCATCAACATCCCTGATACCGTGGGTTACACCCTACCCAACGAGTTTGGCGGTATCGTGGCGCAGCTGTTTGACCGCGTACCGAATATCGACAAAGCCATTATCTCGGTGCACTGCCACGACGATCTAGGCATGTCAGTCGCGAACTCCATGGCAGCGGTACAAGCAGGTGCTCGCCAAGTTGAAGCCACCATAAATGGTCTAGGTGAGCGAGCGGGCAACTGTTCACTAGAAGAAATCGCCATGATCATCAAAACCCGCGCTGACTTCTTGGGTGTGCACACCAACATTAAACACGACGAAATTCACCGCACCAGTAAAATGGTGAGCCAACTATGTAACTCACCGATTCAAGCGAATAAAGCCATTGTCGGTGCCAATGCTTTTAGCCACTCATCAGGGATCCACCAAGATGGCATGCTAAAAAATAAGAACACCTACGAGATCATGACCCCTGAGTCAATTGGGCTAAAAAACCAAGCGCTGAACCTAACCAGTCGCTCTGGTCGCGCCGCGGTAAAAAGTCACATGGACGCCCTTGGTTACACCGAGAGTGAATACAGCCTAGATGCGCTATACGCTGATTTTCTAAAACTGGCCGATCGCAAAGGCCAAGTGTTCGACTACGATCTAGAAGCATTGATGCACTTCGCTAACCTACGCGAAGAAGATGATTTCTTTAAGCTGAATTACCTCAGTGTACAGTCAGGTAGCATCATGGCGACCACCAGCATCAAACTGCAATGTGGTGATGAAGAGAAATGCGAAGCCGCTGTCGGTAATGGCCCCGTTGATGCGCTATACCAATGTATCTATCGCTTAACAGGCTACGAAATCGTACTAGACAAATTCGACCTAACCGCTAAAGGGGAAGGGGAAGATGGTTTAGGCCAAGCAGACATCATTGCCAATTACAAAGGCCGCAAATACCACGGTACGGGCTTAGCAACGGATATTGTTGAAGCCTCTGGCCAAGCGCTATTGCATGTTATCAACAGCATCCACCGCGCCGATCAAATTGCTGAAATTAAAGAGCGTACCGCGACGGTATAACACCGCTCCTCAATCTAATCTTAGGCGTAGCCAGTGAAAGATGACACGTGCTACGCCAGCCCAATTTATAACGATTAACGACAAATTACGGAGACAACTAACCATGGCAGGTACATATAAAATAGCGGTTCTACCGGGTGACGGCATTGGTCCAGAAGTGATGCAGCAAGCCCATAAAGTGCTAGATGCCGTTGAAGCTAAGTTCGACTTGACCCTAGAGCGTGCCGAATTTGATGTGGGTGGTATTGCGATTGATAACCATGGTTGTCCCCTACCCGATGCAACCCTAAAAGGTTGTGAAGATTCAGATGCCGTATTGTTTGGCTCGGTGGGAGGCCCTAAATGGGAACACCTTGCTCCGAATGATCAACCCGAACGTGGCGCACTACTGCCACTGCGTAAGCATTTTCAGCTGTTTTGTAACTTGCGCCCAGCCCAAATCCATAGCGGGCTAGAGACATTCTCACCACTACGTGCCGATATTTCTGAACGAGGTTTCGATATTGTCGTGGTTCGCGAACTAACGGGTGGGATCTACTTCGGCCAACCTAAAGGCCGTGAGGGTGAAGGCCCACAAGAAAAAGCCTACGACACCGAGATTTACCATCGCTACGAGATAGAGCGCATTGCCCGTATTGCGTTTGAATCAGCGATGCTACGCAACAAAAACGTCTACTCGATTGATAAAGCCAATGTCCTACAAAGCTCAATCTTATGGCGTGAAGTGGTGGAAGAAGTCGCAAAAGACTACCCAGACGTAACGCTTAACCACATGTACATTGATAACGCGACCATGCAGCTGATCAAAGACCCATCACAATTTGATGTAATGCTATGTTCTAATATTTTTGGTGACATTATTTCCGATGAGTGCGCGATGATCACAGGCTCCATGGGGATGCTGCCATCGGCAAGCTTGAACCAAGAAAAGTTCGGCATGTACGAGCCAGCAGGTGGTTCCGCACCTGATATCGCGGGCAAGAACATTGCCAACCCAGTCGCACAAATTCTGTCGGCAGCATTGATGCTGCGCTACAGCTTAGGTGAAGAAGAGGCTGCCCGTGCCATTGAACTAGCGGTATCTCAAGCACTTGAAGCCGGTGAACTAACAGCAGATTTAGCGGGTAACGGCCAAGCACTGACCACTAGCGAAATGGGCGATAAGATCGCTACCTATATTCGCCAAGCATAAGCAATACCGGCAAGGAGCACCAAGCAATGTCAGCACAATATACAGAAAATAAAGCGCCTAAAACGCTATACGAAAAAGTTTACGATGCCCATGTTGCGGTTGCCGCGGAAGGCGAAAACCCAATTTTATATATCGACCGTCATTTGGTTCATGAAGTGACATCACCACAAGCCTTTGATGGTTTACGTGAAAAAGGGCGCCCCGTTCGCCAAGTCGGTAAAACATTTGCCACCATGGATCATAATGTCTCAACCCAAACTAAAGACATTAATGCCTCTGGTGAAATGGCACGCATCCAAATGGAAACGCTAGCCAAAAACTGTGAAGAGTTTGGCGTCACCCTTTACGATCTAAACCATAAATACCAAGGTATTGTGCATGTTATGGGCCCCGAGTTGGGCATTACCCTACCAGGCATGACGATTGTTTGTGGTGATTCACACACGGCAACACACGGTGCGTTTGGCTCATTAGCCTTTGGTATTGGCACTTCAGAAGTTGAGCATGTGTTAGCTACCCAAACCCTCAAACAAGCGCGCGCCAAAACCATGAAAATCGAAGTCAAAGGCAAAGTTGCTGAGGGCATTACGGCTAAAGATATCGTGCTAGCCATCATAGGTAAAACGACAGCTGCTGGCGGTACTGGTTACGTCGTCGAGTTCTGTGGTGAAGCCATTACCGATCTATCAATGGAAGGGCGGATGACGGTGTGTAACATGGCGATCGAATTAGGTGCAAAAGCGGGCTTGATTGCCCCCGATCAAACCACCTACGATTACATTAAAAACCGTAAATTCTCACCAACAGATAGTCACTTCGATGCCGCAGTTGAATACTGGAATACCCTAAAAACCGATGAGGGTGCCGTCTTCGATGCGACAGTAACTTTAGAAGCCGCCGAGATTAAGCCACAAGTAACTTGGGGCACAAACCCCGGCCAAGTTATCGCAATTGATACGCCGATTCCAAGCCCAGCTGACTTTGCTGACCCCGTTGAAAAAGCATCAGCGGAAAAAGCGTTGGCCTATATGGGGCTAGAAGCGGGGAAAACACTGTCTGACTTTTCAATTGATAAAGTCTTTATTGGTTCTTGTACCAACTCACGGATAGAAGATATGCGCGCCGCTGCCGCTATCGCAAAAGGCCGCAAAGTTGCCGCCAATGTTCAAGCGCTGGTTGTGCCAGGATCTGAGCAAGTCAAAGCCCAAGCAGAGCAAGAAGGCTTGGATAAAATATTCATCGATGCAGGCTTTGAATGGCGTCTACCAGGTTGCTCTATGTGTCTCGCGATGAACAACGACCGCCTAGGGCCAAAAGAGCGCTGCGCCTCCACCAGCAATCGTAACTTTGAAGGTCGCCAAGGCCGTGATGGCCGCACCCACCTTGTCAGCCCAGCAATGGCAGCCGCTGCCGCGTGCGCAGGCCATTTTGTAGATATTCGTGACTTAGACAGCGCAACGGCATAATCGAGAGGAAGGTAACAATGGCAGGTTTTAAACAACATACAGGCTTGGTTGTGCCGCTAGATATCGCCAACATCGATACCGACGCAATCATCCCTAAGCAATTTCTACAAAAAGTGACACGTACAGGCTTTGGAAAACATTTGTTCCACGACTGGCGTTTTCTTGATGATGCCGGCGAACAAGCAAACCCTGAATTTGTAATGAATGCGCCGCGCTATCAAGGGGCAAGTATTTTGCTGGCACGTGAGAACTTCGGTTGTGGCTCTTCACGTGAACATGCGCCGTGGGCGCTAGCAGATTACGGCATCCAAGTGATGATCGCACCGAGTTTTGCCGACATTTTTTATGGCAACTCGATCAACAACCAAATGGTGCCAGTACGCTTGCGTGAACAAGAAGTCGATGAGATTTTCCAGTTTGTCGAAAACACAGAAGGTGCTGAGATCCAGGTCGATTTAGAAGCCATGTTAGTCACGGCTAACGGCAAGCAATACCACTTTGAGATTGATGAATTCCGCCGTCATTGCTTATTGAATGGGTTGGATAACATCGGCCTGACGCTGCAACATGAAGATAAAATTGCCGCTTACGAAGATAATATCCCTGAATTTTTAAGGTAAACATTGTATTTGTTAGCGTTTACTTACGTGATAAGAGCTAACCACAACACCCTGCCTCGCAGGGTGTTGTTTTATCTTCTACTTGCTATTTACTGCTTACACCACTTATACCAATCTGGGTAAGTAAATGTTCAGGTGATTGCGCAGGAAAAAGTACTGAAAACAAGGCGTAGATTGCAGATAGCTAGTTGTTCTACCTACAAAATCTATAACGCAGTTATCATTGATTTTAACCAGCAAGAACGATCAGTTACTTAGTTAGATTGGTATTCTTCAACCGACTGTAAACTCTGCAATAAAAAGCCGTTCACCTCGGTCTATAGTTGTTATACCAATCTGGTTAAGTAAATGTTCAGGTGATTGCGCAGGAAAAAAGCACTGAAAACAAGGCGTAGATTGCAGATGGCTAGTTATTCTATCTACAAAATCTATAGCGCAGTTATCACTGATTTTAACCAGCAAGAACGATCAGTTACTTAGTTAGATTGGTATTAGGTTATTACAGATTAAAAAGGTTGATTATGCCGTCTCGTCTTTCACTTACCTTACACCTTATTTTGGCTTCATTCATTTTACTCGTCAGCAGCACAGTGTTCGCAGCCCCCAAAGCGGATTTATGGCCATACTGGCAAGGCAGTGATGAGGCTAATTCCATGCCAATCAATCATCAATTGTGGCAACAGACGCTTAATCACTACATAGTGCAACAGGGTGAGCAAACACTAATTAGCTATCACCAAATCGATCAAGAGGGAAAATGGCAGCTTGATCGCTACATTCGAGAAATGAGTAAACTCAACCCGTTGGCATACCGCAAAGCAGAACAATTTGCCTACTGGGTCAATCTGTATAATGCACTGACCGTCAAACTCATTGTTGATAATTACCCCGTCAAATCGATCACAAAACTCGGCGGCTTGTTTAGTTTTGGTCCATGGGATGATGAAGTGGTCACGGTCAACGGCAAAAAGCTCACCCTCAATGATATCGAGCACCGTATCTTGCGTCCGATTTGGCAAGACAAACGTATTCACTATGCAGTGAACTGTGCGAGTCTAGGTTGCCCTAACCTACAACCCCATGCCTTCACGGCCAGCAATAGTAACCACTTACTCGATCTAGCCGCCAAACAATTCATCAACAGTAAAAAAGGCGTTCTTAGCACGAATAACAAGACCCAGCTGTCGTCCATCTACGATTGGTATCAAGCAGACTTCGGCGACACAACGCAGCTCCAGCAACACTTAAATCAGTACCGCACCACACCTGTGGTACTCAAAACAATTGATTATGATTACGACTGGGCATTGAACGAGGCAAAATAATGCCAATCATTGTCTTCATGCCCTAGCAACACCACGCTTGCACTATTACAATGACGACGTTCTCATTGGGGAGCTAAATAGAAGGTTTACACTTTCTTTCGGCTGAGATTGCACACGCAGAACCCACAGAACCTGAACCAGCTAATACTGGCGTAGGAATTGAGAAGTCGCTAAGTCAGCCTCTGTTATTAGGTCGCCCTTAAGCCACCCTTTTCTCAACCCTCGCTCATTTGATTTATTGCCAGCAGGATGCATCGGCATCAGGAGCGCTTTGTGAAAAAACTACTACCTTTACTTACCTTAACGCTTGCGAGCAGCAGTGTATTTGCCACCGAACAAGACCCAAAAGCAACACTAACGGTTTATACCTATAGCTCATTTGCCTCAGATTGGGGGCCAGGCCCAGCCATTAAAACCGCATTTGAAGCTGAGTGTGACTGTCACTTAAACTTAGTGGCGCTCGATGATGGCGTGTCTATTCTTAACCGCGTGCGCTTGGAAGGTAACAACAGCAAAGCAGATATCTTATTAGGGCTTGATAACAACCTTATCGAAGAAGCTAAAAAAACAGGTCTGCTAGCACAACACAAGGTCGATACCAGCAAAGTTACGCTGCCAAATGGCTGGAATGACACCACCTTTGTGCCTTACGATTATGGTTACTTTGCCTTTGTTTACGATAACACTAAGTTGAAGAACCCACCAAAGAGCTTAAAAGAATTAGTCGAACGTGATGACCTATCGATCCTTTACCAAGATCCTCGTACTTCAACCCCTGGCCAAGGCTTGATGCTGTGGATGAAATCGGTTTATGGCGATCAAGCAGCCAATGCCTGGCAGCAACTGGCCAAGAAAACAGTCACCGTCACCAAAGGTTGGTCCGAAGCCTATAGCATGTTCCTCAAAGGTGAGGCAGATATGGTGTTGTCATACACCACCTCTCCGGCTTACCACATCATCGCAGAACAAAAGAACCAGTATATCGCCGCTGATTTCAGCGAAGGGCATTACATGCAAGTGGAAGTGGCCGCCAAACTTAAAAACAGCCCACACCCTAAGTTAGCGGATCAATTTATGGACTTCATTGTTAGCGATGGCTTCCAATCTAATATGGCCACAGGTAACTGGATGTACCCAGTAACAAATCAACAACTGCCTGACGGTTTTAACCAGCTGACGATACCTGCAACAGCGCTTGAGTTTGATGCGAAGGAAGTCGCTAAACAACGCCGCAGCTGGATTCGCGAATGGCAACACGCCCTCACGCAATAAAGGCATTTCGTTTGAACACTCGCTTTACCTCGTTATTACCCGGCATCACTGCTGCCGGGTGCATCACCGCATTAATGGTATTTGCCATTAGTGCCCTGCTCGGACACGCCGATGAACTATCACCGCAGACATTGTGGCACGACCCGTATTTACGCCATGTCACTGGGTTTAGTTTCTACCAAGCATTCCTCTCAACCCTATTGAGTGTGGTACCTGCGATCCCCGTCGCCTATGCACTTTCTCGCCGTCAATTTATCGGACGTGCTTTGTTGTTACGGCTCTTCGCCATGACGCTGGTACTGCCTGTCTTGGTCGCCGTGTTTGGGTTACTGTCAATATATGGAAAAAGCGGCCTACTGAATCAATGGTTTGCTGCTGCAGGTTGGGATATCACCCTCAATATTTACGGATTAAGCGGTATCTTACTCGCCCACATTTTTTTAAACCTGCCCCTCGCGGTGCGTCTATTACTGCAAAGTTTAGAAGGGATCCCACATGAGCAGCATCAGCTCGCCGCACATTTAGGTGTGACAGGCTGGAACAAGTTTCGTTTAGTCGCTTGGCCTCGATTGCAACAACAACTACCGCATGTGATCGGCTTGATCTTTATGCTGTGTTTCACCAGTTTCGCAGTGATCATGTCACTGGGTGGCGGACCTAAAGCCACCACCATTGAGCTCGCTATTTACCAAGCCCTGCGTTACGACTTTGACCTCGCCTCAGGAGCTTTGTTAGCATTGTGGCAAATGCTACTGTGCTGTTCGTTAGTGTTAGCATCACAGCGTTTCGCTAAACCGTTAGCCACGCTGAGCGGCACGATCAACCAAGCCCCTCATCACTACCAAGATACATGGCAGAGTAAACTCTGGGATGGTTTATGGATTGGTGGCGTGATCTTACTGGTTGCGCCTCCGCTCTTGTCTGTGATCACCGCAGGGCTCAACCAGCAGCTGATTGTCCAATTAAGTTCTGCCAAACTCTGGCAAGCCATCAGCCATTCATTACAGATAGCAGCCATGTCTTGTGTGATAGCTGTTGTCAGCGGTATTGCTATTTTACTGACTAGCCGTCAATGGCGATTACAACGCAAAAAATGGGCTGCCGATGGTATTGAGCTGATTGGCGCAATGATTCTGGTTACCCCAGGTTTAGTGCTCAGTACTGGGCTATTTTTGTTACTGCGCCAATACACCGATGCCTTTGCGATGGCCTTTTGGGTGGTAGTAACCGTCAATGCGCTAATGGCACTGCCTTATGTGATCAAAACACTCAGTCAGCCTATGCTCCATATCGCCCAACAATTTAACCCGCTTTGCGCCAGTTTGGGCATGGCAGGCTTGTCTCGCCTGCGATTATTGGAATGGCGAGCATTGCGTAAACCACTATCGCAAGCTTTAGCAATCGGCTTTGTCCTATCACTTGGGGATTTAAGTGCGATAGCTTTATTTGGCAGCCAAAACTTCCAAACCTTGCCACTGTATTTATTTGAATTATTAGGCAGCTACCAAATGGATGCCGCCGCCGTCGCAGCGCTCATCCTACTCCTACTGAGCTTAGGGTTATTTACCTTGGTTGAAACTGTGCTGCTTAGGAAGAAATAACATGTTGAAGTTAGATCAGCTTACCCATAGCTACCAGCCCCATACTGCGAATGGACAAGCCATGCACTTGTCCTTTTCACTCGAGGCGCAGCAAGGCGATATTGTGGCGTTAATCGGCCCCAGTGGTGCAGGAAAAAGTACTTTACTGGCATTAATTGCCGGCTTTCTTAAGCCTAAGAGTGGCCAGTTAACCATCGCCAATCAAATGATTGACCAGCAAGCCCCCGCAGAGCGGCCTTTGTCGATGCTGTTTCAGGAGCATAATTTATTTCCGCATCTCACTGTGTCTGAAAACATTGGACTGGGTATTCACCCAGGATTAACGCTGAGCCAAGTCGATAAGGAAGCTATCGTGGTGGCAGCTGCGCGGGTTGGCATTCAGCAATACTTAGATCGCCTTCCCGAGCAACTCTCTGGCGGCCAAAAACAACGTGTGGCGCTCGCGCGTTGTTTAGTGCGACATCGTCCCTTGTTGCTGCTCGATGAACCTTTTTCAGCCCTAGATCCCGCCCTGCGCAAAGAGATGTTAGAGCTAGTAAGAAGTCTCGCCCGTGAGCATAAAATCACGGTTCTCATGGTTACCCATAGCCCTGACGACGCCCTCAAGATTGCCAATAAGTGTGCGTTTATCACTAACGGTAGCATCACAGTCTTTGGTGAAACACAGCACATGCTGACACAACCACAGGATGCTGAGCTCAAGCACTACCTTGGCTATTAGCTGTAAACTGTATCGCATGCAAAAATAAGGAAGGGAGAACCCGAATGGTGTTCTCCCTTTTTGATATTCAGGCTTTTAATCAGAAATTTAGAGGTTTTCTTCAGCAAATTCAGCCAAGCGGCTACGTACAACGCCATTGAGATAAATATTGGCGCTTCCTTCGAAGTTTTTAAAGCGCTCAACGATATAAGTAAGCCCAGACGTTACAGGCGATAGATAATTGGAGTCAATCTGCGCAAGGTTACCCGAACAGACCAGTTTAGTGCCTTCACCACAGCGGGTGATGATAGTTTTGATTTGCGATGCGGTTAAGTTTTGGCATTCATCCAGCAACACAAACGCATTTTGGATAGAACGACCGCGCATGAAGTTAATCGATTTGAATTGAATATTGGCTTTATCAAAGATGTATTTCATCGAGCCATCAGTACACACATCATTTTTGTGGAGCGCTTCCATGGTATCGGTCACCGCCGCCAACCATGGCATCATTTTCTCTTCTTCCGTACCGGGTAAGAAACCAATCGATTCGGCAATTTCTGGCGTATTACGCGTGACAATAATTTTATCGTACATGCCCTTCTCAATGACTTGCTCTAATGCTGATGCCATTGCCAAAATGGTTTTACCACAGCCCGCAGGCCCCGTTAAAATCACTAGGTCAATATCAGGGTCGAGCATGGCATCGAGCGCCATACCTTGATAAACATTTTTAGGGTGAATGCCCCAGGCCTGGCGATGCATTAAACGATCATGTCCTATGTCTTTCAATATCACATTCTCGTCGTCGATCTGCTTGATACGAGCTGCAAACTCATGCTCTTCATCAATCAAATATTGATTAACGAAAGGCTTATCAAACAAAGTCATAGGCAATGTATGTAGCGTGGCACGGCCTCGGCTTTCTGATTGACACTCACCCACTTGATCCCAGAATCGACCGGGATATTCAACAAACCCCTTAGTGAGCAAGCTAACATCGTCAATCAACTGATCCGAACGATAATCATCAACGAAATACACACCTGCGCCCTTGGCTCGCAAACGCATATTAATATCTTTAGTGATCAAGACCACATCACGTGGCGCATAGTGCTGCTGTAAGTGGAGTACAGCATTCAAAATACGGTTGTCACCCGCTTTATCAGTAAATGCATGTACAGTTTCGGTGATTTCATAATCAGCAAAAATAGCTATGGTGCCATTGTGTGCCGTTTGTTTTGAAAAAGGGATCCCCGCAGAGATCTGCTCGGGAGTCGCATCGTGGAAAATATCTTCTAGGGCTCGAATCGCGACTCGGGCATCGCGGGCAACATCACGCTTGCTATCCTTAATGCGATCAAGTTCTTCGAGGACTGTCATCGGTATGACGACATCATGTTCTTGGAAGGAATAAATCGCGAGAGGCTCGTGTAGCAAGATATTAGTATCGAGAACAAAGACTTTCCGATCTGAATCGCCCATAGGCACCTCCTTGGTAACATTCAGGCGGTATTACATCTACCACCACTCTTTAAGCGTATGACAGTTATTCGTATTTGCTGCATTTTCACAAAACAATCGCTCCTGTGACTCCATTAAAGACCGAACTTTTTTAAATAAATGTGACAAAACTACTTTGTCGCATTCAGAGCACTTTCACCGTGACCTCTTTCACATCATGCAGTAACATGACTCCCCTTTTTTCTGGTACGAATTCTGGCTTACACTTATAGCTACGCTTTTTTGAGCCTTGTATGACACTCCTACGAGTGATGTGCTTCGCCATGGCGTGAATACCAGATAACACATTTTCAATTTTCAAAGAATTTAGAAGGTTTTAGCCACTATGCCATTTGCTTTGGGTCAACGTTGGATCAGTGATACTGAAAGTGATTTAGGATTAGGTACCGTCGTCGCCTGTGATGCCCGTACTGTTAGCCTAATGTTCTCCGCAAGTGAAGAGAGCCGCCTGTATTCCCGAAACGAAGCCCCTGTAACCCGCGTAATGTTCAACGTGGGCGATGTGGTTGAAAGCCATGAAGGTTGGTCTTTAAACGTTGAACGCGTAGATGAAGACGGCGGTGTATTCACTTACGTGGGTACACGCACGGATACGGGTGAAGAAGACGTTAAATTACGTGAGATTTTCCTTAATCACCAAATCCGCTTCAACAAGCCACAAGACAAACTCTTTGCTGGTCAAATCGATCGCATGGATCGCTTTGCGCTGCGCTACCGTGCGTTAAAAAATCAGTACGAACAACATAAGAGCCCATTGCGTGGACTGTGTGGCATGCGTGCCGGTTTAATCCCTCATCAGCTGTTCATCGCCCATGAAGTGGGTCGCCGCTATGCTCCTCGTGTATTATTAGCTGATGAAGTGGGTTTAGGTAAAACCATTGAAGCAGGTATGATCATCCACCAACAAGTGTTGTCAGGCCGTGCTGAACGTATTTTGATCTTAGTGCCTGAAACCCTACAGCATCAATGGCTGGTTGAGATGATGCGTCGCTTTAACCTGCACTTCTCTATTTTCGATGAAGAACGTTGCGTTGAAGCTTACGCCGATTCAGCGAATCCGTTTGATACCGCGCAATACGTTCTATGTTCACTCGACTTCCTACGTAAGAGCCGACGCCGTTTTGAACAAGCGCTAGATGCCGATTGGGATCTTTTGGTTGTCGATGAAGCCCATCACCTTGAGTGGAGTGAAGACAAGCCAAGCCGCCAATACCAAGTGGTGGAAGCGATTGCAGAAAAAACACCCGCAGTATTGCTACTTACCGCAACACCCGAGCAACTTGGCCACGAAAGCCACTTCGCCCGTTTGCGCCTACTAGATCCCGATCGCTTCTACGATTACCAAGCATTTGTTGAAGAAGAACGTCAGTACGCGCCCGTTGCCGATGCGGTTTCACGCCTATTGTCGGGTGAAAAACTGGATAACGATGCAAAGAACACACTGGCTGAATTACTGTCAGAGCAAGATATCGAGCCAATGCTGCGTATTATCGAATCCAGTGCTGCTGATGATGAACAAAGCCAAACCGTCCGCCATGAGCTGATCGATAACTTAATGGATCGCCATGGTACGGGCCGTGTGCTATTCCGTAATACACGCTCTGCAATTAAAGGCTTCCCAACCCGCCATCTGAACCTTTACCCACTGGCAATGCCAACGCAATACACTACAGCGATGCGTGTTGCGAACATGATGATGGGCAAAGTCAGCGATGAAGAGAAAGTGCTGAAACTGCTTTACCCTGAAGACATCTTCCAAGAATTTGAAGGTGAATCAGCCACATGGTGGAACTTCGATCCACGTGTTAACTGGTTGCTTGATACGCTCAAAGCCAACCGCAGCGAGAAAGTGTTGGTGATTTGTTCTCGCGCCCAAACCGCATTAACACTAGAACAGGCACTACGCGAGCGTGAAGGTATTCGCTCTACCGTGTTCCACGAAGGCATGTCGATCATCGAGCGCGATAAAGCCGCGGCATACTTCGCACAAGAAGAAGACGGCGCACAAGTGCTACTGTGTTCTGAAATCGGCTCTGAAGGACGTAACTTCCAATTTGCTAATCAATTGGTGATGTTTGATCTACCAAACAACCCCGATCTGCTTGAACAACGCATCGGCCGTTTAGACCGTATTGGTCAGAAGCGTGATATAGAGATTCATGTACCTTTCCTTGAGGGTACCTCGCAAGCCCTACTGGCGCGCTGGTTTAACGAGGGCTTAAATGCCTTTGAAGAAACCTGCCCTACCGGCCGCGCTGTATACGATCACGTTCGTAGTGACCTGATTGCCTTACTGACCAGCAATGAACATAGCAGTGAAGCGCTTGACGCTCTGATAGAGCAAAGTGCTACCATGCACAACGAACTGAAATCTAAGCTAGAGCAAGGCCGTGACCGTCTATTAGAAATCCACTCAAACGGTGGTGATGCCGCAAACGAGCTCGTTGACAGTATTTCAGCGAAAGATGGCGATACCAACTTGGTAACTTTCGCGCTGGGCCTATTTGATACCATAGGCTTAAACCAAGATGACAAAGGCGAAAATGCCATTGTGGTGTCGCCGTCAGAGCACATGATGGTTGCCAGCTACCCAGGTTTACCTTACGACGGTTGTACTATTACTTTTGATCGTGACACAGCCCTTTCCCGTGAAGATCTACACTTCCTGAGTTGGGAACACCCGATGATCCAAGGCGGTATTGATCTACTGCTCTCAGAAGGGGTCGGCACCACTGCGGTTTCCTTGCTGAAAAACAAAGCACTGCCTGCTGGCACGCTGCTGCTTGAATTAGTCTATGTGGTTGACGCCCAAGCACCGAAGCAATCGGGGATTGGCCGCTTCTTGCCACAAACACCGATTCGTATTTTGCTGGATGCCAAAGGTAACAACTTATCGGCACAAGTCGAATTTGAAGGCTTTAACCGCCAGCTCAGCCCTGTTAATCGCCACCTTGGTAGCAAGTTGGTCAACTCAGTACAAAAAGAAGTACACGTACTGATTGAACACGCAGAGCAAGTGATCGCCAAAGAAGCCGTGACAATTCGTGAAAATGCACAAGCTGAGATGGAAAGTACTTTACGTGCCGAGCTAGATCGCCTGCAAGCATTGAAAGCCGTGAACCCGAATATTCGTGATGATGAGCTAGAGCTGATTGAGTCACAGATCCAAGACCTGACCACTTACATCAGTAAGGCACAAGTACAGTTAGATTCACTACGCTTAATCGCAGTTAGTCATAACTAAAACGGCTCAGGGTTTCACAACCTATTGAACGGATAAGCCAAGACCGTATCGTGCCTGCATGATACGGTCTTTCCTTATCACAGACACATTAAACCACGTCCAATCTGGATAATCAGATCGAGCATGCTATGAACCCATTACCAGTACTGGATTACCATCCCCCTCTCGACCCTTGGCTGGATATTTTGTATCAAGACGATGACTTTATCGCCTTAAACAAACCCGCAGGATTACTGTCAAACCCAGGGCGACTGCCAGAACACAACGACAGTATTTACAGTAGAGTACGCCGTGATCACCCCGACTCGCATATTGTGCACCGTTTAGATATGGGAACCTCTGGCTTAATCATCATGGCGCTGAACAAGGCGGCTGAACGCGACTTGCACGCACAATTTCGTGAGCGCTTAACCCATAAGGTTTATTACGCGCTGGTTTGGGGGCATATCGAGCAAGATGAAGGTTCGGTGGATTTGCCCTTGATTTGTGACTGGCATAACCGTCCTCGGCAAAAAATCTGCCACACAGACGGTAAACCCTCGCTCACCCATTACAATGTCGTGCGCCGTAATCCTGATAATACGACCTTAGTGCGTTTATTACCGATCACAGGCCGATCCCACCAGCTACGCTTGCACATGATGGCATTAGGTCACCCAATCATAGGGGATGAGTTTTATGCCAATGATGAAGCCAAGGCAATGTCGCCACGGTTAAATCTGCATGCAACAGAACTTTGCCTTTACCATCCGGCAACTAATCAGCCGACTCATCTATTTGCACCTTGTGATTTTTATCCTGATGCGCCAATTCAAACGCTACCACTGAACGCGCCACGCCCTGTTGAGCCAGAGCGCCAGTCACGCCGTGCTAAACGTGCAGAAAAGCGCAAAATTCACGAAGCATTAGTCGCGCGCGCTTTATTAGCGCGAGAGCAATCAAAATCTGATTGATTCATGACAATCTTCAGAGCATAAAAAAACGGGCGCCCTTACATAGGGCGCCCGTTTTACATTCCACTCGATACATTACTTATCGTGCTTTTCTTTTCGGATCAGGTCATAAGCAGCTTGAAGCTCTTGCGTTTTTTGCTTCGCCAACTCCATCATCTCTGGTGGTAGCCCTTTCGCGGCCAGTTTATCAGGGTGATGCTCATTCATTTGCTTACGGTAAGCACGTTTTAGCTCTTGTGCCGATGCTGTTGGGCTCACACCTAACACGTCATAAGCTGCGGCCAACTGGTCTTTACTTGGTGGCGCCTTAAAGCCACCAGCCCCTTGCTGTTGTTGATGGAAGCCACCCTGCTGGAAACGAAACGCCGCTTCTTGCATGTGAAGACGCTGCTCTAACTGGCGCTCAGAGAAGCCAAGGTAGCGAGCGATAACATGCAATAATTGACGCTCATTAGGGTGAAGCGAGCCATCTGCAAACGCGGCTTGGATTTGTAACTCTAAGAAAAATTGCAGTAAATCCGCACGTCCAGCACAATTTTGACGTACCCGTTGCAGCGTCTCTTCTAGCGGAAAGTCATCATTTTTACCTTCACGAAATGCATTTTGTGCCTGACGACGAGATTCACCCTGCAAGCCCATACGTTCCATGATCGCCGTCGCAACACGGATTTCTTCTTGTGTCACGCGCCCTTTTGCTTTGGCAACATGTCCCATTACCGCAAAGCCAGCATGGAAAAAATCGGCCTGGCGTTCAGCTTGGCTCGCTTGACTGCCACCAAAACCACCGAATCCACCGCCATAAACATTTCGTCGCGCTTTATCGAACTTATGGCCTAAAAATAGACCTAAGAACAAACCAAAAGGGCCACCAAGAAGGAAACCAAAAAATGCGCCAAGTATTTTGCCCCACACCTGCATTCGATACTCTCTGGTAATTTGCTAAATTTAAAATATATTTAGCTCGACAACATTGTCGAAAACGTGCTGTCGAGTAGAATTTGCATTATGATAGCTGTCATTTATCGGGAATGCTTGTAAAAAGCGCCACCAATTCGCGACGCAACAAAAATTCAATACAGGAATGTGAAATTAAATGTCATTAACCTCCCGCAGCATACTTGCAACCATGATTAGCCTTGCCCTTTATGGACCGGCGATGGCAGATGACAATCCACAAGCCACGAACAAGACCAATAACGATACAACGAAAGCGGCCTCATCAGCAGATCAGCGACCTGAGCCTGAGACGCTTGATGTATCGCTATCTGAACTTGAAATGGTCAAAGGCACCTGTATCGCGCCACAAAATCGTACAGGTGAACCAGATGAACAACCGGTTCACATTTCTGCCGATCAAGCGACCGCAGAAAGCGCCATTGCAATCACCTACTCTGGTGATGTGGTCGTAAAACAAGGTCACCGCACCGTTGCAGCCGACACTGCCACCTATCACCAACCGGATAATAGCGTTACTGCAGAAGGTAACGTCTACTTTCATGACGGTGGTATGGAGGTCTACTCAGACCGCTTAGAAAGTGATTTAGACACAGAAGACTCCGAAATGGAGAATGCCGTCTACAACATGACCTGTGAGCCTGGTCGTGGTGAAGCAGAAAAAGTGATCAAAGATGGTTTGGAGTATTACCGCTTAAAAAATGGCACCTACACCACCTGTCCTGCCGATGATCAAAGCTGGCGTTTTTCTGCTACCAGTATTGAACGCGAAACCGATTCCCCCTTCGCGAACTTATACAACGCCCGTTTTGAAGTCGTGGATGTGCCGATTTTTTACTTACCGTATCTGCGCGTACCGGTTGGCAGTGAGCGCTTAACGGGCTTTTTGTACCCAAATATTAAATTAAACTCACGCGATGGTTTCACCGTACAGACGCCATTTTATTGGAATATCGCGCCTAACTACGATATGACAATAACGCCTAAGTACATGACTAATCGTGGCTTGCAGCTGAATACAGAGTTTCGTTATTTAACTGTGTTTGGTGCAGGTAGCCTAACAAGCGAGTACCTAGGCAGTGACCAAAAGTTCCCAGAAAAAGGCAGTCGCTGGGCATTTAATATCAACCATACAGGTGTTTATCAAAGCCATTGGTTACTTAAAATAGATTACAGCAAAGTCAGCGATGTCACGTATTTTAGCGATCTCGACTCTAACGTAGGTAAGCGTGAAGATAACAATCTACTGCAAACAGCAGAAGCGTCCTACCGTACACAAAATTGGGATACCACATTACGAGTAAGAGACTTCCAACCACTGACTTCCGGTACATCGTCAAACTACCGCTTAATGCCACAAGTGGAAGCAAACTATTATCGTCCTGATTTGCCATACGATCTCGACTTTTCAATGAACAGTCATATCAGTCGCTTTGAAAATGATGATCCCAATAAACCATCAGCGGATCGTTTGCACTTAGAGCCAACATTAACTCTGCCGTATTCGACGCCTTGGTGGTCAATCACCTCTGAAGCTAAGCTCATGTATAGCTATTACAATCAGAATTTTGATAAAAATATAACCGCTAATCAAAATTTAGAAGAGAGTGTGTCTCGTCTGATCCCAAGTGCACGAATTCACTCTGGCTTATACCTTGAGCGCAACACCAGTATTTGGGGTGATGCCTACACCCAGAGTTTAGAGCCGCAAGTTCAGTATTTGTACGTTCAAAATGTCGACCAGCAAAATATTTATGATGCCTACGACACCACATTGCTACAAACCGACTATTACGGTTTGTTCCGTGACAAGCGTTACTCCAGTGTCGATCGCATTGCTGCAGCCAACCAGTTTACGGTTGGTGCATCCACTCGCTATTTTGATAACCAATACGTTGAACGCTTCAATCTTTCGATTGGTCAGATTTTCTACCTGAATCCAGCCGCAGCCGATATTGATAGTAGTAGCAATACTACAGCACCAAGTTACTCAGCAACCGCGTTAGAATCCGATTTTAACTACGATGATTGGTTATTTTTCCATGGTGGCTTGCAGTTTGATGCGGGCAGTAATGACATTCAATTTGCCAACTCAACCTTAGAATATCGTGAGTCGAGTTTCTTTACTCAAATGAACTATCGCTACGTATCTAAGGAATACATTCAGAGTAGCCTGAAAGATAACAACGACATTGATAAATACACCAATAACGGTATTTCACAAGCAGGTCTTGTTACTGGCTTCCCTATTTATGGCGGCCTAAGTGTGCGTGGTGACTACTACCATGATTTAACCGAAAGCCAGATGATTGAGAGTCAAATCGCCCTTAATTATCGAACATCGTGTTGGCTAGTTAGCATAGGTTATAACAAGTATCTCGTTTCTCGAGGTGATGTGCGCTTTGAAAGCCCAACTTATGACAGCAATGTGAGTATTTCTTTTAGCTTATTGGGGCTGGCTGGCGTCAACAGCTTTGGTGCATCAACCGCCAGTGGAAATGCGATCGGTTACGGTCAACCCTTCAACCTAAACAACTAATTACGTATTCTGGTGTCTAACGCGTAGCGATTAGTACATCACAATAAATTTACGCGCACTGCGCAACATGGAAATCAGTATGAAGAAGTGGAAGTCCTCACTACTAGGCTTAATGATATGGGGCGCAGCGGCAAGTAGCTTCGCTGCACCAACAGAAATGGATAAAGTTGTCACCATAGTCAATGACAGTGTCATTTTACAAAGTGACATAGATGCAATGCTGAAGACAGTACGTCTTAATGCCGCCGATCAAAACCAAACATTGCCTGCAACTGACATACTCACCGAACAGGTTAAAGAAAAACTGATCATTGAAGCACTGCAAATTCAGCAGGCTGAGCAATTTGGGATTCGTATCGACGATAACAAGTTGGATCAATCGATCCAGCAGATGCTGAAACAACAACAAATGACGCTGGCTCAGCTTCAAAGTAAACTAGCTGCAAGTGGCATTAGTTATGCCATGTTCCGTGAGCAAATGCGTCGTGATATTACCGCTAGTGAGGCACGTACTATTCAGGTACGCCGCCGCATTAATATTTTGCCGCAAGAAGTCGATACCCTTGCCGATCAGCTTAACGCTCAGAACTTACAAGGCGTGCAATACAACGTCAGTCACATCCAAATTCGTGTAGAAGAAGATGCGGATAAAGCAGAGCGTGACGATGCTGAACAACAAGCAAAAACACTGGTAAAAGAACTCAATAACGGTGCTGATTTTGCTAACTTAGCCTATAGCTACTCAAAGGGGCCAAAAGCCCTTCAAGGCGGCGAATGGGGCTGGATGCGCCAAGAAGAAATGCCGACTATCTTTGCTGATGAAATTAAATCTCACGGTAAAGGGGCAATCATTGGTCCATTTCGCAGTGGCATTGGCTACCACATCATCAAGATAAATGATGTTAAAGGGCTGGAAACGGTTTCTGTTACTGAAGTAAAAGCCCGCCATATCTTGGTGAAGACCTCTGTGATTCAAAGTGACGAAGCGGCTAAGCGTCAACTTGAACAAGCACGCCAGGCAATTCTAGCCGGCGATCAAACCTTTGCGGCAGCCGCTGAAGCACTCAGTGCTGATCCAGGCTCAGCAGCCAATGGCGGTGAGCTAGGCTGGCATACACCTGATATTTACGTACCTGAGTTTAAAGATAAAGTTGAAGCACTAAGTAAAGGTGTGATCAGCGAACCATTCAAAACGGTACATGGCTGGCACATCGTTGAAGTCATGGATCGTCGTAATGTCGATCGCACTGATGCCGCAGTGAAAAACCGTGCTTACCAAATTCTGTTTAGCCGTAAATTCAACGAAGAAGCGCAAGCTTGGCTACAAGAACTACGCGCAGGGGCGTATATCGAACAATTAGATAATAACGAGGGCGCTGATGATGAACGAAGTTAAGCGCCTTGCGATTACTCCTGGTGAGCCTGCAGGCATCGGCCCTGATTTAGTGCTAGCAATGGCACAACAGAGTTGGCCACATGAGCTTGTTATTTGTGCTAACGCTCAGCTTATGGTAGAACGTGCAGCCCAACTCGGTTTGGATATTACGCTGAAAGAGTACGACGCGTCACAACCCGCTCAACCGCATCAAGCCGGTACCTTGGTTGTCGCGAACTGCGAACTCGCTGAAATCGTCACGCCTGGGACTTTAAACGAGAAAAATGGCCACTATGTACTGCAGACGCTTGAGCGCGCAGCACAAGGGTGTATGAGTGGTGAGTTTGCCGCTGTTGTGACCGGTCCTGTTCATAAAGGTGTGATTAACCGTGCGGGTGTCTCGTTCAGTGGACATACCGAATTTTTTGCCCAGCAGTCAGACACGGCCCAAGTCGTTATGATGTTGGCAACAGAAGGATTACGTGTTGCACTCGTTACGACACATATTCCTTTAGCTTACGTATCAAAAGCAATTACTGAAGAACGCCTAAAAGATGTTATCCGTATTTTGCACAGTGATTTAGTCACTAAATTTGGTATTGAGCGCCCGAATATTTATGTCTGTGGTTTAAACCCACATGCTGGTGAAGATGGTTGTTTAGGTATGGAGGAGATCGAGGTGATCACCCCTACGCTAGAACAGCTGCGCCACCAAGAAAATATGAATCTGATTGGCCCATTGCCCGCAGATACAATTTTCCAAGAGAAATATTTAGCTGATGCCGATGCGGTATTAGCGATGTATCACGATCAAGGGCTACCGGTGCTGAAATACAAAGGCTTCGGTAATTCGGTCAACATTACGTTAGGCCTGCCCTTTATCAGAACTTCAGTAGATCATGGTACCGCACTGGAACTCGCAGGTACTGGACAGGCGGACACGGGTAGCCTTTGGACAGCGCTATCACACGCCCTCGAATTGGTAGAAAAACAAGCATGAGCAGCGATCAAGTCCACCTAGGTCACCGCGCGCGTAAGCGCTTTGGCCAGAACTTTTTGAACGACCCTTTTATCATTGATGGCATCGTATCTGCAATCAATCCTCTTCCAGGTCAAAACTTGGTAGAAATCGGCCCTGGTCTTGGTGCAATCACCGAACCGGTTGGCAAACTAGTCGATAAATTTACGGTTATCGAACTTGATAGAGACTTAGCCGAGCGCCTACGTAATCACCCAGATCTAGCAGATAAGCTAACGATCAATGAAGGCGATGCAATGCGTTTTGACTTTACTCAGCTAATCAAAGAAAACAACAAGCTGCGTATTTTCGGTAACCTACCGTACAACATCTCTACGCCACTGATGTTCCACCTATTCTCGTTCCATGAGCACGTGCAAGACATGCACTTCATGCTACAAAAAGAAGTGGTTAACCGCCTTGCTGCGGGCCCAGGTAGTAAAGCGTATGGCCGTTTAACGGTTATGGCACAATACTACTCTAAGGTTACCCCTGTACTGGAAGTACCGCCAGAGTCATTTACACCAGCACCAAAAGTTGACTCAGCCGTTGTTCGTTTAACGCCATATGAAACACTCCCGCATCCATGTACTAACCTTAAGTGGCTAGACCGTGTTTGTCGTGAAGGTTTCAACCAGCGCCGTAAAACAATTCGTAACTGTTACAAAGCCCTACTAACTGTAGAGCAACTGGAAGCATTGGGGATCAACCCTGGTCACCGCCCAGAAAATATCACGTTAGAGCAATTTGTTGCTATGGCGAACTGGCTGGATGCCAACCACGCTAAATAACGGATTCGGCAGCCTCTCATGAGGCTGTCAGCTTACCCTCTTGGTATTCGTGTATTTTGTCTGTTACAGATGAAATACAAAGAGAAAGGAAGCAAGCCAATGAAAACACTCAATCCAACAATAAAGTGCCACGTCACTACACATTACCTTGCTGAACGATCCGAACCTGAAAACCAACGTTTCGTCTTTTCCTACACCATTACCATCGCCAATCTTGGCCAAGGCAATGCTCAACTACTCAATCGCTACTGGTTAATCACTGACGCCAACGGCAAGCAGCTTGTCATTGAAGGGGAAGGTGTTGTCGGTGAACAACCTCTGATCACGGCTAACGATGAGTACACCTATACCAGTGGCACTATCATTGAAACCCCAGTCGCAGTTATGCAAGGCCGCTATACCATGCAAACGGATGAGGGTGAAACCTTCAGCGCCGATGTCGCACCTTTCCGACTCGCGATACCCAATATTTTACATTAAGGAGCCTTATGGCCACCTACCTCGTGGGCGACATTCAAGGTTGCCTCGATGATTTGCTATCGTTATTAGATCAAGCACAATTCCATCCGAACCACGATGAACTTTGGCTTGCGGGTGATCTTGTTGCCCGTGGGCCCCAATCTTTAGAAACATTGCGCTTTGTTAAGAGCCTAGGTAAAAGTGCTATTACGGTATTAGGGAATCATGATCTCCACCTTTTAGCCGTGGCGGAAGGCATCGCTCGATGTAAAGCTAAAGATAAAACCCAAGCCATACTCGATGCCGATGACAGCCAGGAGCTGCTTGAATGGCTTCGTCAACAGCCATTGTTAGCAGAGCACCCTAAGTATTCATTTGTTATGGCACACGCTGGTATCCCCGCACAATGGGATTTAACGCAGGCACACCAACAGGCTCGCCATGTTGAATCTATACTCCAATCTAAGCGCTACCTATGGCTACTGCAAAACATGTATGGCGATGGCCCTGAACTATGGTCAGATTCTCTCAATGAATTGGAACAGCTGCGCTTTACCATCAATGCATTCACTCGGATGCGCTTTTGTTACCCAGATGGCCGGCTCGACATGGAGTGCAAGCTGTCTCCTGGAGAAGCAGGCATCGGTGAGTTAGTTCCATGGTTTCAGCTACCAAGGGACAAGCCTCTCGGCAAGAAAATTATTTTTGGGCATTGGGCTGCACTGATGGGGCATGAAGATGAGCAAGTGATCGGTTTAGATACCGGGTGTGTGTGGGGCAATAGTATGACATTACTACGCTGGGATGATGGGCAACGTTTCGTCAAAGAATGCCCACTGTATGCCTAATGAAAAATAGAACCAGTAACTATCGTTAAGTGATAGATAGCAAAAGGGTGAGTATGCACTCACCCTTTTTAATCATCTAAAATATCTCACCTTGATAAGAATACATGCCGTAGTTTATACGCGTTCAAGCACGACAAATCGCATGTCATAGGCATTCTTGTCATCTGCCTGATAAGTCTCTTCTTGGCTAACAGACCAATTGGCTCCCCAATCAGGGAAACAAGTATCACCTTCTATATCTGCGTCGATGAAGGTCAAATACAAGGCGTTAGCCATAGGTAAACACGCTTGATAAATACTGCCACCACCGATGATCATCAATTCATCAATATCTCCCGCAGCAACCACAGCGGCATCAATATCAGCGACAACCGTGACCCCTTCAGCTTGATACGCGGCATTGCGGCTAATGACGATATTATGACGACCAGGTAGTGGGCGACCAATGGATTCAAACGTCTTACGTCCCATCACAATCGGTTTGCCGAGAGTTGAGCGTTTAAACCAAGCAAAATCAGCAGGCAAGTGCCACGGCATCGCATTATCTTTACCTATGATTCGATTATTAGCCATCGCGGCAATCATACTGATTTTCATCTTTTTCCCTCTAAGCTGGTTGCTAGCAAGTCGAGTCGCTTTGATTACACGACAGGCCGACGACGATAAAACAATAACCCCGGCATGGCTAGCCCTATTGCTAAAGCAGCAACGATAAAGACGGCTTTCACTCCATTTTCCATCAAGGCGGCCAATAGCTGTGGGTTATAACCTCTATGGTTAATTTCAACAATGGCAATCATAGCTTTAAACGCAAACACGCCAGGCACCATAGGGATCATTGCTGCAACCGTAAAGACTTTCGGGTGTGCCAAAAATCGGTGAGACCAATGTACACCAATCATCCCAACTAGTGTTGCAGCACATAAAGTCGCCCATTCAATAGGCACGCCGTAGTGCATCAATAAAAAACGACAACCATGGCCCAGCGCCCCACCAATCGCACAATATTTCAATGCCTTCTGTGGCACATTAAACACCAATGCAAAACCAACCGCAGGAATGGATGCAAAAAACATGTCATTCAATAAGGCGAGTAATAACGATGAAATATCCATTATAGCCACCCCCAGACACCGAGCACGTTCATTGCCACCACTATGCCTAAGCTGGTCGACAAGGTCAGCAAACTCGCCATTGTCCAGCGAGCGATTCCCATATTGGCATACCCCTTCACCATGTCCGATACGGCATTTATCAATGGAAAACCAGGCACAAACATCAAGACTGACGATGCCATCGCAAGAAATGGCGTTTCACCTATGTGATACACCTGCCCAAAACCTGCAATCAAGGTAGTTACAAACGCAGACACACCAAAATTCACCAAGGGATTAAAATGCGCATGTGCGATTTCTTGTCGTACAAACATCCCAACAGCTGAAGCGACAAACGTTAAGGCAAACACTGGCCAATCCCCACCCGCTAAGCGGCTAAAAGAAGCACAGGATAAACCTATCATCACAATCACTAAGAAACGGTTATAGCGCATCGGCTGCACTTCTTCGAGTCGATCATGTACAGATTCAAGATCCAGTAGCCCTCGCTCCGCCATAATACAAATACGCTGAATATCGGTAACCACTTGCATGTTGATCCCACGATCCTGACAACGTCGGGTCGTTGTAATACAGCGTCCCTTATGTAAAGTCGTAATCACCATAGAGCTAGCAGATAAGGATACTTCGACACTATCAACCCCCAGCGCTAACCCTAACCGCCGTGTCACTTCCATGACCAAGGTGCTTTCAGCCCCGTGCTGTAACAATTTTTGGCCCGCGCCCACGGCGAGGCGTGAAATTTCACGCTGCTGCGGTTCTGTTAACGATATTTCTGGTGATGGCATCCTTTTCCCTCAATCTAGTTTTATCTGCAAATTATCATACAAAGCATTAGATTAGACGTTGATTAGGCACAAAAAAAACCGCTCATCTCTGAGCGGCTTTCATTTATTATTTTATCGACAAGATAAAAGATTAAGGTTTGTAGATGATTTCAACATCGTAATCATCTTCGTTCCAATCATCCCAATCGTCATCGTCATCATCGCTTTCTTCAGCTTCTTTCATTTTCTGGGTATGGTAATCATCCCATTTGAAATCCGCTTTATCTTCGACAGCTTCTTCAACAAGCTCTTCAGCAGGCATGGTTTCGATAAGCTCCATCAAGTCATAAGACAATTGCTGAAGACCGGTACGATTAATCGCTGAAATGTTGTAGTGCTTATCTTCCCACGCTAATGCTTCTAAGATCTCATTGATCTTGGTTTGTGCATCTTCGTCAGAAAGCAGATCAACCTTATTGAAAATCAACCAACGCGGCTTATTCGACAGCTTATCGCTGTACTGTTCAAGTTCGTTAATAATCGTAAATGCATTTTCAATTGGATCAGAACCATCTGCAGGTAGAAGGTCAATCATGTGCAATAACACACGACAACGCTCTAGGTGCTTCAAGAAACGAATACCCAAGCCAGCACCATCTGCAGCGCCTTCAATCAAACCAGGGATATCTGCAACCACAAAGCTACGGTCATCACCTACGCGAACAACACCTAGGCTTGGCACCAAAGTAGTGAACGGGTAGTCGGCAACTTTCGGTTTAGCTGCTGATACAGAACGAATGAAAGTTGATTTACCCGCATTAGGTAGACCCAGCATACCAACGTCAGCCAACAGTAGAAGCTCTAAGCGTAGATGACGAATTTCACCTTTCGTACCCATGGTCTTTTGACGTGGTGCGCGGTTAACCGATGATTTAAAGCGTGTATTACCTAAACCATGGAAGCCACCTTTTGCCACCATGATTTTCATGCCGTGTTCGGTAAGATCGGCGATCACTTCACCCGTTTCTTCATCCACAGCACGTGTACCAACAGGTACAGATAGCACACGGTCTTCACCACGTTTACCTGTACAGTTACCACCACGACCGTTCTCACCACGTACCGCAGCATGGAAGCGCTCGAAGCGGAAATCGATCAAGGTATTTAGGTTTTCGTCAGCCAGTAGGTATACATCACCGCCATCACCGCCATCACCGCCGTCAGGGCCACCTCGAGGTACATATTTTTCCGTACGGAAACTAACAGTACCGTTACCGCCATCACCCGCATCAACGCGGATTACCGCTTCATCTACAAACTTCATTTTACTCTCCGCGCTGTGGCGCTTAATTACTAGTAATGATGACCTATCGTCGATCACTACCTGTATTAACTATTGTATCTAACCTTTACACATTACGCTGTCGGATGAACTTATGCCCAATAGCACAAAACATTGCACCACTCACAACAACCAAAGCGCCTAGGTACCCAAGAATATTCAAAGGTGCAGCCACAAAAAACTGTGGCCAAACAAGGCTAGCTAAATCAACAAATATAATCGTAAACAAGGGGGCTAGTGTTATCACTGCACTCACTTGCGATGCCTGCCAACGTGCCATTGCTTCTGCAAATGCACCGTAGCCAACAAGCGTATTTATACAGCAAAACATCAACATGCCTAGCTGTCTTGAATCCATTAATAACAGTTGTTCAGGCTCCGCCATCGGGGTCAACATAACAGCGCAGATCACATAGATCATAAATAAGATCTGAGCTGAACTGTAGTGCTTTAACAACTGCTTTTGGGCAAGCCCATATACCACCCAAACTAAGGCGGCTAACACAGCTAATGATACGCCAACTGTATAACCAGTAAAACTAGTGAACAGCTCTAACAAGCGCTCATTAAAAAATAATAGTAAACCAAGAAGTAAACACCCGACCCCAATAATCTGGTGAACCCCGAGTTTTTCTTTAAACACCCATGCACTTGAGATCAATAAGATCACGGGTGCTAATTGGATGATCACTTGAACAACGGGAGGATGTAAATATTCTAGCGCACTATTGAAAAGAACAAAGTTCCCAGCTAGGCCAATGCTCGCTAATAAGAGAATAACGACACTGCCTTTACCACCAATTAACCGTGTAGGTAATTGTTTTTTAAAACCTAATAGCAATCCAAGTCCAATGGATGCCGTAAGAAAACGATACCAAACGATAGTAAAAGGTGACATCACTTCGACAGCCTGCTTCATCGCAATGGGCAGCGCTCCCCAAAATACCGCGGTGGTTAGCGCCAAAGCGATGCCTATTGTCGTGTTTCTACTCGACATACAGACCTCTCAATGTGATTTACATCATATATTTATGCTAAAGAGAGTAAAACGCATACTCCACATAAATACAGACATAATAAAAAGCCCCGCCAATTGGCAGGGCTTTGATATTCATTACGAGGCTAAATTATTCAGCTTCGATAGAAATGAATTTACGGTTCTTAGGACCTTTAACTTCGAACTTCACTTTACCGTCAGATAGAGCGAATAGAGTGTGGTCTTTACCGCAACCTACGTTAGTACCAGCGTGGAACTTAGTACCACGTTGACGTACGATGATGTTACCTGCAAGTACAGATTCGCCACCGAAACGCTTAACACCTAGGCGTTTGCTTTCTGAATCGCGGCCGTTATTAGTAGAACCGCCAGCTTTTTTATGTGCCATTTTTTATTCTCCTGTTATTAAGCGCTGATGCCAGTAATTTTGACTTCAGTGAACCACTGACGGTGGCCCATTTGCTTACGAGAATGCTTACGGCGACGGAACTTAACGATTTTAACTTTATCGCCACGACCGTGTGTAACAACTTCAGCTGTTACTTTACCGCCAGCTACGAAAGGTGCACCAACGGTAACTTCTTCACCGTTAGCTACTAGAAGAACACTGTCAAACTCAACGTTTGCGCCAGTTTCTGCGTCTAGTTTTTCCAAGCGTAAGGTTTGGCCTTCGCTCACTCGGTGTTGTTTACCACCACTTTGGAAAACAGCGTACATGTCTTACTCCGCTTTTCCGCATAGGCCACTTGCCACGGTTAATTTTTGGGCAATGGGTATGCGCTTAATCTTGTCATCAATAGGGCGCGAATGTTACGTGAAATCACATCTTCTGGCAAGCGATTAAACAAAAAAATTGGCGAAAAGCTATTCACAAACGAAAGTCACGTGATTCACCCCCTTAGAGGTTAGGAAGATACCACATTTTTGTGTAAGATTCGGACATCAATTAAAAATAACTTTCCGCCTTTGCGGGGTCTCTTTTAGCTGGATGTATTAATGGATTTTAAAGCTATCCAAGCGCTTACCGCCTTAGATATGGCGGAAGTTGACGCGAAGATACAAGCACAACTTAATTCCGACGTAGCGCTCATTAACCAACTGGGTTTTTACATTGTCAGTGGTGGGGGTAAACGCCTTCGCCCAATGCTGTCTGTATTAGCCGCTCGAGCTCTTGGCTACGAGGGTGAAAAACATACAACTGCAGCTGCTTTTGTCGAATTTATCCATACCGCAACATTGCTTCATGATGACGTGGTTGACGAGTCCGATATGCGCCGTGGAAAAGAAACGGCAAACGCAGCATTTGGCAATGCAGCAAGTGTATTAGTTGGTGATTATATCTACACTCGTTCTTTCCAAATGATGACCAGCTTACGCTCATTGCGTATTCTAGACATCATGAGCGAAGCCACCAATGTGATTGCCGAAGGTGAGGTTCAGCAGTTGATGAACTGTAATGATCCAGATACCACCGAAGACAGCTACATGCAGGTCATCTACTCGAAAACGGCGCGCCTTTTTGAAGCTGCAACCCAAATTGCCGCAATCATTGCAGATGCACCTGAAGAAATAGAACTTGCTTTACAAGATTACGGCCGTTACTTAGGTACCGCTTTTCAACTTATCGATGATGTGCTCGATTACATCGCTGATGGCAAAGAAATGGGTAAAAACGTCGGTGACGATCTTGCTGAAGGTAAACCAACCCTACCTTTGCTACATGCCATGCATAACAGCAGCAATGAGCAAGAAGCGGCGATGATCCGTGAAGCCATTGAAAAAGCGAATGGAATGGACAAGCTTGATGCCATTTTGGCATGTATGCACCAAGCAGGCTCATTAGAATACACGCAGCAACGCGCAGAAGAAGAAGCCGACAAAGCGATTGCAGCACTTAGCCCTCTGCCTGAGTCACCTTACAAAGAAGCCTTGGTCGCACTCGCTCACTTAGCGGTGAAGCGTAATAAATAACCGCTAAGCCCTGTAACGAGAAAGCCTGCTTAAAATGCAGGCTTTTTTATTTGTGAATCCGCTAACTCTCCTCTCCATGCATGTCTACCAGTGCCACAGACTCAGGATCCTTGTGATCTCAACTACACTCAGATCGTATAACCTATACCTAGGGTGTTTTTAGATCTTCTCGGGAGAACTACCATGCAAGCAAGCGATTTAAAACAAGGCATGTGGGTTGAGCATCAACACGAAATTGCTGAAATCATCGCCGTCGATCCCAGCAATAACACTGTGATCATAGAGAACCAAAACGATCATCAACGATCCAGCGTCTCTTGTGAAGAGATCACAGATCAACCGCAACTCCACACCGGCTGTGACCGTTACTACTGATACTCACGCATGTCGGCATAAATAGCAGGCACAAAAAAGCGGCATAATCGCCGCTTTTTCATTAACAAACGAGAGAACCAAAGCGATTACTTCGCAGCGAACTCTTCACCTTTGGCGATATCACCTTGAAGCGTGTCTAGCATGCTTTCGAGTGCTTGTTGCTCAAATGCACTCAAGCTACCGTAATCCATCACTTCTTCTACACCCTCTTTACCAAGCAGTACCGGTTGTGCGAAGAAGCGTGCATGCTTACCATCACCTTCGACGTAAGCGCACTCAACGACGCTTTCTTCACCCTGTAGTGCGCGAACAAGTGCAAGACCAAAGCGACATGCAGCCTGACCCATAGACAGTGTTGCAGAACCACCACCCGCTTTAGCTTCAACAACCTCAGTACCCGCATTTTGGATACGTGGGGTTAATGCTTTCACTTCTTCTTCGGTGAACTCTACACCTTCTACCTGAGATAGAAGAGGAAGGATCGTAACGCCTGAGTGACCACCAATAACAGGGACACGAACATTGCATGGCTCAGTGCCTTTTAACTCAGCAACGAAAGTTTCAGAGCGAATAACATCCAGTGTTGTTACACCAAACAGTTTACGCTTGTCGTATACGCCTGCTTTTTTCAATACGTCAGCCGCAATCGCCACTGTGGTGTTAACTGGGTTAGTAATAATACCGACACAAGCTTTAGGGCATACAACGGCAATTTTTTCAGCCAGTGATTTTACAATGCCCGCATTGACATTAAATAGGTCAGCACGATCCATACCTGGCTTACGCGCAACACCCGCTGAGATCAAAACAACATCAGCACCTTCTAACGCAGGAGTTGGATCCTCACCACAGTAACCTTTAATTGAAACAGGCGTCGGGATATGACTAAGATCAACCGCAACACCAGGTGTAACAGGGGCAATGTCATAAAGAGCAAGATCAGAACCTGCAGGTAGGCGGTTTTTCAATAGCAAAGCTAACGCTTGGCCGATACCACCAGCAGCACCAATGACAGCAACTTTCATATTCGTTCTCCTTTACGATAGAAGTATATTTTTCAGACCAAAATCAATCACATTAACTAATTGTCTCACGACTCTTCTTAACGATCCTTTCTGATCAATTAGTTAATCTGGTTAAAACGTTATAGCAAGCCTAAAAGAAATACAATCAAACACCACTTGGTTTGCGAAGTCACGCATAAGGTGTAAAAAATGTGCTAGATGAATAACCATATGGCTTGCTTATAATGAGATTCAAGTCTCGATTTCAACACGAATAGAGCTTGAATATAGCCGAATGCTATTAATAATTTTTCGTAATAGTGATTAGAACATCAGTTTGCATGAACACTGTTTGCTACAACTGGCATGCTTATGCAAAAATACGCTACCTCGTCCCTGTTCATACTAAAAATTATGCGCAATTCAGATAAGCAAGAACGTCTAATCAAAGCCTTTAAATCAATCTTGAAAGAAGAGAAATTCAGCTCTCAGGGTGAAATTGTTGATGCTCTGAAAGCTCAAGGGTTCGAAAATATTAATCAATCGAAAGTATCCCGAATGTTAACCAAGTTCGGTGCGGTACGAACCCGTAATGCAAAAATGGAAATGGTGTACTGCCTTCCTGTTGAGCTAGGTGTGCCAACAACCTCTAGCCCACTTAAAGAATTAGTAATGGAAGTTGGCTACAACAGTGCTTTAGTGGTTATCCACACAGGTCCTGGTGCAGCGCAAGTGATTGCTCGTTTGTTGGATTCTTTAGGTAAAGCAGAAGGTATCCTTGGTGTTGTTGCGGGTGATGATACGATTTTCATTACACCCACTCACACTATTACAACCGAAGATCTGTATAACTCTGTTTGCGATCTGTTTGATTACAGTAAGTAAATACTATAACTGGGTAGCCAGCTACCCAGTTATAAAGTGAGACCCGCTTCACATTCAAACGAAATCCCCCTCGCGACACCACCTCAATGCAAGATATTGATTTTTAAAGTCAATCACACAGCAGCCCTTGTTTCAACTTGTTATAAACCCTTAACCAAACAGCAATTTTGTTAACATCATTTTAAACTTATGGTTTAGTTTTGCTATTATCATCGTGATTTGCATCTCGCAATGATGCCGTTTCCAACGATGGAAAGCATTTCCACATGCAAGATAACAACAATTAGGAAGGGATAAACATGGCATTGAAACAACTATTAAAAGTTAGTGCTATCGCTGCAGCATTTGCTGTATCAGGTATGGCTAACGCCCAAGAGTTTATTACGATTGGTACAGGTTCGGTAACAGGCGTGTACTACCCAACAGGTGGGGCAATTTGTAAGCTTGTAAACAAAGATCGTAAAGAGCACAAAGTGCGTTGTTCTGTCGAATCAACAGGTGGATCAATTTACAACGTTAATACCATGCGTGCAGGTGAACTGGACTTTGGTATTGTACAATCCGATTGGCAATATCATGGCTATAACGGCACCAGTAAATTTACGGATCAAGGCCCGTATAAAAAACTACGTGCTGTCTTCTCTCTTCATACTGAACCCTTCAATATCATTGCACGTGCCGACTCAGGCATTAATGGTGTTAAAGACCTGAAAGGTAAACGCGTCAATATTGGTAACCCGGGTTCTGGCGATCGCGCGACCATGGGTGTTGTCATGGATGTACTAGGTTGGACCAATGCGGACTTTAAACTGGCGGCAGAATTAAAAGGTTCTGAACGTTCACAAGCCCTTTGTGATAACAAGATTGATGCCTTCATCTACATGGTTGGTCACCCAAATGGTTCAATCAAAGAAGCTACAACCTCTTGTGATGCAAAACTCGTTTCTGCACAGGGTGCTGAAATTGACAAGATTGTTGCAGACAACCCTTACTACGCGAAAAGTACCGTCCCTGGTGGCATGTACAAAGGCACTGATAACGATGTAAACAGCTTCGGTGTTGCAGCAACATTGGTTTCATCAACCGATGTTTCAGATGACGTTGTTTACGCGGTTGTGAAATCCGTCTTCGAGAACTTTGATACCTTCAAGCGCCTACACCCTGCGTTTGCGAATCTAAAACCAGAGCAAATGGTGAAGGATGGTCTATCGATTCCTTTACACCCTGGCGCTGTTCGCTACTACAAAGAAAAAGGTTACCTACCAAAGTAATCGCTTTCGACTAAAGTTAAGAGGCACTTGCTGCCAACCTATGCGCCGCCTCTGCGGCGCATAGTGCTTTATAGAACACAACATTAATAACACAAATAATAAATCAGCCCATCGAAGAAGGATGATGCATGACGAAGACAACGCAAACGTCGGCAGATGTGCAAGATATGGTGGCGCAGGCAGATACAGGGGCAAGGAACCCAACAGGGCTTGCTGGACGTATCTTATGGTTTGTACCTCTATGCTGGTCACTGTTTCAGCTTTGGTACGCTTCACCACTGCCATTTATTTTTAATTTTGCCATCCTAAATGACACAGAAGCACGCTCTGTTCACTTAGCTTTCGCTATTTTCTTAGCCTTTACGGCTTACCCCGCCTTAAAACGCTCACCACGAGATCATATTCCTGCTGTTGACTGGCTACTTGCTCTTGCGGGTAGTTTTGCTGCTGCTTATATCTATATTTTCTACACCAGCCTTGCTGAGCGTTCAGGCGCACCGACGCAAACTGATATTATCGTCGCTGTCGCTGGGATGATTTTGTTGCTCGAAGCAACGCGCCGTGCATTAGGTCCACCGCTTATGGTGGTTGCGGCAGTCTTCCTACTCTATACCTTTGGTGGCCCACACATGCCCGATGTGATCGCGCATAAAGGGGCAAGCCTTAATAAGGCTATGTCGCATTTATGGCTCACCACGGAAGGGGTTTTTGGGGTTGCTTTAGGGGTTTCAACCTCCTTTGTTTTCTTATTTGTCCTCTTTGGTGCCATGTTAGAACGCGCAGGGGCTGGTGCTTACTTTATTAAGGTCGCCTTCTCTTTGCTTGGCCATATGCGTGGTGGACCAGCAAAAGCAGCGGTAGTCGCGTCTGGTCTATCTGGGCTCGTTTCTGGTTCATCCATCGCTAACGTTGTGACAACGGGTACATTCACCATCCCACTCATGAAACGAGTCGGCTTTCCCGGTACCAAAGCCGGCGCCGTTGAAGTCGCGGCATCGACTAACGGTCAGCTAACGCCACCTATTATGGGGGCTGCGGCATTCTTGATGGTTGAGTATGTGGGGATTTCCTATGTTGAAGTGATTAAAGCGGCATTACTGCCAGCATTAATTTCCTATATCGCTCTACTTTATATTGTTCACCTTGAAGCCTGTAAAGCCGGTATGTCAGGGCTACCACGTCGTTATAAGCCAACTATGGCACAAAGCTTGTTGTCCTTTACAGGCACAATCTTAGGCTTAATCGTATTAAGTGCGGCAGTCTATTATGGGGTGGGCTGGACTAAAGATGTCTTTGGTGCTGCGGCAACACCTATGATTGCCGTGGTGATCATGATTGCTTATGTGGCCTTAGTTCGACTCTCGGCTGGTTATCAAGATCACCGAATGGAAGACCCAAATCAAGAGTTAACCGAAGTGCCCGATCCTGGCCCTACCGTTAAATCAGGTTTGTACTTCCTACTGCCTATCGTGGTGCTGGTATGGTGTTTAACCGTAGAGCGTTTCTCTCCTGGCCTCTCTGCTTTCTGGGCTACGGTGTTTATGATCTTTATCTTGTTAACTCAGCGCCCGTTATTGGCATTGTTTAACAAAGAAAAAAGCTTGCCTGATGCCGCAATGGAAGGCGTACACGACTTATTAGAGAGCCTCGTCTCTGGTGCACGCAACATGATAGGTATCGGGGTCGCGACAGCGGCTGCAGGTACGGTCGTCGGTGTTGTTACCCTCACAGGGATCGGCTTAGTGATGACCGACTTTGTCGAGTTCATTTCAGGCGGTAATATCATTCTGATGCTGATCTTTACGGCCATCATTAGTTTGATATTAGGTATGGGACTTCCAACCACAGCAAATTACATCGTGGTTTCAACCTTAATGGCACCAGTTATCGTCACCCTAGGTGCGCAAAATGGTCTGATTATTCCATTAATTGCGGTCCACCTGTTTGTGTTCTATTTTGGGATCCTCGCCGATGATACCCCCCCTGTCGGTTTAGCGGCCTTTGCTGCCGCTGCAATCGCAAAATCAGATCCGATCAGGACGGGTATTCAAGGCTTCACCTACGATATTCGTACCGCCATTCTACCTTTCATGTTTATCTTCAATACCCAGCTATTAATGATGAATATTGATACTTGGTGGCACCTATTACTCACAGTCGGCTCTGCTGTCATCGCCATGCTAACCTTCTCGGCGGCGACACAAGGGTGGTGGTTTACCAAGACTAAATGGTGGGAAGTCGCAGCCCTACTGCTTATCACCTTCACCTTGTTCCGTCCTGGATTCTGGTGGGATATGGTCTATCCTGCAAAACATGAAATGCCAGGTACGCTCATCGTCGATGCTGCAGATAAACTGGCGATTGGCGAGCCTATCGAACTGCAAGTGTCAGGTGAAAACCTAGAAGGTAAAATGATCAGCAAACACGTGCGCTTACCTTTCGACGAAACCGCGGTTAATCCAAATGATCGCATCGCATCGACTGGACTAATGCTTCGTCAAGAAGGTGACAAGATGTTGGTCGATATGATCGAATTTGGTAGCCCAGCAGAAGCAGCTGGCATCGACTTTGATTGGGAGATCACAAAAGTCAGCCTGCCTGCTGTTAGGCCGATGAAAGAATGGGTCTTTGTACCCACTTTACTCTTGCTTGTTGCTTTAGGATGGAACCAACATCGACGGGCGCAATTAACGCAAACGTCCACAACAGCATAACCTCAACGTCAGGGAAGCCAGTCTTCCCTGACAACGCTATTTGCAAAGAGACTAACTATGTATAAACAAATTTTGGTTCCTGTTGATCTCAATGATCAGGGCTTTGCGGATAAAGCCGTTGAGCTTGCCGTCTGGCACGCAAAACAAAGTAATGCGACTATCCATTTATTGAACGTACTGCCCGGCATCCATATGTCGATGGTATCTAGCTATTTTCCTAAAGATGCTGCACGTAAGATGCGTCAAGATGCTCAGGCCCAGCTAAAAGCCTTTGCTGAACAATATATCCCCGACGAAGTACTGCACCATCAGTATATTTCGGAAGGAAAGACGTGGAGCACGATTATTGATAATGCAACACGTGTGGGAGCAGATCTTATCATAATGCCTAGCCATAAACGCTCCAAACTGGATAAGGTCATGCTCGGCTCTGTGGCCGCCAAAGTGGTTGAGAACTCTCCCATCAATGTGTTGGTACTCAAACCACAAGGTCTGGTAACCGAATAGTCGTCACGAATCCCTTTTATGACCATCCAATAAAAAAGCTCGCTGGTGCGAGCTTTTTTCTATGTGCTTAGCGGTGATCATAGCCCCAACGCGGCACTAACCCTTGCTCAACGCCTAAGTGATCCAATATTCTCGCCACCATAAAATCGACCAAATCATCAATCGACTGCGGTTGATGATAGAATCCTGGTGCAGCTGGCATAATAGTGACCCCCATTTGGGATAGCTTGAGCATATTCTCGAGATGTAAGGTCGAAAATGGCGTTTCACGCACCACCATCAATAGTTGCCCACGCTCTTTCATCACCACATCAGCAGCACGCTCTAGCAGGTTATCCGACATACCGTGTGCCACCGATGCTAAAGTCCCGGCAGAGCACGGACACACCACCATTTTTTTCGGGGCAGCAGAGCCTGAAGCAACAGGTGAAAACCAGTCTTCTTTTCCGCAAACCTCTAATTTAGTGGCATCGCAGGCTAAATGATCAACCAAGGCTTTCTTCGCCGCTTCTGGGCCCGATGGTAACTTCAAGCCATGCTCGGTCGCTAATACCACTCTCGCCGCTGAAGATATCAGTAAATAGACCTGATAATCCGCCGCTAATAAGCATTCAAGTAAGCGTAGACCATAAGGAGCGCCAGAAGCGCCTGTCCACGCGAGTGTGATCCGTTTATCGGCCATGTTACATCTTCTTTTTATTTCAGTTCTGCTAACGCATGAAGTAATTTGTCATGGATCCCACCGAACCCACCATTGCTCATGACTAAAATATGATCGTTCGGTTTCGCTTGGGCAACAATACGAGCCACCAGCACATCAAGATCACTCTCGGTAAATGCCGGTTGATGACATTGATCTGCAATCTCTTGTACAGACCAAGGAATATTATCGGGTTGCAATAAAAACACTTCATCAGCAGCGTGTAGCGAAGGGGCTAAATCATCCTTGTGCACACCAAGCTTCATGGTGTTAGAGCGCGGTTCAAGCACAGCAAGAATACGCTCAGATCCCACCTTGGCACGTAAACCGCCCAACGTCAGTTCTACTGCGGTAGGGTGATGAGCAAAGTCATCATAGACGGTGATATCCTTCACTGTCCCTTTCAACTCTAAACGTCGTTTCGTATTCACAAACGTCGCTAAGGCTTCACACCCTAAATCTGGTGTCACGCCAACATGACGCGCAGCGGCAATCGCCATTAGCGCATTATTCACATTATGCTCGCCGACCAGATCCCACTTCACTGTACCAACCAACTGCGCATCAAGATAAACGTCAAACACACTACCGTCGGCAATCTGTTTTTTGGCTTGCCAATGGCCATCGTCGCCAAGGAACTCCAGCTCACTCCAGCACCCCATATCTAACGTTTGCTGAATATTATCAACACCACTCGGCGCTAAAATACGGCCATTTCCCGGCACAGTTCGCACTAAATGATGAAACTGACGCTGAATCGCTTTCAAATCATCAAAAATATCTGCGTGATCGAACTCTAGGTTATTCATAATCAGTGTTCGTGGTCGATAATGAACGAACTTAGAACGTTTATCGAAAAAAGCACTATCGTATTCGTCCGCTTCAACCACAAAGAACATGCTTTCACCTAACCTCGCGGAAATACCGAAGTTTCCAAGCACGCCACCAACTAAGAATCCTGGTTGATAGCCACAATCTTCAAGGATCCACGCTAACATACTGGCTGTTGTTGTCTTACCGTGAGTACCCGCTACCGCCATTACCCAGCGATCATGCAGTAAGAACTCCTGCAGCCACTGTGGGCCTGACGTATAGCGCAAATTGTGATTCAACACATATTCCACACAAGGGTTACCGCGACTCATTGCATTACCTATCACGACTAGATCAGGGGCCGGCTTGAGCTGTTCAGGGTCATAACCCTGAATTATTTCAATACCTTGAGATTCTAGCAATGTACTCATTGGGGGATAAACATTGGCGTCACACCCAGTGACTTTATGGCCAAGTTGACGCGCAAGTAAGGCCGCACCGCCCATGAAAGTGCCGCAGATTCCTAGTATATGGATATGCATAATTGTCGACTCACAAACTTAAAAAATGTGAAGTCACGCTTTTGCGTTACTTCGTTACCATAAAAAAGATCTTTATATACAATTGGATACGAGGCATTAATGCCGAAACACGTACAAAATTGTCCAATAGAGACATTGTACCTGAGTTTTCAGCCCCCCATGACAACTTGATGCAAGGATTGTGTATGTCCGATATTAGAACCTTAGGTGAGTTCATTGTCGAGAAACAAAATGACTTCTCCCACGCCAGTGGCGAACTCTCTTCACTGCTTGGTTCAATTAAGCTTGCAGCGAAAATCGTTAACCGCGAAATCAACAAGGCTGGTCTTGTTGATATTACAGGCGCGGTAGGCTGTGAAAATGTACAAGGCGAAGAGCAACAAAAGCTCGACCTGTACGCCAATGATAAATTCAAAGCAGCTTTAGAAGCACGCGATCAAGTGTGTGGCGTTGCCAGTGAAGAAGAAGATGAAGCCGTTGCGTTCAACAAAGAACTCAACCGTAACTCGAAGTACGTTGTTTTAATGGATCCACTGGATGGTTCTTCGAACATTGACGTAAACGTTTCCGTCGGCACTATCTTCTCTATCTACCGCCGTGTTTCACCAGTTGGTACCCCACCAACTCAAGAAGATTTCTTACAGCCTGGTCACCGTCAAGTCGCGGCAGGCTACATCATCTACGGTTCATCCACCATGCTTGTATATACCACAGGTAATGGTGTTCATGGTTTTACCTATGATCCGTCACTTGGCGTATTCTGCCTGTCACATGAAAATATGTGTATTCCTAAAGATGGTCGTATCTATTCGATTAACGAAGGTAACTACATCCGTTTTCCTGAAGGCGTGAAAAAGTACATCAAATTCTGCCAAGAAAATGTGCCAGAAGATGATCGTCCGTATACATCTCGCTACATTGGCTCATTGGTTGCGGACTTCCATCGTAACCTACTTAAAGGCGGCATTTACATGTACCCAAGTACGGCAACTCACCCTAGCGGTAAGCTACGCCTGCTGTACGAGTGCAACCCAATGGCCTTCTTGATTGAACAAGCTGGCGGTATCGCCTCTGATGGCGCCAACCGCATTATGGATATCAAGCCAACCGAACTTCACGAACGTATTCCTTTCTTCGTCGGTTCGACCAATATGGTCCATAAAGTTGAAGAGTTCATCAAAGAGTTCCCAACAAAATACTAAGCATCTCATATCACGTCTTAAATAATTTCGTACAAGCTGTGTGATGCAGCTTGTACATCTTCACTGAAACGCCTACAACCCTCTCCAATTTCACTTCTTTTTCATCATTGCTGGTTATACTTCTAGACATGTAACCGTGTTTTAACTCATTAAAAGGAATTCGTTATGAGCTTAAATAATGTCCCTGCAGGTAAGGACATTCCAGAAGATATCTATGTCGTGATTGAGATCCCAGCCAACGCAGATCCAATCAAATATGAAGTCGATAAAGACACGGGAGCAATTTTCGTTGATCGCTTTATGTCGACCCCGATGTTTTACCCATGTAACTACGGCTACGTAAACGAAACCCTCTCACTCGATGGCGATCCGGTTGATGTTTTAGTTCCCACACCACACCCACTCGTACCTGGTGCAGTGATCCGTTGTCGCCCTGTCGGGGTGCTAAAAATGTCTGATGAATCGGGCGAAGATGCCAAAGTGGTCGCGGTTCCACACAGTAAACTCACTAAAGAATACGATCATATTCAAGATGTCGGCGATCTACCTGAACTACTGAAAGCACAAATCACCCACTTCTTTGAACGCTATAAAGAACTGGAAGCGGGCAAGTGGGTCAAAGTCGAAGGCTGGGGTGATGTTACGGCTGCCAAAGAAGAAATTCTAGCGTCATACCAACGCGCACAAAAATAACCCAAGCGACAACAATGATAGGCATATAAAAAAGCCCCAAACACTGAAGTGCTTGGGGCTTTAACGTCTCTATTTTCGTGCAGTTACAACTTAAATCACGCTAGCGCTGACACCAATTACCCGAGATTATTAGCGGCATCCCGTCTAACGAGTGCAAGTATAAATATACCCAAGCGTGGCCATAAGGGGTAACAACCAATTGCCGTGTATACCCTGTTGGGTATTCCTCTAGCCGATCTAATGCCTCAAACGTTGCAGTATCCACTTGGTAAACTTCGCCGTATAAGGCTATCGCAGAGGACTCATCTACCACCGCACCTGGGTAGGCGCCCAAATCATACAAGGCGTAACCCCTCGTTAGCTCTGCTCCACCAAGAAATCTGGCATCCACTAAGAGATGGTGATTCGATTCACCTTGGCGCAAGGTGCCATATACAAAGACTAAGCTCATCACCTTTCCTATTAATCAAATTCAAATTGGTACAGTAAATCCACTGCATTATGTAAACCTGAAATAGCTTCAATGTATAAGTCAGTCATTAAGCGGTAACGCACTGTAAACTCACCCAAACTATTAAAGATCCCCACGCCATATTTCACCTGCAAGCCGGGAGCAATATAGCCACTGATTGTCACTTGGGAATCATCGCCCGAGCCCGCAGTATCCACGGCAAGATCTTGAACCCCAAATGCTTTACCAACATCCCCCACCAGCTGACTACTTTGTGCGAGTCCCATGCTGATCAAGGCTGTGGTCATTGCGCTACTGTTGTCTCCCGATTCACTGTCGATATCCTTACCACGTAATATATACGACAACGCGTTTTGCTGAGGCATCGCGGGATCAGAGAAGATATCAATCTTAGGCTCATCAGCAGGGCCAGTTACTCGAATACCGGCCACCACACTATCTTCAATATTTTCAGGATCGCGTATCGCTTCCATTGAAAGATAAGGCTGATCTGCTGGGCCATTAAACAAGATCTGTCCTTTACGGATCACCAATTCCTGCCCAAACGAGCGATAAGTACCGTCCTTAATATTTACTTCACCATACACTAAAGGCTCATTGTCTTTCTGACGTACATTAAGATCACCTTTTAGATTAGCCTTAAGGCCAAATGCTGAAATTTTTACGTCATTACCAATCTTCACTAAGACGTTAGTTTTAATTGAGAACGGGATCGGTTTTTCTTTTTCTATTGGCTCTAACTGATCATTGAGTAAGACTTCATCATCCGATACCGCAACCGCTGATTGCGGTAGCTGATCAACTTTAATGCGCCCCCATGGGATACCAATGTTACCGCTAATTTCAGCTTGTTTCGGCGATGCCGCTATCTTTAAGTGCGGTGACACTTTCATTGCTAACATAGGTGGTACGCTTAACGCGAGCTCATCACCATTCACATTAAGCTCGGTACGCCAATTGTCTAATTCAGTCCAATCCGCTTTACCGCGGAGTAATAACTTACCATCTGGCGTTATCACATTACCGTTAATAACTGCACCAAAACCAGAGAAGGTTGCCGTTAAATCAGCTTGCTCAACATCGATGGGTGCCGTTTTACCACTGAGTTTCACTTTACTGACACTCAAGCCACCATTTACCGCTGGATGCAGTGCCGCCCCTGTTAGGTGAATATCAGCATCGACTTGGCCACCAAAATCACGGAAGTCATTTAACAAGGGGTGTAAAAAGTCGAGCATGAAGCGATCAATCTTCACTTTGGCATCAATTTGCTGTTCGGCCGTCAACTGGGTAACCCGTGCTTGACCACTGACATCACCGTTATCTTTCACCCCAATAAGCCAATCTGCATTTAGTACATCATTTTTCATTTCAGCATTAACAGTGACTTTATCCCAACCAACATTGAGTGGTGGTTTCGTCTCATCAACTTGCTGCGATAACGATCCTGCCGGCATGACGACAGCCGCTTTTACGTATGGAGCCGATTCTGGCGCCCATACAGCTTCAACGTTAGCACCCACTTCGCCCTTAACAATTAACTCAGGTGGTAAGAAAGGTTTAATGATGTCGAAATCAAATCGCTTAAGTGCAAGTTTGGCGTGGCCTGACTTGCCTGCTTCTAGTGGCTCAACTAAACATAATCCCGCTGAATTTTGTTGCCAACAATGCGCAGCAACCGTCGCCAACTCCGTTTTTAGGTTGTAGCCAAGCGCTGTGGGTTGATTTAAGCGCCATGGTCCAACCGGAGTACCAAATTCTGCTTGCTGTAAAACACCTTGCCAGCCCAGCTTACGATCTAAGGCGCCAGTTAAACGCAGCTGTGCACTCGCAGGTTCTGCGTCGATATCCACGACCAATTCATGCTGCTTTTCAGTTCCCGTAAAAGTAAGCGATAGATCTTTTAATTTAGTCTCTTCGTACTGCCCATTCTGGGCGGTTAAAGCAATATCAGCATTCAGTTGTGGTAGCGGCGATACACGACCAGTTAAGTTAAATGCTTGTAAGCTTGCTAATTCTTGCCAACCTAGAGCTTGGCCTTCCAAATCTAGCTGGATATCAGGCTCTAGCATCTTGCCTGACAAAGCCACATTACCAATAACAGAGCCGCGAACATCTGGTATGGATTGAGCTAAATTCGGTGCATTAATTCTAGCTGTCATGTCCCAGTTTTTAGCTAACGAACCTTTCGCCACTAAACCATTCGGACCATGATTTAAAGACAAGCCATTGGTGACCAATTCAATATTACCGTTACCCGCAATATCTTTGGCATCAAGCTGCCCTTTTAGCGAGAAGTCTTGCGACATCACATTGCCATCAACGCTCAAGACAGGAAGTTTAACAAACCAGCCTCCTTTGGTTGTCAGTCCGCCCGATGTCTGTAGCTGTCCACTTAATTTACCTGGAACTTCTGACCATTGTTTGTCCGGCTGAATATCTGCAAACGCCAGCTGTCCCTGCCAAACAACATTTTTCTTCCAGTTCGCTTTGGCTTTACCAGTAATCACCCCACCTAATGTATTGACCTTCAACGATGAGAGTGAAACTTTTTCTAAGTCTCCGCTTCCTTTTAAATCAACAGCCACGGCAGGCATAGGTTCGCCATCAATCGCGCTCTTTAGATCAAAATTAAAGCCATCTAGACTACCTTTCGCTTTGAGTGAGGTATCAGCAACTTCAAATTCTGCTTTGCTATCAATAGGCCATTGGATATGGTGACTCTTTAACGATAGATCGAACGGTAGCTTTGGATCTAACGGTGATAACTTACCCGCTAATACTGCGTCTATCGTACCTTTTAGCTTCGCATTTAACGCTAACTTACCTATGCTGCCATCGGCTTTAAGTGCCAGTTGATGGCCACTTAACGGCGCCATGGCAATATCAACAACGGCATCGAGCGTCAGAGGATAATCATCTAACAAAGATACATGGGTGGATGCATTTAGTACGGCTTGGGGCACATCAAGGAATAGCTTCGAAACATTAACGTCATGCCCTTGCGCTGAAGCCACCAGCTCCAGTTGATTAACAACCTGTGGTGTTTCTCCTTTCAATGTAAAGTTTTTCACTGTGAAACGCTGCACATCAAAATCCAATGGCAAGAGCACTTCAGGTAAAGCAATGGCTTCATCCGTTTTATCTGCAGGTTCAACAGCTTTCGGCGTTTGCTCTGGGCTTGTCTCCGTTTTTGCGAGTGTCAGCTCAATATCTTGCCAATCTGTCGGCTTGAGTGTTACCAAAGATCCAACTAACTCAGCCGCAGTTGAAAAGTGCTGCCAACGCACCTTATTACCCAAAATATCTAGGTCGATATCATCAAGCAGCACCCGATCAATGCTAATCGGTAAGGGTAAAGTAATCGATGCTGTCGTCGCTCCCTCTTCTACTGGCGCTTCATCTGACGAGCTTTCCGGTAACCTTGGCATCGAAAATTGCACACCAGATATCGCAAGTTCTCGCACACACACTTCAGGGGTCAACAAACAACGATCATCGAGATCCAGGTGCAGACGATCGGCCTGTAAGTCGATCCCTTGATCTTGATAACGAACATTCTCAAGCTGAAAACCACGGAAAAGTGCCCCTTGCACACCTGAAATCGTTAACGCAGGCAGTGCTTTTTGTGCCCCCCACGCAGCCACCTTTACCCCAGCAGGGGTATATAGCAAAGTAGCCAGTACAATAACGAGAAAAATAAGCGTTGCGATAACTGCAATAGAAATACGCTTAAGCCAAATCATAATTCAGGCCCTAAGGTAAAGTGGAGTTGGATACGATCATCGGATGGGCGATCAAGCCCCCATGCAACATCAAAACGAATAGGGCCTACTGGCGATGCCCAGCGTACGCCGACACCGGCACCACTTTTCCAGTCAGGTGAATCAATCCACGCAGAGCCATAGTCATAGAAAAGCGCTCCCCACCAATCGCCGTATACTCGATATTGGTATTCAACGGAACTGGTCAGCATGTACTGACCACCGCGAAGTTTATTATCATTATCCCTTGGCGCAATGGTCTCGTAGCCATAGCCGCGTAGGCTGTTATCACCGCCAATGAAAAAACGCATAGAAGGTGGGACATCTTCAATACGATCAGCAACAACTGCGCCACCATCAAGACGTAATAGCCCACGATGATTCTCTCCTGCACTACGAATCCACGCACTACGGCCACGAAAACGAGCAATACGCGTATCTGAGCCCAAAGCGGGATCGGCATACTCAACCGAGATTAAATGCTTATCAGCCCAAGTTGGCATCGCACCACCACGTGCGCGGGTTTTACTATACGTCACACCCGGAATCAGCATGTTCAACACGCCTTTTTCATTATTCCCTTGTTTGTAATCTTCCGTTAACCAACGTAATGACGCGATACGTTTCCACCCATGTTTTAGCAACCAATGACGCTCAAGACCTAATGTAAGCTGAGTACTCACTGTATCGTGATTGTCGGTGTAGCTTAAGCCGCCCACAATCTGGTAGTAATCATTTAAAACATCATCGAGTGGGATTTTATAGGTGGCTTCAATTTTTGGCTGCACCGCTGAGATTTCAGTTTTAACGCTCAGGCTGTGCCCTGCACTGTTGATCCACGGCTTTTTCCAGTTAAATTTTAAACGCGGACCAGTATCAGTCGAAAAACCAATACCGGTTTCAATCTGGTTACGAACCTGTGGGGCTAAACTGACTCGAACAGGAATTTCATTATCTTCTAGCTTAGAAACATCACCACCAACAAAAATCGAAGAGAACCAACCTACATTTGATAAGCGCTGATTAAACTCACCGAGCTTAGATGCTAAGTAAGGCTCATCTTCATCATAGGGGATCAACGACTGCAAACGATCTTCGTCAATCTGGCTACCTGTGAATACAGTCTCACCAAAGTTATAGCGGATCCCACTATCAAAAGAGATAAGGATAAAAGCTTCACTGCGCGATGGGGCAACCTCCATCACACTCTTCTCAAACTTCGCATCAAAGTAACCTTTACGCAGGGCAAGGCTGCTTAACGCGGATTTTAATGCTTCGTACTTACCGTGGTTCAGTGGTTCACCTAACCCCATGCCACTGTTGCGCACTAGCGCGATAAAATCGATATCGTCTTTAGCCATCCCACGAATATCAATATTACTACGAGCAATACGCGTTTGTGGTCCAGCATCCACTGTCACAGTCAGCTCGCTGTTTTTCCCTTCTTTTACATCATAAGTAAAGGTTGGCTGATAATGGCCTAATGCTTTTAATGCTGACTTTATTTCATTTTCGAGTTGCTCTCGAAAGCGAAGTGATGTGCTGTATTCGTCTTCAGGGATCCCTTGAATATAAGCATCGACATTATCTTCAAGGCTACCACTCAGTCCTGTAATCGTTAGATCTGTGCTCGCACTGGCGGGAAAAGAAAACAGGAGAGCTAGAGCGGGAAAGCTAAACCGCTTATACAATGAATTCATTCTTATTTTGCTTCTTTTTCTAAAGTCGTGAACCAAGGTGCGTACAAAATATTCTGACAAACCACGCGCTTAGTCGCCAGTATTTATTTTGCAAAAAATTGATCATTGATTGTGTCACGTAATTTCACTATTTTCTTTATACCAAGCAGCATAAAAAGGAAGTAATAATGGCGCTGACAAAACAAACCATGATCTCGCAGGATGCAGCTCTTATTGGTAGAGCAACCGCTATTAAGCTAAGCCACCCACATACTGTACTCGGCACTCCACTCAATGATGATATTCCAGCAGGTTGTGATTCTCTCATTGTCGGAATGGGCTGCTTTTGGGGAGCGGAACGTTTATTCTGTCAACAAGATGGTATTTATAGCACGGCGGTTGGCTACTGTGGCGGCTTTACGCCAAACCCCAGCTACGATGAAGTCTGCTCAGGAAAAACAGGGCATACAGAAGTAGTCAGAATTATCTTTGACCCTGAAATCATTTCACTACACCAGCTACTTGCACTCTTTTGGGAAAACCACAACCCAACTCAGGGCATGAAGCAAGGAAACGACACCGGCACCCAGTACCGCTCAGCGATTTACACTAACTCCGATTCACAACACACCAGCTCAATCACAAGCCTAAAGAAATACCAACAAGCACTTGCTGACAACAAGGTGATGGCAGCTATCACTACTGAAATTCAAGCCGCGAGCACGTTTTATTTTGCAGAAGAGTACCATCAGCAATATTTAGCAAAAAATCCAAATGGCTACTGTGGGCTAGGAGGTACAGGGATCTGTTTACCACCTTCATTAAAGACTTAAGACTTCGACGATACCCGCGAGATGACGTGGGTATCAATAAGCTTCCGCTGCAAGTAACTGAATTTCCTTGTTCACCTCGGTTAATGCACTCAAGGCTTTTAAGTCTTGGGATTTAGGCGGCAGTAAGCGCCCACAATCAAACTCAAAGGCTCCTACTCCCATAATAAACAAACGCCCTCTGAAGTAACTTTTCACATAGCGGGCAATTTGATTTGGTCGATATTGTTTAAATATTTTTAGCATGAGTTCCTCTCTTTCACATAGCTATAGACCAATAGAAACGAAATTTGTTTCATTCACCTGATATAAAAAACCATGCAATATATTCGCCAAAAATCCCTTCCTCAGCGTTTCCTTCATCGCGCATTTTCACTCTAGAACAAAAACACACCGACAACCGTTTTAATTATGATTAACAACAAAAAATAAAGTGATTCATGTCTAATCTTGTTAACTGGTATAACCAGATTGACGCGCATTTACTAAGATAATAAGGCGTCTAACTAAAACTGGAAAAAAACAATGAATAAGAAGCTTATCATTACCTTACTGGCTGGTTTACTACCAACATTAGCATCTGCTCATAACCTAAAAGTAGGACAAGTATTACCAAGTGTTGATATCGCAGATAAAGGTGAAATTCTATTAACGCAAGATAAGATAACTTATCAGGCTTGGACAACAGCTCAACTAGAAGGAAAAGTAAGAGTTATTCAAGCAATCGCTGGGCGCAGTGCCGCTAAAGCAATGAATGCTCCAATGATCGATGCGATCAAAGCTGCAAACCTACCTGCAGACAAATATCAAACAACAACAATCATTAATCAAGATGACGCGATCTGGGGAACCGGTGGTTTTGTAAAATCATCAGCCGAGGACAGTAAGCGCGAGTTTGCATGGTCATCGATGGTCTTAGATGCAAATGGAGACGTCCAGCAAGCCTGGGATCTTAAACCTGAAAACTCAATGATTGCACTGCTGGATACAAAAGGAACCGTGCTTTTCGTTCAAGAAGGTCAACTTTCGGCACAAGAAATTCAGCAAGTTATGGATCTCATTAACAATAACCTGTAACTCTTCCTATTCTTATCGATCCATACCAGAGAACCAAATGTAATGTTATAATGTCACACATTGTAGCAGCATTGGTTTTGATACAAAGCTAATGGGGAGCAATTCGCACTAAGCATTTGCTCCTTACTTTGTAACATCCCCCTTGTTGTCACGCTGTATTTATATCGTTTTCAACCATAGGGAAAGCAAACATGACGATCCGCCGCACTGTATTCGCCACACTCGTAAGCTCACTCATCACAGGGCAAGCTTTAGCACACAATCATCACGATGAAAGTGAATATCGTCAGCATGGCGCGCATGTTCACGGTGTCGTTGAACTCAATATCGCACAAGATGCCAACGCCCTACTCGTTGAAATTACCGCTCCAGGTGCCGACGTTGTCGGTTTCGAGCACGCACCAAAAAATGATGAACAAAAAAAAGCACTAAATAGTGCGCTGAAAACGCTTGCTCAACCTCAGCAATTACTCACCTTTTCAACGGGTGCACAATGTACGCTAGTAGACACTCTCGTAACAGAAACCCTTACGGCTCATGATGAACATGTACACCACGACCATGATAACCACGATCATGACGAACATGCACACCACGACCATGATAGCCACGATCATGACAATCATGCACATCACGACCATGATAGCCACGATCATGACGAACATGCACACCACGACCATGATAGCCACGATCATGACGAACATGCACATCACAACCACGATGACCATGATTGTAACTGTGATGGACAACATGGTGAGTTTTCAGCGCAATACACTTTCAATTGCGACAACATCGAAACACTAACAAGCATGCAGTCGGATTGGTTTAAGCATTTCACCTCAACCGAGAAAATAACCATTCAGGCTATCACCAATAAAGGACAAAAAGCAGGTCAGCTCACACCTGCACAAACCCAGTTTACCTTCTAATAAAATAAGAGGGGCTCACGCCCCTCTTTAGGAAAACAAGCATGACTGTTATCAATATTTCAAACCTCACATTTCGCTGGGCGCGACAGCAAGCAGATATACTAGCTATCCCTCAATTTACTGTGCAGCAAGGTGAGAAGGTATTTCTTAAAGGCCCAAGCGGGAGCGGAAAATCTACATTATTAGGGCTACTCTCAGGTATTAGCCAACCGACATCAGGTGAAATCTCAATCCTTGGGCAAAAGTTTAGTGAATTAAAAGCAACGCAAAGAGATACATTCAGAGCCAATCACATTGGCTATATATTTCAGATGTTTAATCTACTTCCATATTTATCTGTGCTTGAAAATGTAATGCTACCGTGCCGCTTTTCTCCCTTACGCCAGCAACGTATTTCAACTAGCTTAGAGCAAGAAGCCAAGCGCTTATTAACACAGCTTCATTTACCACAAGACTGCCTTCACAAACCCATCAGCGAGCTAAGCATAGGCCAACAACAACGAGTTGCTGCTGCGCGAGCACTAATGGGGCAACCAGAGCTACTCATTGCAGATGAACCCACATCAGCCTTAGATCAAAATAACCGCGAAGCCTTCATCGGACTCTTAATGGCTGAGTGCGAACGCTCTAATACCACACTTTTATTTGTGAGCCATGATCAAACGCTAGAAGGGCTTTTTGATCGCACTGTTGCACTCAATGACATCAACACTATCCACCAAGAGATAACATCATGAAGGCTATCTTACATCTAGCATGGAAAAGCCTGCAGAACCGAAAAGCGACCGCATTACTCACCATACTGACTGTAGCAATCTCAGTGACTCTACTATTAGGCGTTGAACGAGTAAGAACACAAGCAAAAGCCAGTTTTGCCAATACGATTTCAGGTACAGATCTCATCGTGGGCTCACGCGCAGGTTCAGTCAATTTATTACTCTACTCGGTATTTCGCATCGGTAACGCGACCAATAATATTGATTGGAAAAGCTACCAAGAAATCACCTCACACCGTGCAGTGAAATGGGCTATTCCCATCTCACTTGGCGATTCACACCGTGGTTTTAGAGTGATAGGCACGACAGGTGATTACTTCGAACATTATAAATACGGGAAAAAGCAGCCTCTAAATTTTGATCAAGGCTTACCCTTTGCGGGGTTATTTGAAACGGTTATTGGTGCTGAAGTTGCCAGAAAACTAAACTACAAATTAGGCGATGAAATTATCATCGCACATGGGATCAGCGATAAATCGTTCAACCGCCACGACAACTTGCCCTTCAAAGTTGTGGGTATACTTGCACCAACAGGCACTCCAGTAGATCGCAGTGTTCACGTTTCATTAGAAGCGATTGAAGCCATTCATGTAGGATGGGAATCTGGCGCACGCTTAGGACCAACACCTGAAGCAAAAGTGCTGCTACAACAGCAATTCAAACCTAAGCAAATCACCGCTTTTATGGTTGGGCTAAACTCTAAGATCCAAACATTTGCATTACAGCGCTATATTAATACATATAGCAAAGAACCATTAAGTGCCATTATGCCGGGCATTGCTTTACATGAACTGTGGCAAATGATGTCAATTGCTGAACAAGCATTACTCATCGTTTCAGGCTTTGTTGTGATTGCAGGTTTACTAGGTATGCTTTCTAGCTTACTTACGAGCCTAAACGAACGCCGACGTGAAATGGCGATCCTTCGTGCAACAGGAGCAAGGCCAAGCCATATTTTCTTTTTATTAATCAGTGAAGCAACCTTCCTGACAGCGCTCGGTATTCTACTTGGAACAATCATGCTCTATGGTCTGCTTTTCCTTGCGCAGCCATTTATCCTGACGCACTTTGGAATGTATATCGAGATCACGCCTCTAAATATTTATGAGCTAACATTGCTGGCAGTCGTTCAAGTTGCAGGTATCCTAGTCGGTATTATTCCTGCAATTCGCGCTTATCAACACTCACTGTCTGATGGCATGACAATCAAGATTTAAGGGTACAACATGAGAAAATGGCTTTTAGCCTTATGCTGCACATTTCCATTACTGGTACATGCATCAGAGCCATTAACGTTAGACTGGTTAGATTTAGTACCAGAAAATGAACGTTCAATGATCAATGAGCAGGGCATTGCTGCCTTTATTGATCACAGTGGTGGTAAAGCAAAACAAAGCCAAATAGGGAAGGTGCGCGAAGAACTAAATGGTAGTCAGGTGAAAATACCCGGTTTCGTTATTCCTCTAGAAGGGGATGATAAAGCTGTCACCGAGTTTTTGCTGGTTCCTTATTTCGGTGCTTGTATTCACGTACCGCCACCGCCACCGAACCAGATTATTTATGTGAAATTTCCATCTGGTGCTCCCATCCAGCAACTTTGGGATGTTGTCTATATTATCGGTGAGCTGAAAACTCAGCATGTCAGTCATGATCTCGCTGAAGTCGGCTACCTGATCGAAGGTACCCAACTAGAAGAATACGACGACATGTAACCCCTTAATATAATCCACAAAGGCTAATATTCTGTATTAGCCTTTTTTCTACCGAGATACCCCCTATCTCAAAATACAAAATTCATTTCGCGATTAAGACTAATTACTGGTACAACAGAACTATTACTAGATTGAGTTACTCGACATGACCACATCTTCAAATAAACCTGCCCAAGAGCTGGCAATAAAAAACACTCAGAATACGGCTGAGAAGACATCTTCTACCCGACGAAACGCCAAACAATACACAGAAGCAATAGCAAAGCTGTTTGTCGTCAATCACCTAATAACGGAAACGGAAGAATGTTCAATTGAACAGCGGACTCAACAGCGGGAACAAAAAGAGCGTGAAGCCCAGCAAGCTAATCTAGAAAAGATACTAAAGATTGCTTATGACGTTAGCAATGAAGACAGTGCAAACATGCCTGATCCTGACTGGTTGGCACAATTCATGTCGATTGCAAAAAATATTCATAGCGCCAATATGCAAGCACTCTGGGGAAGAGTACTAAAAAAAGAAGTCATAGCACCAGGTAGCTTTTCGATCAAAGCACTGAACACTCTTAAGAATATGACAAAAAAAGATGCACATGCCTTTCAGCATGCATGCTCTCTTAGCTGTAGTTTCGGTACAGATCAAGGACGAAAACTACTCACTGGCGCAATTAGTCACAAAATGAGCCTGCTTGTTATTCCTAAGCGTGAGCAATCAAAATTAACTCTTGGGCAATACCAACTCCCCTACCATGAACTTTTATCACTCATTGAACTCGGGATCATCCACGCATCAGAACTTGAGTCAGGCTCTATATCTCAGCACCAAGCACTGCCTCTGAATTACCAAAACCATCATTTTAAAATATTAGCCAACAGTAAGATAAGCACATTAACTTATTACCGCTTTACACCAACGGGTAATGAACTCGCTCACTTACTGCCTGTTAGCCTGTATGAAGGGTATCAAACTGACTTAATTAACCTGTTAAGCCGATACTTCATGGTTGAATCCAGCTAAATAAAAAACGCCCTTAAAAGAGCGTTTATAAGTTAACTATTTCAAACCTAACCGAGAGTATATTGCGCTGACATCAATATGCTCAATATCGGTTAAATTAACCGTATTAGCACCAATACAACCATAGACAGTTGGATCGGTTTCTGTAAATAAGCCAACACAATTTGCACCTGCTGCATCAGCCAAATGCAAAGGTCCAGTATCTGAACAAATAAACATGTCACATTGTGCTAAAAATGCAGCTAGAGCACGCATATCTGCATTTTGATAAACTTGCGTATCGCCCTCTAAAGGCGTTTGAATATCAGGACTCAAGATTTCAACACAAATGGTATTTTCAGGATCGTAGTCTTTAAATTTAGCAACGATCCCTCGCCATACGTTGTCACTCAACACTTTAGTGCCCCTTGCCCCACGAAAATATGCAAGCGCGCGAGCCCCACTATCTTTAGACAAATCACGTAAAGCTGTTGTTGCCGACTCTACCTCACCCTCAGACAAAATAATTTCATAGCCATAGGGTTTTTCTAATTGATTGCCGATTCCCTCTAATATTTTTAAAGGCTTGAAAGCAAAGTGCCTTTCACAGCCATCTTCAGTAACAGCATGCGGGAATGCAATACCATTAATATCAGAGACAAATGAGGCTTTATTACGTCCATTCATCAAGGCTGAAGTAACGGCATCACCAACCGATTGATAAGGCATCAGAACTAAATCATAATCCTGTTTCTTCAGCTCTTTAATACATTCTCCCCACTTAAAAATATCTTTAAAAGAAAAGTGAGAATAAAATATTTTGTTAATTGCGATATTTTCAAAAATCTTCCCTTGCCAAGGCAAATTCAAAACAAGGTCAATTTCAGCATTCGGGTAGCACTTTCCAGTCTCATGCAGAAATGGTAATAAGAAGAACATATTACCGATGCGCTTATTTGTTCTAACAATCAATATCTTTTCAACGTCTTCAGGTTTGATCAACGAATCAACCATAATCTTTTTGTTATTGATAACTTGAAACAGGAGCACCTCAAGTTTCATCATTTTTTTTCGTCGATATTGATCAAATTTTCGCAGCGAGTCTTTAAAGCTCATCAAAAATTTCCCGTAAAAGTAGAAGAGTTAAGATATTAAGCTCCATAATACGTGGATTACAGAGCTGCCTCCACTTAATTTACGGATTCAAAAGTACCTTGTCTTATTGGGTGAATGAAACTACGTAAATGGCACCGCTAGTATCATTCTATTCAAACGAAAAAGCCCAAGCAGCAAGGCTTGGGCTTAGATATAAAGTGGCGAAACGGACAGGACTTCCCACACCGAAAATCAGCGCGTCCTCGGCGTGATAAACCGCCGCCTTCAGGTATCCGTTCCATGATTCGCCAAAGTACAAATGTAAAAAAGCCCAAGTCGTAAGACTCGGGCTTAGTATAAGTGGCGGAGCGGACGGGACTCGAACCCGCGACCCCCGGCGTGACAGGCCGGTATTCTAACCAACTGAACTACCGCTCCACACGGTGATAAACAGTTAACTGCCTATCCGATACACGTCGTTCAATACGTATATCTAAAATTGAAGCCTGGCGATGACCTACTCTCACATGGGGAGACCCCACACTACCATCGGCGCTATTACGTTTCACTACTGAGTTCGGCATGGGATCAGGTGGGTCCATAATGCTATGGTCGCCAAGCAAATTCTGTTTTATTTACCGCCATTAGCGATAAATACAATCTGGGAAAATCTAACTAGTGTTTACAATTTCGTTCAAACACGTCATTCAAGTGCTCATGGAGTCCGTAAAACCCCTTGGGTGTTGTATGGTTAAGCCTCACGGGCAATTAGTACAGGTTAGCTCAATGCCTCGCAGCACTTACACACCCTGCCTATCAACGTCGTAGTCTTCGACAACCCTTTAGAGACCTTAAAGGTCTAGAGATGACTCATCTTGAGGCTCGCTTCGCGCTTAGATGCTTTCAGCGCTTATCGATTCCGAACGTAGCTACCGGGCAATGCGATTGGCATCACAACCCGAACACCAGCGGTTCGTCCACTCCGGTCCTCTCGTACTAGGAGCAGCCCCTCTCAATCATCTAACGCCCACGGCAGATAGGGACCGAACTGTCTCACGACGTTCTAAACCCAGCTCGCGTACCACTTTAAATGGCGAACAGCCATACCCTTGGGACCGACTTCAGCCCCAGGATGTGATGAGCCGACATCGAGGTGCCAAACACCGCCGTCGATATGAACTCTTGGGCGGTATCAGCCTGTTATCCCCGGAGTACCTTTTATCCGTTGAGCGATGGCCCTTCCATTCAGAACCACCGGATCACTATGACCTGCTTTCGCACCTGCTCGAATTGTCATTCTCGCAGTCAAGCGGGCTTATGCCATTGCACTAACCTCACGATGTCCGACCGTGATTAGCCCACCTTCGTGCTCCTCCGTTACTCTTTGGGAGGAGACCGCCCCAGTCAAACTACCCACCAGGCACTGTCCGCACCCCCGATAAGGGGGCGACGTTAGAACATCAAGCATACAAGGGTGGTATTTCAAGATTGCCTCCACCCCATCTAGCGACGAGGTTTCAAAGGCTCCCACCTATCCTACACATGTAGGGTCAATGTTCAGTGCCAAGCTGTAGTAAAGGTTCACGGGGTCTTTCCGTCTAGCCGCGGGTACACAGCATCTTCACTGCGATTTCAATTTCACTGAGTCTCGGGTGGAGACAGCGTGGCCATCATTACGCCATTCGTGCAGGTCGGAACTTACCCGACAAGGAATTTCGCTACCTTAGGACCGTTATAGTTACGGCCGCCGTTTACCGGGGCTTCGATCAAGAGCTTCGACCGAAGTCTAACCCCATCAATTAACCTTCCGGCACCGGGCAGGCGTCACACCGTATACGTCATCTTTCGATTTTGCACAGTGCTGTGTTTTTAATAAACAGTTGCAGCCACCTGGTATCTGCGACTCCCTACAGCTTAGAGAGCAAGTCTCATCACCGTGAGGAGCGTACCTTCTCCCGAAGTTACGGTACCATTTTGCCTAGTTCCTTCACCCGAGTTCTCTCAAGCGCCTTGGTATTCTCTACCTGATCACCTGTGTCGGTTTGGAGTACGATTACGTATAACCTATCGCTTAGAGGCTTTTCCCGGAAGCATGGCATCAATGACTTCATCACCGTAGTGACTCGACATCAGGTCTCAGCCTTAAGATAGTCCGGATTTGCCTAAACTATCAGCCTACACCCTTGAACTTGGACGACCGTCGCCAAGCCCACCTAGCCTTCTCCGTCCCCCCATCGCAGTTATAAGCAGTACAGGAATATTAACCTGTTTCCCATCGACTACGCCTTTCGGCCTCGCCTTAGGGGTCGACTTACCCTGCCCCGATTAACGTTGGACAGGAACCCTTGATCTTCCGGCGAGGGAGTTTTTCACTCCCTTTATCGTTACTCATGTCAGCATTCGCACTTCTGATACCTCCAGCAGCCCTTACAGACCACCTTCAACGGCTTACAGAACGCTCCCCTACCCAATATGACAAGTCATATTGCCGCAGCTTCGGTGTATAGCTTAGCCCCGTTAAATCTTCCGCGCAGGCCGACTCGACCAGTGAGCTATTACGCTTTCTTTAAATGATGGCTGCTTCTAAGCCAACATCCTGGCTGTCTGAGCCTTCCCACATCGTTTCCCACTTAGCTATAACTTTGGGACCTTAGCTGGCGGTCTGGGTTGTTTCCCTCTCCACGACGGACGTTAGCACCCGCCGTGTGTCTCCCGGATAGTACTTACTGGTATTCGGAGTTTGCAAAGGGTTGGTAAGTCGGGATGACCCCCTAGCCTTAACAGTGCTCTACCCCCAGTAGTATTCGTCCGAGGCGCTACCTAAATAGCTTTCGGGGAGAACCAGCTATCTCCAGGTTTGATTGGCCTTTCACCCCTAGCCACAAGTCATCCGCTAATTTTTCAACATTAGTCGGTTCGGTCCTCCAGTAAGTGTTACCTCACCTTCAACCTGCCCATGGCTAGATCACCTGGTTTCGGGTCTAATCCTAGCAACTATGACGCCCAGTTAAGACTCGGTTTCCCTACGGCTCCCCTAAACGGTTAACCTTGCTACTAAAATTAAGTCGCTGACCCATTATACAAAAGGTACGCAGTCACCCAACAAGTGGGCTCCTACTGCTTGTACGTACACGGTTTCAGGTTCTATTTCACTCCCCTCACAGGGGTTCTTTTCGCCTTTCCCTCACGGTACTGGTTCACTATCGGTCAGTCAGGAGTATTTAGCCTTGGAGGATGGTCCCCCCATGTTCAAACAGGATATCACGTGTCCCGTCCTACTCGTTTTCACTTGTAATGCGTTGTCGGTTACGGGGCTATCACCCTGTATCGCCAAGCTTTCCAGCTTGTTCACCTAACGCAAGACTAGCTTAAGGGCTAATCCGATTTCGCTCGCCGCTACTGTCGGAATCTCGGTTGATTTCTCTTCCTCGGGGTACTTAGATGTTTCAGTTCCCCCGGTTCGCCTCGTTACGCTATGTATTCACGTAACGATAACTGCTTATGCAGTTGGGTTTCCCCATTCGGAAATCCCAGTCTCAAGTGATTTTTACTATCTAAACTGGGCTTATCGCAAGTTAATACGTCCTTCATCGCCTCTCACTGCCAAGGCATCCACCGTGTACGCTTAGTCACTTAACCATACAACCCCAAAGGGTCTGTATGTTCAAACAACCAAGGTTTGTGTGTCTGATAAGGACACAAATTGGTTTTTCGCCGGACTCTTACACAAGACACTTGAATGTGTGTTGTTTTGAGAACTCGTTTTTATCATTAAGATAAAAACTATTGTCATTCAATCATTCGATTGAATGTACTAGTCAGCTTTCCAGATTGTTAAAGAGCATGTGTTTCTATCTAAAGAACCACTTTCTAATGATTTTCGGCGGCAAAAAAGCGGACTCAACAAAGGAAACCTTCATTGAATCTGCATGACGCAGAAAACAGTTAGAGAGTGGTGGGCGATACCGGGCTCGAACCAGTGACCCCCTCCTTGTAAGGGAGGTGCTCTCCCAACTGAGCTAATCGCCCACGATAGTTTGAATTCCTTCGTGAGAAAGAATGGTGGGTCGTGCAGGATTCGAACCTGCGACCAATTGATTAAAAGTCAACTGCTCTACCAACTGAGCTAACGACCCGTGGCGTCCCATAGGGGAGTCGAACCCCTGTTACCGCCGTGAAAGGGCGGTGTCCTAGGCCTCTAGACGAATGGGACTAAGTATTTCTACCATGTTGTTGGGCAACATGGTGCTCTCTGACATTTCGACCAAGCAATCTGTGTGGACACTGCATCAAACAAGCAGTCTATCGTTAAGGAGGTGATCCAGCCCCAGGTTCCCCTAGGGCTACCTTGTTACGACTTCACCCCAGTCATGAACCACACCGTGGTAAACGCCCTCCCGAAGGTTAAGCTATCTACTTCTGGTGCAGCCCACTCCCATGGTGTGACGGGCGGTGTGTACAAGGCCCGGGAACGTATTCACCGTGGCATTCTGATCCACGATTACTAGCGATTCCGACTTCATGGAGTCGAGTTGCAGACTCCAATCCGGACTACGACGTACTTTCTGGGATTCGCTCACCATCGCTGGTTGGCAGCCCTCTGTATACGCCATTGTAGCACGTGTGTAGCCCTACTCGTAAGGGCCATGATGACTTGACGTCGTCCCCACCTTCCTCCGGTTTATCACCGGCAGTCTCCCTGGAGTTCCCACCATTATGTGCTGGCAAACAAGGATAAGGGTTGCGCTCGTTGCGGGACTTAACCCAACATTTCACAACACGAGCTGACGACAGCCATGCAGCACCTGTCTCAGAGTTCCCGAAGGCACTAAGCTATCTCTAGCGAATTCTCTGGATGTCAAGAGTAGGTAAGGTTCTTCGCGTTGCATCGAATTAAACCACATGCTCCACCGCTTGTGCGGGCCCCCGTCAATTCATTTGAGTTTTAATCTTGCGACCGTACTCCCCAGGCGGTCTACTTAACGCGTTAGCTCCGAAAGCCAGTGTTCAAGACACCAACCTCCAAGTAGACATCGTTTACGGCGTGGACTACCAGGGTATCTAATCCTGTTTGCTCCCCACGCTTTCGCATCTGAGCGTCAGTCTTTGTCCAGGGGGCCGCCTTCGCCACCGGTATTCCTTCAGATCTCTACGCATTTCACCGCTACACCTGAAATTCTACCCCCCTCTACAAGACTCTAGTCTGCCAGTTCAAAATGCTGTTCCGAGGTTGAGCCCCGGGCTTTCACATCTTGCTTAACAGACCGCCTGCATGCGCTTTACGCCCAGTAATTCCGATTAACGCTCGCACCCTCCGTATTACCGCGGCTGCTGGCACGGAGTTAGCCGGTGCTTCTTCTGCAGCTAACGTCAAATGATAGCGCTATTAACACTACCACCTTCCTCACTGCTGAAAGTACTTTACAACCCGAAGGCCTTCTTCATACACGCGGCATGGCTGCATCAGGGTTTCCCCCATTGTGCAATATTCCCCACTGCTGCCTCCCGTAGGAGTCTGGACCGTGTCTCAGTTCCAGTGTGGCTGATCATCCTCTCAGACCAGCTAGGGATCGTCGCCTTGGTGAGCCTTTACCCCACCAACTAGCTAATCCCACCTGGGCTAATCTTGACGCGAGAGGTCCGAAGATCCCCCTCTTTGGCCCGTAGGCATTATGCGGTATTAGCTATCGTTTCCAATAGTTATCCCCCACATCAAGGCATATTCCCAGGCATTACTCACCCGTCCGCCGCTCGTCAGCGAAGTAGCAAGCTACTTCCTGTTACCGCTCGACTTGCATGTGTTAGGCCTGCCGCCAGCGTTCAATCTGAGCCATGATCAAACTCTTCAATTAAAGTTTTGTTGGTCTTGCGACCGGCTCAATGAATACTGATTGAATATCGATAACTAGAAGCTAGTCATGATATTCGAATTGACTGTGCCAAATAATAAGTAAACTTGTTATTTGTATTGGTCACTCAGTTCATTGATATAATCTTTTTTGACTATTCATTTCACGAGTGCCCACACAGATTGCATGGTCAAATTGTTAAAGAACGTTGACTTTCAATGCCTTAGCGTTAAACGCTTCAGCAAGTCAGGACGCGTATAATACGCTTCTTGATTTTTAAGTCAAGATAAAATTTTCATCTTTTTAATCATTCGATTAAAACACAAAAACCTTATGTTGACTCCGCTCACACCACGTGGTGCTAGAGCGAAATAAAAGCCCGTTGTTGCCAACGGGCTCTCAAAATTGAAGCCTGGCGATGACCTACTCTCACATGGGGAGACCCCACACTACCATCGGCGCTATTACGTTTCACTACTGAGTTCGGCATGGGATCAGGTGGGTCCATAATGCTATGGTCGCCAAGCAAATTCGGGTTATTTACCGCCATCAGGCGATAAATACAATCTGGGAAAATCTAACTAGTGTTTACAATTTCGTTCAAACACGTCATTCAAGTGCTCATGGAGTCCGTAAAACCCCTTGGGTGTTGTATGGTTAAGCCTCACGGGCAATTAGTACAGGTTAGCTCAATGCCTCGCAGCACTTACACACCCTGCCTATCAACGTCGTAGTCTTCGACAACCCTTTAGAGACCTTAAAGGTCTAGAGATGACTCATCTTGAGGCTCGCTTCGCGCTTAGATGCTTTCAGCGCTTATCGATTCCGAACGTAGCTACCGGGCAATGCGATTGGCATCACAACCCGAACACCAGCGGTTCGTCCACTCCGGTCCTCTCGTACTAGGAGCAGCCCCTCTCAATCATCTAACGCCCACGGCAGATAGGGACCGAACTGTCTCACGACGTTCTAAACCCAGCTCGCGTACCACTTTAAATGGCGAACAGCCATACCCTTGGGACCGACTTCAGCCCCAGGATGTGATGAGCCGACATCGAGGTGCCAAACACCGCCGTCGATATGAACTCTTGGGCGGTATCAGCCTGTTATCCCCGGAGTACCTTTTATCCGTTGAGCGATGGCCCTTCCATTCAGAACCACCGGATCACTATGACCTGCTTTCGCACCTGCTCGAATTGTCATTCTCGCAGTCAAGCGGGCTTATGCCATTGCACTAACCTCACGATGTCCGACCGTGATTAGCCCACCTTCGTGCTCCTCCGTTACTCTTTGGGAGGAGACCGCCCCAGTCAAACTACCCACCAGGCACTGTCCGCACCCCCGATAAGGGGGCGACGTTAGAACATCAAGCATACAAGGGTGGTATTTCAAGATTGCCTCCACCCCATCTAGCGACGAGGTTTCAAAGGCTCCCACCTATCCTACACATGTAGGGTCAATGTTCAGTGCCAAGCTGTAGTAAAGGTTCACGGGGTCTTTCCGTCTAGCCGCGGGTACACAGCATCTTCACTGCGATTTCAATTTCACTGAGTCTCGGGTGGAGACAGCGTGGCCATCATTACGCCATTCGTGCAGGTCGGAACTTACCCGACAAGGAATTTCGCTACCTTAGGACCGTTATAGTTACGGCCGCCGTTTACCGGGGCTTCGATCAAGAGCTTCGACCGAAGTCTAACCCCATCAATTAACCTTCCGGCACCGGGCAGGCGTCACACCGTATACGTCATCTTTCGATTTTGCACAGTGCTGTGTTTTTAATAAACAGTTGCAGCCACCTGGTATCTGCGACTCCCTACAGCTTAGAGAGCAAGTCTCATCACCGTGAGGAGCGTACCTTCTCCCGAAGTTACGGTACCATTTTGCCTAGTTCCTTCACCCGAGTTCTCTCAAGCGCCTTGGTATTCTCTACCTGATCACCTGTGTCGGTTTGGAGTACGATTACGTATAACCTATCGCTTAGAGGCTTTTCCCGGAAGCATGGCATCAATGACTTCATCACCGTAGTGACTCGACATCAGGTCTCAGCCTTAAGATAGTCCGGATTTGCCTAAACTATCAGCCTACACCCTTGAACTTGGACGACCGTCGCCAAGCCCACCTAGCCTTCTCCGTCCCCCCATCGCAGTTATAAGCAGTACAGGAATATTAACCTGTTTCCCATCGACTACGCCTTTCGGCCTCGCCTTAGGGGTCGACTTACCCTGCCCCGATTAACGTTGGACAGGAACCCTTGATCTTCCGGCGAGGGAGTTTTTCACTCCCTTTATCGTTACTCATGTCAGCATTCGCACTTCTGATACCTCCAGCAGCCCTTACAGACCACCTTCAACGGCTTACAGAACGCTCCCCTACCCAATATGACAAGTCATATTGCCGCAGCTTCGGTGTATAGCTTAGCCCCGTTAAATCTTCCGCGCAGGCCGACTCGACCAGTGAGCTATTACGCTTTCTTTAAATGATGGCTGCTTCTAAGCCAACATCCTGGCTGTCTGAGCCTTCCCACATCGTTTCCCACTTAGCTATAACTTTGGGACCTTAGCTGGCGGTCTGGGTTGTTTCCCTCTCCACGACGGACGTTAGCACCCGCCGTGTGTCTCCCGGATAGTACTTACTGGTATTCGGAGTTTGCAAAGGGTTGGTAAGTCGGGATGACCCCCTAGCCTTAACAGTGCTCTACCCCCAGTAGTATTCGTCCGAGGCGCTACCTAAATAGCTTTCGGGGAGAACCAGCTATCTCCAGGTTTGATTGGCCTTTCACCCCTAGCCACAAGTCATCCGCTAATTTTTCAACATTAGTCGGTTCGGTCCTCCAGTAAGTGTTACCTCACCTTCAACCTGCCCATGGCTAGATCACCTGGTTTCGGGTCTAATCCTAGCAACTATGACGCCCAGTTAAGACTCGGTTTCCCTACGGCTCCCCTAAACGGTTAACCTTGCTACTAAAATTAAGTCGCTGACCCATTATACAAAAGGTACGCAGTCACCCAACAAGTGGGCTCCTACTGCTTGTACGTACACGGTTTCAGGTTCTATTTCACTCCCCTCACAGGGGTTCTTTTCGCCTTTCCCTCACGGTACTGGTTCACTATCGGTCAGTCAGGAGTATTTAGCCTTGGAGGATGGTCCCCCCATGTTCAAACAGGATATCACGTGTCCCGTCCTACTCGTTTTCACTTGTAATGCGTTGTCGGTTACGGGGCTATCACCCTGTATCGCCAAGCTTTCCAGCTTGTTCACCTAACGCAAGACTAGCTTAAGGGCTAATCCGATTTCGCTCGCCGCTACTGTCGGAATCTCGGTTGATTTCTCTTCCTCGGGGTACTTAGATGTTTCAGTTCCCCCGGTTCGCCTCGTTACGCTATGTATTCACGTAACGATAACTGCTTATGCAGTTGGGTTTCCCCATTCGGAAATCCCAGTCTCAAGTGATTTTTACTATCTAAACTGGGCTTATCGCAAGTTAATACGTCCTTCATCGCCTCTGACTGCCAAGGCATCCACCGTGTACGCTTAGTCACTTAACCATACAACCCCAAGGGGTCTGTATGTTCAAACAACCAAGGTTGTGTATCTGATAAGGATACAAATTGGTTTTTCGCCGGACTCGTTATTTTCATTTCCACTTTTTAAAAAAGTGAAGACAAAAACCAAGACACTTGAATGTGTGTTGTTTTGAGAACTCGTATTTCTGATTCTAAATAAAGAAGCAAAAATACTATTGTAATTGAATCTAACGATTCAATTTACTAGTCAGCTTTCCAGATTGTTAAAGAGCATAACGCAAAAAGCGTTAATCAATAACTGGCGTTATTCATTAGCGCTTTCGCTATTTCTAAAACTATTTTACCAAGCAATCTGTGTGGACACTGCATTAAACAAGCAGTCTATCGTTAAGGAGGTGATCCAGCCCCAGGTTCCCCTAGGGCTACCTTGTTACGACTTCACCCCAGTCATGAACCACACCGTGGTAAACGCCCTCCCGAAGGTTAAGCTATCTACTTCTGGTGCAGCCCACTCCCATGGTGTGACGGGCGGTGTGTACAAGGCCCGGGAACGTATTCACCGTGGCATTCTGATCCACGATTACTAGCGATTCCGACTTCATGGAGTCGAGTTGCAGACTCCAATCCGGACTACGACGTACTTTCTGGGATTCGCTCACCATCGCTGGTTGGCAGCCCTCTGTATACGCCATTGTAGCACGTGTGTAGCCCTACTCGTAAGGGCCATGATGACTTGACGTCGTCCCCACCTTCCTCCGGTTTATCACCGGCAGTCTCCCTGGAGTTCCCACCATTACGTGCTGGCAAACAAGGATAAGGGTTGCGCTCGTTGCGGGACTTAACCCAACATTTCACAACACGAGCTGACGACAGCCATGCAGCACCTGTCTCAGAGTTCCCGAAGGCACTAAGCTATCTCTAGCGAATTCTCTGGATGTCAAGAGTAGGTAAGGTTCTTCGCGTTGCATCGAATTAAACCACATGCTCCACCGCTTGTGCGGGCCCCCGTCAATTCATTTGAGTTTTAATCTTGCGACCGTACTCCCCAGGCGGTCTACTTAACGCGTTAGCTCCGAAAGCCAGTGTTCAAGACACCAACCTCCAAGTAGACATCGTTTACGGCGTGGACTACCAGGGTATCTAATCCTGTTTGCTCCCCACGCTTTCGCATCTGAGCGTCAGTCTTTGTCCAGGGGGCCGCCTTCGCCACCGGTATTCCTTCAGATCTCTACGCATTTCACCGCTACACCTGAAATTCTACCCCCCTCTACAAGACTCTAGTCTGCCAGTTCAAAATGCTGTTCCGAGGTTGAGCCCCGGGCTTTCACATCTTGCTTAACAGACCGCCTGCATGCGCTTTACGCCCAGTAATTCCGATTAACGCTCGCACCCTCCGTATTACCGCGGCTGCTGGCACGGAGTTAGCCGGTGCTTCTTCTGCAGCTAACGTCAAATGATAGCGCTATTAACACTACCACCTTCCTCACTGCTGAAAGTACTTTACAACCCGAAGGCCTTCTTCATACACGCGGCATGGCTGCATCAGGGTTTCCCCCATTGTGCAATATTCCCCACTGCTGCCTCCCGTAGGAGTCTGGACCGTGTCTCAGTTCCAGTGTGGCTGATCATCCTCTCAGACCAGCTAGGGATCGTCGCCTTGGTGAGCCTTTACCCCACCAACTAGCTAATCCCACCTGGGCTAATCTTGACGCGAGAGGTCCGAAGATCCCCCTCTTTGGCCCGTAGGCATTATGCGGTATTAGCTATCGTTTCCAATAGTTATCCCCCACATCAAGGCATATTCCCAGGCATTACTCACCCGTCCGCCGCTCGTCAGCGAAGTAGCAAGCTACTTCCTGTTACCGCTCGACTTGCATGTGTTAGGCCTGCCGCCAGCGTTCAATCTGAGCCATGATCAAACTCTTCAATTAAAGTTTTGTTGGTCTTGCGACCGGCTCAATGAATACTGATTGAACATCGATAACTAGAAGCTAGTCATGATATTCGAATTGACTGTGCCAAATAATAAGTAAACTTGTTATTTGTATTGGTCACTCAGTTCATTGATATAATCTTTTTTGACTATTCATTTCACGAGTGCCCACACAGATTGCATGGTCAAATTGTTAAAGAACGTTGACTTTCAACGCCTTAGCGTTAAACGCTTCAGCAAGTCAGGACGCGTATAATACGCTTCTTGATTTTTAAGTCAAGATAAAATTTTCATCTTTTTAATCATTCGATTAAAACACAAAAACCTTATGTTGACTCCGCTCACACCACGTGGTGCTAGAGCGAAATAAAAGCCCGTTGTTGCCAACGGGCTCTCAAAATTGAAGCCTGGCGATGACCTACTCTCACATGGGGAGACCCCACACTACCATCGGCGCTATTACGTTTCACTACTGAGTTCGGCATGGGATCAGGTGGGTCCATAATGCTATGGTCGCCAAGCAAATTCGGGTTATTTACCGCCATCAGGCGATAAATACAATCTGGGAAAATCTAACTAGTGTTTACAATTTCGTTCAAACACGTCATTCAAGTGCTCATGGAGTCCGTAAAACCCCTTGGGTGTTGTATGGTTAAGCCTCACGGGCAATTAGTACAGGTTAGCTCAATGCCTCGCAGCACTTACACACCCTGCCTATCAACGTCGTAGTCTTCGACAACCCTTTAGAGACCTTAAAGGTCTAGAGATGACTCATCTTGAGGCTCGCTTCGCGCTTAGATGCTTTCAGCGCTTATCGATTCCGAACGTAGCTACCGGGCAATGCGATTGGCATCACAACCCGAACACCAGCGGTTCGTCCACTCCGGTCCTCTCGTACTAGGAGCAGCCCCTCTCAATCATCTAACGCCCACGGCAGATAGGGACCGAACTGTCTCACGACGTTCTAAACCCAGCTCGCGTACCACTTTAAATGGCGAACAGCCATACCCTTGGGACCGACTTCAGCCCCAGGATGTGATGAGCCGACATCGAGGTGCCAAACACCGCCGTCGATATGAACTCTTGGGCGGTATCAGCCTGTTATCCCCGGAGTACCTTTTATCCGTTGAGCGATGGCCCTTCCATTCAGAACCACCGGATCACTATGACCTGCTTTCGCACCTGCTCGAATTGTCATTCTCGCAGTCAAGCGGGCTTATGCCATTGCACTAACCTCACGATGTCCGACCGTGATTAGCCCACCTTCGTGCTCCTCCGTTACTCTTTGGGAGGAGACCGCCCCAGTCAAACTACCCACCAGGCACTGTCCGCACCCCCGATAAGGGGGCGACGTTAGAACATCAAGCATACAAGGGTGGTATTTCAAGATTGCCTCCACCCCATCTAGCGACGAGGTTTCAAAGGCTCCCACCTATCCTACACATGTAGGGTCAATGTTCAGTGCCAAGCTGTAGTAAAGGTTCACGGGGTCTTTCCGTCTAGCCGCGGGTACACAGCATCTTCACTGCGATTTCAATTTCACTGAGTCTCGGGTGGAGACAGCGTGGCCATCATTACGCCATTCGTGCAGGTCGGAACTTACCCGACAAGGAATTTCGCTACCTTAGGACCGTTATAGTTACGGCCGCCGTTTACCGGGGCTTCGATCAAGAGCTTCGACCGAAGTCTAACCCCATCAATTAACCTTCCGGCACCGGGCAGGCGTCACACCGTATACGTCATCTTTCGATTTTGCACAGTGCTGTGTTTTTAATAAACAGTTGCAGCCACCTGGTATCTGCGACTCCCTACAGCTTAGAGAGCAAGTCTCATCACCGTGAGGAGCGTACCTTCTCCCGAAGTTACGGTACCATTTTGCCTAGTTCCTTCACCCGAGTTCTCTCAAGCGCCTTGGTATTCTCTACCTGATCACCTGTGTCGGTTTGGAGTACGATTACGTATAACCTATCGCTTAGAGGCTTTTCCCGGAAGCATGGCATCAATGACTTCATCACCGTAGTGACTCGACATCAGGTCTCAGCCTTAAGATAGTCCGGATTTGCCTAAACTATCAGCCTACACCCTTGAACTTGGACGACCGTCGCCAAGCCCACCTAGCCTTCTCCGTCCCCCCATCGCAGTTATAAGCAGTACAGGAATATTAACCTGTTTCCCATCGACTACGCCTTTCGGCCTCGCCTTAGGGGTCGACTTACCCTGCCCCGATTAACGTTGGACAGGAACCCTTGATCTTCCGGCGAGGGAGTTTTTCACTCCCTTTATCGTTACTCATGTCAGCATTCGCACTTCTGATACCTCCAGCAGCCCTTACAGACCACCTTCAACGGCTTACAGAACGCTCCCCTACCCAATATGACAAGTCATATTGCCGCAGCTTCGGTGTATAGCTTAGCCCCGTTAAATCTTCCGCGCAGGCCGACTCGACCAGTGAGCTATTACGCTTTCTTTAAATGATGGCTGCTTCTAAGCCAACATCCTGGCTGTCTGAGCCTTCCCACATCGTTTCCCACTTAGCTATAACTTTGGGACCTTAGCTGGCGGTCTGGGTTGTTTCCCTCTCCACGACGGACGTTAGCACCCGCCGTGTGTCTCCCGGATAGTACTTACTGGTATTCGGAGTTTGCAAAGGGTTGGTAAGTCGGGATGACCCCCTAGCCTTAACAGTGCTCTACCCCCAGTAGTATTCGTCCGAGGCGCTACCTAAATAGCTTTCGGGGAGAACCAGCTATCTCCAGGTTTGATTGGCCTTTCACCCCTAGCCACAAGTCATCCGCTAATTTTTCAACATTAGTCGGTTCGGTCCTCCAGTAAGTGTTACCTCACCTTCAACCTGCCCATGGCTAGATCACCTGGTTTCGGGTCTAATCCTAGCAACTATGACGCCCAGTTAAGACTCGGTTTCCCTACGGCTCCCCTAAACGGTTAACCTTGCTACTAAAATTAAGTCGCTGACCCATTATACAAAAGGTACGCAGTCACCCAACAAGTGGGCTCCTACTGCTTGTACGTACACGGTTTCAGGTTCTATTTCACTCCCCTCACAGGGGTTCTTTTCGCCTTTCCCTCACGGTACTGGTTCACTATCGGTCAGTCAGGAGTATTTAGCCTTGGAGGATGGTCCCCCCATGTTCAAACAGGATATCACGTGTCCCGTCCTACTCGTTTTCACTTGTAATGCGTTGTCGGTTACGGGGCTATCACCCTGTATCGCCAAGCTTTCCAGCTTGTTCACCTAACGCAAGACTAGCTTAAGGGCTAATCCGATTTCGCTCGCCGCTACTGTCGGAATCTCGGTTGATTTCTCTTCCTCGGGGTACTTAGATGTTTCAGTTCCCCCGGTTCGCCTCGTTACGCTATGTATTCACGTAACGATAACTGCTTATGCAGTTGGGTTTCCCCATTCGGAAATCCCAGTCTCAAGTGATTTTTACTATCTAAACTGGGCTTATCGCAAGTTAATACGTCCTTCATCGCCTCTGACTGCCAAGGCATCCACCGTGTACGCTTAGTCACTTAACCATACAACCCCAAGGGGTCTGTATGTTCAAACAACCAAGGTTGTGTATCTGATAAGGATACAAATTGGTTTTTCGCCGGACTCGTTATTTTCATTTCCACTTTTTAAAAAAGTGAAGACAAAAACCAAGACACTTGAATGTGTGTTGTTTTGAGAACTCGTATTTTCTTTCGAAAATACTATTGTCATTCAATCATTCGATTGAATGTACTAGTCAGCTTTCCAGATTGTTAAAGAGCATAACGCAAAAAGCGTTAATCAATAACTGGCGTTATTCATTAGCGCTTTCGCTATTTCTAAAACTATTTTACCAAGCAATCTGTGTGGACACTGCATTAAACAAGCAGTCTATCGTTAAGGAGGTGATCCAGCCCCAGGTTCCCCTAGGGCTACCTTGTTACGACTTCACCCCAGTCATGAACCACACCGTGGTAAACGCCCTCCCGAAGGTTAAGCTATCTACTTCTGGTGCAGCCCACTCCCATGGTGTGACGGGCGGTGTGTACAAGGCCCGGGAACGTATTCACCGTGGCATTCTGATCCACGATTACTAGCGATTCCGACTTCATGGAGTCGAGTTGCAGACTCCAATCCGGACTACGACGTACTTTCTGGGATTCGCTCACCATCGCTGGTTGGCAGCCCTCTGTATACGCCATTGTAGCACGTGTGTAGCCCTACTCGTAAGGGCCATGATGACTTGACGTCGTCCCCACCTTCCTCCGGTTTATCACCGGCAGTCTCCCTGGAGTTCCCACCATTACGTGCTGGCAAACAAGGATAAGGGTTGCGCTCGTTGCGGGACTTAACCCAACATTTCACAACACGAGCTGACGACAGCCATGCAGCACCTGTCTCAGAGTTCCCGAAGGCACTAAGCTATCTCTAGCGAATTCTCTGGATGTCAAGAGTAGGTAAGGTTCTTCGCGTTGCATCGAATTAAACCACATGCTCCACCGCTTGTGCGGGCCCCCGTCAATTCATTTGAGTTTTAATCTTGCGACCGTACTCCCCAGGCGGTCTACTTAACGCGTTAGCTCCGAAAGCCAGTGTTCAAGACACCAACCTCCAAGTAGACATCGTTTACGGCGTGGACTACCAGGGTATCTAATCCTGTTTGCTCCCCACGCTTTCGCATCTGAGCGTCAGTCTTTGTCCAGGGGGCCGCCTTCGCCACCGGTATTCCTTCAGATCTCTACGCATTTCACCGCTACACCTGAAATTCTACCCCCCTCTACAAGACTCTAGTCTGCCAGTTCAAAATGCTGTTCCGAGGTTGAGCCCCGGGCTTTCACATCTTGCTTAACAGACCGCCTGCATGCGCTTTACGCCCAGTAATTCCGATTAACGCTCGCACCCTCCGTATTACCGCGGCTGCTGGCACGGAGTTAGCCGGTGCTTCTTCTGCAGCTAACGTCAAATGATAGCGCTATTAACACTACCACCTTCCTCACTGCTGAAAGTACTTTACAACCCGAAGGCCTTCTTCATACACGCGGCATGGCTGCATCAGGGTTTCCCCCATTGTGCAATATTCCCCACTGCTGCCTCCCGTAGGAGTCTGGACCGTGTCTCAGTTCCAGTGTGGCTGATCATCCTCTCAGACCAGCTAGGGATCGTCGCCTTGGTGAGCCTTTACCCCACCAACTAGCTAATCCCACCTGGGCTAATCTTGACGCGAGAGGTCCGAAGATCCCCCTCTTTGGCCCGTAGGCATTATGCGGTATTAGCTATCGTTTCCAATAGTTATCCCCCACATCAAGGCATATTCCCAGGCATTACTCACCCGTCCGCCGCTCGTCAGCGAAGTAGCAAGCTACTTCCTGTTACCGCTCGACTTGCATGTGTTAGGCCTGCCGCCAGCGTTCAATCTGAGCCATGATCAAACTCTTCAATTAAAGTTTTGTTGGTCTTGCGACCGGCTCAATGAATACTGATTGAACATCGATAACTAGAAGCTAGTCATGATATTCGAATTGACTGTGCCAAATAATAAGTAAACTTGTTATTTGTATTGGTCACTCAGTTCATTGATATAATCTTTTTTGACTATTCATTTCACGAGTGCCCACACAGATTGCATGGTCAAATTGTTAAAGAACGTTGACTTTCAACGCCTTAGCGTTAAACGCTTCAGCAAGTCAGGACGCGTATAATACGCTTCTTGATTTTTAAGTCAAGATAAAATTTTCATCTTTTTAATCATTCGATTAAAACACAAAAACCTTATGTTGACTCCGCTCACACCACGTGGTGCTAGAGCGAAATAAAAGCCCGTTGTTGCCAACGGGCTCTCAAAATTGAAGCCTGGCGATGACCTACTCTCACATGGGGAGACCCCACACTACCATCGGCGCTATTACGTTTCACTACTGAGTTCGGCATGGGATCAGGTGGGTCCATAATGCTATGGTCGCCAAGCAAATTCGGGTTATTTACCGCCATCAGGCGATAAATACAATCTGGGAAAATCTAACTAGTGTTTACAATTTCGTTCAAACACGTCATTCAAGTGCTCATGGAGTCCGTAAAACCCCTTGGGTGTTGTATGGTTAAGCCTCACGGGCAATTAGTACAGGTTAGCTCAATGCCTCGCAGCACTTACACACCCTGCCTATCAACGTCGTAGTCTTCGACAACCCTTTAGAGACCTTAAAGGTCTAGAGATGACTCATCTTGAGGCTCGCTTCGCGCTTAGATGCTTTCAGCGCTTATCGATTCCGAACGTAGCTACCGGGCAATGCGATTGGCATCACAACCCGAACACCAGCGGTTCGTCCACTCCGGTCCTCTCGTACTAGGAGCAGCCCCTCTCAATCATCTAACGCCCACGGCAGATAGGGACCGAACTGTCTCACGACGTTCTAAACCCAGCTCGCGTACCACTTTAAATGGCGAACAGCCATACCCTTGGGACCGACTTCAGCCCCAGGATGTGATGAGCCGACATCGAGGTGCCAAACACCGCCGTCGATATGAACTCTTGGGCGGTATCAGCCTGTTATCCCCGGAGTACCTTTTATCCGTTGAGCGATGGCCCTTCCATTCAGAACCACCGGATCACTATGACCTGCTTTCGCACCTGCTCGAATTGTCATTCTCGCAGTCAAGCGGGCTTATGCCATTGCACTAACCTCACGATGTCCGACCGTGATTAGCCCACCTTCGTGCTCCTCCGTTACTCTTTGGGAGGAGACCGCCCCAGTCAAACTACCCACCAGGCACTGTCCGCACCCCCGATAAGGGGGCGACGTTAGAACATCAAGCATACAAGGGTGGTATTTCAAGATTGCCTCCACCCCATCTAGCGACGAGGTTTCAAAGGCTCCCACCTATCCTACACATGTAGGGTCAATGTTCAGTGCCAAGCTGTAGTAAAGGTTCACGGGGTCTTTCCGTCTAGCCGCGGGTACACAGCATCTTCACTGCGATTTCAATTTCACTGAGTCTCGGGTGGAGACAGCGTGGCCATCATTACGCCATTCGTGCAGGTCGGAACTTACCCGACAAGGAATTTCGCTACCTTAGGACCGTTATAGTTACGGCCGCCGTTTACCGGGGCTTCGATCAAGAGCTTCGACCGAAGTCTAACCCCATCAATTAACCTTCCGGCACCGGGCAGGCGTCACACCGTATACGTCATCTTTCGATTTTGCACAGTGCTGTGTTTTTAATAAACAGTTGCAGCCACCTGGTATCTGCGACTCCCTACAGCTTAGAGAGCAAGTCTCATCACCGTGAGGAGCGTACCTTCTCCCGAAGTTACGGTACCATTTTGCCTAGTTCCTTCACCCGAGTTCTCTCAAGCGCCTTGGTATTCTCTACCTGATCACCTGTGTCGGTTTGGAGTACGATTACGTATAACCTATCGCTTAGAGGCTTTTCCCGGAAGCATGGCATCAATGACTTCATCACCGTAGTGACTCGACATCAGGTCTCAGCCTTAAGATAGTCCGGATTTGCCTAAACTATCAGCCTACACCCTTGAACTTGGACGACCGTCGCCAAGCCCACCTAGCCTTCTCCGTCCCCCCATCGCAGTTATAAGCAGTACAGGAATATTAACCTGTTTCCCATCGACTACGCCTTTCGGCCTCGCCTTAGGGGTCGACTTACCCTGCCCCGATTAACGTTGGACAGGAACCCTTGATCTTCCGGCGAGGGAGTTTTTCACTCCCTTTATCGTTACTCATGTCAGCATTCGCACTTCTGATACCTCCAGCAGCCCTTACAGACCACCTTCAACGGCTTACAGAACGCTCCCCTACCCAATATGACAAGTCATATTGCCGCAGCTTCGGTGTATAGCTTAGCCCCGTTAAATCTTCCGCGCAGGCCGACTCGACCAGTGAGCTATTACGCTTTCTTTAAATGATGGCTGCTTCTAAGCCAACATCCTGGCTGTCTGAGCCTTCCCACATCGTTTCCCACTTAGCTATAACTTTGGGACCTTAGCTGGCGGTCTGGGTTGTTTCCCTCTCCACGACGGACGTTAGCACCCGCCGTGTGTCTCCCGGATAGTACTTACTGGTATTCGGAGTTTGCAAAGGGTTGGTAAGTCGGGATGACCCCCTAGCCTTAACAGTGCTCTACCCCCAGTAGTATTCGTCCGAGGCGCTACCTAAATAGCTTTCGGGGAGAACCAGCTATCTCCAGGTTTGATTGGCCTTTCACCCCTAGCCACAAGTCATCCGCTAATTTTTCAACATTAGTCGGTTCGGTCCTCCAGTAAGTGTTACCTCACCTTCAACCTGCCCATGGCTAGATCACCTGGTTTCGGGTCTAATCCTAGCAACTATGACGCCCAGTTAAGACTCGGTTTCCCTACGGCTCCCCTAAACGGTTAACCTTGCTACTAAAATTAAGTCGCTGACCCATTATACAAAAGGTACGCAGTCACCCAACAAGTGGGCTCCTACTGCTTGTACGTACACGGTTTCAGGTTCTATTTCACTCCCCTCACAGGGGTTCTTTTCGCCTTTCCCTCACGGTACTGGTTCACTATCGGTCAGTCAGGAGTATTTAGCCTTGGAGGATGGTCCCCCCATGTTCAAACAGGATATCACGTGTCCCGTCCTACTCGTTTTCACTTGTAATGCGTTGTCGGTTACGGGGCTATCACCCTGTATCGCCAAGCTTTCCAGCTTGTTCACCTAACGCAAGACTAGCTTAAGGGCTAATCCGATTTCGCTCGCCGCTACTGTCGGAATCTCGGTTGATTTCTCTTCCTCGGGGTACTTAGATGTTTCAGTTCCCCCGGTTCGCCTCGTTACGCTATGTATTCACGTAACGATAACTGCTTATGCAGTTGGGTTTCCCCATTCGGAAATCCCAGTCTCAAGTGATTTTTACTATCTAAACTGGGCTTATCGCAAGTTAATACGTCCTTCATCGCCTCTGACTGCCAAGGCATCCACCGTGTACGCTTAGTCACTTAACCATACAACCCCAAGAGGTCTGTATGTTCAAACAACCAAGGTTGTGTGTCTGATAAGGACACAAATTGGTTTTTCGCCGGACTCGTTATTTTCATTTCCACTTTTTTAAAAAGTGAAGACAAAAACCAAGACACTTGAATGTGTGTTGTTTTGAGAACTCGTATTTCTGATTCTAAATAAAGAAGCAAAAATACTATTGTAATTGAATCTAACGATTCAATTTACTAGTCAGCTTTCCAGATTGTTAAAGAGCATAACGCAAAAAGCGTTAATCAATAACTGGCGTTATTCATTAGCGCTTTCGCTATTTCTAAAACTATTTTACCAAGCAATCTGTGTGGACACTGCATTAAACAAGCAGTCTATCGTTAAGGAGGTGATCCAGCCCCAGGTTCCCCTAGGGCTACCTTGTTACGACTTCACCCCAGTCATGAACCACACCGTGGTAAACGCCCTCCCGAAGGTTAAGCTATCTACTTCTGGTGCAGCCCACTCCCATGGTGTGACGGGCGGTGTGTACAAGGCCCGGGAACGTATTCACCGTGGCATTCTGATCCACGATTACTAGCGATTCCGACTTCATGGAGTCGAGTTGCAGACTCCAATCCGGACTACGACGTACTTTCTGGGATTCGCTCACCATCGCTGGTTGGCAGCCCTCTGTATACGCCATTGTAGCACGTGTGTAGCCCTACTCGTAAGGGCCATGATGACTTGACGTCGTCCCCACCTTCCTCCGGTTTATCACCGGCAGTCTCCCTGGAGTTCCCACCATTATGTGCTGGCAAACAAGGATAAGGGTTGCGCTCGTTGCGGGACTTAACCCAACATTTCACAACACGAGCTGACGACAGCCATGCAGCACCTGTCTCAGAGTTCCCGAAGGCACTAAGCTATCTCTAGCGAATTCTCTGGATGTCAAGAGTAGGTAAGGTTCTTCGCGTTGCATCGAATTAAACCACATGCTCCACCGCTTGTGCGGGCCCCCGTCAATTCATTTGAGTTTTAATCTTGCGACCGTACTCCCCAGGCGGTCTACTTAACGCGTTAGCTCCGAAAGCCAGTGTTCAAGACACCAACCTCCAAGTAGACATCGTTTACGGCGTGGACTACCAGGGTATCTAATCCTGTTTGCTCCCCACGCTTTCGCATCTGAGCGTCAGTCTTTGTCCAGGGGGCCGCCTTCGCCACCGGTATTCCTTCAGATCTCTACGCATTTCACCGCTACACCTGAAATTCTACCCCCCTCTACAAGACTCTAGTCTGCCAGTTCAAAATGCTGTTCCGAGGTTGAGCCCCGGGCTTTCACATCTTGCTTAACAGACCGCCTGCATGCGCTTTACGCCCAGTAATTCCGATTAACGCTCGCACCCTCCGTATTACCGCGGCTGCTGGCACGGAGTTAGCCGGTGCTTCTTCTGCAGCTAACGTCAAATGATAGCGCTATTAACACTACCACCTTCCTCACTGCTGAAAGTACTTTACAACCCGAAGGCCTTCTTCATACACGCGGCATGGCTGCATCAGGGTTTCCCCCATTGTGCAATATTCCCCACTGCTGCCTCCCGTAGGAGTCTGGACCGTGTCTCAGTTCCAGTGTGGCTGATCATCCTCTCAGACCAGCTAGGGATCGTCGCCTTGGTGAGCCTTTACCCCACCAACTAGCTAATCCCACCTGGGCTAATCTTGACGCGAGAGGTCCGAAGATCCCCCTCTTTGGCCCGTAGGCATTATGCGGTATTAGCTATCGTTTCCAATAGTTATCCCCCACATCAAGGCATATTCCCAGGCATTACTCACCCGTCCGCCGCTCGTCAGCGAAGTAGCAAGCTACTTCCTGTTACCGCTCGACTTGCATGTGTTAGGCCTGCCGCCAGCGTTCAATCTGAGCCATGATCAAACTCTTCAATTAAAGTTTTGTTGGTCTTGCGACCGGCTCAATGAATACTGATTGAATATCGATAACTAGAAGCTAGTCATGATATTCGAATTGACTGTGCCAAATAATAAGTAAACTTGTTATTTGTATTGGTCACTCAGTTCATTGATATAATCTTTTTTGACTATTCATTTCACGAGTGCCCACACAGATTGCATGGTCAAATTGTTAAAGAACATTCAGCGCAACACTTCGTGCTGGCTAGGCTGCGTATAATACGCTACCAATCTTTTCAGTCAAGCGTTATTTTAAATCTTTTAAAACCGCGAAAAGACTGAGGGCAACAAACCAATAAATAGCCTTTCGACCACTCCATTAGGTTTTCACCTCGACACCCTTATTTACCCACATCAAAATAAACAACACAAGCTTAAATCAACAAAGATAAAGTTAAGAACACCTTACCGACATGTTATACACAACTTGTGAATAACTTATTCAACCGTTGTATTCCCTGTCGATGGAGCGGCATTATAGGGAGCCCAGAACAAAGCACAACCCTTTTCTTTGTAATTCTGGCCAAATGCTGCTTTTAAATACCAAAAGCTCCAAAAGAATACAAAATCACATCAATTTCACTGTTCTACATCCAAGAGGATTCCTAAAGGGGGGCGTGGATCTAGTTTAGTAGAGAAAATAAGACTTAGTGCGGTAAAAATGCCCCTATTCAATAAGGGCAATTCTCACTAGACAACTTGGACAATAAAAGAAGCGTTTAACAGATGTGGTCTATGGTAAGTCAACTCTGATCCATCCAGCATACTCACTGTCGCTCCTGCGCTAGTCGCAACACAATGACCCGCTGCAGTATCCCACATCATCGTTGGGCCTAAGCGCGGATAAAACTGTGCTCGGCCTTCAGCAACAAGGCAAAACTTCAGAGAAGAGCCTACTTCGACTAGCTTGTGCTCTCCTAACTGCGCCAAGAAAGCGGCTAAGTCAGGACTAGGATGAGAACGACTTCCGACTACTGTTGGTATAGAAGCCGCTCTAACTTTGATGATATTGCGACGGCCCTGAGTTTGAAGCCAGGCATTTTTACCATCAGCCAACCAAGTTTTGCCTAATGCTGGTGCATGCACTACAGATAGAATAGGTACTCCTTTTTCTATCAACGCAATATTGACCGTAAACTCACCGTTTCTCCGAATATATTCTTTCGTCCCATCGAGAGGATCTACCAACCAAAATGATCCCCAATGTTGACGTTGCTGCCAATCCGTATGAACAGACTCTTCTGATAAGATAGGAATATTAGGCGTCAGGCGTGACAGTTGCTCTAGAATAATCGTGTTTGCGGCAAGATCCGCTTCAGTCACAGGGCTCAAATCTGCCTTTTCTAGTACTTCGATATGACGATGATATCGCATCATAATGGCATCACCTGCCGCTATAGCAATATCAACAATGGGCTCAAGCAATCCTTTCACCTAATCTTTCTCCTTTATAGATTGTTAACTAATAATCTTATGGCGCAGCAAAACTTGAATACATAACTCCACGGATTCTGACACTGTCTGCTCACCAGCATTCAAATGGATCTCTGGCTGCAGAGGTACTTGGTACTCTGAATCAATCCCCGTGAATTGCCTAATTTCACCTGCACGTGCTTTTTTATACAAGCCTTTAGGGTCACGCTTCTCACACTCAGCTAATGCAGTATCAACATAAACTTCAAAAAACTCATCTTTGCCAACTAATTCTCTGACCATTTGACGCTCTTCACGGTGAGGAGAGATAAATGCCGATAATACAATGAGTCCGGAGTCGACCATTAAGTTAGCGACCTCCCCAATCCGACGGATATTTTCGCGGCGATCTTGGGTTGAAAAGCCAAGGTCACGGCACAATCCATGCCGAACATTGTCACCATCAAGTAAATAGGTGTGATAACCCAACTCAACTAATCGATTTTCTAATGCACCCGCAACCGTTGATTTACCAGCACCGCTCAACCCCGTAAACCATAACAAACAAGGTTTTTGGTTTTTCTGTTGAGCACGCTGCTGCTTCTCGACATGGTGCTGATGCCACACTATGTTGACTGACTCTTTCGTTTTCACATCCGTAGACATGTAAGACTCCATTCTGTCTATCGCTAAAAGGGGAATAGCACGGGGATCAAGCCAAGAACCACAACCGAATAAACGATTGATAGCGGCAGACCAACCCGAACGTAATCTCTAAGTTGATAATTCCCTATGGTGTAAACCAAAAGGTTGGTTTGATAGCCATAAGGGGAAATAAAGCTCGCGCTCGCTCCAAATAAGATAGCCATAATAAAAGGCATAGGATCTGCCCCGGAACTCACCGCTAGGCTGTAGGCAATCGGAAAAGATAAAGCCGCTGCAGCATTGTTAGTAACCAACTCTGTAAGAACAAGTGTCAACAAATACACAGCAACTAAAGCCCCATAAAGCCCCCACCCATTGAGCGCAGTCATGAAGAGATCACCAATACGTTCCGATAAGCCACTCGATATCATTAACTGCGCCAATGACAAGGCAGAACCAACAATGACGACAATATCCAGCGGGAAGCGACGGCGAAGCTCAGCAAAAGAAATAATGCCAACAGCGACGAGGAGTAATAAGTAGCCAGCCAACCCTTTAATGATTGGAAAGCCCCCTATCAATGCGCCACTAATAACCGCCATAAACCCCAACAGCACTGCAATACTTTTCTTGCTGTCGAGACGCGCACTCGAATCAAGTCCACTGACCAAAACAAATTCACGGTTCAATTGCTGCTTATTGGCATGGAAGGTTTTGCCTGGCACTACCACCAGCGTATCGCCAGCATGTAACTCAATATTCCCGAGACCACCCGCTAAACGTTCATGGCCCCGACGAATGGCAACCACAACAGCATCGAAACGCTCACGAAATTTCACACTCTTTAATGTGTTTCCTCGGATCCCTGCCGAATGGCTAACAATCACCTCCATCATGGATTGACCATTAAGGTGATGCTGCCCAAACAACTGCAAGCCTTCTATCTCTTGTAAAGTCGTCACACTTTCCACATCACCGCAGAATAACAACCGATCGCCCGCCTGTAATTTGGTGTCAGGACAGACAGGTGCGATAGTTTGTCCATCACGGATCACCTCCGCCAAGAATAAACGTCGCAAAGCACGCAAACCATTCTCTGCAACCGACTTCCCCGCCAAAGGAGAAAGCGGTTCTATTTTAGCTTCAAGAAAGTAAGGTAAAGCATCTTGCTGATGATCATCATGGCTTGGCAAAAAGTAACTAAGAGGTATAACAATCAGCATACCTGCGACCAATACTGCTAACCCAATTAAGGTTGGCGCAAAGAAATTGAGGCTTGGCAGCCCGGCATCTTCAACAAAGCTATTGATAATTAGATTGGTTGAAGTGCCAATTAAAGTCAGGGTTCCCCCTAATATCGCAGCATACGACAGCGGGATCAGTAATTTAGAAGGCGCATGGCGTTGATTACGTTTTATCGCACCAATCAAAGACACCACCACAGCCGTATTATTGGTAAAAGAAGAGAGAAACGCGGTTGATAGACCAAGTTTAGCAATGACACTCGATTGACCACCTCGTGAAATTTGCTGGCCAACCCAGCTGATCAAGCGCGTTTTTTCTAAAGCGATGGAAACAAGGATCAGCAATACCAAAGTCAGTAATGACGAATTAGTAAAATTACCGGCTAAAGTTGCCAAATCAATCATATTGGTTTGGTATCCCATAAACGCAGCACCTGCAAACAGAAATGCAGGTTTGATCCGCGTTGTGAGCAAACAAGTAATTATCACCATTAGCATGGCAAGCACGATGCCTTGTTCCCAGTTCATCGGCTACCCCAGTTTACTGATATCTTTCGCTTCCCAGTGTGGGAAATGCTTCCGTACCAGTGCATTAAATTCCAACTCAAACGCACTGATATTTGCGGCACCAATGCTTTCACTATCTTGAGCTAAAGCCTGTTGGATCATGCCTGCCCCAACTGTCACATTGGTTAAGCGATCAATAATGATAAAACCGCCAGTATCGGTACTGTGTTGATAGCCATCTACCGCTATCGCTTCAGTCAATGTCACTTCGCAAACACCAATACCATTGAGCGGTAATGTGTCAGTCGAAAACGTATCGAGGTTATTAATATCCACTTGATGACGAATAGCTTGTACCGAGCCTACGGTTTTCTTTCCGGCTATTTTTACATCATACTGACGACCTACCTCTAAGGGCGCTTCTGCCATCCAAACAATATCGGCTAGCACACGATCACTGAGGGGCACGTCATCATTTGCGGCAACTATGGTGTCACCACGACTGATATCAATCTCATCAGCCAATGTCAGGGTTACCGCCTGGCCGGGATAAGCTTTTGGTAAATCACCGTCAAAAGTGACAATACGCTCTACGACCGAGGCTTTACCCGATGGCAAGACTTTCACCGCATCACCAGCTTTGATCACTCCAGTTGCAACCGTCCCCGCAAAACCTCGAAAATCGAGATTAGGACGATTTACATATTGCACGGGGAAACGTAGAGCTTCGCTTTCTCGTTCTTGGCCAAAATCGACATTTTCAAGCAAGGTAAGTAAAGAGTCCCCGTTGTACCATGGTGTTTTACTGCTAAGGCTCACCACGTTATCGCCTTCAAGCGCAGACAAAGGCACTAACTGGATATCAATGTTACGATTGAGTTTCTTAGCAAAAGCCAGGTAATCCTCTTTAATCGACTCAAAGCGTGCTTGCTCGAACCCCACAAGGTCCATCTTATTAATCGCGACCACAAAATGGCGAATACCCAGTAAGCTGGCGATATAAGAATGGCGACGCGTTTGATCCAAGACCCCTTTACGCGCATCAATCAGGATCACAGCAACATCACAAGTCGATGCCCCTGTTGCCATATTACGGGTGTACTGTTCATGGCCTGGGGTATCAGCAATGATGAACTTACGCTTTTTGGTCGAGAAATAACGGTAAGCCACATCGATGGTGATCCCTTGCTCACGCTCTGCCTGCAACCCATCCACCAGCAGTGCGAGGTCTGGTTTATCCCCTGTCGTCCCCACTTTTTGACTATCGGTATGAATTGCAGCCAATTGATCTTCATAAATCTGGTGAGAATCGTGGAGCAAACGCCCAATTAGGGTACTCTTTCCATCATCCACGGAGCCACAGGTTAAAAAGCGCAGTAGTGACTTGTTATGGTGCTGGTCAAGGTAGGCTTCAATGCCTAACTCAGCCACTTGTTGTTCAATAAGACTGTTCATCACTCTTTCCTTAGAAGTAACCCTGACGCTTTTTCAATTCCATCGAGCCTGATTGGTCGTGATCAATCGCTCGCCCTTGGCGCTCACTGGATGTCGCGACCAGCATCTCTTCAATGATCCCTGGCAGCGTGTCGGCCTGCGATTCAATCGCCCCAGTTAGCGGGTAGCAGCCTAACGTGCGGAAACGGACACTTTTTTGCTGAATACTTTCCCCCGGTTCGAGCTTCAACCGATCGTCATCAGCCATGATCAACATGCCATCTCGCTCTACCACAGGGCGAACATCAGACAAGTACAGAGGCACAATTTCGATACTCTCTAGGTAGATGTATTGCCAAATATCGAGCTCAGTCCAATTCGATAATGGGAATACTCGAATACTCTCGCCTTTGTTAATTTGACCGTTATAAGTTTTCCATAATTCAGGGCGCTGATTCTTCGGATCCCAGGTGTGGTTTTTATCGCGGAATGAATAAACACGCTCTTTAGCACGCGACTTTTCCTCATCACGGCGTGCTCCACCAAATGCCGCATCAAAACCATACTTATCTAACGCCTGCTTTAATCCTTGAGTTTTCATAATATCGGTATGTTTTGATGACCCATGCTCAAAAGGGCTGATCCCCATCGCTAACCCCTCTGGGTTTTTATGTACCAAGAGATCAAAACCGTATTTCTTTGCCGTGCGATCACGAAATTCAATCATTTCGCGAAATTTCCAGTTGGTATCAACATGCAGCAAAGGAAATGGAATCTTGCCTGGGTAAAACGCTTTACGCGCCAGATGCAACATCACCGATGAATCTTTACCGATGGAATACATCATTACGGGGTTATCGAACTCAGCAGCGACTTCGCGAATAATATGTATACTCTCCGCTTCAAGCTGCTTGAGATGAGTTAATCGTTTCGGGTCCATCACTCTCTCCATGCTATAGACTGACCACTGATCGTGGCTCTGATTGAATATCCTGATTGCCAAACCAACGTAGCTTTTCTGATAGTGTCACGACCTCTCCCACCACGATTAATGATGGTGACGCCGCATTTTTTGCGAGCTCAGCCAGTTCACTTAACTGACCTTTAAAAATTTTCTGATTCTGTTGGGTACCGCGCTCAATAATGGCAATAGGAGTATCAGGCTGACGACCATATTGAAGTAGCTGTTGCTGAATATGGCTCGATTTCATCAAGCCCATATAAATCACTAAGGTTTGCTTCCCACGTGCCAATACCGACCAATCGAGGGGATCATCATCAGATTTAGTGTGGCCAGTAATAAACATCGCGGTTTGCGCGTAATCACGGTGGGTTAATGGGATCCCGGCATACGCCGTCGCCCCTGCAGCAGCGGTAATGCCGGGAACCACTTGGAAAGGGATGCCAGCATCAAACAAGACTTCAAGCTCTTCAGCCCCGCGACCAAACATAAAAGGGTCACCGCCTTTTAAACGCACCACCCGCTTACCTTGCTGGGCATATTTAACGATTAAGCGGTTGGTTTCTTGTTGCGGCACACTGTGAAAGCCCGCGCGTTTACCGACGCAAACCAAGTCTGCATCACGGCGGACTAAATCCATGATTTCATCTGAGACTAAATAGTCGTACAACACCACATCTGCTTGTTGCATCAACTGCAATGCCCGTAATGTCAGCAATCCCGCGTCACCCGGACCTGCGCCAATAAGCGAGACCTCACCTTGTCGCTGCACAGTTTGCGATAAACGGATCAATTCCAATTCAGCAGCTTGCTCTTTTCCTGCAGCTACGAGTTGCGAGAAACGCCCGTCAAAGGCTTGCTCCCAAAACAAACGACGCGTAGCAAAGTCAGAAATAGTACGCTTAAGGCGATCACGAAAACGTCCAGCGATGTTCGCCATTGCGCCTAAGTGTTGCGGTAATAGCGCTTCAATCTTTTCGCGGAGTAAACGCGCCAGTACAGGCGCTTTACCTGAAGAGGAAATCGCAACCACAATTGGAGAGCGATCGATAATAGAAGGAACGATAAAACTGCAGCGCTGGGTGTCATCGACGACATTGACTAATACTTGGCGTTGATTTGCAGATTGATACACTAATGCATTCAGTGCTTTTCGCTCGGTTGCAGCGATGGCAAGAAAAATGCCATCCAGTAGTTCAGGCGTGAATTCGGTGGCAATATGCGAGACTTGAAGATTAGCGACTGCAGAAAGGAAATCGGCATTGAGTTCAGGCGCAACCACACGAACATCCGCTCCTGCTTTGAGCAGCATCTGCGTTTTTCGCCATGCGACAGTATCACCCCCCACCACCACACACGGTCGGTGCTTTAAATCTGCAAAAATTGGCAAGTAGTCCATGCCTGCGCCCTCTTTAATTCCTATTTAGAGCACTATAGACACAGCTTGATATTACCTGAAATTCTAAAATTGTATTTTTTATTCCAAAAAGTTCGCATGAAACTTGGAAAGCAGAAATGAGAGAACACACACAATAAATTACCGCTAATTCGGGTAAAAAAGGCGACAAATGTGCCTAATTGGAATGATGTGGCTCTTTACCTAGTTCTTTTGGATGTAAGTTATGCTGTTTTTTTCTTAAATAGCACGGGCGTCATCTAGACCGAAAATAAGAACTGCTGATGAGATAACATTTATCGCACTTAAAGTGAGAGTTACAGCACATTAAAGTAAGAATCAAACTTTCACTCGACATATTTTTTGTTACCTTAGCGCGGCTTTTCCTAACTCACTTTCTTGGAGTAAATCATGAAATTATCTGCCAAGCCTCTAACTATTGCGGTATTAGGTGGTTTATTGACAATGGCTGGTCCTGCAACAGCAGAGACAATCAAGCTACGTATTCTTGAAACCACTGACATTCACATGAATGTGATGGACTTTGACTACTACAAAGATAAGCCAACGCTAAAAACAGGCTTAGTGCGTACCGCAACATTGGTAAAAGAAGCACGTGCAGAAGTGACCAATAGCCTATTGGTTGATAACGGTGACTTACTTCAGGGCAGCCCAATGGGCGACTACATGGCTGACAAAGGCATTAAAATGGGTGAAATCCACCCTGCTTATAAAGCCATGAACCAGCTAGACTACGAAGTGGGCAATATAGGTAACCACGAATTCAACTACGGTTTAGAGTTTTTGAAAAACTCGATTGCGGGCGCAAACTTCCCATACATTAATGCCAACGTTATTGATGTAAAAACAGGCAAAAATCTATTCACACCATACATCATCAAATCACATACGTTAAAAGATACCGATGGTATTGAGCACGAAGTGAAAGTGGGCTATATCGGTTTTGTTCCACCACAGATCATGATTTGGGATAAGAAGAATCTGGAAGGCCGTGTTGATGCGCTAGATATCAAACAAACGGCTGAAAAGTACGTACCACAAATGAAAGCAGAGGGCGCAGATATCATTGTTGCGATTCCTCACTCAGGTATCTCTACTGATCCGTATAAAGTAAAAGCTGAAAACTCTACTTACTACCTCACCGATGTTAAAGATATTGATGTCATTGCATTTGGTCACTCACATGCTGTATTCCCAAGTAAGAGCTTTGCCAACGTACCTGGCGCTGATATAGAAAAAGGTACCATCAATGGCGTAGCAGCTGTTATGCCGGGTCGCTGGGGTGATCACCTTGGTGTCGTTGACCTTGTACTTGAAAAAGAAGATGCAGGTTGGGAAGTCAGTGATGCGAAAACAGAAGCTCGCCCAATTTTTGATAAAGAAAAACGCGTAGCACTTGTTGAAGCAGACCAGAAAATGGTGAAAGCCGTTGAATCCGATCACAAGGCAACACGTACTTTTGTCAATCAACCGATTGGTAAAGCTAGCGATGTCATGTACAGCTACCTAGCCTTGGTACAAGACGATCCAACAGTGCAAATCGTCAACCTTGCACAAAAAGATTATGTTGAGCGCTTTATTCAAGGTGATCCTGACCTAGATGGTATTCCTGTTCTTTCTGCTGCTGCACCATTTAAAGCAGGCGGCCGTGGTAACGATCCAACAAACTTTACTGAAGTAGAGTCAGGTCAGCTAACATTCCGAAATGCAGCCGATCTTTACCTCTACCCAAATACCCTTGTTGCAATGAAAGTGACAGGTAAAGAAGTCAAAGAATGGCTTGAATGTTCAGCGGCACAATTTAACCAAATTGATGTCAACAGCACAGCACAACAAGGCCTGATCAATTGGGATGGTTTCCGCACTTACAACTTTGATGTGATTGATGGCGTTAACTATGCCATCGACATTTCTCAGCCAGCGCGTTACGACGGTGACTGTAAACTGGTGAATGCTGATGCTGAACGTATTCAAACGTTGACCTTTAACGGCAAACCGGTAGATCCAAAACAGGACTTCATTATCGCTACCAATAACTACCGCGCATACAGTGGTAAGTTTGCGGGTACAGGTGAGAAGTTTGTCGCATTTGCATCACCAGATGAAAACCGTACTGTACTATCAGATTACATCAGCCGAGTGAGCAAAGAGAAAGGTCAAGTGATCCCTAGCGCGGATAACAACTGGCACTTTGCACCACTGAAAAGTGACAAAAAACTCAACGTCACTTTTGAAACATCACCAACAGACAAAGCGGCTGCGTTTATTAAAGAGAAAGGCGTCTACCCGATGACTAACGTCGGTTCAGACAAGGTAGGTTTTGCGGTTTACCGTATCGATCTACAGGCAAAATAAAGTCATCTCCTTTCCCCCTTATAAAGACCGTCGCTTTTGCGGCGGTCTTTTTTTGTTATGCTATCTTTATTCTCACTTCTCAATGAGTTCAGCATGAAAGCAGCACTGCACCATTTTTTACGGCAATTTGGGTTAAATGATGAAGAGGCTCAAGCCGTTACCGCACAAGCAACCCCTCTGGAATTACCGACTCGCCATATCTTGATCCACCAAGGTCAAACCGCGGAACACTTTTACTTTTTAGCTGAGGGAGTATGCCACGCCTGTTACTTAACAGAAGAAGGTCGTGCTTTTAGTAAAGAATTCTACTGGGAACAAGAAACCATTATCGGCTTCGAAGCGCTAACCACGCATGGTCATTCCCCCTTTTTGCTTGAAACGCTGACCACCAGCCGTATCTTAGCCTTGCCAATTCGTTTACTCACACAATGGCGCACCCAACGCCACCCTGTTTATACCGCTTTGCTTGAACGACAGCTCACCTTTAAAGAAAACAAAGAGCGTTTTATGCTGATGTATAGTCCAGAGGAACGCTATCGATTATTTGCTAACAACTTTGCACAACTGGACGTTCAAATCACCGATAAACAACTCGCCTCTTATCTGGGGATCACAGCCACTAGCCTCAGCCGCATAAAAGCGCGACAGGATGAAGAGAAAGGCTTGAAAAAATAACGTAAAAAGAATGACTATTTGAGTAAAGCGATGATAAATAAAGCATCGCCACTATTTCGTAATAATGACTGGCTTTGAAAAGCCGCTCTTGAAGAGATGAGAATACCGTATGCAATGGCACTGTTTACCATTTGAACAACTGACAACTCACCAACTGTATGATCTGCTAAAAGCTCGTGTTGACGTCTTTGTGGTAGAGCAAAATTGCCCTTACCACGAATTAGATGAACATGACCGTCACCCAGACACGCAACATTTACTGGCTTACGATAATGATCAGTTAGTGGCGTATTTGCGTCTTCTTCCTGCAGGTGCGACTTACGATAATGTCAGCATAGGCCGAGTATTAACAACAAGTCATGCACGCGGAAAAGGTCTTGGTCATCAGTTATTAACGAAGGCACTGGACGCAGCACAAACACAATGGCCAGATCAAACCATAGACATTGGCGCACAAGATCATTTGCAAGCATATTATAAAGAATATGGATTTACGGCAATTTCAGCGATGTACTTAGAAGATGATATTCCGCACATTGATATGCGATTGGAAAAAACTATTACTCGTTAATCGAGCTTCACTTCCTCATCAAGCAACAAAGCCGCATGATGCGGCTTTGTTATTTTATCGATAACCTCTGTCGTCCTATATCAGGAATACAAAACCTTTCTACTTACCTCGAGAAAAACTACCATCCGATAAACGGTAGTACATCACAGATTTACCACTGGTCGTTTCAATCTGAATCGCGTCAAGATCGCCAGACGCATTTTGCTTATAGCGGATCCATTGGCCCGACTTAATTTTACTCAAGGGTTTATCTTTACCTTCAATAGCTGCCACCGCGTACAAATCAGATAAAGGCAGTGATTTCTCACGAAAGATATTCGCCAATGTTTGCCCTTGCTGAATTTGGTAACGCTGCCACTCAAGGTCAGGCGCTTTAGTACGCGTCGATACCACTTTTGTTGCCGCCGGCTCGTTTGATACAGTCACCGAAGGAGTAATTGGTTCTAAACGTTGAATACGCTGCGGGGACACCGGCTCAGCTCGCTCTCCAACAGGAGGCAAATCATTGTTGCCCAAATTTAATGACACCTCACGGCGGACACTATCAGCCTCTGGTTCTATCGTTGCACCAGGATCACTCGGCAATAACCACAGCACGATAACCACAGGCACTAATACAGCAAGTGCACGACGGTGTAGTTTCGGCAATGCCAACCAACGCTCTCGCAGTGGGGTTAGCGCCTCTAAACACTTTTCTTTCATCGCAGAGAGAGCCGCGCGATCAAACTGCAACTTTGGCAGTGTCCATTCGCTCTTTTTCTTTGAACGGCGTCTAGCCTGTCCCATAACTATTTCTCCATCACGAATACAGCAGAATACATCTACGACGCAAAAAGGGTGACAATTCTTAACAAGAGTTTACCCACAAGGGTTGAAACTGTTATCCTGCCTGCTTTATTGACTCTAATTAAGAGATGACAAAATGTCTGACGTTAAACTAGATACAGTTGAAACTAAAGCAAGCTACGGTATTGGTCTACAAATGGGCCAACAACTAGCACAAAGCGGTCTTGAAGGCCTTAACGTTGCAGCTATCGCTAAAGGTATCGCAACTTCTCTAACTGGCGACATGCCAGAAATCGAAGTTGACGACATCAACAACGCACTTCGCGATCTACACACTCGTGCAGAAGAAGCGCGTGCAGAGCAAGCTAAAGCAGCTGCTGCTGACGGCGAAGCTTTCCTAAAAGATAACGCACTACGCGAAGAAGTTACAGTAACTGAATCTGGTCTTCAGTTCGAAGTGCTTGTTGAAGGCAACGGTGAAATCCCAACTTCAGACAAACAAGTACGTGTTCACTACCACGGTCAACTAACTGACGGTACTGTATTCGATAGCTCTGTAACTCGCGGTCAGCCTGCTGAGTTCCCAGTAACTGGTGTTATCGCTGGTTGGGTTGAAGCTCTACAAATGATGCCTGTAGGCTCTAAGTGGAAACTATACATCCCACAAAACCTAGCATACGGTGAGCGCGGTGCGGGTGCAGCTATCCCTCCATACGCAGCACTAGTATTCGAAGTTGAGCTTCTAGATATCCTGTAAGTTACCCACTAACTTTCAGTTACAAAACGGCGCGCTTGCGCCGTTTTTTATATGTCCTGTAACCCTCTTATAGCTATAGCATTTTTTAGCCAATTTATTTGCTACGAATGCCACATTCTCCACTAGGCTTAATTACGTTACTGAGCATACGAGTATTTCCTCCAGTGAAATGCATCGACGCTCTAAGCCTTGGTTAAATAGGAGAAAGCCATGAAGTCATTTGCCTCAAAAAGCCACCTTTTCAGCACCATGTTGGCGCTACTTGCCTGCCTGAGTTTCAGTACCGCCGCTAATGCTTTCAGTTTTTCCGATCTGTTCGGTGGCAGTGACGAAAAAACTGAAACCGCCAGTGAAGCACTAAGCAATCCATTGACCGATATGCTAACCAGCCAGCTTGGGATCAGTAACGAACAAGCCACAGGGGGCGCTGGTGCGCTATTAGCTCTTGCGAGCAAACAACTCACAGGCGATCAAGCCAGTGAACTCACCAATATGATCCCCGGTGCTGAAGGGTTAACAGGTGCCCTACCCGCAGGGCTTGGTAGCATGATCACCAATGCAGATAGCTTGAATAAAGTCTTTTCAACACTCGGTATGGATCCAAGCATGGTCAGCCAATTCATTCCCATTGTCATGCAATTTATGGGGGATCAAGGTGCAAGCGCTGGCCTGATGGAAGCCGTGGGCAAAATCTGGAACCCAGCCAGTTAACATCAGTACATTCATTTTTCGCGCGCATAGCATACAGGGTAGCCAAAGCTACCCTGTCAGAGTTATGTAAGCATTGAAAATAAAAGAGTTAACGATTAATACCGAGAGTTAGATCCCCGAACCATCAGACTCAGCATCATCTTCATGTAAGCCACATTCACGCTTTAAACCAAAAAAGCGGGTCTCTTCTTCTTTCATTCCTGGCTCCCATTTCTGAGTAGTATGCACATCACCCACCGACATGTAACCTTGCTCGTATAATGGGTGGTAAGGAAGATCATGATCCGCTAAGTAAACCTCAACGTCCTCATTCGTCCAATCTATCAAAGGTAAAAATTTAAAGACCCCATTTTGGATCGCCAGCACAGGTAAAGACGCCCGTGTACTTGACTGTTCTCGACGTAACCCCGAAAACCAAGTTCCCACTTGCAGCTCATTGAGAGCACGACGCATAGGCTCTACTTTATTGAGTTTGTTGTAGAGCTTAATGCCTTCAACCCCCTGCTCCCATAGTTTACCGTAACGCGCTTCCTGCCACGCAGGGGTCAGCGGTGAACGATAAACCTGAACATTCAATGATAAACGCGCTGTCAGCTCATCGATAAACAAGTAAGTTTCAGGAAACAAATACCCAGTATCTGTCACTATTACCGGAATATCGGCTTTTACCTTGGTCACCAAGTGCAACATCACTGCTGATTGCACCCCAAAACTAGAGGCTAAGGCAAAATCACCTTGAAGGTGATCCAATGCCCAACGAACACGATCTTGTGCTGATAACGCTTCAAGCTCTGCATTAATTTGTGCTAATTGAAGAATTTGATCGACCTTATTTAAAGCCAGTAAATCCTGCAATTGCCAACGTTTTGTCGGCGCAACTGTCGCTGAATTAGGCATAAAAATCCCTCTTAGAGACGAGCACTGGTGCAATAATGCCAGCGCGAACCGTAAAATCACCAAAGCCTTCGTTTTCTTCACGTTCGCGTGCCCAACGCCCGACTAACTCATCAATGTCCGCAAGTATTTGAGCAACAGTAATGTTTTCTTTGTACATTTTCGGTACTCGGGTACCGTTACGGTTACCGCCAAGGTGTAAGTTGTAACGCCCAGGCGCTTTTCCGACTAAACCAATTTCAGCCAGCATGGCGCGTCCACAACCATTTGGGCAGCCTGTCACGCGAGTAATGATGTTTTCCTCTTCCCCAAGCTGATGTTTAGCTAAAATGCCTTCAATATCAGTCACAAAATCAGGTAAAAAACGCTCAGCTTCTGCCATGGCTAATGGACAGGTCGGCAGCGACACACATGCCATCGAATTTTTACGCTGCTCGGTGACACCATCATCAATCAAACCATGATCACGAGCGATCTTTTCGATCCTTTCTTTTTCAGCAACAGGCACACCTGCAACAATAATATTTTGGTTTGCTGTCATACGAAAATCGCCTTTATGGACTTTCGCTATCTCTGACATACCCGTTTTAAGCGGTTTATTAGGAAAATCCAGCAAGCGCCCATTTTCAATAAACAAGGCTAAATGGTATTTACCATCAATGCCTTCGACCCAACCAATACGATCACCGCGATCGGTAAATTCATACGGGCGACTCGCGGTAAATGCCACTCCAGCCCGCTTTTCCACTTCGGCTTTAAAGACATCAGATCCGACTCGGTCTAAGGTATACTTGGTTTTGGCATTTTTACGATTCGAGCGGTTCCCCCAATCTCGTTGAGTTGTCACCACCGCCTCTGCCACGGCGAGGGTATTTTCCAAGGAGATAAAACCAAAATCATCAGCACGACGTGGGTAAGTCGATTTATCACCGTGTGTCATTGCAAGGCCACCACCCACCAGCACATTGAAACCAACCAATTTCCCTTCATCGGCAATCGCGACAAAGTTTAGATCGTTGGCATGCACATCCACATCATTTTGCGGCGGGATCACGACCGTCGTTTTAAATTTACGCGGCAGATAGGTACTCCCTAAAATCGGCTCTTCATCGGTCGTTTCAAGCTTTTCTCCATCAAGCCAAATTTCCGCATACGCACGTGTCTTGGGGAGTAAATGTTCACTGATTTTCTTTGCCCATTCATAGGCTTCCTGATGTAACTCCGACTCAATAGGGTTTGTTGTACACAGCACATTACGGTTCACATCACCCGCAGTTGCAATAGAGTCGATACCAATTTTATTCAGTGTTTGGTGCATTAATTTAATGTTTGGTTTTAGTACCCCATGAAACTGAAACGTCTGACGCGTCGTTAAACGGATACTGCCGTACAAGCTATGCTCTGCTGCAAACTTATCAATCGCTAACCATTGGCTTGGCGTAATCACACCGCCAGGCATGCGCGCACGCAACATCACGTTTTGCAAGGGTTCGAGTTTCTGCTTGGCACGTTCGGCTCGAATATCACGATCATCTTGTTGATACATGCCATGAAAACGGATCAATTGAAAATTGTCGCCTTGAAATGCCCCAGTGACAGGGTTTGCCAAATCTTCCACTATGGTGCCACGTAAGAAGTTACTTTCACGTTTAAGGCGTTCGTTATCTGCTAATTTTTGCTCACTCATTAGTACACATCCTTTTGATAACGCTTACTCTTACGTAACTCAGTTAAATAATCTTCGGCTTGCTCTCGGCTTTGCTGGCCATGCTGTTCAATAATAGTGAGTAGCGCTTGATGGACATCTTTTGCCATCTGGTTCGCATCACCACACACATAAAAGTGCGCACCCGCTTGGAGCCATTGCCACACCTTCGCCCCTTGCTCGAGCAATCGATGCTGCACATAAACTTTCTCAGCTTGATCACGACTAAAAGCCACATCGATTTGATCCATCACACCCGCCTTCAAATACTTCTGCCACTCGACTTGATACAAAAAGTCTTCCGTGAAAGTGCGATCACCAAAGAACAGCCAATTCTTTCCACTCGCGTCACGGTTTTCACGCTCTTGAATAAAGGCACGGAAAGGGGCAATTCCTGTACCTGGGCCAACCATAATGACTGGCGTGTCATCATTTTCGGGAAGTTTAAAATGCTTATTCTCTTCCACAAAAACGCGAACACTTCCCCCCTCTTCAAGACGGTGCGATAGAAAGCTAGAGGCGCCTCCCTGTCGAGTTTCTTCACCTTGTTGATACTCAACAACACCTACTGTTAAGTGGACTTCTTCACCCACTTCTTCTTGGCTCGAAGCGATAGAATAGAGACGAGGGGTCAAGCGACGTAGTAATCCTTGTAACTGCTCGGCTGTGAGCTTGGTTTTCTTTTCTGCCAATACGTCTAATATTTGCGTCTTGCCCGCATAAGTACGTAGCTTGTCTTTATCTGCCACCAGCTTTTCTAGTTTTTTACTGCCTGACAAGGTGGCGTATTGAGTGACGAACTGCGGGTTCGCATTGGTAATTTCATAATGCTTAATCAACGCCTGTAGTAACGGGAGTGATTCACCGTCGACCTCTATCTGTGCATCGTCAACCAATCCAACTTGCGCAATGATTTTAGCGGCAAGGTTAGAGTCATTGTCGTACCATACTCCCAGTGCATCGCCCGGCTGATAGCTTAACCCTGAACCTTCAAGGTCAATTTCGATATGACGTACATCTTTGCCCGAATTACGCCCAGTGATCTTCTGGCTGGTTAATAACGAGGCCTCAAACGGGTGCTGCTTAGTGTATGCCGACACAGCCGCTTGGCTTTGACTAACAGGCAGTTGCACTACCTCGGCTTCACCTGTTGATAAGGTTAGCTTCACTTTTTCTAATGCCGATGTGCGCCATTGTGCGGCTTCAGCTTCATAATCGACATCACAATCTAAACGATCCAGTATCGACTCTGCGCCCAACTTCGCGAGATAACCATCAAAGTCTTTGGCTGTTTGACAAAAGAATTCATAACTAGAATCCCCTAACCCAATCACTGCATATTTTAAATGTGATAAGTTTGGTGCTTTCTTCGACTGTAAAAATTCATGTAATTCAATCGCATCATCGGGTGCTTCACCTTCGCCATGCGTCGAAGCAACAATAATGAGGTGGGTGGCTTTCGTTAAGTGTTTACCTTTGTAATCACCCGCAGAAAAGATCTCAGCACGCATGCCTGCAGCATCCGCTTCTGCATGTAAGGCTTCAGCAAGCCCTTTCGCATTGCCAGTCTGCGAAGCATAGATAATCGTTAACTTACCAGCAGGTTGTGTTGCCACTGCAGCAATAGACTGACTTGCAGTTTGTGTTTGAGCTGTGGGTTGCGTTTGGCTTAACCCCCAAAAGTAACCACTGATCCATGCCATCTGCTGAGGTGACAGTTCTGATGTAGCCTGTTGAAGTTGATCTATTTGTTGATCATTGAGTGGGCTGGCTAAGGCCGAGAGTTCCTTGAGTACCATGACACGACGTTCCCTATACATTGCGTAAGGTTAGATTAGCCACTCAATGAAATAACAAGAAAGAATAGATAAGAATGTTTTATAACTTTTAGTAAGGATAAGGTGCGCAAGAATTTTCCGACTCACATCAGAGAAAGGTTACGATTTAGAAGCTATCGGCAATTCGAACTTGGTGAAATCCGACTTCAAACGCCCGCTCACTTGCAGTATCAACATCTTGGTAGCATTGCTCACTTCCCGCACCGTCCGTCAAAGGGACAAAGCCACCTCGACGATGGCGAAACTCGACAATCCAGCCATCTTCTTGGATTGATGGCTCTACCACGGCTTCGACTAAATCGCTGCGTGCATACAACCCTTGCAGTTCCGTTAATGTCATTAGCCCACTTCCTGATAACTCAGTCATCTATTAAAAATGGTACAAAACTGAGTAAACAGGCAACAAAAAAGCCACGATAATCGTGGCTTTCAATTCATGGGGAGCTGCCCCTAAGGCTTTTTGCACATCTTACAAAGTAAGTGTCACGATTAGATGTCGACTTCTACACCTAGGAACCAACCGTCATTCTTCACTTTTACAGAGTTGTAGCCGTTAATGAATGCAAAATCATGATCCATCACGCGGTAACCTGCACGAAGGTTTAGATCAACCACTAGAGGGATAGTCCACTTAACACCAATTTGTGCATCAACCGTTTTCGTATCGTCGTACGTACCGTAAGTCAGATCACCAAACGCAGATACTGGTGTCATTGGGATGCCGATTTCACCTGCACCGTAAACCGCTGGTTGCCATTCACTGAATGATTTCCCTGCAAATTCACCAGCATTGAACTTAGACATCACCACACCTAGATCCAGCGCAACAGCGTCGTTATCTAGAATTTCGTAGTAAGCAGTGTAATCAATCTGGTTAAACGAAATAGTGCCGTTATCAACATCGCTGTAACGGATACGTGCGTTTGGTACTAGTGGGATAAAGTGTTCAAACGCAATGTGGAATGTGCCCATTGTTTTGTCTTCTGCGTCTACAGAGTTTGAAGCGACTTCTGTTTTACCGCCAGTAAACCATGCATCAGCACCTACTTTTACACCAAGAAGGGTAGCTGCTTGTGCTGGCATTGCTGCTGCAAATGCGACAGCAGCGGCCGCTGCTGTAAGAGTAAATTTATTCATGCAGAGTCTCCGCTCTTAATTTGTATAAAATTCGGGCGAGACTATACCAGATGCTATACAAAATGACCCCATCTGATTTGTTAAACAATGTCTTTTATACAAAAAATAACACTCTCCTGACGTAAGTTTCAGATTGAGTAAAAACTCAATCTTAACCTCAGTAATTCATACGATTACGGTGTGCTTTATCCGCTTTGTGCTCACGATAAAACCAGACACCTAGGGCTATAACAATAAGCCAAGGTAACAACTTAAACATTACGCCTAACATACCAATGACAGCCATCACAGCAAAGCCAGCCGCCACCGCTAAGAACATCCCTAACATACTGATACCAGTAAAGATAAGCACCATCGCAAATGTGAATAGGAATAAAATCTCGACCATACATCCCCCTCTGAATTCTGGCTTAGCAGACAATCTACAACCGCTTTTCTGTGCAACGCCTGCTTAATCACAACGTGATTCATTTAGAACCTAATATATAGACCGCACAAACTGCGCCACTTTCTAGCCAATTAAATAAAACACGTATAATCAGAAAGTTAAACTCAAAAACAAAAAAAGAGCGATGGCTTTTCGCCTATCGCTCTTTATCCACGTGGTCAATTTCACCAACAAATTGGTTAAATCAACTACACGTCTAATTCCGCTGGAATTTTTGCTACCGCTTGTTGCAGTACTTCAATGCCTGCACCCGGCTTATGGGCATTTTCACTGATATGACGACGCCACTGACGCGCACCCGGTAAACCTTGGAATAAGCCCAACATATGGCGAGAGATATGACCAAGGTATGAACCGTTGGCAAGTTGGCGCTCTATATATGGGAACATAGCTTCAACCAGCTCACGCTGCTTGATAATAGGTTTCGTGCTACCAAAGAGACGCTGATCCACTTGCGCCATCATGTAAGGGTTTTGGTAAGCCTCGCGGCCCACCATGACGCCATCCAGATGTTTCAAGTGTTCGTCCATCTCTTCAAACGTCTTAATACCACCATTAATGGCCATCTTTAGATGCGGGAAATCACGTTTTAATTGGTAAACACGCGGGTAATCTAGTGGTGGGATTTCACGGTTTTCTTTCGGGCTTAATCCCTTCAGCCATGCTTTGCGAGCATGAATAGTGAAATCATCACAGCCGCTTTTCTCAGACACTGTCGAAATAAATTGAGTCAAAAACTCATAAGAGTCTTGCTCATCAATACCGATGCGCGTTTTCACCGTAACCGGGATATCAACCACTTCACGCATTGCAGAGACACACTGCGCAACCAAATCGGCTTCACCCATTAAACAGGCACCAAACATACCGTTTTGCACACGATCTGAAGGGCAACCTACGTTCAGGTTAATTTCATCATAGCCACGCTCTTGTGCTAGCTGGGCACAACGCGCCAAATCCGCAGGGTTTGACCCACCCAGTTGTAACGCTAATGGGTGCTCTTCTTCGTTGTACGCAAGAAAGTCGCCTTTACCATGAATAATAGCGCCCGTTGTCACCATCTCGGTATAAAGCAACGCATGCTCACTCATCAAGCGGTGAAAGTAACGACAGTGGCGGTCAGTCCAATCGAGCATAGGCGCGACAGAGAAACGGCAAGAGGGGTAATCACCAGCAACGCCGCTAATTTCCTGATGTTTATCAACATTTAATGTCATTTCGAATTACCTGTAATATCGTTGAAATTGCTTGAATTTCGTTCTACAGTACCCCTCATAGTACCCCCGACAGAGTAGGACAAATGGCATCTTTCACGGTAGAAAAACGACAACTCAAAAGCGGCGAACTGCGGTACAAAGCAACTGTTTTCGTAAAAAAGAACTCGCGGATTATACATCGAGAATCGAAAACTTTCAGAAAAAAGGATTTAGCTCGCACTTTTGGGCGAAATCGAGTTCTGGAATTAGAATCTAAAGGGGTACAAATTAATAACTCAGTCCCCCTAGGGGTACTGCTTGACCGTTTCATGAATGATGCTGATTTATGGAATAAAACTGGACGAACCAAGCGCTATGTCATTCAAATGCTAAGAGATTGCGATATAGCGAACATTGACAGCAACCAATTAAGAACAAGCGATCTTATAGAACACTGTCGAAACAGAAGATCAGCAGGAGCAAAACCTGCCACGGTTTACCATGACATAGCTTACCTACGCTCGGTAATGAAAAAAGCTACACCTGTTTTTAATATCAATGCGAACTATCCAATTTTCGATGAAGCAGTCCCTGTACTGATAGATATGGGACTCGTAGGTAAAAGTCAAAAACGCACCCGACGCCCTACAGAGACAGAGCTAGACAGGCTCAAAGAAGGGCTGAAAGCACGTCAGGACTTTCGCTCCAACGGCAAAACACGAATACCTTTCTTAGATATTCTGGATTTCAGCATTTTGACCTGTATGCGAATTGGGGAAGTATGCAAACTCCGTTGGGAAGATCTAAACGAAGAACACAAAACCATTGTTGTCCGTGACCGTAAAGACCCTCGCAAAAAAGAGGGAAACCACATGATTGTTCCATTGCTAGCTGAATCGTTCGACATTGCTATGAACCAGCCCAAAACAAACGAACTGATTTTCCCTTACAACCCGCGCAGTGTCACAGCAGGCTTTCAAAGAGTAAGAAACAGTTTAGGCATTGAAGACTTGCGCTATCACGACATGAGGCGAGAAGGAGCTAGTAGGCTGTTTGAAAAAGGGTATTCGATAGAGGAAGTAGCGCAGGTAACTGGGCATAGAAACATCAATATTTTATGGCAAGTCTACACTCAATTATTACCACATAAACTACACAACAAACAAAAAAATAAAGCTCGCTAAAAGCGAGCTTATACATTTCATTTCAACTGGTTAGGGTTACCATCCGTATTTATCGATGCCCAATTAGTAACCTCTGACACCATAATCGCATCATCACCATCAATAATGCTTTTAAAATGATCTCGCAACCGTGATGGTGATGTATTATCACGCTTAAAACACCAAGTAGACTCTAAAATTCGAACTGCATTATATTCCTTCAGCTCTGTATACAACTTTTGATAATCTCGTGATTTCCTTAAGTCATAAGTAATAAAATATAAAGCCATGCTTACCTCTAATTAATAGCTATAAAACAGGCAATCATATTAAACCCACAAAGTTGCACAGTTATGAGATGCATATCATGAAACAACATAATATTGAAAATCTTATCCTAACACCTTTGTTTCCAGTCGAATGAGACGATTATTATGCCTCCAAAAGATAGCGATAATAACCAGCATTGAGGGCGGTAAGCCCATTGAAGTAAAGTATTGCAACACCTCAACCATATCACTTGAACTCATTTCTCAAGGTTTCCCATACACCAAGCACAACAGGAACAGCTGTACCAATTAAACCACCATAGCTCACACCCGCATCAGTGACGGTTGCCGTTAGTAACTCAGGGTGACCAACAGCAAGCGCCACACCAGCACCAAGTAACGCGATACCTTTTTTAGTCGATGGTTGGTCTACATCAATGTTCAAAATATCCTTTAGAAAATCTTTCATAGTAACTTACTCTTTTTCAGATATTTGATGGTGTAAGCAGCCGCTACACCACCAATGACTGTAACTGTAATTTTTGCAGCTACTCCAGCCCAAAGATTGGGTTCAGGGGCTTTTACTTTCTTCACTTTTTTAGGTTCTTTGCTTAAAGCCTGCACGGCCTGATGTTCAAACATCACAGCCCCTTACTCACGCTAATGCGATACCAGCCATCACATCACTAAGTGGAAATTCAATACCAACTTCCATACGAGCCATTGCACGCAATACCGAGGCCATTTCACGGTCATTATTTGTGTCTACTACATGGCTTGGAGGTAAACCAGCCCACTGACAAACAAGGCTGACATAGCGTTCCGAATCATTTTCATTTGGTGGCGCAAATGTATTAACAATATCTGTAATGGTGCGAACCTTACGATTTCGGTAACTTTTCAGCACCCGAGCACCAGCACGAAAGCCCCACTTATTATGGCTAAAAGTACAAAAACGCCCGTTACGCCCTGTTTGACCTTTCCAGTTATTACGCTCGTTATACTCAATATTAAGCGGGTTCTTATTACGAATCCCCACCGCACCACCTTGCCCTGATTTAGTCATACTGACCGCGTCCTTTTTCAATTTAAACGTGAGAAAACAACCAATAATTGCGCAGCTAATAAGGGCGGTTCGGTAATTCATCTTCATTCCAACTCATATGTCGACCACCATCATTCTCGCCCCCCGCATAACGCACATAATCAATAACAAGATTACCGCGTAGCGTTACATCGGCTGACTGAAAGTCTTTAGGGGCAGGCTGAAAGCCATGTTCATCTTGATAAAAACCAAACACCAAATTAGGCAGAATGTCTGATTCAAAGGGAAAGCTACCAATTGCAGACACACTGAAATTAGTATCTGCAAACTTTGAGGTATGAATAGGAATGATATAATCACCCATTGGGTCGTTTATGCAGAATGCTGGCGTACCTTCGACCTTATTTGATTCATTCATCGAATCGTAATCAACGTTTAACCCGAAAATATCAAAGCGCCCACAAACACGGCGAACATTTGATGGCATTTTATCGAACGTTAATTCACCGAATTCACTTTCAAAAAAATCACCATAAAACAGCATTTCTTGACGACCACGATTCATATAAAGCTTAATCTTGCCATTCTCTAAATTACTGGCGCACTGAAGAGGAAGACGAAGCGATAAGATTTCCAACTTTTCAGCCTTAAAAACCTCACCACCATGACCATTGTCACCATCGCTATCACCACCATTTTCAGCGATGTATTCATCCATAGCCTTAGCTAAATGTTCAATTTTGTTCCGAGAGCTACCAGCAGGTAATGACTGTAAAATACTCACTATTTCACCATTTCAATTAATTGAATTTTGTCACCATCAACGCCTGTAAAACTTAACGCCGCTGTCGTTGGTAACGTGATTTTTTCAGACGCTTCAAGCTCATAAGAACCAAGTAAAACAATACCTTTATTCTCTTTTGCCGCTTTCACCATCACTTGAGAGCGTGCAGAGCGTGATGCTTGTGTGGCCTTTCCATCAACAAGGGTTAACACATTGCTAATCAGCCGCTCAGCCGTCACCGTGGTTACAGGGATAACTTGCCCTACTTTCACTTCCACTGCTGGCAAATGCGAAACTTGAACCGCAGGCATCTGTGACACTTCAATTGCGGGTATCTGCGATACCTGAACAGCAGGCATTTGTGACACCTCAATTGCAGGCACCTGCGACACCTGAACGGCAGGCATCTGTGATACCTCAACCGCGGGCATCTGCGACACTCTAACTGCGCGCCCTTCAGTGGGAGGGGAATACGAGCCAGAGCCGCTAACAATCTCAACCGCTCCCGCCTTATCACTTAAATTCGTCACGGTAACTTTCCCGCTCAGATTTTCTGCGCGAACCTGCGCACCTTGTTTTAAGCGATATTGCCCCCGCATCGTTTCAATCAGAACCACATCAGGACAAGCTTCGACATGAAGAAACTCACCAATCAAATGAAACTCAACACGCTGAGATGGTTGCAAATATTGGTTCAAACTCACGTTCCTTTACCCCCTAAATACACGACCGCGACCGCAGCCAGAGCCACTGCAAAAACAACTTTGACCATTTGACTGGATGTTTGCACCTGACCGCCATCAGACTTGGCCTGTGCTAACTCCCGCAGCGCTTCAAGATTGGCTGAATTTTGTTTAGCCTGTTGACCGCTCATCCCTGCCAATACCTGTAAGTTTTCATGATTACTATCACTCACACTCTTGATAGCGTTCTTACTTACTTCTGCTGTCTTATCGAGAGCACTTTTTGAAACCTCCGCGTTGGAGGTTAATGCCAGTTCAGCAAGTTCCCCCGCTTTGGTTACCGCACCGTGGTCAGTCAGAGAAACATTGACAGAGGAGTTAGATACACCAGATAAAACAACCCCAGTGTTATCACCTGAAACACCTGCTGTACCTGACGTGTTATGTGTCGTGGTGGTTGTATTAGTTACGTTCTTTGTTTTATTACTACTGCGACTACTACCGCCCATAAATAGCCCTTATGACTAAACGGTCGTCTTCGTCCTTACCATCTAAGAAGAAAGGCATCCCCATGCGATTTAAAACCCATTGCAAGCCTGTTCTATAGGTATGCATTCGCACAGAATGACAATTGCGACTCCGTCCGTACTCAAACAGTGCATCAGTGCAACTGACATTCCCCGCAAAGCCGACTACGACCATTTCTATTTCATTCGTATCGGTAAACTGTTCAAAACGAATGCAAGCAAAAGAATCTGTGCCTACGCGGAAAACCGCCTCCCGTCCTGCTGCTACTTCTGCCTTTGCTTCATCAAAGTATCCAGCCAGCGCAAGGTGTAACTTTTCCTGCGCCTCATCCCACGTACACACCGAAATCATGTTTTACTTACCTTTGTTACTCAAAATCCAAAGAACAGCCACACCACCAAGTAATAACGCCCATGTAGGGATACCGTTCTTACTGCCCATGTTTAACTCACCACCTTTAAAACCACTTTCATTCGTAGTCTTAGTGCTATGGGTTACCGTACTCGTCGCAGTAGCGGGGCCCGATGAGCCGCCTTTCAAGCCACCACCACCCGTTAGGCTAGTTAGCGAACCAAGCATCAATGCTTACCCCCGTAATTCGAATAGAGGTACATGGCAAGCGCCAACATAAAAATCACTTTCGTCATTTTGCTTACACCACCGCCAGCCCAGAAACCCGCAGCAAAAAGACCGCTACCACCTAACACCATGAAAAGAGGAATCAACGGCATATCAATCCCCCTTAAGCAAAACAATCAGAACTATTGCACCCATCAAACCACCCGCCATCATGAAATGACGCCCATTAATCACAAATTGCCCTGGCTGTGTTGTTGGTAGTGGTTGCCCATTCGATTGCACCGCTTGATTCGTTTTTCGGTTCAGCTCTGGCGCAGCTGACGCCGTCTTGTTTGCTTCCGCCTTGCCTTGCAACTCAAGAACGTCACCAACGCCACTAACAACCGAATCCCAAGCACCTCCCAGCGCCTCACCTAAATCATCAAACATAAGTCCCCTTATTCACCTGATGGGAGTAGTTTGACCTGCTCAATAGATTCGATAATGACTGGAACAGATCCCGTTTCCGTTTTATCTAGTTCAAATTGAAGTTGTCGAGTGGCAGAGGTAGGTAACATGCCATCAGCACCAAAACCTGTGCGGCAAAAGTCCAAGCTAAACCACTTTGGATTTTGCTCTTGGCCACTTGATGCCAAATCAAACGCGTTATCTTCTTTGCGCACGTTTATTTCTTCGAGGTCATCTCGAAGCAAGCGCACACGCTGCACTGAGTCATCTTTGAAGTGAACACGCTTCAAAAAGATAAACGGTGATTTCTCTGCAAAATCAAACGGCGTGCGACCAGCTGCCGCAGCAAACCAACTCAGTTCATACATACGAGGTAAGTAATAACGTTCACTTTGTGCAGGTAACACATGAGCGCGAGCGCGAATAGACGGGGTCGTTGCTGACTTCGATTTTAGCGAGATATAGATGAACCAAATCTCATTCGGCAGGGTGACAAGGTCGCTTTGTCGAACACCAATTTTGGTACGTAAAGAGTCATCACCAAAAGGAATGACATAGCGCCCATCTACAGCATATGACTTGCGGTGCTTGTTCACTTTAATCAGTGTTTCAGCTGAAATGTTGTAAATAGGCGAGCCATTGAAAACAACTTCAATACGCTCAATATCTTTTGGGTCAGTAATATCAGTTACCAACTCAATCGAATGATAAGTAGGACCCGCTGGCAAACGTAACGAGCAACGGTTTCCCCAACCAACACCCTCAATAGGGTCAAGCTCTTTCGCTTTAGGGGCGAACTTAGAAGATACTAATTCCATATATCCGCCCTTAATCTAAAACGTTTTCAACGGCGTCAACGTTATTTGATGACCAAACAACGCCAGCAGCAACGAGCGCTGAAACACATGCGATAACAAATAATTGTTTTGGTTTAAAACCCATTTAAATAACTCCAATAAAAAAGGCACTCGCCTTAGGAGTGCCTATTTAATGAAATTTATTTGGTTTCTAACCTAATACTTATTCGGTTTAGGTTTGGTTTAAATTTGACTCAAGTCACAAATCACCATCGAATCACTCCCTTTTTAAACGCCTTCCCATCTTGTAGCAGGTACTCAAGCGGATTGAGTTTATCTATATCGCTAGCAGGGATTCCGGTCATTTTTTCCAAATACATTGCGCTTGCTTTGGTCTTTTGCATCATCACACAAGCACGTTGGCAGTTATCTATAATGGTTTTCGATACCTCCTGACCACGCTGAAACAGGTTGATAGTATGCAAATTAAACTTACGTCCTAAGCGCAATATTTTCCCGTGATAGCCTACAGCCTTACCCGCGTTTTCACTGTGCTCTGCCACTTCTTCACAAATAATCATTAATGGTTTGGTATGTTTTCCATTTCCCATTGCCCAAACAACCTGACAAAATTTATCAAAGTCTTTAGATGTGGTTTCATGAGTTGGCTGATAAGCAATCTTAAAACCTTGCTTTGTTTTGCGCCCCGCAATCAATGCCGCGGCGAACTCTTTGATATTGGAATAACCGCGCACCACTCGCCCTGCAAGCTTGCCAGTGTAATCCCCCATTGGGTCAAACATTGCCACTTGGTCGGTAGATTTGATGAATAGTTTTTTAGCGGCAGAGGTTTTACCACTGCCACTCATACCAACCGCAAATACGTGACCATTCTTAAGGGCATTATTTGGGTTAATTGGCTGCATTTAATTCCCCCTTCAAAGGCACAACAGAATCAACGCCACATTGAAACGGAACAGCCTCACTAATTAGCTGCAATGCCTCCGCCTCTGTTAACTTTGTTGCGATAATGTCGTTTAACTCATTTTGCTTCAACAACATAACTAATCGCCCATCACAATGCGCAGGGCGTCCATCCAACAAATAGAAATCAGCATTATTCGTTCGTAACAGCATCAGATTCATCCTCACTAGGAGTCACATCCTTAGCGGCATCAGAAACTTTTAACATTCTAATTTGCTGGAACGATGAGAAACCCAAAGCCCCCGCCGCAACAACGAAAGAGAATTCCTCTTTGTACTGCGCTAACCACGGCGGCAGTTCGCCACCATATTTCACAAACAAGGGCGCGGTTGTACTTGCTACGTTTTCGGCCTGCGATGAATCAAACGCAAAATCTTTATGGCCGAACTGTTTAAGCAATTGCTCAGACACACCAAGCACAGCCATGACAGAAGCCGCACCTTGCGCTAATGCGAGCGAGTTGTCCGCAGCTTTAATATCTGCCGTGCTTGGGTCAAAATCTTGTTCATCACCGAGTTGCTGAAGAAGTGCCGCCTCTTCTTCCGTTGTATGTGCATCTTCATTTACTTCGATTTCATTTACTTCAAGTTCATTTTCCATTTAAGCCACCATTTTTAATGTTTTCACTAAACCGCCAAACACAAGCCCCATAACCGCACCTATACCCACACAGGCAACGGTTCCCATTTGCTTTGATTCGGTATCCTGATTTGGCTTAGATACCACTTCGTTTACAACCTGATTGACTTCCGATTTCGGCGTTTTCAGCACTTCAATTTCGGATTGCACTTCTTCAAGTGGTTTAAATGCTTTCATTTCCACTTGCGCTGCTTTGCCTGTACGGGTATCAGGGCCACATTCACAACGACCATGAACAAAAGCAGCTCGTTTCCCTTTGCCTTGCTTAATAGATTTAGGGTTTAAGCAAGTACGGCACACCACATACCCTAAGATTTCGGTTTCATTGTCCATTCGCATTCCCTTCTAGTTTGGTTAGTCGCTGATTAGTGATTTTGATATATCGAAGCAATGCACTAACCAACGGTTTGAACGATTTACCCATCAATGAATTAGTAAATGACTCGCCCGCCTCACTGATAGTTTTTGTAATTTCTGCTGATGCTTTCTGTAACGATTCTGCTGACACTGTTTTCACCCTATGTGCTAAATAACTCGACATGGCCTCTGTCTAACTCCAAGTGAAGAAAGAATTTTGAGACTATTCGCTCTTGTTTCGTTAGTGGTTTGCCTTGCGTACAGTTATTGACACAAGTCCAAGGACGGGGATGCCCATCCCCTAAAAGAGCAAGAGCACCCGCATCTGACTGCGGTGCATCCAGCTTGACCATCTTCCACTCATGCTCATGAGTAAAAACGGTGATACCAACACCAGTAACACCAGTGACTTTCTCTGTCGGTTCACCGTAGCGGTTTTCGGTTGGTTCTTTGTATAACGTGATAGGACGCTCACGCTGACTTACTCTGTGCCCGCCCATATAATCGAAATACGCAGAGAAAAAACCAAAGTCAGCCGCTCTTCGGGCTCTCTCAAACAGGGAGTATTCCTGTTCGCCTTCAATTCGACGTAGCTCTCGCCACACGGTGACGCTTGGTGTTTTCTGGAATTGGAATTGACGAAAGTTGAAACAGCGCGCCCACGCTGTCACGTTGTTAACAACTTCAAGTAATTTGGTCTTTTTAGAGTCCAAATCTGACAGGCCATCTAGGCCGTAGCCATCAATATTCTTTGAGATATATTTCGCGATATAGGCCACGGCATCACCTTGGCTACGGTCAATAACATCAACTTTGACACGAGCTTGCATTGCCTTAGCTTTTGGCTTGCCATCATCAAAAAACAGTTCGTCACGGTCACGTTGGAACTGGTAAAACTGAATCAGGGCAGTGAACTGTGACACTTGCTCAAACGGCATAAAAAAGACAGCGTGCCAGTGCGGAGTACCATCAATATGAGGCTCAACAACACGCATCCCGTAATAGGTGAGGCGCTCTCGGGTCTTCGTTGTTCTATCGGAAGCACCACGAAATCGCTGCCAAGACAGAGACAGCCAATCATGCGCCGCTTGTGTGCCCTGACCGTTCCAGTTGGGGTTTTCAACCCAATACTTGCCGCGCTTTTTCAAACGATGGTATTTACCTGCTGCTGTCATAGTCACAAAGACTGCAACATGATCTTGCTCGTCTGCATATTCCTGACACCCAGCGATACGGGTCATTAACTCGTTACGGCGGTTTTCTGGGTTTGCTACTGACGCATCATGAATATCAGTCATGCTAAATTGCTCACCGTCTTCATTTTCAATCGCCATCATTTCAAGCCATTCACGCTGTTTTTCTTGGCGTCCCTTCAACCACTGACAAGCAGAATATGAGGCATAAGGACTTGTGTTATCCGAGACCATCCCCGCCGCTCGACGGGCATTTTCAAATGCAGCAACCACTTGCTTTTGAATACTCCGTTTCCATACTGAATCATCAATAGCTCTGACAATAATGCTGAAATAAACCTCTTCGTCGCACCCTTCGCTCGGCTCAAACTGAGGCATCCACAGGGCTAGCCCCGTGAACTCATTAATTTCACGCAACGTATCAAGCGGGCTTAACCCCTTTTTAACTGCGAGATCCAAGTGCATACGTGCGCGCCCTGCTAACTCATCAGCAAGACGCGCACATTTATACTCGGTATTCACACACCAAAACGGTTCAGGTAAAACCGCCAAGGCCGCATGTGCAGCCTTAGCGCGAGACTCAATAAACGAAATTGCACGTTTAAAACCGTATTTACGAAAGCGGGCAGCAGAAGCTTTATCAAGATAGGTTTTAATATCCGCAGGTAATTTGAATTGCGCCCTAACTTGGTTAGCAAAATCAAACACCTGCTCTCGTGGCGTTAGTAACCCATAATCAGCTCGTTGCTCAGTGACCACGCATAACTCTGGATTTGTACGTTGGTTTTTAACCACGTATTGCGCTAGCTCAACACGGAGAGATGGCGGCAAAGCTTTGAGAGAGTTTTTTGTGTTTTGGTTATATGTTTTCACTACTGGACAACCCTTGCTTGCAGTTGATTTGCTCTAATTCGAATACGGTCTAATGTGTGGATTTTCTTGCGGTCTCTCTTAGCTTTGATTCGCTTCATTTCGCCGCGAATCTTGCTGATATTCTTCAAACCGATTAAGCACTGCTTTTCATTTGGGAATTCATAGTCTTTGGCTGGCATGGCTACACCCTCGCGTGCTTAGGAACCAACTCACCAGTACACTTGAAATGAGCAAGCCTATCCTGCAGACGCTGTTGAAAGCATGGGTCAGTGGCTTCTCTTGCAGCGCACGCGAGTTCAACAGCAAACACACGACCAAAATCCTCACTCGCATCTAACGATGCACGTGCAATCGATGAAGGAATACGGTTTAGCCGAACCGCCTTATACATAGTTTTGAAATGTTCTTTAGCTGTCTTTTTCATAATTAACCCCTTACGCATTCACTGATTGCCATTCGGCTTTAGCTTGCTCATATCGCTGGTCGATATAAGCCGCCAAATCTTCGATTTTGATTAGGGAGGGACTGCGCTCTGAGTCGCGCAATTTGAAGGTAGGAACGGGGAAATCACACGCCTTTGCTTTTTGTTCAGCAGTCTTAGGTGTAATGCCAAAAAATTCCTTACAGACCTCTTTCAGCTCAATAGTGGGAGTTCCGTAACGCGCAAGCAGTGCAAATTGTGTATTCATAAATCCTCCATGTAGTACACTTAAGGACATTTAGAGCAACTCAAACAACCCTAAATAGTCCTCAAAATCGACACGGGGAATTATTAGGGAAGTTTAAAGGTAAAGCAACCCCAAATATACACGGAGAATGACTCATGGGAAGTTTTGAGGAACAACTAAGAGAGTTAAAGCAACTTACAAATACAGCTAAGAACGTAGACCTAGCAAGGGTTCTTGGTAAATCCCCAAAGACGATCTCAAACTGGAAACACCGCGATCATATCCCTGAAGACATTTTCATTAAAGCGCGACAGATATCACAAAATAGCAGTATGGCAACACCTAACGGCTACGTTGAATTACCATTTTATGAAGTAGAAGTCAGTGCTGGTCATGGCGTTCTCGTTGAAAGAGAAGATCTGTCATCTGCGATAATTTTCAGTGAAGGCTATCTACGTAAAGAAATTGGCGTAACCCCAAATAGTGTACTTTTAATGCCTATTAAAGGTGACAGTATGCACCCTACGTTGAAACATGGCGGTGTTATGATGGTACACAAAGTCGAAGAATTTACTGATGATGGAATCTATGTATTTCGATTTGATAGTCGTTTAATGGTAAAACGCCTTCAATACTCCAAAGCTGGATTAAAAGTCGTTAGCGATAATGGTACTTACGAACCGTGGGAGCTTAGTAAAAAAGATGTTCAAGCTGAAGATTTTGAAGTAATAGGGAAAGTTGTTTGGACAGGGCAACGGATGTGATAGCTAAATTATACCTTTTTGACACAAAAAAGGACTCAAGTATGAGTCCTTTTTTTGTTATGCGGCTTTTTTTGCATCTTCTGCTAGTCGATTATCTACAGAAGAAAGTAGAGATTCCATCTTATCCAAGTAAGAGTGTGCTTCTTTCATAAGCCTTCTAATTAAAAGCTCATTACAATTTTTCATATTAATACCCTTTTTTTGATGCGCAACGATAGATGACGTTAAACAAAACTCATTTTTTCAAGATCATGCTCTGCAGCTTTTAGACCATCTTGGTCATGATTAGCAATGCATAAAGCCATTTTTTCCATCAGTAGCGCGGCTTGACGAGCATTAAGAGAAATTCGCTCTTCATCCCAACCGCCAGCTTCAGCAATCGCCCCGATGGTGGAAGCCATAAGGTTCGCATATTCAGCAAACTGTTCGTAAGTTGGTTCGTTATGCTGACTAAGCTCTTGTACAGTAAATAGTTTTGATTGATCTAAGAAATGCTTAGCAACTTTAAATACACGCTGGTACAGGAAATTTAATTCATCTTCCATTTTTTCACTTCACCAAAAAGCCTAAAAATTTGGGCAGTGATTGTACCGTTCCGAACAAGTATTGTACAAGTTTTATATCTAGAATAGCCTAGAATTTCGCTGAATTGAATTTAATTCATACTAAATCACAAACAATTAACAGGAGCAACTGTTTTTATACTTAAATGGGGAGGGAGTCAAATCAAATATTTTATCTAAAATACTATAGCCGTCCCCCTATAGTACCCCTTAATCACTGAGAAGCTAGAGATAATCTAAAAGTCAGTCCAATCGAGCATAGGCGCGACAGAGAAACGACAAGAAGGAAACTCCTCCTGGCGTGTAAGTTCTGTTTGTAAATCGTCGCAACTCGCAACAGCACTGTTTGGCATTAGATTACCTCGTTAATCACCATTATTACGTTTTCACTCTATATAGAGACTAAGAGTGAAAAATGACCACGAATTCTACCTTATTCATTGGTGTTTCCCAATTGGATTTATTTGCACCTTATCAGGGCCTATCTAATAGCACTCACAGCAAACTCAAAAAATCAAAAAATCAAAAAATCAAAAAATCAAAAAATCAAAAAATCAAAAAATCAAAAAATCAAAAAATCAAAAAATCAAAAAATCAAAAGCAACATGGCAAGCCAATCAAAATAACTCATAACTCACTGTTAAGAAACAAATAAAATAAAGTAAAAACAAAACATCACCTAGTCATGTACAGCAAAATTAGCTTTTGGAACATAATAGCCCAAAAGCTGCACAGGACTTATAAGCAATAAAAATCAACAAGTTAAGAAAAGCAGCAAGAGGAAGCGCACAACAAGATCAGCTTAAAGCGAAACATTAGCCATTTTACTGTACAACGAAACAATAGCTTTCCACACTCAGGTTGCAAAGCTTGATCATCAAACCTTATTTATCAGATCTATTTAGCTAAGATAAAAGAACATGGTGTTATTTTTAATTCTTATCTAGTCAATTGAAATTAAACAATAAAAAATATCACGTACAGCTTTTACAGCTCTTTAAGCATAATACCCCAAAAGCTGCACAGCCGACCAAACACTTATAAATCAACAACTTAAAGAAAACCATTTAAGCGCACTCACTGAGCGTTCATAAAAAAGCGTACTTATTCAATAAAAGCTGTACATCTTCTTATCTCTCATAATTGCTCATAGACAGAGCATCTACTCGATGATTTCAGTGAAATCGACTATGAGGGGTAAAGAAAACTCGAAAGGGGGACGCTATATACATGTAACTCGCGATAATAATTTGTGACCAGAAGCACAAAAAAGCGTCATCTTCCAATCAGGAACTTTTCGTTCAGAGATACCTTTATTGTTAGCTGTGGTAAACTAGAGGTCCTACCGCTGTTATTTGAGGTTATATGGCAAACCAAGCACAACTGTTGCTTCAAGCACAACAACTTTGCGAGCAACGAGGTGTACGCTTAACGCCTCAACGTTTAAAAGTTCTCGTTCTTATTGTTGAGCATCGTCGCTCGATCAGTGCCTATGAGTTGCTAGATTTACTCAAAGTAACAGAACCACAAGCGAAGCCACCGACAGTTTATCGAGCTTTAGACTTTCTGATGGCTCAAGGCTTCATTCATAAAGTAGAGTCGACCAATAGCTATATTGCCTGTTGTTTGCTTGGCCATGCCGAGCATTGTTCGCAGCTATTGATCTGTGATGAATGTGGTTCAGTAGATGAATGCCATGATGAAGAGCTGGCAAAATTATTACGTATTAAAGCTGATTCTCATGGGTTTAAAATCGCTCACCATGTGGTAGAAAGCCACGGTATTTGCAAAGACTGTCAGAGCGATCAGCAATAACTTTTAATTAAAGAATAATAACGTCATTATGCGCGCAGAATTCGTAAACCCTTTCTTAGCATCATTGCTAAATGTATTAAAAACAATGGCATCTATGGAACTTGCTCCGCAGAAGCCGCGTTTAAAAAAAGATGAAGTCGCTAGAGGTGATGTCTCTGGCTTGATTGGTATGGTTGGACCAACAACAAAAGGGTCGATGTCGATTACTTTTGATGAAGGACTAGCACTTGAAATCATGCAGCGAATGCTGGGTGAACGTCCGAACGGTATCAATGAAGAAGTGACTGATATGGTGGGTGAAATTACCAATATGGTAACAGGTGGTGCTAAACGCATCTTATCTGATAAGGGCTATGAGTTTGACATGGCAACCCCAGCAGTTGTTTCAGGCCGTGGTCACACCATTACTCACAAATGCGATGGCGCTATCATCATCATGCCATTTGATTCTGAACACGGTAAAGCATTCATCGAGATCTGCTTCGATTAATCTGACACCTACCGCTGCGACGATATTATAACACCAGTCAGGTTTTCCCTGACTGGTGGTTAATAATGCCTAATATCTACCGATCATCTTATCCCAGCTTATAGTAAACACTTACCCTATACCTTTCGCCGATATATTGGATTTACACCACTCGATATTAAGCAAAGAACATGTCACTAGTTTTGCTTCTCTTCCGTCAGTTTTTGCGTTTTATCCAACATGCCTAATGCGCCAAAGCCTGTGATCACATCTAAATTAGTGGTTAACTTACTGCCATTACCGCCGCCAAAATAATTCTTTGGCATCTCAACCTGATAGTTTTTCAAGTTATTGTATAGTGCAGTAGAAACATCACGGTTTAGCTCAGCCAAGTAAACATCACGGTTTGCACCGTAGGCATCATACTTCGCTTTGAGTACCACAGCTTCAGCTCGCCCTTTGGCCAAGATGGCTTTCGCTTCATATTCTGCCGACAAAGCATTGGCTTTTTGGATCGCAAGGTTTGCTTCTGCGATAGCAAGCTCTTTCTCTTTATCAACTTCAGCTAGACGCTTTTTCTTTTCAACTTCAACAATCTCACGCTCTGCAATCTGGCGGGCTATTTCAACCTCTTTTTGTTGTGAAATAATCGCTAATTCTTTATTACGCTGTGCATCTTGTACTTCACGGGTGCGTTGAATTTCTTTCCGTAACTGCTCGGTTTCCGCTTGGGCTTTTGATGTTTCTTGCTCTTGGATAGCACGAATACGATCGGCAACTAACCGCTTCTTATCCATCAACAATTTATTTAACTGTTCTTCTGGCGATGGATCGCCAATCGTCACTTGTGTCACTGCAATGCCGTATTGCTGCAAAGGATTATCTTGGCGTTTTAAATTACCTTCAGCATCAAATACAGGCACCGTTTTCCAGACTAGCTGCTGGGTACGTTGCAGCTTATTCGAATTCGCTTGGTTTACGCCCACAGGTGCCAAGTCGATTTGCTCAACTTCGACCTGCTTACGCTCTGTCATGTAAATGCCGTCACGTAGCTGATCGCCAAGTTGCGTCTTGAACTGGTTCAATCCCCCTTGGAAAAATTCTTCACCCGTGTATTGCGTGGCCGTAATAACCGTGACATTTCGTGCGTTCTTTACCAATAGCGCATCAATCAGATTGCTGTTATTACGAAACTCACGGTGCATTTTTATTACCGCATCAGGGTTTAACGACAGCTTAAAGCGGAAGGTGACAGGTATATTCCCAATATAAGTATCGGCAAAGCGGGCTTGAATTGCCGGTAAGCGTTGATAAAAATCCTCACCCGTTGTGTTGCCGTACGATACCGTAATGACTTGATCATATTTAGTAATTTTCGATAAGAACGGCATACGAAAATGAATGCCAGGTTCGTTAAACACATCGAGTTCACCTGTCAGGTTATTCTGGTGTACATAGGTATAGCCTGCATCTGTCATCAATACTGAATTATTCAATAACCCCAGAACAGCTGCCGTTCCTAATATGCCAGCGACTACAGGTACTGAAACTTTCTTTTTCAGGTTACCTGCAACCTGCGTTTTCATATCCATCGTATCGTCCTTTATATCCATGATTACCTACAAGTTTACGATGTACGATTACCAAGCCGACAATGGCGAGTCAAAGATTGGAACTCAATCTAAAAACCATTAATCACCAAGGATTTAGCGTACATTCCATTTCTTATTGTGTTTGTGAGTCGCGATTATAAGCAATTTTAAGCTCGTACAACACAACAAATAAAATGACGTTCAATTGATAGTTAACACAGTAAAGAAAAATAACAGGTATAAAAAACGCGGCCATGGTGGCCGCGTTCTCGTTACTGATTCGAGTTTAAGTCAGACTATTTATTTAGCCCATGACTTAAATTGGTTAATCAAACCATTGGTTGAGCTATCGTGGCTTGCAACTGCATCATCACTGGTTAGCTCAGGTAGGATTTGGTTTGCCAGCTGCTTACCAAGTTCAACACCCCACTGATCGAAGCTAAAGATATTCCAGATAACGCCTTGTGCGAAGATTTTGTGCTCGTACATTGCAATCAATGAGCCCAATACGCGTGGCGTTACTTGCTTAACAAGAATTGAGTTTGTTGGACGGTTACCTTCAAACACCTTGAATGACACAAGATCTTTCACATCATCTAATGATTTACCTGCAGCAACAAATTCAGCTTCCACTTGCTCTTTGCTCTTACCAAATGCAAGTGCTTCGGTTTGCGCGAAGAAGTTTGCCATTAGTTTCGGATGGTGATCGCTGATCGGGTTGTGGCTAATAGCGGGCGCAATAAAGTCGCAAGGAATAAGCTTAGTGCCTTGGTGAATCAACTGGTAGAAAGCATGTTGACCGTTCGTTCCCGGCTCACCCCAAATGATAGGGCCAGTTTGGTAGTCAACAGGGTTACCGCCACGATCGACACACTTACCATTCGATTCCATGTTACCTTGTTGGAAGTACGCTGCGAAACGGTGCATGTACTGATCGTAAGGTAGGATGGCTTCTGACTCTGCGCCGTGGAAGTTGTTGTACCAAATACCAATTAACGCCAAGATCACTGGGATATTTTGCTCTGCAGGTGTTTCTGCAAAGTGCTTATCCATAGCATGAGCACCTTCAAGTAGCTCAACAAAGTTATCAAAGCCAACCGCTAGCGAAATAGATAAACCAATCGCTGAACATAGCGAGTAACGACCACCAACCCAATCCCAGAATTCAAACATGTTGTCGGTATCAATACCGAACTCAGCTACCGAGGTAGCATTTGTTGAAAGCGCAGCAAAGTGCTTAGCAACGTGTGCTGAGTCTTGTGCTGTCGCAAGGAACCAATCACGCGCTGAGTGTGCATTAGTCATGGTTTCTTGCGTAGTGAATGTTTTAGACGCAATCAGAAATAGTGTCGTTTCAGGGTTTAGGCCTTTTAAGGTTTCAGCAATGTGTGTGCCATCAACGTTCGATACAAAATGCATGTTCAAGCGTGTTTTGTACGGCGCAAGGGCTTCTGCCACCATATATGGACCTAAGTCTGAACCACCGATACCAATGTTCACCACGTCGGTAATTTCTTTACCCGTGTAACCTTTCCACTCGCCATCCACGATACGTACTGTAAAAGCCTGCATCTTGTCCAGAACGGCATTTACACCTGGCATTACATCTTTGCCATCAACCATGATCGGCGTATTGCTACGGTTACGTAGTGCTGCATGCAGTACCGCACGATCTTCCGTTTGGTTGATCTTTTCACCACTGAATAGCTCTGCAATCGCAGCTTTTAGTTCAGTTTGTTCAGCAAGATCGAACAGCTTAGCTAGCGTTTCTTCTGTGATTAAGTTCTTTGAATAGTCCAACAGAATATCTGAGCCAAATTCTGCAGAAAACTTAGTAAAACGCTCGCTATCATTGGCGAACAGTTCACTGAGTTGTAAGTCTTGCGCTTGTTCAAAGTGCGCCGTCAGTGCTTGCCACGCAGGCGTTTGAGTTGGGTTGATGTTTTTCAACATGGTGAAAATTCCTGATTTTTTTATGTTTAATCCATTAGTTAATCGGTATTGCTCACTAATGGACCCCCGATAAGTAGAATGTTATAAATCTGTAGTCTTGTTCATGACTATCTTGATGTAATATTACAACGTTTCGTCAATTATGACGCTAAGGTATAGCGAGCTGCATTGCGTCAGGTCACGAAATTTAAGACTTATCAATGCTATTAAATGAAACAAGTTGACCATTAACCTAGCGCTGATTGCACCAGAGCTTAACAAGGAAGGCAAGTATTATGTGGTTCCAAAAAGTCATCCAACTGCCCGCTCAGTCACGCGGCTTTCATTTAGTCACCGCTGAAATTGAGCAACAACTTACAGAATTATCATCGATGACCGTTGGTTTGGCACATATTTTTATTCAACACACCTCAGCCAGTCTAACCATTAATGAAAATGCCGATCCGACGGTTCGCATGGATATGGAAGCCCACTTTGATCGCTTCGTCCCTGAACGTGCACCGTATTATCAACATACCTACGAAGGTGATGATGATATGCCAGCGCATATTAAAGCTTCTTTACTGGGAAATAGTATTACTTTGCCTATCCGTCAGGGACGTTTCGCACTAGGCACGTGGCAAGGTATTTACTTAGGCGAGCATCGTGACCATGGTGGCCAACGTACTTTGATTATCACAATCCAAGGGCAATAAAAAAAGCGAGCTCTATGGCTCGCTTTTACTGTTATTCTCACCGCTGACAATCAGCAGAGATGGGCTAGAAGGGCTGGTTTACCATCACGCGGAATATACTTTCTTCGCTCCCCCACGCCATTTCAGTGCGAACCACAATCCCTTCGACTTGGAAGCGCACAGCACCGCCCGCACTCCACTTCATGTCTTTATGCAGCTCAACTAAATTATATTCGTCTGCGACACGCCCCACATCGGCAAACGCAACCCATTGCCACCACGGCACGTCATACCAATTGAAAATAGGCCAATCGCCAAGAGGCTGCCAATCCGGTAGCACACGGTACTCCATGCTATAACTCATTGCTGAACGGCCAACATAACGATTACTTTGGAAGCTACGCAGGCGATATAACCCCCCTAAGCTATTTGCGGCAAATTCTGGCGGGCGATTATAGGTTTCTTGACCGTTAATGGTTTCCGTTTGATTCCAAGTTGGGGTATCAGCCGTATAGATATTAAAAGCAAACACTTGCTGGTCAAGAAGCTCTCCTAAAGAACCGATATCCCAGAACCAGCTCTGGCTTGCTTCCCACGTTGCCCAACTGGCACGATCTGAGCTACCAGGATCAACGGTTAACGTGAACTGGCTACGGCTGCCTTCAGTAGGATTACGGCTGTTATCTCGATTATCCCAATCAAGACGCGTCTCTAAACCATACACTTCATCGCTATTATTGGCCTTCGGCTGTTTGGGGAAGAGTGAGGCGTTGGCAAAGCGTCGACTCTTGTAGAATGGACGAAACTCGATCGATGTAACCCCGCTTTCCCAAGGCACAGACCCCGTCACAGGGCGATTAGGGCGTAATGCAGCCATTAAGCCATTCGATTTAGCAGCACCGATAGGCAGGATGTAACGCGCCTTTAGCCGATGTTCGTCTTCGCGTGCATCAGCAATAATCGCATCATCAAACGAGGAGTCATTCGAGGTCCCCTCACCAACAAAGTATTCAAACTGCTTATAAGATGCTGAAAATAGCTCTAAGCCAAAAAGCCAACGGCTCTCCGCTGATAACGCATAGTTACTGGCACCAAAGTAGGATATCCAAGTGCCTTTATCACTCATCAAGCCAGCACCAATGACTGCAGCCTGAGGTTGACCCGCACCTTTAATCAAGCCAGCGACACCAACGGATACCCCCATGGAGTCCGTCGAAAAAGCAAAAGGGACAACATTCGTGTCAGGTTCGTATTCAGGCCATGTTTGCTCGGTCGCCATTGCCGAGTTCAAACTTGCAGCTAACAAAATACTGAAAGAGGTAGCTAACTTTTTCAAAAATCATCCATTCTATTGTCGATCTAACAAACTAGGTATAGGCCATAGCCACACGCGGGGTTAACTTGGTAACGAGCTCGTACGCAATCGTTTCGACATATTCCGCGACGATTTCAGCAGGTAATCCTTGCCCCCACAAAATCGCTTCATCACCTACTTTATCATTACATTCAGGGCCAAGATCAACCGTTAGCATGTCCATTGATACTCGCCCAGCCATAGGCACAATACGGCCGTTGACTAATACTGGGGTACCGTTTGGCGCTGAACGGGGATAACCATCACCATAGCCGATAGCAATAACACCTACTTTAGTGTCTCGCTGGCTTACCCAAGTGCCACCATAACCAACCGCTTCCCCTTTTTTCACCTCTCGTACCGCAATCAGCGATGAGGTGAGGGTCATAACGGGCTTCATGGAAAAGGCATCTGCATTACGTTCAGGTTCAGTAAATGGCGAGACACCGTACATAATGATCCCAGGACGAATCCACTCAAGCTGACTATCAGGCCAAGCTAATATCCCCGCAGAAGCAGCAAGTGAACGCTCACCCGCACAACCTGCCGTTAGGCTTAAAAAGGTATCTAATTGCTCGGCTGTCACTGGGCTAGTAGAGTCATCGGCACAGCCAAAGTGACTCATATAGCGCAACGGTTTAGCAACGTTCTTGCAGGCATGTAAACGCGTCACAAAATCGGTAAATTGCTCGGGGCGTACACCAAGGCGGTGCATGCCGCTATCAATTTTTAGCCATACCACTACAGGGGTTTCAAGCTCAGCCTCTTCAAGTGCCGTCAGTTGCTCAACACTATGCACCACGGTGTGGATATTATTGGTCACTAATACCGGTAAATCCGCGGCACTGTAAAACCCTTCCAGCAATAAAATAGGCTTAACAACACCACCGGCTCGCAATGTGAGCGCTTCTTCAATCCGCGCAACACCAAACCCATCAACATCAGCCAAGTGTTGTGCGACAGGTAAAAGACCGTGGCCATAAGCGTTTGCTTTGACCACCGCCAACATCTTACTGTTCGGGGCTTTTTGGCGCAGTTGCGCAATATTGTGCTGCAGCGCGTCGGTACTGATATAGGCGGTAGCCGCTTTCATCGCGAGTTCCTAGTGATGTGGTTATTATTCTTCGTCAAACGCAGGGCCTGCGTAATTATCAAAACGTGAAAACTGCCCTTGGAAAGTTAAACGTACCGAGCCGATAGGACCATTACGTTGCTTACCAATAATGATTTCCGCAATGCCTTTTAGTGCACTTTCTTCGTGATACACCTCATCACGGTAGATAAACATAATTAAGTCGGCATCCTGCTCGATCGCTCCAGATTCACGTAAGTCCGAGTTAATCGGGCGTTTATCTGCTCGTTGCTCCAAGGAACGGTTTAGCTGAGACAAGGCAACAACAGGAACGTTCAGTTCTTTTGCCAAGGCTTTCAATGAGCGTGAAATCTCTGAAATCTCTAAGGTACGGTTATCTTGCAAGCCCGGCACACGCATTAACTGTAAGTAGTCGACCATGATCATACTCAGACCACCATGGTCACGGGCAATACGACGTGCACGAGAGCGTACTTCTGTCGGTGTCAGACCCGAGCTGTCATCGATATACATGTTTTTCTTCTCCATGAGGATACCCATGGTTGAAGAAATTCGGGCCCAATCTTCATCATCAAGCTGACCGGTACGGATCTTGGTTTGGTCCACCCGAGAAAGTGAGGCCAGCATACGCATCATGATTTGTTCAGCGGGCATCTCTAACGAGAAAATCAGGACGGGCTTTTCTTGATCCATCGCGGCGTTTTCACACAAGTTCATCGCAAAGGTGGTTTTACCCATAGATGGACGGGCTGCGACAATAATCAAATCTGACCCTTGTAAGCCTGCGGTTTTCTTATTGAGATCGGTAAAGCCAGTCGTTACACCTGTCACACCATCTTGTGGGGTTTGGTATAAAAGCTCGATACGTTCTAGCGTTTTTTCTAGTATCGTATCAACATTCTGAGGGCCTTCATTTTCCGAGGTGCGTTGTTCTGCGATCGCGAAAACTTTACTTTCAGCCATATCCAGCAGATCTTCACTGGTTCGGCCTTGTGGATCATAACCTGCATCCGCGATTTCGTTTGCTACACCGATCATACCGCGGATCATCGCACGCTCACGTACGATGTCGGTATAAGCAGCAATATTGGCTGCCGACGGTGTATTCTTTGCCAATTCGGCTAAGTACGCAAAACCGCCAACATCTTCAAGCTGATCGGCTTGTTCAAGCTGCTCAGAAAGGGTGATCAAATCCAGCGGCTTACCACCTTCCAGCAAAGCCGTGACCGACTCGAAAATAATACGATGGGGACGACTGTAGAAGTCACTCGCCAAGATTTTTTCGGCAACTGAGTCCCATTTTTCATTATCAAGCAATAAGCCACCTAAAACTGACTGCTCTGCTTCCAATGAGTGTGGAGGCATTTTAATGGCATCCACTTGGGTATCTCGTTGATTATTCGGTTTACTTTTCTCTGCCATAGGGATCGCGTACTTACTAAAAACGTAGCCTGATAGTATACCTCATTCATGGTTTAGTAGTGAAAAACTCATTAGAACTCGGTAGTCATTCTCTATTATGCGCTTTTTAATTCTAATCGATATTCACCACAGAATTCCTGACCAAAAGTTGACATTATTGCGGTACACTGACCGCTTTCTTTCCATTTAGACACCTGTAGGAGGATGCTTGGCTAAATACCTGTTCGCTGCACTACTGCTTGCCACCAGCACCGCCTATGCTGAGGAAGAAGAGACTCAAGCGCCCCCTTCACCACTAAAAACCGAAATAGAGCTGGGTTATCAATCACTGTCAGGTAACTCGGATTCTCAATCATTGAATAGCCGCATCGGGCTAACCTACGTAAAAAATCAATTTCGTAATACGGCAGAGGCCAAGTATTTACTGGCGACCAAAAACGAAAAAGAAGATAAACGTAAAGGTCAGCTCGAGCTGCAAAGCGATATGAAGATCAATGAGCGTGCCTATATCTTGGGTAATGCCAACTACACCAACGATCGTTATGGCCCATATTTTAATGATTTCACGCTAGCGACGGGTCTGGGTTACCAGTTAATCCGTCGAGAAACATTCCAAATGGAAATCGAAGCTGGCCCCGGCTACCGTTTTCAAGATCCTAACTTTGATGAAATCGATGACGATGACATCGTGGTGCCGGAAACGGTACAAGAAATCATTATTCGTGGTAGCACCAAGTTTACATGGAAGCCGACAAAAACGGTGGAGATCAATACGCGTATTACGGGGATTGGGGGTAACAGCAACAGTACCCTAGAAGGTGAGGTTAACCTAACAAGTTCGATCACCGAACATATTGCGATTAAAGTCAGTAATACACAGAAATACAATACATGGGTCCCTGATGGACTGAAAAAGCGTGACTCTACCCTGACCATGACATTGCTGTTCAAAATTTAAAACAATACGCCTCATTAAGCATTTGAATCTAAGCACTCAAATCGCAGGCATAAAAAAACCAGCCCTAAGGCTGGTTTTTTAATTAACACAAAACGTTATTAAGCTTCAGCTACAACGTTTAGGTTAATTGTAGCGAATACTTCAGAGTGTAGCTGGATGCTAACTTCGAATTCACCAGTAGTACGTAGCGCGCCTTCAGGTAGACGAACTTCGCTCTTCGCTACTGCAACACCTGCCGCTGTGATAGCGTCAGCGATGTCACGAGTACCGATAGAACCGAATAGTTTACCTTCGTCACCAGCTTTAGAAGCGATAACAACTGCTTCTAGAGCGCTTAGTTTGTCTGCACGTGTTTGAGACGCAGCTAGTTGCTCAGCAACTTTAGCTTCTAGCTCAGCACGGCGAGTTTCAAACATTTCAACGTTAGCTTTAGTTGCCATAACTGCTTTACCCTGTGGGATAAGGAAGTTACGAGCGTAGCCAGATTTAACGTTAACTTGGTCGCCAAGGCCACCTAGGTTACCGATTTTATCAAGTAGAATAACTTGCATTATCTATGTCCTCTTAAACTTAATTTAACCGCTACCGATTACAGATGCTTGTCTGTGTATGGTAGAAGTGCTAGGTAACGAGAACGCTTGATAGCGCGAGCTAGCTGACGTTGGTATTTAGCGCGAGTACCAGTGATACGGCTAGGTACAATTTTACCAGCTTCAGTAATGTAGTTTTTTAGAGTAACTACGTCTTTGTAGTCGATCTCTTGTACGTCTTCTGCAGTGAAACGGCAGAATTTACGACGACGGAAGAAACGTGCCATGGGCTAATCTCCTGAACAATTTATTTCAATGTGGTCAGCATGTAATACTAATTTACCGATGCCATTACGGCCGGTTTGGTACGAGATGAATCCCGATGCCTTAATAGAACTGCCAACAGCTAAATCTTGAGTGAGTGCTTGTAAACCTTTGCCGCTAACTACCACGTTAATGTAACAATACACTTGGCGAGGTAAATCAGCTTCCCGTTGGTAGGAACGATGCTCAAGCACAAAGTGACAATGAGGAACACCTGCCGGGGATTGGCTTCGTTTGGGCTCTTTGGCGATAACGCCAGACAACACCAGACGATTGGTCATTTACAAATTACTCAGCTGCTGCTTCACCTTCAGCTTTCGCTGGAGCTTCTGCTGGAGCTTCTGAACGCTCGTCACGCTTAGAGAAACGCTCTGTACGCTCTTCTTTAGCCTTCATCATTGGAGATGGCTCAGTAACAGCGTTTTTCGCACGCATGATCATGTTACGGATCACTGCATCGTTGAAACGGAAGCTAGACTCAAGCTCGTCAATTACAGACTGCTCAGCTTCAACGTTCATAAGAACGTAGTGTGCTTTGTGCAGTTTGTTGATTGGGTAAGCCATTTGACGACGACCCCAATCTTCTAGACGGTGAATTTGACCACCAGAATCTTTGATTGAACCAGTGTAACGCTCGATCATGCCAGCAACCTGTTCGCTTTGATCAGGGTGCACCATGAATACGATTTCGTAATGACGCATTGGTTGCTCCTTACGGATTAATCAGCTTCCTGAATTGGCTCGGTTATCCAGAGGAAGCAAGGAACTAAAAAAGAACCGAGAATTTGGAGGCAGAATAGTATAGAGAATGGACAATTTTCGCAAGGCTTTTTACATCCATTCCCGTAAATACCAGCAAATAAAAAGGGTTGCTGTAATAGCAACCCTTCCATGAGCATTTTTGCTGCGAGTTATAGCGGATAACCGCGCTAACGACACATGATTAGCCTTGGCGTTGACGCACAGCTTCAAACAAACAAATGCCAGTCGCAACCGAAACATTCAAGCTTGAAACCGTTCCAGCCATAGGGATCTTAATTAAATCATCACAGGTCTCACGCGTTAGGCGGCGCATACCATCGCCTTCAGCCCCCATAACAATCGCCAATGGTCCTGTTAGCTTACTTTGGTACACGTCATGTGTGGCTTCACCTGCGGTGCCTACCACCCATACACCAAGCTCTTGAAGCGCACGTAACGTACGGGCAAGGTTAGTGACACGCACTAATGGCACAACTTCAGCGGCACCACACGCCACTTTAGAAGCGGTACCATTTAGCTGCGCTGAACGATCTTTCGGTACGATAACCGCTACCGCACCAGCCGCATCAGCATTACGCAGACATGCACCAAGATTGTGAGGATCTGTCACACCATCAAGTACCAACAACAATGGGTTTTCTTTACCCGCTAGAATCGCATCTAGGTCATTTTCGTTGTATTGCTTGCCCGCTTTAACACGTGCAATCACACCCTGATGAGACGCACCCTTTGCTTTGTCATCCAATGCTTTACGGCCCGCTTGCTGAACGGTGATCCCTAGCATATTGAGTTCATCTAATACTGGTTGTAGGCGGTCGTCTTCACGGCCTTTCAGTACGAAAACTTCAATAAACCGTGCAGGATCAGACGCTAATACAGCTTTGACGGCATGAATGCCGAAAATCATTTCATTACTCATTACTTAGTTCTTCTTTGCGGCGCGTTCAGCTTTGCCCGCGCGTTGCTTTTTCTTTTTACGAGCAGCAGTCGATGGTTTCTTTCTGCTTTTCGTTTTCGGTTTAGTATCGTCGCTTTTGCGTCCCTTCGGCTTTTTATCGCCATCTTCTTTAGGGATCGCACCCGCTTTTAGCTTTTGACGTACTGACGAACGATCTTTTTTCGATTTAGCACGGTGTTCTTGCTCAGCTGTCGCCTGCGCTTCACCACCTTCCACGCGATAAGACTTCAGGTTCTGACGCTGAAGGCCTTGTGCTTTACGCATACGCTGTTGCTTTTCTCGGGTTTTCGCCGTTTTACCCGCACCACGTGCTTTACGTGACGAGCCTACAATATCAAAATCAATCTGACGATCATTTAGATTAATTGCCGCGACTTTCACTTTCACGCTATCGCCTAAACGATATATTTGCCCAGAACTATCACCCACTAAACGCTGGCCGATAGGATCAAACTGGTAGTAATCATTCGCGAGATTTGAAATATGCACCAGGCCGTCGATGTTCAATTCTGTCAGACGAACAAAGAAACCAAAGCCTGTAACATTAGCAATCACACCGTCAAACTCATCACCCAGATGATCTTGCATGTACTCACATTTAAGCCAGTCAGCCACATCACGGGTTGCATCATCGGCACGGCGTTCGGTGGTCGAACATTGCTCGCCCAGTACATCGATGTCATCGAATGAATAATGGTAACCGCCTGTCGGCGTCCAGCGATCGGTATTAGTACCGTTCTGCTTGGCAATCAGATACTTGATGCCACGGTGCAGGGTTAAATCTGGGTAGCGACGGATTGGCGAAGTAAAGTGCGCGTATTGCTTCAGCGCCAAGCCAAAGTGACCAATATTATCCCCCTGATAAACCGCCTGCTTCATTGAACGTAGCAGCATGGTTTGGATCAGTTCTTTATCAGGACGATCTTGGATCATTGCTGCTAATGCCGCGTAATCGCTCGGTGACGGCGCAAGGCCACCTGATAAATTTAAGCTCAACTCACCCAAGAAGTCACGGAAACCCGTTAGGCGCTCTTCACCTGGGCTATCATGCACACGGTACAGCGCTGGCTCTTTGGCTTTTTCAACAAAACGTGCCGACGCAACGTTCGCCATGATCATACATTCTTCGATGATCTTGTGCGCTTCATTACGCTCTGCTGGCACAATACGGTCGATCTTGCGATCAGCATTGAAGATAAACTGGGTTTCGATAGTTTCAAATTCGATCGCACCACGTTCTTCACGTGACTTTTTGATCGTTTTGTACATCGCAAACAGCTCTTCAAGATGAGGGACTAGCGGCTGATAACGTTCACGTAGCACTTCATCCCCATCCAGCATCTTACTCACTTTGGTGTAAGTCAGGCGCGCATGTGAATTCATTACCGCTTCGTAATGTTTGTAACCCGATAGCTTACCTGTATCTGAGATAGTCATCTCACACACCATACATAAGCGATCAACTTGCGGGTTAAGCGAACACAGGCCATTCGATAACACTTCAGGCAGCATAGGGATCACTTGCGATGGGAAGTACACCGAGTTGCCACGGTTAATCGCTTCTTTATCCAGCGCAGAACCCTGACGAACATAGTGACTCACATCCGCAATCGCGACCCATAATCGCCAGCCACCAGACTTTTTACGCTCACAGAAAACCGCATCATCGAAGTCACGCGCGTCTTCGCCATCAATGGTTACTAACGGTAAGTCGCGTAAATCAACACGGCCTTGTTTGGCTTCTTCTGGCACATGCTCGCCCAAGCCTTCGATCTGCTTCTCGACCTCTTGTGGCCATTCATGGGGAATGTCATGCGTACGCAAAGCAATTTCAATCTCCATACCCGGTGCCATATTCTCACCAAGTACTTCAACGACTTTACCCACAGCATTGTATTGGCGTGTGGCACGTTGACTGATTTCAACCACAACCACATTACCCATACGGGCGCCCATGCGATTGTCTTGTGGGATCACAATATCTTGCGCAATACGCGAGTCATCAGGAACCACATACCCCATACCATCTTCAACAAAGAAGCGGCCCACAATTTGGCCTGTGCGTTCTTGTAATACACGAACTACACGGCCTTCACGACGACCACGCTTATCAACGCCGTCAGCCTGAGCCAAAATGTAGTCACCGTGCAACACACCACGCATTTGGTGGTTAGGCAGCAGTAAGTCGTCATCTTTACCAACACTGCCTTCAGGGCGGATAAACCCGAAGCCATCACGGTGGCCGATAACATAGCCTTTGATCAAATCAAGACGCTCAGGCAAGGCATAGCACTGGCGGCGAGTAAATATAAGTTGACCATCTCGCTCCATCGCACGTAAACGGCGACGAAGACCTTCATAGTGGTCATCCCCTTCCAATTTCAACTCAGTAAATAGTTGGTCGCGGCTCACAGGCGTACTAAACCCACGAATCACTTCCAGCAACATTTCACGGCTTGGAATCGGGTTTTCGTAGTTTAACGCTTCGCGATCGCGGAAAGGATCGACCGGTAAATCGGTAGTACCTTTAGGCATAAATAGATCCATATTGGCGAGGACATAACATTAGTATATCCAGACCATAGGTGAACAGATGGGAGCCAAGTACAAATTTAAGGCCATAGCCTAAGTACTTCACTCCACAGAATTTGAGGATGGCACTGAAGCGTGCCCTTTAAGAGAGATTGTACAGCGATTAGTTCAGCGGCTCAGCTGGCACATCTAACAACACACGCAGTGGTGGATTGTCATCAATTAAGCTTTCCAGCGTATGCTGATCCAACTCATTCAAAAACGCTTCACGTGCTGTCGCTAAAATACCTTTCAAACGACAAGCCGGAGTGATATGACAAAAATCTTCACTGCAATTGACGATCTGAAGCGGTTCAATTGCGCGGACAACATCTCCAACCACAATATCTTTTGCGGGCATGCCTAATCGGATACCACCATTTTTACCGCGTACAGTTTCAACGTAACCCAATTGACCAAGTTTATTTATAATCTTGACCATATGGTTACGCGACACGCTGTAAACGTCTGTCACTTTTGTAATGCTGGCTAATTCGCCTTCAGGCAAAGTGGCAAGATAGATCAACGCCCTTAAGCCAAAATCGGTAAAACTGGTTAACTGCACAATAGCTCCTCCTGGTAAGTATTCTAATCTTGTTATTGACTAAAAGATACAGATCGGATACAACTTATAACATACATTATAAATACAACTTCAAGAGAAAGTCGTAATGATTAGCCAACAAACCATTGATACTGTCAAAGCAACAGCGCCTGTTATCGCTCAAACAGGCCCTGCATTGACTGCTCACTTCTACCAGCGCATGTTCAGCCACAACCCTGAACTAAAAGACATTTTTAACATGAGTAACCAGCGTAACGGTGATCAACGTGAAGCGCTGTTTAATGCTATTTGTGCATACGCAAATAACATTGATAACCTCGCAGCACTATTACCTGCCGTTGAAAAGATTGCGCATAAGCACACCAGTTTTATGATCACAGCAGAACAGTACTCTATTGTTGGCGGCCACTTATTAGCGACAATTGATGAACTGCTATCACCAGGCCAAGCTGTACTTGATGCATGGGGCGAAGCCTATGGCGTATTAGCCAATGTCTTTATTCAACGTGAAGAAGCCATTTACCAAGAAAACGAAGCCAAAGACGGTGGTTGGCGCGGTACGCGTGAATTTGAAGTGATTGCTAAACAGCAAGAGTCTGAGGTGATCACCAGCTTTACTTTTAAGCCAACTGATGGCAAACCTGTATCAAGCTTTAAGCCGGGCCAGTACTTAGGAATTTACCTAACATCTGACGCATTTGAAAACCAAGAGATCCGTCAGTACAGCTTATCATCGGCTCCACAAGCCGATACCTACCGAATCTCTGTCAAACGCGAAGAAGGTGGCAAGGTATCTAGCTACCTACACAGTCAATTACAAGTCGGTGACAAGGTGCAACTGGCTGCCCCTGCGGGTGATTTCTTCTTAGAAGCGGCACCAACAACACCTGTTACGTTGATTTCTGCTGGTGTGGGATTAACCCCAACATTATCAATGCTAGAAACCTTAACAGCACACCAAGCACCGGTTAACTGGTTACACGCAGCAGAAAATGGAAGCCATCATGCCTTTAAAGATCACGTCAATGGTTTGGTATCGCAGCATGACCACTTCACAGCCAAAACTTGGTACCGTGAACCGTTAGCGGCCGATCGCCCAGCGGAAGATTTTGACTTCACTGGCTTAATCGATCTTAACCAAGTCGATAATCAGATCAATCATCCAGCAATGGAATACTACTTCTGTGGCCCTGTAGGCTTCATGCAACATGTCGCCAAACAGCTTATCGATTTAGGTGTAAGCGAAGATCGAATTCACTACGAATGCTTTGGTCCGCATAAAGTACTCTAGTATTCAATTCGAGTAACCCTATACTCAAAAAGAGCGCATCGGCGCTCTTTTTTGTGTCTGCTATTCTTGCTCGTTGCCAATGGCAAGCCGCATTAGCGTAACTGGCTAAAGGCTTAACTTACCAAAAGGTATCGCGGCGCTTGGCCCGAGCAATCACATTCGCGGGCATATGTGTTTCAAGGCTATGTCTTAGGGTGGTGATTTTGCGGTGGGTCGACTTATTAGCGACAACGGTGTTGTACAGCCAACGGTAAGCATCTTCGAAGTCGAGCGGACTACCATAGTTATTGAGCAACAATTCTGCCAATTGAATACGGGCAGCGACATTGCCCATTGAAGCAGCTTCACGTAGGTAGGGAATGGCACGTTCTCTGTCTTGCTGCACCAAGATACCACGAGCAAAATAACGACCGAGTTGCTCAAGTGCTGCTGGCGATCCTTGGTGAGCAGCCGATTGCATGTAATCTATTCCCAGCTCAACATCACGCTCAACACACACACCCCAAGCCAGCATATCACCGTACAAGAACTCGTAGGCCGGTGACTCCACTCGCTGGGCGCGCGCTTCGATATCTTGAACAAGCTGGCAATCATCAGCCTTAACACGCTCAAGGTGGCTATTGGAATCAAACAAACGAAATAGCTCAGATTCTGTGTACACCTCTACTGCTTCACCCACGCTTTCAATCGCATGTACTGGCGTTGCAAACAACACTGTTGAAAGAAGTAAGGTACGCAGTTTCATCACACTAAGCTCGTATTCCCTAAATAGTAACGCCACCAAGACGCTGCACGGTTTACCAGACGAATGGCTGGCAGTACAAAGCGTATCGGCGAAGGCGGCAAACTCTTTAATAAGTTTTCGCAAAAACGGCATTTTTTTGCCGCAATATCACAAAAACAATTCACCTTTTTGACACCAAGAAAAAGACCAAGCTGATATTTAGGCAAAAGGTAAATTACAGGTATAAAAAAGCCAACCCTTAGGTTGGCTTTTGGCAAAACATCAACAATTACTCACCGTATGGGTGAACCTTGATGATAGTTTCGTTACGGTCTGGGCCTGTTGAAATAATATCAATTGGCACACCCGTTAGCTCTTCGATGCGAGCGATGTAATCTAGTGCGGTTTGTGGAAGCGCATCTAGTGATTTAGCACCGAAAGTATTTTCAGACCAACCAGGCATTGTTTCGTAGATTAGCTCTAGATCTTCGTAAGCGTCAGCCGCCATTGGAGATACTTCTAGAATTTCGCCATCTTTGGTTTTGTAGCCAGTACAGATTTTAAGCTCTTTTAAGCCATCCAGTACGTCTAGCTTAGTTAGGCAGAAACCTGAAATAGAGTTGATTTGTACTGCGCGGCGCATAGCCACTGCATCGAACCAACCTGTACGACGTAGGCGACCAGTTGTTGCGCCAAACTCGTTACCTACTTCACCTAGGTGCTTACCTACAGGGTCTTGCTTGTCTAAGCCATCGTATAGCTCAGTTGGGAATGGACCCGCACCTACACGTGTGCAGTATGCTTTCGCGATACCTAGAATGTAACCTAGGTGACGAGGACCAAAACCAGAACCAGCAGCAACACCACCAGCAGTCGTGTTAGAAGAGGTTACGTACGGGTAAGTACCGTGGTCGATATCTAGCAGCGTACCTTGCGCACCTTCGAACATGATTTTGTCGCCACGTAGACGTGCGTCATCAAGTTCTTTAGTTACGTCAATAACCATAGCCGTTAGGATATCTGCCTGTGCCATAACGCCAGCCAGTACATCTTCGTAGCTTACAGGTTCAGCATTGTAGTAATGCTCAAGCTGGAAGTTATGGTAAGCCATGACTTCTTTTAGCTTCTCAGCGAATGCAGCTTTATCGAATAGGTCGCCAACGCGTAAACCGCGACGTGCAACTTTATCTTCGTACGCAGGACCGATACCACGACCTGTTGTACCAATCGCTTTTTTACCGCGAGCAAGCTCACGCGCTTGGTCAAGCGCAATGTGGTATGGAAGAATTAGCGGACAAGCTTCTGACAGGAACAGACGTTCACGAACAGGGATACCACGTTCTTCTAGTGGGCCCATTTCTTTCATCAGAGCATCTGGAGAAAGTACAACACCGTTACCGATGATACATTTAACGTTGTCACGCAGGATACCTGATGGGATCAGGTGAAGGACAGTTTTCTCACCGTCAATGACAAGGGTATGACCTGCATTGTGGCCACCTTGGTAGCGTACTACATACTTTGCATCTTCGGTTAATAGATCAACGATCTTACCTTTACCTTCGTCACCCCATTGGGTGCCAAGAACGACTACATTATTTGCCATCTTTCTTCGTCTATCAGTAGTTAAAAAAGGATTCTAGCACCTTAGCGTGCGGGTTGCAGTCATTTTTTGACCATAGCAATTATTTTTGCAAGAAGATTGTCACAAGCAACTGCTAGCATAATTTACAGGTTGCGATACATCATGTAGGCAATCGTACAGCCAGCAACCACCAAGCATCCACCAATACGACGCAATGTGTTGTCATCTTGCTGAGCCAATTGCCCTACCATCTCGCGCCAACCTTTCGGCACTAAGAGTGGCCCTAACCCTTCAAACACTAAGACAAGCCCGAGCGCTAACCAAATTGCATTATTCACTTTTATTCCTCCCAAAAAAAAGACAAGGCCTAAGCCTTGTCTCTATTATCACTCGCATCGCTAACTTAGTTAATACCGTCAGACTGCTTCATGTAACGGAAGAAATCTGAATTCGGGTCAACCACTAGCATGTCGTTTTTCGAATTAAAGCTGTTTTCGTATGCCTTAAGGGAACGAACAAAGTTATAGAACTCTGCGTGGCCTTTAAACGCATCAGCATAAATTTTCGCAGATTCCGCATCTGCCGAACCGCGAACAACACGCGCTTCACGATCAGCTTCTGCAAGGATCTTCGCGACTTCTAGCTCAGATTGAGCACGAATAACTTCAGCTTTCTCACGACCTTGTGAACGGTGCTTACGTGCAACCGATTCACGCTCTGCACGCATACGACGGTAGATAGACTCACTGATCTCATCTGGTAGGTTGATTTTCTTCATACGGAAATCAACCACTTCAATGCCTAGGTCTTTTGCACTTTCTTGCGCTTCAACCAATACATCAGCCATGATTTTATCACGTTGGCCTTCAACTTCTTTACGCGGCACAACTTCGTCTACGATAGTCGTTGCTGGCGCAGTGTCATCAGCGATAACGGCACCTGGATCAACTTTCTCGCCACGGTCAGGACCTGAAACGATTTGCTTGATCTCTTTCGCACCAATTTCAGCACGTAGGCTATCAACCACTTTACGTTTCAATAGCGCTTCAGCTGTCGACTTGTCACCACCACCCGTTGTTAGGTAGTAAGCACCAAAGTCTTTGATGCGCCACTTAACGTAAGTATCAATGATAACGTCTTTTTTCTCAGCTGTTACGAAACGATCAGCTTGATCATCCATCGTTTGGATACGTGCATCTAACGTACGAACACGGTCAAATACAGGCACCTTAAAGTGCAAACCTGGCTCATAAATACGTGCCACTTCAGTATTATTGTCTTTAATAATACGACCGAAACGTACCACGATACCGCGATCACCTTCTTTAACCACAAAGATCGACATCAGTAGTAAAGCAATGAAAATCACTACTACTGGGATAATTAACTTACGCATTATTAATATCTCCCCTGACGACCAGTGTCATTACGCGGTGTTGTCACTGGAGTCGGTGTTGCCACTTTCTCTAGTTCGATACCGTAAGAGCTGCTTGATGATTTCTTCGGCTTAGCTTGAGTTTCGCCTTGGTTCATCAGCTTATCTAGCGGTAAATACAGCAAGTTACCGCTCGATTCAGAATCGATCATCACCTTACTTGTACTTGAGTAAACACGCTCCATCGTATCAAGGTACAAACGGTTACGCGTTACTTCAGGTGCTGCTAAGTATTCAGGCAGTAGTTTTTCGAATTGAGCAACTTCACCCAATGCACCGTTAACCACTTTCTCAGAATAACCTTCAGCTTCTTTTTTCAGACGTTCTGCACGACCTGTCGCTTTTGGCAAAATATCATTGCTGTAAGCTTCAGCTTCACGAACAAAACGCTCTTCATCTTCTCGCGCTGCGATTGCATCATCAAATGCATCTTTCACCGCTTCTGGTGGACGCGCTGATTGGAAGTTCACATCTACAACCAAAATACCCATGTCGTACTTCGCAATGATCTTATCAATTGCTTCTTGGGTATTGGCACGAATCGTTTGACGACCCGTTGTCAGTGCTTCATCCATTTTTGAATCACCGATCACAGCACGTAATGCTGAATCAGTTGCTTGGCGTAAGCTATCGTCAGCGTTCGTCACGCTAAACAGATATTTCTGTGCATCAGATACACGGTACTGAACATCCATTTCTACTTTCAATACGTTTTCATCTTTGGTCAGCATAAGACCAGAGCTACGTAGTGAACGAATCGCTTGAATGTTGACAGCTTCCACTTCGTCAATGAACGTTGGTTTCCAGTTCAGACCTGGATCAACCATTTCATAAAACTTACCGAAACGAAGAACCACACCGCGCTCTGCTTCACCGATAGTGTAGAAACCCGAGAAGCCCCACACGGCAACAGCCAGCACCGCAATAGCTCCTAAACCAGCAGCACCACCGCCACCCGTTGAAGAACCACCTTTCTTATTCCCAAAAATACCGCCAACCTTACGACTCAGTTTTGAAAAAACTTCATCTAGATCGGGCGGGCCTTGTTCACGTCCACCGCGATTATTATTACCCCAAGGGTCTTTATCACGGCCGCCGTTGTTTCCAGGCTCATTCCACGCCATTATAGAACTCCATCAATGTGATATGACGACAGTTTTTTTAACAACACATCCTCAACTGACAACAAAGTCATCCAGTGATGCACTGTCTCTTTTTTCTAACCGCGACCAATCAGCCTGCGGTAAGCGAATGTCAATCGTCAGGCTGCCATCCGGTTCATATTCTTCACGCAAGATACAGTCCAACTGGCAAAACTTACTACGAATACGACCAATATGTTGCGGTGGTAACCGCAAGGTATGGCAGATCATAGTGCCAGCTAAACGCTCTGTTAGCGCTTGGAATAGTAAATCGATACCGATCCCTTCCATCGCTGATACCCACACGCGGCGAGGAACCCCCTCGTCATCACGTTCAATACGTGGTTCAGCCCCTTCCAGGTTATCGATTTTATTCATCACTATCAGCATCGGCACCTCACCGGCATCGATCTCTTCAAGCACATCATCAACCGCTTCAATATTTTCACGGAAGCGATCATCACTGGCGTCCACCACATGAAGCAACAAGCTCGCTTCTTGGGTTTCTTTCAGTGTGGCTTTGAATGCTGCCACCAAGTCGTGGGGCAAGTGACGAATAAAGCCAACGGTATCCGCTAGAATCGAAGTGCCAACATCAGCGACTTCAATTTTGCGAAGCGTTGGGTCGAGGGTCGCAAACAGCTGATCAGCTGCATAAACCCCAGCATCTGTAATACGGTTAAACAGTGTTGATTTACCCGCATTGGTATAACCAACAAGTGAGATTGTTGGGATTTCAGCACGGTTTCGCGCTCGACGACCTTGATCACGCTGTTTAGATACTTTCTCTAAACGACGTAAAATCGCCTTAATACGATCACGTAATAAGCGACGGTCAGTTTCCAACTGAGTTTCACCAGGGCCACGTAAACCTATCCCGCCTTTTTGGCGCTCAAGGTGCGTCCAACCTCGGATCAAACGTGTAGAAATATGACGCAATTGCGCCAACTCAACTTGCAGCTTACCTTCGTGAGTACGCGCACGTTGGGCAAAAATATCCAATATCAGGCCAGTACGGTCTAATACGCGACATTTGCAAAGGTATTCCAAATTGCGCTCTTGCGCGGGAGAGAGGGCATGATTGAAGATGACTATTTCAGCCCCTTCCATTCGTACCGCATCAGCAATTTCTTGCGCCTTACCTTCTCCGACGTAATATTTAGGGTGGGGAGTCTTACGGCTGCCTGTAACTACACGCAGTGTATTGACTCCCGCAGAGGAGACCAGCATTTCACATTCGCTTAGATCTTCCCATTCCCCTTCTTGCGTGAAGTTGATATGAACAAGAATTGCCTGCTCACCGGCTTCATAACGGTCAAACAAGCAACCAACTCCTTAACAAAGAATGATTATTCTTCTGTTTTCTCTTGAGGACGGTCACCTGCTGGACGCTCACCTGTGTGATGATGATTCACTGGGCGAGCAGGAACAACAGTAGAAATTGCGTGCTTGTATACCATTTGGTTTACAGTGTTTTTAAGTAGGATCACAAACTGATCAAATGATTCGATTTGACCTTGCAATTTAATGCCGTTTACCTGGTAAATTGAAACCGGGATTCGTTCACGACGTAGCGCATTCAAAAACGGGTCTTGCAAAGATTGCCCCTTAGCCATTATTTCTTTTCCTTATTAGTTTGTAGTTGTATTAGCAACGAACAAAAATTAAAAATACGCAAAACAGTAATGAGTATACACGTTTATCAAACATCACATCTAACTGAGTTTGTGACTGTTTGTAACGCTATATCTACGTTACTGCTATCCAACCAGGTCAAATTTTCCCAGCCTCTCAGCCAAGTAATTTGACGCTTCGCCAATTGACGGGTAGCACAGACTCCGCGAAAAATTGCTTCATCCTTATCACACTGCCCGTCCAAATAGTCCCACATCTGACGGTAACCAACACAACGAATAGAGGGTAAATCCGGCGTCAGGTCTTCACGCTCATAAAGCGCACGAACTTCTTGTTCAAAACCTGCTTCCATCATTTTGCCAAAACGTTGTTCGATCCGTTGATGCAGTACAGCCCTATCCATGGGAGCTATTGCAAATTGATGAACCTTATAGGGTAGAGGTTCACCTTGAGTTTGTGTTAACTCTGTTAAAGTTTTACCCGAAATACGGAAAACTTCCAATGCGCGAGAAAGACGCTGTGGATCGTTTGGGTGAATTCGAGCACCTGCAACAGGGTCAATACGCACTAATTCATCATGGAGAGCTTGCCAACCCTGTTCAGCTGCATCACGTTCGATCTGCGCTCGCACATCGTAGTCTGCTGCTGGCAATGGCGATAGCCCTTCCAGTAATGCTTTAAAATACAACATGGTGCCACCCACAAGAAGTGGTATGCGCCCTGCTGCAACTATATCAGCCATTTCTTTTAACGCATCGGCTCTGAAGTCTGCAGCCGAATAACTTTGCGCTGGATCACGAATATCAATCAGTCGGTGAGGCGCTAAGGCGAGTTCTCGCTCATCTGGCTTAGCCGTACCAATGTCCATATCTTTATAGATAAGGGCAGAGTCGACACTAATCAACTCTACAGGTAGCTGTTCTCGTAAACGAATTGCTAAATCAGTTTTACCTGATGCGGTCGGGCCCATTAAAAAAATGGCCTGTGGTAATGGCTTACTCATGATTAAATGCTTCTATTGCTTCGTCGATATTCACCGGGCGCAGCAAATTCTGATAATAAAGTTCAAGATCATTGGCCCATAAATGCTCAAGCTCAGTCACTAACTGAATCGCTTGGGACAGACTAAAAGCGTCTGTTGGCATCACACATTGCGCTGCCAGCCAATCTAATAATTTATCCCAACCTTGGGCTTGTTGATCCTCAGCAACGGATAATAAATACGTTAATAGATTTGGGATCAGTTGCTGTAAATTTTGCTGTCGAAGTGGCATGCACACCGACAAAATAATTAGGCCATTATTGTTTTTCTTCTTCAGCTGAATACCCAGCTGTTTTAACAGCAACGCATGTTGCTCTGCACATGCGATCAATTCAGGCTCAACGGGCACTGAATGCGGGATCAATAATGGTTGCGCTTTCAAGCCTTCGCTTTGTGCTAGTTTTAGCTGGCCTTTATGACGCAAACGTTGCGCCACATCTAAAGACAGCAAATAAACGCCATCTTCACGGCTTAATAATAAAAAGCGCTGGGCAACAAGTGATAATGCCTTGCCAAGCCCAACATGACTACTGCCACCAATCGGAGGGTTTACCGATCGAGCGATTGGCGTAGTCGGTGCACTCGGTTGCCATTCACGCTGCGATAATGCTGACGGTGTGACCTCTTGGCTGCTCTGCTGCGATGCTGACGATGGCTGATTCAGTGAAGCAGACACAGAATGGCTTGGCACATTCAAATTAACGGTTGGCGTACGGCTGCTATCAGCAGTTTGCATTAACCGTTGATACGCAGCAACCTCTTGTTTTGAAGGCGCATCACTACCAAATTGTCGCCCCTTGCCTGAATAAGCCGATGGCGATGTAGTTCCAGCATTCGGTACTTTCACACCCGTACTTTCTCTGGGAGCTTGTTGCCCATGATGCTGGGTTGATGCGCGTTCAACGAGCATGCGCTCATCGGTATGTAACCAATCACTCGCATTGGCTTTATTGGGATAATCAGGCGTATTGGCTATTGCTGCAGATGAGGGGGCAGCTTCAGCAATCTGATGCGTTGGCTGGTCGCTAGGTTCTGCGTAATGCTGAGCCGAGGCACTGGCACGTTGAGGCGTTTGATACATCGCCTCACCTTCCGCCATGCTCTGCTGCAATGCACTTTGCACGGCCTGATAAATAAAATCATGTACCCAGCGTCCTTGATGAAAACGCACTTCATGCTTTGCAGGATGCACATTCACATCGACCTGATGCGGGTCCACTTCAATAAACAAGACATAGGCAGCATACTGATCGGACGGTAAACTGCTTTCATAAGCCTGACGAATCGCGTGGTTGATGAGTTTATCTTTCATCATCCGGCCATTCACATAGCAGTATTGAATATCGTTTTGTGCCCTAGCACCATGCGGATTACAAATCCAACCAGACAGTTTTAAATCACCATGCTCAAGTTCAACCGCAAGCGCGTGTTTCAGAAAAGGCCCACCACACACCGCAGCTAAACGACGCTCTTTCTGCACCTGTGTTTCTGAGGCGCGGTACTGGCGAATAAGCTTACCGTTATGACGAAGATTAATCGCTACATCAAAACGACTCAAAGCAATACGCTTGAGCAATTCATCAATATGGTTGAATTCGGTTTTCTCAGTACGTAAGAACTTACGACGCGCAGGCGTATTGAAAAACAGATCCAACACTTCCAGTGTCGTTCCCACAGGGTGCGCAGCAGGTTTAAGCTGCACATCCATATCACGCCCCTCGGCATACGCCGACCAAGCTTCCTCTTGGTCTTGGGTACGCGAAGTAATGGTTAGCCGCGACACCGAGCTAATACTAGCCAGTGCTTCACCACGAAAACCTAAACTTACAATGGCTTCTAGATCGTCTAGCGAAGAAATCTTCGAGGTGGCATGACGACTTAGCGCCAAACCCAACTCATCTTTCACGACCCCTTTGCCATTATCCCGAATTCGGATTGTCCGACTCCCCCCTTTATCGATATCAATATCGATTCGGGTTGCGCCAGCATCGAGGCTATTTTCGACCAACTCCTTAACCACTGAAGCGGGACGTTCCACTACCTCACCTGCTGCAATCTGGTTTGCCAGTCTGGCAGGTAATATCTGAATGGGCATAATTAACTTCTAGGTATGACTAATTTCTGACCGACGGCCAAGTTATCAGAGCTTAGCTTATTCGCACTTCGAATACTATCGACACTGACACCATATTGGCTGGCTATTTTACCTAAAAACTCACCGCGTTTAACGGTGTGATTCAATGCTTTACGATTACTTAAGTTAATTTTCAACTTTTGGCCAACGGCCAATGAATCAGAACGTAACTTGTTCTCGCTTCTGATACTCGCCACAGTCACGCTGTACTTCTCAGCAATCTTGCCAAGAAACTCACCGCGCTGCACTGTGTGCGTCACGATTTTCGCCTTTGCTGGCGCAGGTTTATTCACGGCAACTGTCGTTGATGACGGCGCTTTACCACCTGGGATCGACAGAACCTGCCCAATCCTAACCGTGTTGGATGTTAAGTTATTGGCTTGCTTAATCGCACTAACCGAAGTGTTATAGCGCTTAGCAATGATACTCAACGATTGTCCTGAGGTTACCTTGTGTTTAATACCGTGCTTACGCGACGCAAACAGGGTGCCTTCGGGTGGCTTTTCATTGAAGTACTGCAACACACCTTTATAAACCGCATTAGCGATTTTATTCTGATGCGCTGACGAATTCAGTAAACGCTCTTCTTTAGGGTTAGTAATAAAACCCGTTTCAACCAACAAAGAGGGAATATCAGGCGATTTTAAAACCGCTAAACTTGCATGTTCAGGGCGGCTTTTATGTAGTGTAGTGACACGCCCCAATTCTTTCAGCACCCGAGAGGCAACGTCGTAACCTTCTTTTTGCGAATGACTAAATTGCAAATCAAGAACAGCCATACTTAAATATTGATCATCGTTGTCACCCGACAACACATCACCACCACCAAGCAGTTGCGATTGTTTTTCGGTTTGTTCAATCCAGCGACCAATTTCAGAGTTAGCTCTACGGGTATTTAACACCCATACCGATGCGCCTCGTGGCTGTGGTTTATGAAAACCATCGGCATGAATCGATACCAGTAAGTGGGCTTTGTTTTTACGCGCAATTTCAGAACGTTTATTCAAATTAACGAAGTAATCACCACGGCGAGTTAATACAGCCTTCATACCTGGCGTCGCATTAATTTTAGCGGCAACACGCTTCGAAACATCAAGCGTGACATTCTTTTCATATTTACGCGTAGGTCCAATAGAACCAGGGTCTTCACCACCGTGTCCTGGGTCAATCGCAATAATGATGTCGTCGTTACCCGAAGGAAGCTGCGCAGCATGATTTTCAACCGCAGGTTTTGGCTTCGTCGGTTTGACGACTACTGCTTTTTTGCCATGGGGTAAATCCAGCACTAAACGATGGCCATAGTGTCCATCAGGGGTTGGAGCTAGGGTAAATAATTTTGGGGTCATGCCCGTTTTTATTTCAAACACCAAACGGAATGAACGCTTGTCTGGTGCTCCGCTGCTGCGAATTTTTTTCAAAACCTCACTATCTTTCACCACGACTGGCAGCTTGGTTTTTAAAGTCGTCTTCTTTAAATCCACCACCAAACGGTTAGGTTTAGTTAGGGTAAAGTAGGAATATACCGCCTCGCTTTGCATGTCGAGAACAACGCGGGTTTCGTCAGGCGCAGGCCATACACGAATACTCTTTAGCTCATTGGCCCATGCCGCCATAGTGCTAAATAACCCAGCCCCTAAAATTACAATCTGAAAAAAAGTCCGCACAGACATCCTATCGACACAACTCCAAATGTTTAACTAACGCCATACCGTACTCATTGTTAGCCGTTAATGTGGCTTTACGTTGTTCGCCATGGTAGCGCATATCTAATTCTAGGTCGGGTTGAGGCAATAAGCCGTGTCCTTTTTCAGGCCACTCCACCAAACAAATTGCATCAGCAGAGAAGTAATCACGGATCCCCATGAATTCTAACTCTTCAGGATCGGCAAGGCGGTAAAGGTCAAAATGATACACTTGCCAAGGTGGCAGTTCGTAAGGTTCTACTAAGGTGTAAGTTGGGCTCTTCACATTTCCCTGATGGCCTAATGCACGAATAAAACCACGACTGAAGGTTGTTTTACCGGCACCTAAATCACCATGAAGGTAAATCGTTGTTTGACGTTCACAGGCTTGCGCTAATTGCAGGCCTAATTCTACCGTCGCTTGCTCATCAGCAAGTTGAATTTCAATTGTTTGCATTATCTTATTATCTTGAATTGACCAATTGTCGAATATACGGGAATAAATCACTGGCTATCATCCCACGCTCTCCCTCTAGAGCGCAAAGATCAGCGGCTTTACTGTGAATAAACACGCCCAGCATCGCGGCATCTGATAATGATAAATTTTGCCCCAATAGGCTACCAATAATACCAGATAACACATCACCCATACCGCCAGTCGCCATACCTGGGTTGCCGGCTCTGCATACCGTTAAGCACACCCCATCAAAAACTAAGGTGCCAGCTCCTTTTAATACAGCAACTCCGCCGTATTTTTGTTGTAGCCGTTGCACGGCTAAAAAGCGGTCGGCTTCAATTTCAGCAATGTTACACGCAAGTAATCGCGCAGCTTCACCTGGGTGAGGGGTAATTATACGATTATTTTTATAGTCAGGGGAAAGGGCTAATAAGTTCAATCCATCTGCATCGACGACCATTTTTTTTTCACAGTCCGCTAAATGGAAATAAAGTGCTTTGCCCCAATCATTGGTTCCTAAGCCTGGCCCAAGAACAATAACATCACTCCAATCACGTTGCTGCCTGATTTCATGAGCTTTTTCTTGCCAACCTTGCACCATTATCTCAGGGCGTGCTGCGACAATTGACATAACATTGTCAGGTTGCGTGACAACAGCGGTTAAACCAGAGCCTGTACGTAAACAAGCTTCAGCAGCTAAGCGAATCGCTCCTGCCATACCGAGGTTGCCACCAAAGCATGTTACTCGACCATGATCGCCTTTATGGGCAGTCCGCTTTCGCTGCGATAATAACGCAGGAATAATCTCGTCAGTCAGTGAGGTTGCACTTGCTTGTTGTTGGTCATCAAAAATCTCACCAACACCCAGCCCAGCAAAAAAAAGCTTACCCACCACATTGGGGGCTTGCCCAGTCACAAGACCTTGCTTAACACCAATAAAGGTTACCGTGCTATCTGCTTGAATTGCACAACCCAGTATTCGTCCAGTATCAGCGCATAAACCGGAAGGCACATCCACCGCAATTACAGACTTATGAGCTTGATTAATTGTATTGATTAACTCACTGGCGTCATCGCGTACCATACCCGACAACCCCGTACCTAAAAGCGCATCAATAACCACATCGACACCAGCAGGCAACTCTGTTTGTGGAGTGCCAATCAGCCCCTTAGCTGCCAACCAAGTATCACGCGCGCGCGCTGCATCGCCAGTTAGTTGATTGGCGTCACCAAGATGCCACACTTCAACATCAATCCCTGCAGCTACTGCCAAACACGCAACAATATAACCATCGCCACCATTATTACCGCCACCACAACAAATAAGTATTGAGTTTACTGAACACGGCATCTTTTTAAGACATTCAAAAACAGCAGCGCCAGCTCGTTCCATCAAGGTATACATCGAAACCTGTACACTTTTCGCGGCTGCTCGTTCGCCCACCCTGACCGTGTTAGCTTGATAAAGCGTAAGAGGTAATACTGAAGTCACCATCACGTTATCCTTTTTCTGATGATGGAATAAGTGCCTACTCTCGACACGAACATGTACGGAGCAAAATAAGCATCACTATATAAATAAAATACCGCGCTGTAATCCACCGAAACGACAAACTAAAGAACAACAAACAAAGTGTCAGCTTTATTTACAGTCGTGGCACGCTACTCACCATTTGATTTTCTAACCCTATAAAAAGAAAGGTCTTAATTAATTGGCACCCCCTTTGCTTTGTTAGCTATACAACAAAGCGCTAGCACATTGACTAACGCCATCGGAAGTCCAGGGAGATACAAATGAAAAAGTTAGTATTAGCTTCAGCATTACTTGGTTTCACCCTTAACGCCCAAGCAACCACCGTTATTTTTGATGACTTTGATATAGGTCACGGCCCCCTTAATATTGGTGCAGGCGGTGCGCAAAGCCAAGATGCTCGATTAACCAACCCCGCTGTTATTTTAGGTGGTGAGCGCGACATTCGCTTAACCGTCACCACAGCAACTGGCGCATCAACAGATGCCTTGGCTGAAGCTGGCATTAACCCGATGGGCTCTCAGCTTAGTTGGAGTAATTCGAGTGGCGCTGTCTCTTGGGTCGAGATGGTCTACGATGGCACAACGAATGCACATAACGCCGCAGGCCCTTACACGACAACTCAGGGTAATAATATTGATACCGATGGGCTGGGTGGTATCGACTTATCAACCTTCACAGACTTCTTCTTTAATGTCACGGCCAATGATGATGCGAATGACTTTGACTACTACTTTAGCGTCTACGATACCTCTGGTGCATCAGCCACATTCAACGGCACAAATATGGGGAATACAGGCCAAGTATTGTTAGATCTCTCTAATTTTGCCGCTGTAAATCTAACTCAAGTTGGTGCCATTTCTTGGGGCTTCAAAGGTGATGGTGATTCCATCGATATTAAAATTGACTCTTGGGGTGTCGTACCAGAGCCTTCAATTATGGCTATCTTCGGTACAGGTTTATTAATGTTTGGAGCTATGGGCTATCGCCGTAAGGAAAAAGGTGAATCCGCATAAAGGGCATTTATCGCCTTACCGATCTCTTATGTTCCACATTTACGAGAAGCACAAGAGTAAGTGACAAGATCAAAAGGAAGAAGCCTAACCCCTTCTTCTTTTTTATCTTTCTCTACTCCACGCCTAACGCCCGCAAAAAAGCAGTATCTCCAACGCTTAACCATCAAGACTTTCACGAAATAACAGCACTATTCTATGCTACACTTCGCCCCCCGAAATTGAGCGAGCAACACCATGAGCATCGACTATCACGCCCTAGCCCAACAAATTAAGCTGTGGGGACAAGAATTAGGTTTCCAACATGTTGGGATCTGCGATGTCGATCTAAGCCAACATGAGGCCCAACTTCAGCGTTGGCTAGATGCGGGATATCATGGTGAAATGGATTGGATGGCGCGCCACGGTATGATGCGTGCTCGTCCACATGAACTGCTACCAGGTACAGTGCGTGTCATTAGCGTACGCATGAATTATTTACCACCAAATGCAGAGTTCGCTCAAACATTAAAAAACCCAGCCAAAGCCTACATTAGCCGCTACTCTCTCGGGCGCGACTACCACAAGCTAATTCGTAATCGCCTGAAAAAATTAGGGCAAAATATCGAACAAGTCGTTGGCCAATTTGGTCATCGCCCCTTCGTCGATTCAGCGCCTATTTTAGAACGACCATTAGCAGAAAAATCAGGACTTGGATGGACAGGCAAGCACTCTCTAATCTTGAGCCAAGAAGCTGGCTCGTGGTTTTTCTTAGGGGAATTACTGATAGATTTACCGCTTCCTGTCGATACGCCAGAAAGTAACCAATGCGGCAAGTGCGTTGCTTGCATGACGAGTTGCCCAACAGGTGCAATTATTGAAGAAGGTGTGGTTGATGCAAGACGCTGTATTTCTTATCTGACAATTGAGTTTGATGGCATAATCCCTGAAGAGTTTCGCGAAAAAATAGGGAACCGCATCTATGGCTGTGATGACTGCCAATTAGTTTGCCCATTTAATCGCTTTTCTGATATTACAGAAGAAGAAGACTACCACTGCCGTAACAGCTTATATCAGCAAGACACTCTTGCGCTGTTTGCATGGGACGAAGCAACCTTTCTAAAAAATACTGAAGGCTCCGCTATTCGGCGAATTGGCCACATACAGTGGCTCCGCAATCTCACTATCGCACTCGGTAATGCCCCTTACCAGCCAGAAATCATTGATGCTTTGAACGATAAACTCGCACTCAATGAAATATTGGACGTCCATATTTATTGGGCACTTGAGCAACAACAACAAAAACGAGCAGCAATCAGTATCGATGTACTTCCAACAAAAACAAAGCGCCTAGTTCGAATTATCGAAAAAGGCTTACCACGCGATGCGTAATGCACGCAGCATACTAACATTTCAGTTTTAGCTACTATTCCTATACAAAATGCGAGCTAGGTCAGCATTCAGTGTATATGTGGAAAACATTTGCAGTTTATGGCTTTTCGCCTATAGAGCAAACAATTAAACACAGATGCACTTAATCAGCATCAGCGCATTTTTTCCACAAGAACAGATACTGATCAAGCTGTATATAAAGTTGGGAGTAAAAGCTTAAAATAAATAAAAAACAATCGCTTAGGGTGTGAGTAAAGTTATCAAGATAGATCTATCGCGAGGTATAAAAAGAAAGGTATAAAAGTTATTCACACGGCATCAGCACATGTAATCAACTAACTTATTCACAGCAACCACAATGTGGATAACTCTGTTAATTAAGATCGGAGATCCCCTGTTAATATCATTGCGAGGCCAAGTAATATAAGCCTTTAGATGAAAAACAGTACTGGATAAGAGAGCAGGTATTATTTGAAGCTTACTTTACCCGTCTAGCTCGTTGTATGAGCATTCACTAGGGTAACGCTACACAGCTATTAATCGTCACAGAGCATTAAAATCAACAGATAACAAGAACAACCTCATAGAGGTTGCAGTGTAAATTTTAATGATGTTTGAAGCTGTTCACTTCTATGTATCCTAACCAACGTTAGGAATTTTGGAGCAACATGCAGGTGGCTTTCACACTTGGAAACCTGATGCAGCTAGGGACTATTACTTCACAGTAGTAGGGTACCGTTAACTACGGTAATAATTTTTGCAGTTTTTTAACTGAAAACACTTTTTCATAAAGAAAAAGTGGGGGTGATGCACGAGGTTCCCAATCTTCGGGGAGCTAGGCGTGACCTCAACCTTGGTAAGGTTGTACTCTACCAGCTTTACCTGTGTTTCACTTTCTCACCACTTTCGTCATGAGATTCAATTTGGAGCGACACACGAGGTTCGAACTCGTGACCTCAACCTTGGCAAGGTTGCGCTCTACCAGCTGAGCTAGTGTCGCATGCTTGTATTTCAACAAGTAAATTGGTTGCGGGAGCAGGATTTGAACCTACGACCTTCGGGTTATGAGCCCGACGAGCTACCATGCTGCTCCATCCCGCGTCCGATTTATACTCACCGTTAAGTACGGTAACAACTATTGTTTCATCGCCTTAGCAATAAAACGCTCTTTCATAAAGAAAAAGTGGAGCGACACACGAGGTTCCCGATCTTCGAGGAGCTAGGCGTGACCTCAACCTTGGCAAGGTTGTGCTCTACCAGCTTTACCTGTGTTTCACTTTTTCTCACCACTTTCGTCATGAGATTCAATTTGGAGCGACACACGAGGTTCGAACTCGTGACCTCAACCTTGGCAAGGTTGCGCTCTACCAGCTGAGCTAGTGTCGCATGCTTGTATTTCAACAAGTAAATTGGTTGCGGGAGCAGGATTTGAACCTACGACCTTCGGGTTATGAGCCCGACGAGCTACCATGCTGCTCCATCCCGCGTCCGATTTATACTCACCGTTAAGTACGGTAACAACTATTGCTTCATCGCCTTAGCAATAAAACGCTCTTTCATAAAGAAAAAGTGGAGCGACACACGAGGTTCGAACTCGTGACCTCAACCTTGGCAAGGTTGCGCTCTACCAGCTGAGCTAGTGTCGCATGCTTGTATTTCAACAAGTAAATTGGTTGCGGGAGCAGGATTTGAACCTACGACCTTCGGGTTATGAGCCCGACGAGCTACCATGCTGCTCCATCCCGCGTCCGATTTATACTCACCGTTAAGTACGGTAACAACTATTGCTTTATCGCCTTAGCAATAAAACGCTCTTTCATAAAGAAAAAGTGGAGCGACACACGAGGTTCGAACTCGTGACCTCAACCTTGGCAAGGTTGCGCTCTACCAGCTGAGCTAGTGTCGCATACTTGTATTTCAACAAGTGATTGGTTGCGGGAGCAGGATTTGAACCTACGACCTTCGGGTTATGAGCCCGACGAGCTACCATGCTGCTCCATCCCGCGTCCGATTTATACTCACCGTTAAGTACGGTAACAACTATTGTTTCATAGCCTTAGCAATAAAACCAATTTGGAGCGACACACGAGGTTCGAACTCGTGACCTCAACCTTGGCAAGGTTGCGCTCTACCAGCTGAGCTAGTGTCGCATATTCTCTATCGAGAATGGAAAGGTCTTTCACCTTTCGATAACCGCTAAAGCCATTATCTACAAATTGGAGCGACACACGAGGTTCGAACTCGTGACCTCAACCTTGGCAAGGTTGCGCTCTACCAGCTGAGCTAGTGTCGCATCACAGGAAAGGTCTTTCACCTTCCGATAACCGCCGAAGCCATTATCTACAAATTGGAGCGACACACGAGGTTCGAACTCGTGACCTCAACCTTGGCAAGGTTGCGCTCTACCAGCTGAGCTAGTGTCGCATTCTTGTATTTCAACAAGTAAATTGGTTGCGGGAGCAGGATTTGAACCTACGACCTTCGGGTTATGAGCCCGACGAGCTACCATGCTGCTCCATCCCGCGTCCGATTTATACTCACCGTTAAGTACGGTAACAACTATTGTTTTATCGCCTTAGCAATAAAACGCTCTTTCATAAAGAAAAAGTGGAGCGACACACGAGGTTCGAACTCGTGACCTCAACCTTGGCAAGGTTGCGCTCTACCAGCTGAGCTAGTGTCGCATACTTGTATTTCAACAAGTGATTGGTTGCGGGAGCAGGATTTGAACCTACGACCTTCGGGTTATGAGCCCGACGAGCTACCATGCTGCTCCATCCCGCGTCCGATTTATATTCACCGTTAAGTACGGTAACAACTATTGTTTCATCGCCTTAGCAATAAAACGCTCTTTCATAAAGAAAAAGTGGAGCGACACACGAGGTTCGAACTCGTGACCTCAACCTTGGCAAGGTTGCGCTCTACCAGCTGAGCTAGTGTCGCATACTTGTATTTCAACAAGTGATTGGTTGCGGGAGCAGGATTTGAACCTACGACCTTCGGGTTATGAGCCCGACGAGCTACCATGCTGCTCCATCCCGCGTCCGATTTTTATCGAAAGAAAATAAACACGTTATTGCCTTCGAGGCTGCGCATTATACGAGGAAAATTGGCGGATGCAACACTTCTCACAAAAAAACTGTCTTCATCACGCCAAGTGATTATTTTACAATCAGATATTGAAAATATGCTCACGATAATAGCGCAGTTCAGCAATCGAGTCACGGATGTCATCAAGCGCTAGGTGGCTACCTTTCTTAGAAAAACCATCAAGTAACTCTGGTTGCCAACGGCGAGTCAGCTCTTTTAACGTGCTCACATCAAGGTAACGGTAATGAAAATACTGCTCTAACTCAGGCATATGCTTATACAAAAAGCGACGATCTTGACCAATGCTGTTACCACAGATTGGGGATACACCTTTAGGTACCCATTGCTCCAAAAAGGCAATGGTTTCACGAATGGCATCTTCTTCAGTCAATTTACTCTGGCGAATACGCTCCACAAGGCCACTTCCTGTGTGCGTGTTGGTACACCAATCATCCATTTTATCAAGTTCAGATTCTGGTTGATGAATCGCAAGTGTAGGGCCTTCTGCTAAAATATTTAGTTGGGCATCCGTCACTATGGTCGCGATTTCAATGATTTTATGCGTTTCTGGATCGAGACCTGTCATTTCAAGATCGATCCAAATTAAATTCTGATCGCTGATTGTCATTGGATTATTGCCTATTTTGTGACTAAACCATGTATCATACTTGGCTTATACCGAAAGCCAACCAATACAGAACGATAATCTTGTGGCCAAAAAGAAAAAGCTGACTAAAGGACAGAGCCGACGTGTTCGCTCAAACCAAGACAAACGACTGAAACGCGAAAAAAATGATGTCCAGTGGGACGAAGCCCTGCTGGAATCCGCTCGTGAAGGGCTTGTGATCACGCGTTTCGGCCAACATGCTGATGTTGAAGATCCTGAAACAGGCACGATCCATCGCTGTAATTTACGTCGAAGCATCCAAAGCCTAGTTTCTGGTGACCGTGTTGTTTGGCGCCCAGGCGTTGAAACTCTGCATGGGATTTCCGGCGTTGTTGAAGCCGTGCATGAACGAAAGTCTATGCTGACTCGGCCAGATTACTATGATGGTGTAAAGGCGGTAGCGGCTAACGTTAACCGTATTATCATCGTTTCAGCCGTTTTACCTGAGCTATCGCTTAATATCATCGACCGCTACTTAATTGCAGCCGAGACTGTCGGTATCGAGCCTTTAATTGTCCTGAATAAAGTCGATTTATTGAGTGACGAAGAACGTAAACAAGTCGAAGAAACCTTATCGCTTTACCAAGACATTGGTTATGAGTTGCGTTATGTCAGCTCTACAACCGGTGAAGGTATGGAGTCGCTCAAGCTTGATCTGAAAGACCACATTAACATCTTTGCAGGTCAATCTGGTGTAGGGAAATCCAGTATGGTGAATACCCTAATGCCAGAAGTCGACGCAGAAATCGGTGATGTATCTGAAAACTCAGGACTCGGCCAACACACCACAACCGCGGCACGTTTATACCACTTCCCTGAAGGCGGTGATTTAATCGATTCACCAGGGGTACGTGAATTTGGTTTATGGCACCTAGAGCCAGAGCAAGTCACAAATGCTTTTGTTGAATTTAGAGAGTACCTTGGCGGGTGTAAATTCCGTGACTGTAAACATGGAAATGATCCTGGTTGTTTGATCCGTGAAGCAATGCAAGACGGAAAAATCACCCGTGAGCGCTACGACAGCTATCATAAGATCATTGAAAGCATGTCTGAGAATGTCGCTAACCGTCAATTCTCTCGTAATAAAGTTGACTAACATCCAATGCCTCTGTTTTATACAGAGGCATTTCCTAGCTTCATCCCAATGACATGCTTACCTTATTTTTCACTTCATCGCATTTAATTGCTGACTGATTTAACTGACTTTAGAAAATACTTTCGGTATTATTCTCGGTTCGAGTTATTATTTGTTTGTTAAGACAAGTAACTAGACTGTTGATTAATTGACACTTTCTGGAAAATATACTGTGCTAGATAACCTCAAAATCGGCCTGCAATACTGCACACCGAAACATGCGTTAACCCGCTTAGTTGGCAAAATTGCAGCTTTTGAAGGTGGTAAATTCACCACTGCAATTATTCGTTGGTTTATCAACCAATACAAAATTGATATGTCTGAAGCGCGTAATCCAGATCCAGCAGCCTACCCGACATTCAATCAGTTCTTTGTTCGCGAACTTAAAGATGGTGCTCGTCCAATTAACGGTGACGACAACATCATTTCACACCCAGCAGATGCTTGTGTGAGCCAATTAGGTCCGATTAAAGAAGGTCGCCTATTCCAAGCTAAAGGTCATTACTTTGATGCTTGCGAACTGCTAGGCGGTGATAAAGCACTGGCCGAAGAGTTTATCGATGGTGAGTTCGCAACCCTGTATCTATCACCGCGTGATTACCACCGTGTGCACATGCCATGTGATGGTACCTTACGCCAAATGATTTACGTCCCTGGTGATTTATTCTCGGTAAACCCATTAACGGCAGAAAATGTCCCTAACCTGTTTGCACGTAACGAACGTGTCGTATGTATCTTTGATACCGAGCACGGCCCTGTTGCACAAGTGCTGGTTGGTGCAACTATTGTCGGTAGCATCGAAACGGTATGGGCAGGTACTGTTACCCCACCTACGGGTCCAGCAGTACGTCGTTGGGATTACCCTGCAACTGGTGATAGCGCCGTTGTACTGAAGAAAGGTGAAGAAATGGGTCGCTTCAAATTGGGCTCAACAGTCATTAACCTGTTCCCGAAAGACATGATCCATTTTGTCGAAGATATGAAGCCACTTCAGAGCACGCGTATGGGTCAACCTTACGCGGAACTGCAAAAGTCATAAACGACTAACCAGTTAACATTTCTGAACAAAAGGGACGCAATGCGTCCCTTTTTTCGCACCAAAAATTGACCTTACCAACGGATTTTTTTTGGTCAAATAGTATGCTGATTTGTAATCTCATTATAAAAAGCAAACCAACATCACTATGAAAAACTTATCGATTTCTCAGCTCATACGGCTCTTCATTGCATTTGGTATTCCACTCGGTATTTTGATGATGCCCATAGATGCCATTCCCATTAGCGATTTAACGCTGGTCCAACACCGACTTCTTGCTATTTTCGCTCTTGCAGCACTCCTTTGGGTTTTAGAACCCGTCCCCGTTTTCGCAACATCCATTCTTATTATCGCCCTTGAACTGATCATGATTTCAGACAAAGGATTACATTTATTTCGTACACCACCCGCAGGGCATGAAATGGGCGAGATGATGAAATACACCGATATTTTTGGTGCTTTTTCATCACCCATCATCATTCTTTTTATGGGGGGATTTGCCCTCGCGATTGCCGCATCGAAATATGAACTCGATAATAATTTAGCCAGAGTGCTCCTCAAGCCTTTCGGTCACCAACCTAAGTTCATCATGCTTGGATTAATGCTTATCACCGCGGTGTTTTCCATGTTCATGTCTAACACCGCCACCACAGTCATGATGTTAGCATTACTCGCCCCTATTGTTGCGTCGGTACCTAAGGGGGATATCGGCATTAAAGCGTTAGTTTTATGTATTCCCATTGCCGCCAACACAGGTGGTATCGCCACGCCAATAGGCACACCACCTAATGCCATCGCCCTGCAATATTTAACAGGAGAGCACAGCATTAGCTTTCTTGGCTGGATGATGATGGGGTTGCCTTTTGTGATCATTCAACTGGCTTTCGCTTGGTGGCTATTACAAAAAATGTTCCCCTCAAGCCAACAAGAAATGATTTTAAAGCTCGATGGTAAATTTCAGAAAAGCTGGCAAGCCATCGTGGTATATATCACGTTCGCCTTAACCATCATTATGTGGATGACTACCTCGTTACATGGCATGAATACCTATGTTGTATCGATTATTCCACTGGCAGTCTTCACCCTTACCGGCATTATGGGCAAAGACGAATTGAAGTTGATTAACTGGGATGTGCTCTGGTTAGTCGCTGGGGGGATCGCTATTGGCTTAGCACTGGATAAAACAGGGCTTGCCGCTGCTTTAGCCCATGCGATTGATTATGATGCGCTCTCACCTGTTGCCGTCGTGTTTACCCTTTCCATACTTTGTTGGCTAATGGCTAACTTTATGTCGAATACTGCTACCGCAAACTTATTAATGCCTATCGCTGCCGCGGTTGCCACTTCCATGGAAAGCTTGGCGTCAATGGGAGGCTTGCAAGGTGTCTTGGTCGTTGTCGCTTTCTCAGCTTCACTTGGGATGATCTTACCCGTCTCAACACCACCCAACTCCTTGGCGTATTCCACAGGCCTTATTGAAAGTAAAGATATGGCAAAAACAGGTCTTATTGTTGGCTTACTCGGTCTAGTGATTGTTTATATAGGCGCACTCATTTTGACCTAAATGCAAATTTCACTATGCATTGAATATAAAAAGAGGCTGTCTAACAGCCTCTTTTTAATATATCTATTGATTAAAACTTATACGTTACACCTAAGTTCAACGAGCTAATACCGTAGGTGACATCTTCGGTAACCGTTGAACCGAAAAGACTATATTGTGTTTGGATGCCAAAATAATCCATTTCATACCCTAAACGAAAAGCTAAACCATTAAGCATAGCTGGAGCATATTCAAGGCCAACACCGGCACGTAAAGCAATGCCTTGATCATCAACTAACGTTTCCTTTGACTCATTAAGATTAATCGATGATAAACCAATCAAACCGTAGGGACGTAAACCGTTATCAAACGTATATCCAAGGTTAGCTGTTACCGCCGTTGATGACGCTGACCATGTATTCTTGTCTGCAGGGAGAGTAATATCACCGTAACGCGTGTACTGCGCTTCGATACCTACAATACGGTTAAACTGATAACCGCCAATAAACTTATAACTTGAACCATCAGCGTTAATACTAATATCACTACTGGCATCAACCCCTGTTGAACCAATAGCACCACCAACATAGAAGCCACTTGTTTTAACGTCTGCCTGAGCAACTGAAACAGCAGAAAGGCTTAATGCTGCGAATAATAACGCATTTAATTTCATGAAAATGTCCTGATTATTTTTTTAATAAGAGAGTAACGTCATCAATAATTAAAGCGACGTGTTAATACCAAGCCGCAATAAATAGAGATTTATTTAATAAAAAATGAGTTGGATTTATATTTAGATATATATGAACTCATTGTAAATAAGATGCCTTTAAGCACTTTTTATAAATTTTCCACATGCGTTTTATCTCAACCTCATTCTCTCCGAGTACGCACCACGGTTAAAGGTGCTGAAATAACACTCAAAGGAAACATAGCAAAGGTTCATTTCCGTTGAACAGCAAGTTGTAGCGAGATAAGCAAGTTTACCGATTGAACTCACCGAGCCATGACTGCGCCATCATATATGAGAATATGTGATTAGCAATTAAGTGCTTGCATTTATAGATAACGATCACAATTATCGAATCAAACATCGGCGCTTTGTATCTTTTATGCGCTTTATCATTAATGAAATGAGATATCAGTCGATAACCTTAACAAACAAAAATAATTCTACTCTTTTTGCGACTCACGCAATGGAATAGCGAAAACAATCAGAGAGTCCACGATGAAACATACGATCAAGTTTAAAATTCAGGTGGCCATCGCCATCATTATAGCCTCGGTGAGTGCTGTCCAAGCATGGATATCCATCAGCCAACTCAAGACAGAAACAACTAAACAAGTTTACGGTCAAATGACGGACATCGGTAAATCAACCAGCAACTTCATTGCCAGTTGGTTAGATACTCGTACCGATATGATGCTCGCGAATGAAAGCATTATTAGTACCAACCGTGACGTTGATCGTGAACTCTTAGTCACTAAGCGCGCAGGTAACTTCTTATCGGTATACGCAGGCTTTACTGATGGCCGTATCGCTTTTGGTGATAAGACTGAAGACTGGCCTGCTGATTATGACCCACGTACTCGCCCTTGGTACCGAGATGCGATTAACGCAGGCAAAACAATCATTACTGAACCTTACCAAGATTTTGACGGCAGTATTGTGGTCAGTATTGCCAAATCATTCCAAGGCCAATACAGCGGCGTACTTGCTTCTGACCTTACAATTAACAACATAATCAAAGAAGTGCTAAGCCTCGATATTGATAACGCCGGCTATGCATTCTTAGTCGATGGTGAGAACCGCATTGTGGCTTACCGCGATGAAGCCCTTAGCCAAAAGCCACTGACTCAACTCGATAACGAATTAACCGCCGATGTTATTCGCCAACTGGCTTCTGGCCAACAAGTTGGGACTTTCTTCCAAGAAAGTGATGGTAGCAATAAGCTTATCTTTACCACTCCGATTGCTGGTACAACATGGACATTAGGTGTTGTACAAGATGAGGAATTAGCCTTTGCCTCAATCAGCCAACAAATGAAATTTGTGCTGATTGCCTCTGTTGTTCTGTATTTAGTGATTGCAGCTATCGCGACCTACATCATTACTAACCTACTACGTCCACTGACAGAGCTAAGCAAATCGGTTGAACAATTAGCACAAGGCAGTGGTGATCTGACCCAGCGCATCGAAATCAAACGTATGGATGAGATTGGTGAATTGGCCGAGAACATGAATAGCTTCCTTGGCCAACTACAAATGATGATCAAAGGTATCGTCAGCCAATCAATGAACCTAAGCCAATATGCAGAGCAATCGGCAGAACAAGCTGAGCAAGCATCATTGAAAGTGTCTGATCAACAAAATGATGTAAACCAAATTGCCACCGCAATACATGAAATGTCAGCGACCTCAGCCGAAGTGGCTAGTCATGCAGAAATGACAGCATCAGCGGCACAAGCCTCTACCGAAGCCTGTGAATCTGGTAAACATGTGATCAGCCAAAACCGAGAGGCAATCACCTCGCTAGCCAACCAAGTTCAAGATGCAGCAAATGTAATTCATGAACTAGAAAGCAACGCCCAGAATATCAACCAAATCCTATCGACCATTCAAGGCATCGCTGAACAAACTAACCTTCTTGCCTTAAATGCAGCTATCGAAGCTGCACGTGCAGGCGAACAAGGCCGTGGTTTCGCCGTGGTTGCTGATGAGGTACGCGTACTGAGTAAACGCACACATGATTCTACTGAAGAAATTCGTAGCATGATTGATACCTTGCAGCAAAATACCCGTCAAGCTGTCGATAGCATGCAATCAAGTACCGAGCTGGCAGGACAAAGTGTCGATTATGCTGGCGCAGCAAGCGATAGCCTGAACCAAATTACCCAAACCATCACAGAGATCTCGGACATGGCATCACAAATTGCCAGCGCAGCCGAAGAGCAACGTGCTGTGAGCGAAGATATCAGCCGAAATACCCAGGCTATCAAAGATGTGTCTGACCACCTTTCGGTTCAAACAGCAGAAGTCAGCAGCAGTGCCCGAGATATGAATGCCTCTGCTGAAGCCATGCGCAGTGATGTTTCTCGCTTCAAAGTGTAAAACGCCATGACGCAGACAAAATAACGCTTAACTCTTTACCCACGCCGAAGCCTTGCTTCGGCGTTTTTTATTTCTCATTTCACTTTTGCGTTAAAAAGGGAGATGACTTCCATCTTTCTTACTATCTGTTGTCTTCCCTATCGTTAGCCGTCTAGCTTTAATTCATCGTATTGGGCAGTCATGCGCGCTCATCACACGCTTTATCACTTAAGATAAAAACAGTAAGAAACAAGCGCAATGGTAAAATAATAAGGACGAATAAATGGATAAGACATGGTTAATCAGGCTCAGTGCTTTACTTCCACTGATACTGCCAATACACACTCAAGCAGCCACTGAATGGGGTTACCAAGGCGAGCACGGCCCTGATTCTTGGGGAAAAACGTTTCAAACATGTGGTGAAGGTAAAAACCAATCACCCATCGATATTAAGCAAACCATAGATGCCCAGCTCACACCACTGCACATCAACTATCAAGGATCGATCACAGAGTTAGTCAATAACGGCCATACCATTCAGGCCAATGTCAGTGGTAACAACACCTTAACGCTGGCAGGTAAAGCTTACCAACTCAAGCAGTTTCACTTCCATACGCCATCCGAAAACTACCTACAAGGTAAGCAATTCCCCCTCGAAGCCCACTTTGTCCATGCCAGCAGCCAAGGCGAATTAGCCGTCATTGGTGTTATGTTTGCAACTGGAGAGCGTGAAAGTGACAACATCAAAACCTTACTTTCCGTATTACCGCCCCCTAATACTAAGCAAGCCATCAATACTGCAATCAACCCAGCACAACTGCTCCCGCGCAGTCGTGAGTATTACCGCTTTAATGGCTCACTCACAACACCACCTTGCAGTGAAGGTGTACGCTGGTTTGTACTCAAAGAACACCTCACAAGCACTCGTGATGAAGTAGAAGCACTACAACAAGCAATGGGAAATAATGCGCGCCCACTACAGCCGCTAAATGCGAGAACAATTCTAAGTTCACCGTAAACTAAACCTATCTCATTACATAGGGGAATAACGCGCCTAGTGATGATGATTTCTCACAATGAGTATGAAAAAAGATCCTGATGACTTTATCAATGTCATCGCTATCATCAAGTAAAATAGCGATGACAATATAAAGTGCTTTTTTATGTGAAGCGCTCTCCTTTCCATCGCGTTCACACCGACAAGGATTGTTATGGGATACGAATGGTTAGCCCTCGGAGCTGCGTTACTTTGGGCTATCAGCAGTTTAATTTCAGTTGCCCCAGCGCGTCATCTTGGTGCATTCGCATACAGTCGCTGGCGCATGGCGTGTGTCACCATCATGCTATCCAGTATGGCGTGGTTCAATGGGGGTTGGTTCAGTGTTCAACTCGACATAGCACTTATCATGATGTTGTCTGGATTAATCGGTATCTTTATTGGTGATACCGCATTATTTGCCTGTTTCAACCGTATTGGCCCCCGACGTGGCGGATTACTGTTTTCGTGTCACGCCATTTTTTCCGCACTCTTAGGGATCTGGTTATTTGACGAAGTTCTGGCAGGCTGGAAATTAATCGGCAGTGTGCTTGTCTTTAGTGGCGTTGCAACGGCTATTTTCTTCGGTCAACGAAAGCAAAACCATCAATGGGAAACCACCCGCGGCCAATGGTGGATCGCGATAGTATTAGGGCTCACCGCTGCACTATGCCAGTCACTAGGCGCGATTATAGCGAAACCAGCAATGAGTACAGCCATCGACCCCATCGCCGCTTCAGCAATTAGAATGGCCACCGCATTTGGCGCACATTTTTTACTACGGCTATTACAAGTACCCATAGCCAAACCGATAAACCCTATCTCTTGGCCAATATTAGGCATGGTCGCACTCAATGGCTTGCTTGCGATGGCATTCGGAATGACGCTGATCCTGTATGCGTTACGCTTTGGTGATGTCGGGGTTGTCGCCTTACTCTCCTCCACCACCCCCATCATAATATTACCGCTACTTTGGTGGCATACTCGCCAACGCCCCGCATTCACAGCTTGGCTAGGGGCGCTATTGGCTGTTTGTGGAACAGCGTTGATCATAAGCAATTAAGCCGAGCCAGCACGCGTAACCAAAAAACGCAAATGATAACCACTTGCATTTGCGGTGTAAATTGCTTATAGTTTCTTCAGCTTGACGAATAAGATGCCTTGAAATCCTAACTTGCCCTTATCCGCTTCATCTTCATGAATCATTTTGTGAAGAAGCTACCTAAACCAACAACTAGCTGTTCCCCCCACTTTCTGATGAGAGAAAGTGAAGCTATTTAGCCGTTTGATAATCGGATCACTCACCTAGATGACACCGTATTATCAAAAAAGCAGTATTTAGTATGGTGCTTGGTCGCCCTCATACGATAAAAAAGCGCGATATTCGTATCGCGCTTTTGTCGTTGGATCACACTTTAAGCAGTATAATTGGATCAATTACGCAATATCGATCGGAAACGCCGTTACTTGATCGATATGATCCTCACCAATCGCCAGCATGATCAAACGATCTATGCCCAAGGCAACCCCCGCACAGTCAGGGAAGCCAGCACGCAACGCATTGACCAAATGCATGTCAATCGGCTGCTGTTCTAGTCCCATGGTGACACGCTTAGTGTTATCTTCTTCAAATCGCGCCAATTGTTCATCACCATTCGACAGCTCATGAAAGCCATTAGCGAGCTCAATACCTTTGAAATACACCTCAAAGCGTTCTGCTACACGCGCATCATCAGGGTTAATCTGTGCTAATGCGGCTTGTGACGCTGGAAAGTCATAAACAAAAGCGGGCGCATTTAAACCAATCTTTGCTTCAACCCCGACACTAAATAGCAGCTGCAATAGCGTATCGCGGTCTTCTTCTGGATCTGCAATATCGGCTAAACCGAGTTCTCGCGCAGCCGCTTTTAATTCAGCCATTGAGCCTTCAAGTGGACATACATTCAGTACCGATAAGAATGCAGCTTGATAGGTCATGCGGGTTGCCGTCGCACACTGCAAGATCAGCTGCAGCAGCTCATCCATTTCATCCATCAGTTGGTGGTGATCAAAGCCCGGGCGATACCACTCCAACATAGTAAACTCAGGGTTATGATAACGGCCTGACTCCTCGTTACGAAATGACTTACAAATCTGATAGATAGCGCCACTTCCTGCAGCAAGCAAGCGCTTCATATGAAATTCAGGGCTCGTCATTAAATATAACGTTTGCCCTTGTGCATACCCCGGCCCCACAAACTCAGTATTAAAAGTATGAAGATGCACATCCGTCACTGTCGCTTGGCTCATTGCGGGTGTATCAACTTCTAAGACATCACGCTCTGCAAAGAAATCTCGTATGTTTTTCAGAAGAGCAGCACGCTGCTTTAGCTTGCTGATGGAGGCTGTCGGTTGCCAAGTCATGGGGATTCACCGTTGAAAGGGATATAGAAAGAGCATCAGTTTACCAAACCTATTATGTGGAAACCTAGCGTAACCCTCCAGAACACCTCTGTTATAGCTAAGAGAGTTATTTCACTTTTTCCGATTAAAAAACCACAGCCAGTTATGAACAATAATGAACAGAAAGTTAAACCCAAGATCATTACCGCCACATAAAGAACACATTAACACAACGCAAATCAACACAGTTTGGCAACCAAATTATCATTATATGCACATTACCTCTTAGTAGGCGTAGCGGAAGCATTGATAAACTTTTTATTTTTAGATACTTAGCCGCAATATATGAAACACACCAGCAACACACTGCAAACAACTAAAACAATTCAAAACAGTTAATTAATATTTATAAGTAATGACAACTTGTGACAATAATCACAAAAAATGTAATCAACCTATACTTTCGGGTTATTTCGGTGAAAAAGCTGCGTCTAAATCAAATTTTCATGAAGATTTGTTTCATAGAATAGTCATTAGGATTTCAAGGATAAGTGCGTTCTACGCACTTTTTTTAATTTTATCGTCTTACCTTCGGAGGATAGCTGTGAAGACTATTACCACAGATATCGCTGTAATCGGTGCAGGTGGCGCAGGCCTACGTGCTGCCATCGCTGCTGCAGAAGCAAACCCAAACTTAGAGATCGCACTGATTTCTAAAGTTTACCCAATGCGCTCACACACAGTAGCTGCAGAAGGTGGCTCCGCTGCCGTCATCAAGGATGAGGATAGCTTAGACAATCACTTCAACGATACCGTTGGTGGTGGTGACTGGCTATGTGAACAGGACGTTGTTGAATATTTTGTAGAAAACGCGACTCGCGAGATGACCCAACTAGAACAATGGGGTTGTCCTTGGAGCCGTAAAGAAAACGGTGACGTAAACGTTCGTCGTTTTGGTGGTATGAAAGTTGAGCGTACATGGTTCGCAGCCGATAAAACTGGCTTCCACATGCTACACACGCTATTCCAAACGTCTATCAAGTACTCGCAAATCAACCGTTTCGACGAATACTTCGTGGTTGATCTACTGGTAGAAGACGGTGAAGTACAAGGTCTCGTTGCTATTCACATGGCTGAAGGCGAATTGATCTGTATTAAAGCGAAATCTGTTGTACTAGCAACAGGTGGTGCAGGCCGCGTTTACAACTGTAATACCAATGGCGGTATCGTAACAGGTGATGGCATGGCGATGGCGTTCCGTCACGGCGTACCACTACGTGATATGGAATTCGTTCAGTACCACCCAACTGGCCTTCCAGGCACAGGCATCTTGATGACCGAAGGTTGTCGTGGTGAAGGCGGTATCATGCTGAACAAAAATGGCTACCGTTACCTGCAAGACTACGGCATGGGCCCTGAGACACCAATCGGCCAGCCTAAAAACAAATACATGGAACTGGGTCCACGTGACAAAGTTTCTCAAGCGTTCTGGCACGAGATGCAAAAAGGCAACACCATCAAACACCCACTGGGCGATGTTGTTCACCTTGACTTGCGCCACCTAGGTAAAGAATACCTACACGAACGTCTACCATTCATCTGTGAGTTGTCTAAAGCTTACGTGAACGTTGACCCTGCGGAAGAGCCAATTCCAATTCGTCCAACCGTTCACTACACCATGGGTGGTATTGAAACAGACAAGAACAACGAAACACGCATCAAAGGCCTATACGCTGTTGGTGAATGTTCATCTGTTGGTCTTCACGGTGCAAACCGTCTGGGTTCTAACTCACTGGCAGAACTTGTTGTATTCGGCCGCCTAGCGGGTGAAGGCGCAGCAAAACGTGCAGAAGAGTTTAAAGGTTGGAACGACGACGCTATCGCACAACAAGTCGCTGCGGTTCAAGCGCGTATCGATACACTTCTTTCTCAAGAAGGTGACGAGAACTGGGCTGATATCCGTACTGAAATGGGTCACTCCATGGAAGCGGGTTGTGGTATCTACCGCCAAGAAGATCTTATGCAAGCGACTGTCGACAAACTTGCCGAGCTTCGTGAGCGTTACAAGAAAATCAGCATTAAAGACAAAGGCAAAGTATTCAACACGGATCTGCTATACGCAATTGAAGTGGGTTACGGCCTTGAAGTTGCAGAAGCAATGGCTCACTCAGCAATTCTTCGTCGCGAATCACGTGGTGCGCACCAACGTCTAGATGACAACTGCACAGAACGTGATGACGTGAACTTCCTGAAACACTCGCTAGCATTCTACAACGGTGATAAAGCACCTCGCATTGAATACAGCGACGTGACTATCACTAAGTCTCAGCCAAAAGCACGTCTATACGGTGCAGCGGCTGAAGAAGCAGCGGCTGAAGCGAAGCAAGCAGAGGAGCAGGCATAATGTCAGGCAATCGTATCCAAAAAGTTGAAATCCTGCGTTATGACCCAGCAAAAGACGCAGAACCGTACTTCGAGATGTTTGAAGTACCGTTTAACGAAACTATGTCAGTACTTGATGCGCTAGGTTACATCAAAGATAACCTAGACAAAGATCTGGCTTACCGTTGGTCTTGCCGTATGGCGATCTGTGGTTCTTGCGGCATGATGGTTAACAAGGTGCCAAAACTGGCTTGTAAAACCTTCTTACGTGATTACCCGAATGGTCTAAAAATCGAAGCACTATCTAACTTTGCTATCGAAAAAGACTTAATTGTTGATATGACACCGTTCATCGAGCGTCTAGAAGCAATCAAGCCTTACATCATTGGTAACGATCGCACACCAGAAGATGGCCCGAACAACCAAACACCAGAGCAAATGGCGAAATACAAGCAATTTGCTGGCTGTATCAACTGTGGTCTTTGCTACGCAGCATGTCCTCAGTTTGGTTTGAACCCAGAGTTCATTGGTCCTGCGGCGCTAACACTGGCACACCGTTACAACCTAGATAGCCGTGACAACGGCTCTGATGAGCGTATGAAGCTTATCAACGGCGAAAATGGCGCATGGGGTTGTACGTTTGTGGGTTACTGTTCTGAAGTTTGTCCGAAGAGCGTTGATCCAGCGGCAGCAGTTAACCAAGGCAAAGTAGAATCTTCTAAAGATTTCGTTATTGCCATGATTAAGCCTCAGGAGGCATAAGGATGAGCAACCGTAAACCTTACGTTCGTGAAATGACACGTACATGGTGGAAAGATCACCCTTTCTACCGCTTCTACATGGTTCGTGAAGCAACAATTTTACCGTTAATTTTCTTCACTATCTGTCTGACCTTCGGTCTAGGTAGCCTAGTGAAAGGCCCTGAAGCATGGGCAACTTGGTTAAGCTTCATGTCTAACCCTGTTGTTGTTGTGCTGAACATCCTCGCTCTTGCGGGTAGCTTGTTCCACGCACAAACATTCTTCAGCATGATGCCTCAAGTAATGCCGATTAAAATCAAAGGCAAAACACTTGATAAGAAAATTGTTGTGCTAGCACAGTGGGCCGCTGTTGCAGCAATCTCACTATTCGTTCTAGTACTAGTTTAAGGAGAACCACGTGGTCAATCTAAATCCTAAACGTTCTGACGAGCCAGTATGGTGGGGTCTGTTCGGTGCTGGTGGTACTTGGTTCGCAATGCTAACACCAGTAACAGTGCTTGTTCTGGGTATCATGGTGCCGCTAGGCATGATCGATGCAGAAGCAATGAGCTACGAGCGCGTTACAGGCTTTGTAACTAGCATCATTGGTGCGCTATTCACTATCGCGACATTAGCACTGCCAATGTGGCATGCAATGCACCGTTTACACCACGGTATGCATGACCTGAAATTCCACACAGGCGTTGCTGGTAAAATTGCGTGTTACGCAACAGCATTTCTAGTGTCTGCGCTGGCTGTTATCTTTGTATTCATGATCTAATCATCAAGATAACCTAGCCTCAAAAACACCGCTTCGGCGGTGTTTTTTTATGCCTTCAATTTATCACGCAGCTTCAACCTATTTTACTTTCTTATTTTGTGTGCTCCATACGCAAAAACTTCGTCAGTAAGATGAAAAACACACCGGGTTCAAGTATCCTTCCCAACTTAATAAAACACCATTCAATAAATAATCCTATAAGGATGCCTCATGAAAAAATTTGCTATCACCTCTCTAACTCTACTCACCCTGGCCGGCTGTGGGGCCGTCACCACTAAAATTAAAGTGGATGATGCGCTTAAGCAGCAGCCCGAAATCGCGGTAAAGACCAGTGGTATGTTTTGGGGATTAGGTCGTAGCGGTAATTTCGATATGGCAGGCCTATATAAAGGCGATTACAGCCGAGATAAGAGCAATACTTGGTGGATGCCGATTGATGACGTTAACGCAGAACTTGTCGCTCGTGTTATCAAGGTCAGCAACGATCATACATGGAATCTAATGTGTAGCGGTGGCTATACAGGTGTGAACTTTGGGGGAATTTCTGTTGGTTCATCCGATCCTTACACCTGTCAGATCCTCGATGGTAAAAACAATGTCGGCAAAGTAGAGTTACGAGATAAAAGTGGTGCCATTAAGCTAGGAACAACCAAAGAAGTTGAAGGCTTTATTGAAATGAATAACATCCGCTACCAACTCACGTCCGATCATCAGATCGAAGGAAGCTTTATGAAAACAGATAACCCATCAGGTTTTCATGTTAGCCAAGATGGCAAACGTGTCGCGGCTATCTACACCAACGGCAGTATCTCGCTACAAATGCTACCTAACCTCACCGCCAACCAGAAAGACGTACTGGCTGTCGCTACTATTGCCAGTGCAATGAGCTGGCGTGCAGACGCAGATAACGAGTAATCGTGATAACAAGCGAAAGAAAATCATAGATACAAAAAAGGTCGCCTTAGCGACCTTTTTTATTGCATGCGGTGTAATTACTTCACACGACCTACGTATTCAGCTGAACGCGTATCAACTTTGATCACTTCACCAATAGCGATGAACAGTGGTACACGTACTACGGCACCAGTTGATAGTGTCGCAGGCTTACCACCTGTACCTTGAGTATCACCTTTCAGACCTGGATCTGTTTCAGTCACTTCAAGTTCTACGAAGTTTGGTGGTGTTACTGTGATAGGGTTACCATTCCACAGTGTTAGCGTACAAGTATTGTTTTCTACCAACCATTTAGCGCTATCACCAACAGACTTCACGTCAGCAGCAAGCTGTTCAAATGAAGTATTGTCCATGAAGTGGTAGAATTCGCCATCGTTGTATAGATAATCAAGCTCGATGTCGACTACGTCTGCAGCTTCAACTGACTCGCCAGATTTAAAAGTTTTCTCAAGCACTTTGCCTGATAGTAGCTTACGGATCTTAACACGGTTAAATGCTTGGCCTTTACCTGGCTTAACAAATTCGTTTTCGATAATGACACATGGTTCATTATCTAGCATAATTTTCATTCCGCTGCGGAATTCATTGGTGCTGAAAGACGCCATTTCTATCCTCTTAACATCTTCGAGTTGTATTTAATGCCGCATATAGTAACCCGAAACGCATCATCTGTTGAGCAAAACTGGCTCAAAGAGCTGACTAATGCGATTTCTGACCCCTTTCTTTTGCTTAAAACGCTAAATATCGATCCAGAACCATGGCAACAAGGGTTAGAAGCCCGAAAGTTGTTTGCGCTACGCGTACCGATAAGTTTTGTTGAAAGAATGGAAATAGGCAACCCACACGATCCCCTCTTACGTCAGATACTGCCATTGGCGCAAGAATTTGATGTGCACGCAGGGTATTCGTTAGATCCTCTCGAAGAGCAAGATAATGAAACACCGGGATTACTGCACAAATATAAAAACCGTGTACTTATGATCTTAAAAGGCGGCTGTGCGGTGAACTGCCGTTACTGTTTCCGTCGCCATTTCCCCTACGAGGATAACAAAGGTGGTAAACGTCAATGGCAAGTGAGCCTTGATTATATTGCTGCCCATCCAGAGCTCAATGAAGTGATATTGTCAGGTGGTGATCCTTTAATGGCGAAAGATCATGAACTGGCTTGGTTGATCGAAAGGATCGAAACAATCCCACACATTAAGCGATTACGGATCCATACCCGCTTGCCTGTGGTCATACCCAGCCGTATCACAAATGAGCTATGCCAATTGCTGGATAATACGCGTCTTCAATGCATTGTTGTTACCCATATCAACCATGCTAATGAGATTAACTCTGCCTTATCCGCAGCCATGAAAAAATTGAAGCAAGCCAATGTCACCTTATTAAACCAAGGTGTATTGCTACAAGGCGTGAATGACACCGTAGAGGCCTTAGTGAATTTAAGCGAATCCCTGTTCGATGCAGGTATTCAACCTTATTACCTGCATGTCTTAGACAAGGTACAAGGCGCAGCCCACTTCATGGTCACTGATGTGGAAGCCAAAGAGCTTATGGCAGGGTTAATGCAGGAAGTCTCAGGGTATTTAGTCCCTAAATTAACACGAGAAATTGGTGGGCGAAGCAGTAAAACCCCACTCGACTTACACCTTGAATAATCCCTCTTTAGCCACATCCTCCCGTTATATTTACTCAGTTTGCGTCAATAATGGCGCAACCATACTCCTCTTCGCCTTAGAACTTGGTCACAAAGCAGGCAATCGCTTCTAAAACAGTTAACTCCTTGGATTTTTATGCCGCTTTTTACATAAGCAAACATATGGAACCAAGATCACACTTAAGAAGCTAATAATAACATGACCATAAATTGGAATTTAAAGGCGAAACTTGCAGCCTTTTTTGCTGCATTATCACTACTCATAACGATCTCATTATCTTACTTCTCTTACCAAACATTAGAGAATTCAACATTAGCTGGCATTGACTCAGAACTAAAAACAGCAGCCTACGCTACTCAGCAAATTATCGGCGTAAATAAACACAATCAGTTAGATAAAGCCCATAACGATTACGATGCTATCAGCCAGCAACTCACCCAATTTACCCAAGGTTCTGAATTAGATTGGGCGTACTCAACGGTGATGAAAAACGACCGTGTCTACTACACCTATATCAACCACAGTTCCGATGAAGCTCGCAGTGGTCAATACAAAGAGTGGTATTTAGAAGAATACCAAATCGTTCCCAAAATGCTGCGCGAAGCCTTTCTAACGAAGCGCATTCAATTTGAAGAATACCAAGGCGAATTTGGTCGCTACCGCTCTATCTTTATTCCAATGCGTAACGCTCAAGGAGAAACGTATGTTATTGGTGTCGACCTCGCGTTAAAAGAAGTTGATGAGCTACTGAATCAAGAGCTAAAGCAAGTCTGTTTCACTGCAATGATCATCTTGGCGCTGTCGCTACTTGCTGCACGCTTCATTGCCATTCGTATCGTGGAACCCATTAACGCACTTAACAAAGTGCTATTAAACATTGCAAATGGTGACTGGAATCTTACTCAACGTGTACCTGTAACAAGCCAAGATGAAGTCGGCATGATGTCCGCATCTTTTAATACTTTCATGGCAGCATTACGAGAACGCCTATTAGAAGTTAGCCACACAACGGATAACGTAGCAGCCATTACGACTCAGCTTGATCTATTGGTTCAAGCAGTCACCGAGCGTTCGGTAGAACAAGCTGAAAATGTTGGTAACAGCGCTGCCGCCATTGAAGAGCTAGCGACCAGTTCACAAAGTATTTCGGGCGTGGTTAATGAAGCCAACCAAAAAATGACCAGCTTTGAGCAACATACTCAAAATACCGTTGGTGCAATCAACCACGCGGTGACTGGCATGCAAAGCGTTCAGCATGAAACCAACACAGTCGCAGAAAAACTGCACCAACTAGACAGTCGTGCAAACGATATCAACTCAATTGTTGAAGTGATCAAAGACATTGCCGACCAAACGAACTTACTCGCATTAAATGCCGCTATTGAAGCCGCTCGTGCCGGTGATCAAGGGCGAGGCTTTGCTGTTGTTGCTGACGAAGTACGTCAACTTTCTGAACGGACAGCCAAAGCGACCATCGAAATTGGCTCGATGATCACTTCGATTCAAAGCGATACCAGCAGTACCACAGATACCATGCAACAGGCTGTCGGTCAGGTCGATAGTTGTGTTCAACACGCAGATCAAGCCAACGACTCCCTCAATGGTTTCCGTGCTGAAATTATTTCCGTTACCGAAGGAATGGAAGAAATTACTGAATCGGTCAAGGAGCAAGCCTTTGCTGCTGAACACTTATCCTCAAATGTTGCAGCACTGAGTAACAGTGCCAACGAAAACCGCCTCTCAACGCAAGAGGCACAACAAGGTGTTGAAGAGCTAAAGCGTCGAACTGGCACGCTACGCGATGTCGTTCAGCTATTCACGCTTTAACTGATAAATACCTTTACTATAAACAACAGGAAAAACACTGTGAAATTAAAATTAAGCTTAATCGCACTTGCTCTTATGGGCCAAACTACAGCCCAAGCAGCTCCTTTACTTGTCGATTTTGACAACAGCGAACGAGAAGAACGCGTTGAATCAAGCAATGCATGGTTAGAAGTTGATACGCATGCTTTCTCTAACAATATTCAGCTGCTTCAAAACCAACTAGCTGATAACACAAAAATCTGCGCCATTATGAAGGCAGATGCTTACGGTAACGGTATCGCAGGCTTAATGCCATCTATTATCGCGAACAATGTAGCTTGTGTTGGTATCACAAGTAACGAAGAGGCGCGCGTAGTCCGTAAACATGGCTACACAGGTAAAATCATGCGTGTACGTGCGGCTAGCCGCAACGAAATCGAAGGCGGTCTAGATTTCCACATGGAAGAACTAATCGGCACCAAAGAACAAGCCGATCAAATCATTGAAATTGCACGCACACACGGTACTACGATCCCAGTTCATCTTGCTCTTAACACTTCTGGTATGGGTCGTAACGGTTTAGATTTAACAACATACGCAGGCCAAGTTGAAGGCGTACAAATCGCAGGTGATCCTAATCTAGAAATCGTAGGCATGATGACCCACTTCCCCAATGAAGGTCTCGACGAAATCAAGCGTAAAGTTGAACGCTTTAAAGTGGAAACACAATGGCTAATCGACAGTGCAGATCTCTCCCGTGAAGATATCACCCTTCACGTAGCGAACTCTTACATCACATTAAACTTACCAGAGGCACATCTAGACATGGTTCGCCCTGGCGGCATGCTATATGGTGACTATCCAGCAAAAGCACCATTCCAACGCATTGTTTCATTCAAAACTCGTATTGCATCGCTGCACCACTTTCCAGCAGGTAGCACCATAGGTTACGGCAGCACCGCGGTATTAGAGCGTGATTCTGTATTAGCTAACCTACCCATTGGTTACTCTGATGGTTTTGCTCGTTCACTCAGCAATAAAGCTGAAGTGCTGATCAATGGTCAGCGTGCAAAAGTCGTTGGTATGGCATCCATGAATACCACCATGGTCGATGTAACGGATATCGTTGATGTTAAAGCGAATAGCGAAGTAGTGATCTTTGGCCCACAAGGTCAAGACGTTATCACCAGTGATGAAACCGAAGAGCGTAGCGGCCGTATTTTACCTGAGCATTACACTATTTGGGGTGCAACTAACCCTCGCATCTACCGTTAATTGGCAATAATTCTGCGTGTCTTAAATCGCTAATTCAGCGTACCTCGTCCAGTCAGCAGCCTGCTGACTGGGCTCATCACTTCATCAGCATTCTCTATCCTGTCGATAAAAAAATATCATCGTCATAACTCTCGATTTCCGCTCATTTTGCGTGCATAGTCGCCATCCATTCAGCAACGGGCAACAAGGCTCTAAGGAAGTTCGCCAAACTTCCCTCTGCTGGTCATTAAATTTCTATTTGTCGCGAGTAACGCAATGAAAATTGGCATTCTTTCCCAAAACGAAAACTTATACTCTACCCGTCGTCTACGTGAAGCGTGTGAAGCACGCGGTCATGAGCCAGTGATCATTAACGCATTGCGCTGTTATATGAATATCAACTCGGTTCAACCTTCAATTCATTTTGAAGGTAATGACTTAACAGGCTTCGACGCCATCATTCCGCGTATTGGTGCTGACATCACTTTTTATGGATGTTCGGTATTACGTCAGTTCGAAATGATGAATGTGTTTTCGATTAACCCATCGATTGCGATTTCTCGCTCTCGTGACAAATTGCGTTCATTACAATTACTCAGCCGTAAAGGCGTTGGTATGCCTATCACTGGCTTTGCAAGCAAGCCGGATGATGTACCAGACCTCATTAAAATGGTTGGTGGTGCACCGCTAGTCATTAAGCTGCTAGAGGGTACACAAGGCATCGGCGTGGTTTTAGCTGAGACCCAAAAAGCTGCCGAAAGTGTTATCGAGGCATTCATGGGCTTAAAAGCCAATATCATGGTGCAGGAATACATTAAAGAGGCAGGCGGTGCTGATATTCGTTGTTTCGTGATTGGTGACAAAGTCATTGCCGCCATGAAGCGTCAAGCGGCTGAAGGTGAATTCCGATCCAACCTTCACCGTGGTGGTAGTGCATCGTTAATTAAGATCACACCAGAAGAACGCAAAACAGCCGTTGCAGCAGCAAAAGCTATGGGCTTAAGCGTGGCAGGTGTAGACCTACTTCGCTCTGAACGTGGTCCGCTAGTGATGGAAGTCAACTCATCACCAGGCCTTGAAGGAATTGAAGCGGCCACAGGCAAAGATATTGCTGGCATGATTATCGACTATATCGAAAAGAACGCTCAGAAAAAAAGCCGTCGCTTGTTGCAAGATCAGTAATAGACAGCAGCAAGTGCGATAGATAAAACAACGGTAACGTGTTTTAGCCACAAAACCTCTCTGCGAATTTTTAATTCGCTTTAATCAAAAGCAGCTGAATTTTCAGCTGCTTTTTCTTTATATTCAAAAAACGCATCGAGCGCCGCCTATAAAAAATAAACATTTAAAATCAAAATCTTAATCAAACCACTCTCTGGCTATTTAAATTATTTTTTACCGCATTTCATAAATGGGTATAACTGCACCCACTTTTACATAAGGGGGGGATCACCTGCTTTTGACCATTCATTCCCACACATAATGCGATGTAGCATTGTATGGTTGTTCATTAATCCGATTTTCAACCGTAAAAGCAAGTACAGCTTATGTAAAACTTAGCAGCTAAAAGGTGAACGCATTTGCATTTTTAATCCAAACCGCTCACAACAATCATAAGTGACTGATTTTAAAAGATTAAAATAGTGTGCAGCTTTTCTGGCTTTTTTCAAAGTGAACTGCTCATGACACTTTTTAGCCTATTACGACCAATTTCAACCTTCCAACAATCCCCTGCTTCCATAGACGTGCAGCTTTTCACTTAAAAAACAGCAAAAAGGAACACAAAAAGAACGCCATGATATAAAAACGACTCAGAGTCATCATAAGCCATTGTTTTAAAACAATTAAAAATATCGTGCAGCTTTTCTGGCTTTTTCCTCGTTTAGGGTGTCGCATTTCTTTTCCTTTGAAAACAAGAAATACGACAGTGGATGACAGGCATGAATAACCAAGATGAAACGCATAAACACAGGGCCAATACAGCAGCGAAGTAACAGAAGACAAGCAGCAAGAATTAATAGATCATACTATAACGTCGATTACCCTCCTCAAGCATGTACCGCTTTCCCCTTAATGTACTGGAAAATGGTGATCAATTTAGCACCCATACTCCAACAACTAAAAATAAAACATAAGCAATTGATTTTATTAAACAAAAAATGCGTACAGCTTATTGTGCTTTTTCACAGGTGAACTGTACTGAGGAAAATCGGCTGGAAAACCATCGATATAAGCGAGATAGAGCCTTTTTAGGAAGTAGTTCAGTTATAGAAGAATACGTATGAGGCTTAATGAGGAGGCATTTTTACTGCCACATTACCCCATATTCCTCCCCCCACTTTCTACAGACGTAAAAAAGCCGAGGTATAAACCTCGGCTTAAGAAACTGTCAGCTCGACGCTGGGAGCTTCCAGAGCAAGAAGGAAGCGCGGAGTTTACGCGAGTAAATGAGCACTTCCGACGTAATTATTGGAGCTCCTAGCAATGAGATGATAGGGTCGGCTGTCGGGTAGCAGCAACGCATTACTGCGCCACCGCCCCCTAAGAACCGTACGTGCGAGTTTCCCCGCATACGGCTCAAGCCTTTATAAACCCTTATTATTTTATAAGGATCAGCAACAGAGCCAACAACATTTTCGTGTTGTAGCCCCCTTTCTTTGGACAGGTTACTCTCGATAAGTTAATCGAGTTATCAACCCAAGTGAGAGGACGTTATGAATATAAGTATCCAAATAAACATATCTCCAGCAATGCTTCTTATGGCTTACCACATAGGAACATTCTTCATATAAACATTATGGGAGTCGAAGGACTCCCATCTGTCATGTTGTGAAGTTGCCGATGACAATTTATGTGTAACATCGTCAAGTTTGAACTGATATCTGAACCGCCATCAACCCTCCGAATAATATGGTGAATATCCCACTCATCCTGAGAGTTAAACTGTTGACGACATATAGAGCACTTAAAATCTTGTCTTTCGACAATCTTCCATAGCTTCATGCTACCCGCTAAAGATTTCTTCAACCTTTGCATCTTTAGACGCTCAAAATATTGCTCGTCATCAGGTAGATAACAATTCGCTAATGCCCGAATTTTCACATGCTTATCAATTTTTACTCTCGCTGCATTAAGCAAGCGATAGTAGCCATCTTCTCTGTTTGGTTTTGGAGCACTAAACACCCAGTTTCTCTCACCTACTGTTTTAAAATATTTCTCTTTAACCCAGCGTTTATGGCGATTTTGGTGTATACGGCGACACCACTGCCATAGCATTTTCCAGATTCTGTAATCTACATATTTGAATGTCTCACTAGCGCAGACCCAACGATGGTAATTACACCATCCTCGGATCATAGGATTCAGCTTTGCTATAACTGCTTTTGCTGGCACCGTTTTATGACTATTGAGGTAATCACGTATGTTTCGCAGAAACACCTTAACGTTTTTATTCGATGGCTTAATTATCATCTTGCCATTGTATTTACGTAAATTCTGACCAAGGAAATCAAAACCTTCATCTATACGCGTAATTAATGTCTTCTCTTTAGAAAGCTGTAACCCTCTCCCAGCCATGAAGGCTCGAACAAGTGGTAGCACCTCCCTTTCCAGTAACTCTTTCGATATACCAGTAATGATGAAGTCATCAGCATAACGCACATAATTAACTTTGGTTTTATAGCTAGCTTTAGTATTTTTCTTCCCAAAATGGGCTTCCAATACTGCTTCCAAGCCATCTAATGCCAAGTTTGCAAGCACAGGTGAAATAATTCCACCTTGAGGTGTACCTGCATCCGTTGGATTAAATTTTCCTGATTCCATGAATCCAGCTTTTAGCCATTTTCGAAGTATTACTTTATCCATAGGAATATGAGTAATAAGCCATTCATGGCTAATGTGGTCAAAGCACCCTTTGATATCTCCTTCTAGCACCCATTGAGCACTAGATTTTCGGCTGAGATTCACGAAGCATTGTTCGATAGCATCAGCACAGGAGCGATTTGGACGAAAGCCATAACTATTACGATCTGCTTGAGATTCAGCAACGGGTTCTAGAGCTAGCAGATATAAGGCCTGCATCGCTCTATCGGTCATTGTTGGAATGCCAAGAGGTCTACGTTTACCATTAGCTTTTGGAATATAAACACGCTTTAGCGGCTTTGGTTTATAACCTTTGCGACTAAGTTTGCTTATAGCGTTCCACTTCGATGCAGGAGTATTCCAGATTGCTCCATCTACCCCTGGAGTGCTTTTCCCTCGATTTTCTGTAACACGCCTAATGGCGATTACTTTGGCAGCAAACGAATGAGTTAACATGCGTTGCAGTTGTTTAACTTGTCTCCAATCAGACTTCAGTGTTGCTTTCGCGATCCTGACCTGTAGCCCCCTCACTCTTTGATACATTAACTCCCAGTTAATACTGTGCCAATGCAATTCTGAGTGTGAGAATGCAGGTAATTCAGAAGAATTACTCATCTTGCTTTTCTCCTAGTTAGCCAAACACACTCCTAGGAAAAGAGACAATTACCCCATAGGGATAAAGTTTCTTTATCCCTATGGGGTTAGTTTGAATTAAACGTTTAAACGTATTTTGGTGGCTTTACATGTTTTCACACGATTAAAGACCAGAAAGAAGTTAGCACGCTTTCACGTGAGGCAAATTTTGAACCTCTATTTTTACCATTACAGTAAAACATTCGCTTTTTCTCTCCTCCTTTACCCTCTTAACCATCAGATTGCCTTGCGGTTTTCCTGCCTAAATTAGGCGATTAATAGGGCTTACCGAGTTCCTATGTTCATACAAAGATAACGTAGGCGCTGTCTATTCACCGGTGGTACGTCAGTAGTGTATTCCCAGATGTAAAAGGAATAGCTTGACCACTTACCTTTTTGGTTAAAGCGTATCAATACATTTCGCTTATTGCGGCTGACGGTGTTTATTAACAGTTCACGTATGTTCGCCATATTACCTAGCCTAGCCTCTAAACCTATTGTATTTAGGTTGTCTTAACCCAAGTTCACACTTGAAATTAACCGCAGATACGGGAGTACATTGTCAGGGAGCTTCGCACATCTCCGTTACCAAAGATGCACTAGCCCTAGGCTACAATTGACTACACAATTGGTTCGTTAATTAAATAGTTACATTTAACTACGAACAATATGAGCATAAGCTTTTGCCATTGCTAGCTGTCGCTCAATTTTCTTTTGTTGGTTAAACAGACAAGCAAAGTCTCGACATACCGAATATGTCTAACGATGCTGTTTTATTGAATTCACAGAGAAGCTATGAATAGTTGATCGATCAAGCGTTAACCAAACGCAAGGATCGACTAGTCGTAATCATTAAGACTGTAGTTTGAGTTTACTGGAGTTCAGTATTTGACAGGATCATTCAATCTACCAATGGCAATAGACTTGCGCATTGATTGACCCTATTGCCCTAAGGCATTATTGGTGGGAGGGAGTGACCGTATTTCAGGTACCAGACTTTCCAACTCCTAGTCTGGTAGGTAATAAATGAGATACGAAGACCTCATTTATTACCTTAGAGCGAGTGGCGATTTTCATCAACCACTCTGAGCGAGCCTATTTCAATAATGTGAAATAGGTCTCAGCTAGCACGACTCTCGTCGCACTACATCATGCCGCCCATACCACCCATACCACCCATGCCGCCCATATCAGGCATTGCTGGTGCGTCTTTCGCTGGTAGGTCTGTAACCATAGCTTCTGTTGTGATCATTAGACCAGCAACTGATGCTGCGAACTGCAGTGCAGAACGCGTTACTTTTGTAGGGTCTAGGATACCCATTGCGATCATATCGCCGTATTCACCTGTTGCAGCGTTGTAGCCGTAGTTACCTTCGCCTGCACGAACGTTGTTCGCCACAACTGACTCTTCATCACCTGCGTTTTTAGTGATTTGACGGATAGGTGCTTCCATTGCACGAAGTGCAACGCGGATACCTACGTTTTGTTCTTCGTTGCTACCTTCTAGGTTTGCAACTTTTGATGCTGCGCGGATTAGTGCTACACCACCACCAGCAACAACACCTTCTTCAACCGCTGCACGAGTTGCATGTAGTGCATCTTCTACGCGGTCTTTTTTCTCTTTCATTTCAACTTCTGTTGCAGCACCCACTTTGATTACTGCTACACCGCCAGCCAGTTTAGCTACGCGCTCTTGAAGTTTTTCTTTGTCATAATCCGATGTTGCATCTTCGATTTGTTGACGAATTTGCACAACACGGCTTTCAATCATTGCTTCTTCACCAGCACCGTCAATGATAGTCGTTGCTTCTTTGGTGATAGTAATGCGCTTCGCTTGGCCTAGATCTTCAAGTTGTACTTTTTCTAGCTCAAGACCAATCTCTTCAGAGATTACTGTACCTGCAGTTAGTACTGCGATGTCTTGTAGCATTGACTTACGACGGTCACCGAAACCAGGCGCTTTAACAGCAGCTACTTTCACGATACCGCGCATGTTGTTCACAACAAGTGTTGCTAGTGCTTCGCCTTCTACGTCTTCTGCAATAATCAGTAGTGGACGTGATGCTTTTGCAACGCCTTCTAGAGCAGGAAGTAGTTCACGAATGTTCGATACTTTCTTATCTACAAGTAGAATGAATGGGCTTTCAAGATCAACCGAACCCGCTTCTTGGTTGTTGATGAAGTAAGGCGATAGGTAACCGCGGTCGAACTGCATACCTTCAACAACATCTAGTTCATCTTGAAGTGCTTGACCTTCTTCAACCGTAATAACACCGTCACGGCCTACTTTTTCCATTGCTTCTGCAATTAGGTTACCGACAGTCTCGTCAGAGTTTGCAGAGATAGTACCTACCTGTGCGATTGCTTTGGTATCTTCACAAGGTACAGACAGTGCTTTTAATTCTTCAACAGCGGCAGTAACAGCTTTGTCGATACCGCGCTTAAGATCCATTGGGTTCATGCCCGCAGCAACCGCTTTTAGACCTTCAGTGATAATTGCTTGCGCAAGTACCGTTGCTGTTGTTGTACCGTCACCCGCAGCATCGTTAGCTTGAGACGCTACTTCTTTAACCATTTGTGCGCCCATGTTCTGGAATTTGTCTTCCAGTTCAATTTCACGCGCTACAGATACACCATCTTTAGTGATAGTTGGTGCACCGAAAGATTTATCTAATACGACGTTACGACCTTTAGGGCCTAACGTTACTTTTACTGCGTCAGCTAGAACGTTTACACCTTCTAGCATGCGTACGCGTGCGTCATTACCAAATTTTACGTCTTTAGCAGCCATGTCAGTTTCCTTTCTTAATTCTTGATATTGGTGAATGGATTATTCAACGATTGCCATGATGTCGTTTTCAGACATGATTAGCACTTCTTTACCGTCGATTTTTTCTGATTTAGTGCCGTAGCCTTCAGCGAAGATAACTGTGTCACCAACTTTAACGTCCAGCGCTTGTACAGTACCGTTCTCTAGAATGCGACCTTTACCTACAGCAAGGATCACACCACGCGTTGATTTTTCAGCGGCAGAACCAGTAAGAACGATGCCACCAGCAGACTTAGATTCAACTTCTTGGCGTTCAACGATAACTCGGTCATGTAATGGACGAATATTCATCGGTCGTCTCTCCTAATTTGGTTATGTCCAATAAAATAAGTGAGTAAGATAATATAAGGCGCTTACTCCTTCGATACATAGCATGTTGGGTCGATTTTCTGTAACCCAAGCCTTATGGCTGAAATAATTTAAAAATTTATTCTAGAACTTTTGCCCCGTCACATTCTTTGCTTTAGGGTGAGCGAGCATCTTAACGTCGAGACAACTATGACGCGAATAACTACCCCAGATAAACACGGGCTGCTTACGGCTCCCATTGATGACGTTTTACGCCGCCTAACCATCCCTATGGTGTTTGGTATGGTGGCAATTCTAATGTTCAATCTGGTTGATACCTTCTTTATTTCGTTGCTGGGAACCGAAGCACTAGCCGCTGTCAGCTTCACCTTCCCTGTCACTTTTGCATTGAACTGTATCACCATGGGTGTCGGTGTGGGTCTATCCACTTCGATTGGGCGCTTACTGGGCCAAGGGGATATGGCATCGGCGGCACGCTTTTCCAGTCACGGTTTATTGTTGGCCGTGATCATGATGATTACCGCATCGAGCTTGGGCTTTGTCACCATAGAGCCTTTGTTTTCCTTATTAGGGGCATCACCAAGTTTGCTACCCATCATTCATGAATACATGTCTGTGTGGTACGTCGCTATTCCACTCTTGGTCATTCCAATGGCAGGGAACAGTGCAATACGTGCAACAGGAGATACCAAAACTCCCGCCAAGATCATGATGCTAGCAGGCTTGATCAATGGTATCTTGGATCCTTTATTGATCTTCGGCTATGGCCCCTTTCCTGAGCTTGGCGTACAAGGCGCAGCGATTGCCAGTGGCGTCAGCTGGGCGTGTGCCTTGATTGGATCTTTATACGTACTGACGATGCGAGAAAAGCTGCTTGCTTGGCCTAAACCCACTAAATTATTGCAAGATTGGCGTCAGGTATTAGAGGTGGGCACGCCTGCGGGATTATCCAGTGCCCTCAACCCCTTATCCGGCGCATTATTGATGACTATTTTGGCCGCCCAAGGGACAACGTCCGTCGCTGCCTACGGTGCTGCTATGCGCATAGAATCATTACTTGTCATTGTGATGATGTCATTAGGATCAGCCTTAATGCCGTTTATGGCACAAAATCTTGGTGCGAATAATCCACACCGCGCGTTTAAAGCCCTTTTTCTAGCAATGCGCTTTGCCATTCTGTTTCAGCTGTTGGTCTTTGTCATGATGGTACCGCTCAGCTGGCCACTGTCGGCGATTTTCAGTCAAGACAGTCAAGTGCAAAGCTTACTGTGGCATTATTTGATGGTGGTACCAATCAGCTACGGCTTACAGGCCGTTTGCATGCTATTAATTAGCGGACTAAATGCGATGCATAAACCCATGAATGCATTGATTTGGAACCTACTTCGATTATTCGCTTTTTTGTTACCTGCAGCATGGGTCGGCAGCCAAGTCTATGGCACCGAAGGGCTGTTTATCGGCATCGCGATCGCCAACATTTTCAGTGGTATTGGTGCCTACTGTTATGCGCTTCGGGTGCAACGCCTCCATCTCGCTCAAACAGGTTAAGCATAGCGATAAAAAAACACACCACGAATCCCTCTTTTCTCTCGTCAAATAAAATAAGATATGAACAAAAAAAGCAGCCAAGGCTGCTTTTTTATCATTCACATATTGTCATACAAACTATCATGTTGCGGGATGAATTAAGGTAAGCGTGGCGTATCATCGTCTTTTTTCTCTTCACCTTTACGCTCGAACTCACCATCAAATACATCACCATTTTGATCACGGCGCTGAGACCCAAAGGGGTCTTGTGGGTCAAACGGCCCTTGTTGATCAAAGGGGCCTTGACCATTGAACCCCTGACCGCCACCGAAACCACCGCTAAAGCCAGCTCCTGCACCCATACTGCTCACTTTAACGCGGCTCATTAGCTGCTTGGCTAAGTACGCGCGTGGCGCAGGTAACAACACCGCCATACCAAGGAAGTCAGTCATAAAGCCCGGCGTTAATAGGAGTACACCCGCAACCGCTAGCATCACACCTTCCACGATTTGTTGAGCAGGCAGCTCGCCTTGCGCCAACTTGCCTTGCACCGACATTAAGGTTGCAATGCCTTGGCTACGCACCAGTGATGCGCCCACAATAGCCGTTACCAGCACAAGTCCTATTGTTGGCCACATCCCAAGAAAACCACCCACTTGAACAAACAAGGCGATTTCTACAATTGGCACAACAATAAAAAGAAACATTAAAATAGGAAACACGACTTACCTCTTGGTGGTCTGTGATAATTGCCGCCCAACGCTATCATTTTCGCTGGCCAACATGAAAAATTAGAGTACATCTAAACTATGCGGGCATTGTGGCATTTTTCAAGCGCCATGGCGTAGACAGAGCCTGCATTATTTGTGACAAGATAAAACAAACAAACCTTTCACATTCTATTATATTTGGTCATTTTTCATCTTATTCAGCGTCTCTATTGTTAACAGCAAATGTGAGCGAACTCTCGTTTTTATGCAAATAAAACTAGGTCATTCAAAAAAGTGATCTGGGTTATGTTTTTACCCCTAAAGGGGAGTATTATCGTCAGCAAATAAAGGTGTCAGGTACGATCATCTAGCCAACACTTCTGCAGAATGGATTCTTATTCAGAACTGGCTCAACATTTGAATTTTCTTAGCAGATTCCCCATAAGGCTACAATATGTCTCAGATGATTGATCTAGAAAAAAACGAAGCAACTCTTAACGTTGCAACCCGCATTGAAGAAGATCTACTTGGTGATCGTCACGTTCCAGCTGACGCTTACTGGGGTATCCACACTCTTCGCGCTGTTGAAAACTTCAACATCTCTAAAACGACTATCTCAGATGTTCCTGAATTTGTTCGTGGTATGGTTTTCACTAAGAAAGCTGCTGCTATGGCAAACAAAGAACTCGGTGCTATCCCTTCTGAAGTTGGTGAATACATCATCAAAGCATGTGACGTGATCCTAGAAACAGGCAAGTGCATGGATCAGTTCCCATCTGATGTATATCAAGGTGGTGCAGGTACTTCTGTTAACATGAACACTAACGAAGTAATTGCTAACCTAGCGCTTGAGCTAATGGGCAAAGAGAAAGGCGAATACGAGATCGTTAACCCTAACGATCACGTGAACAAATCTCAGTCTACTAACTGTGCTTACCCAACAGGTTTCCGTGTTGCTGTATACAACAGCATCATCAACATGCTTGACGCACTTGAGCACCTAAAAGCTGCTTTCGATGCAAAAGATAAAGAATTTGCACACGTATTGAAAATGGGCCGTACCCAACTTCAAGACGCAGTACCTATGACTGTAGGTCAAGAATTCCACGCATTCGGCATTCTAATTAAAGAAGAAATCAAAAACCTTAAGCACACCGCTGAACTTCTACTTGAAGTTAACCTAGGTGCAACAGCTATCGGTACTGGTTTGAACGCAGCGACTGGCTACCAAGAGCTAGCAGTTCAACGTCTAGCAGAAATCACAGGCCTACCTTGTACACCTGCTGAAGACCTTATCGAAGCAACATCTGACTGTGGTGCTTACGTAATGATTCACGGCGCACTTAAGCGTACTGCTGTGAAACTATCTAAGATTTGTAACGACTTACGTCTACTTTCTTCTGGTCCTCGTGCTGGTCTAAACGAACTAAACCTACCTGAAATGCAAGCTGGTTCTTCTATCATGCCAGCAAAAGTTAACCCAGTAATCCCTGAAGTGGTTAACCAAGTGTGTTTCAAAGTAATTGGTAACGACACTACCCTAACTTTCGCAGCAGAAGCAGGTCAGCTTCAGTTGAACGTTATGGAGCCAGTGATCGGTCAGGCACTATTCGAGTCTATCGACCTACTGAAAAATGCCGCTATCAACCTAACAGACAAGTGTATTGTTGGTATCACAGTGAACAAAGAAGTATGTGAAAACTTCGTGTTCAACTCTATCGGTATCGTTACTTACCTAAACCCATTCATCGGTCACCACGAAGGCGACATCGTTGGTAAGATTTGTGCGGAAACAGGTAAGAGTGTACGTGAAGTTGTACTAGAGCGTGGTCTTCTAACAGAAGAACAACTAGACGACATCTTCTCAGTACAAAACCTAATGCACCCAGAATACAAAGCGAAACGTTACAACTAATAGTAACGACCCTCGCAATATAATTTAAAATTTGGCGGATATTCAGGACGAGTGTCCGCCCTTCTTTGCTACAGATTCCCCCCTTTTATTTTTTTTGATTAACTTTAAGACAGGATAGATCCCTATGATTGGTGTAGAACTCTTTGTTGTTCTCGCGTTTATTTATTTAGGCGCACGTATCGGTGGTATTGGTATTGGTTTAGCCGGTGGCGCTGGTGTCATTGTGTTATCGCTCTTTTTAGGCGTACCAACGAGTCAATCTTTTATTCCCGTAGATGTAATCCTTATTATCATGTCAGTAATTACAGCTATCGCCGCGATGCAAGTGGCTGGTGGTATGGACTGGCTGGTTGAAATTGCCGAAAACTTCCTTCGTAAAAACCCTAAACACATCACTTTCTACGCGCCTATCGTGACATACCTCATGACACTGATGGCGGGTACTGGTCACACGGCTTTCTCTACCCTTCCAGTTATTGCGGAAGTGGCTAAAGAGCAAGGTGTTCGCCCTTCTCGTCCACTTTCTATTGCCGTTGTTGCTTCACAAATCGCTATCACAGCATCGCCTATTTCAGCGGCGGTGGTGTTCTTCTCAGGTATTCTTGAGCCACTCGGTGTGGGTTACCTAACCCTACTTGCGATTTGTATTCCAACCACATTCCTAGCATGTATGGCTGGTGCGTTTGTAGCTAACTTCCTAGGTTGTGAACTAAAAGATGATCCTATCTACCAAGAACGCCTAGAAAAAGGTCTGATTAAACTAAAAGGCACAGAGAAGCGCGAGATTTTGCCAACAGCAAAAACAGCGACTTACATCTTCCTTGCTGCTATCGCCTTCGTAGTGTGCTACGCAGCAGCGATTTCAAGCTCTGTTGGCCTAATTGAAAACCCAGCACTGGGTCGTAACGAAGCGATTATGACAGTGATGCTGGCAGCCGCGGCCGCTATCGTGACATTCACTAAAATTGACGCTTCAAAAATCGCAGCGGCGCCAACGTTCCGTTCTGGTATGACAGCATGTGTGTGTGTACTAGGTGTAGCTTGGTTGGGTTCAACCTTCGTTAACTCTCACGTTGATGGAATCAAAGAAGTGGCGGGTTCACTACTGAGTGATTACCCATGGATGCTGGCTATCGTATTGTTCCTAGCCTCTATGCTGCTTTACTCTCAAGGTGCAACTACCACAGCACTTATGCCTGCAGCACTGGCTATCGGTGTCGCACCACTAACAGCTATCGCATCATTTGCGGCAGTAAGTGCGCTATTCGTTCTTCCGACTTACCCAACGCTATTAGCAGCGGTTGAGATGGATGACACAGGCTCTACCCGTATTGGTAACTTGGTCTTTAACCACCCGTTCTTTATCCCTGGTGTGGTGACGATTTCAACCTCGGTTGCACTCGGCTTCCTATTCGGCGGTATGATTCTGTAATCGCTTGATACACTAAGTACTAAAACAGCATAAGGTCACCTTCGGGTGGCCTTTTTTATGCCATCAATATGAATGGAGTCAGAGAGGTCACGCAGGTAACTCCGCCGAACAGCGGTAATATATTCAACCTGGTTAGTATTTGCTTACTATCGTTGTAGGGATGGTTTTAACTCGGATGAATAACAAGAGAGAATGAAAAATAGTGTTACGTTTTTAATACGTAAAGAAAGGAGTAAAGCAGGAGAAAAACGCGGTAAAATGAAGGGGATTATTGTCTCCGCCCCATCCTAGGGCGAAGACCCGAACACCAACGGATTCCCATCGTTCGTGTTCTACTCGAATAATTCACCAATCCCAGTGTCTTATTCGATATGTCTCAGTGTTTTGCTACAGATTCAGGTTGAAGACAGGACAACCTGAACCCTTATAGTAGTCACAGCACGCCTAATGCGATAGAGGTAAAAGCGTGATGCAGCGATGCAAAAATGGTATGAAGTTAGATGACCTACGCACCCTAATTGCGATTGCTCAACAAGGAAGCTTCAGAGCCGCAGCCAGTGCACTGGATATCCCCCCAGCGACGCTCAGTCGTCGGTTACAACGGCTAGAAGATACCTTGGGTAGCCAACTGGTGATCCGTGACAGCCGCAATGTGTCATTGACCCCACTCGGTCAAAATTACTTCGAGCGCTGCCAGCCGTTAATCGATGATTTAGAAGCAGCCACTAGCGAAATTCAAGACAGCAGCCAAAACACCCCACGTGGCGCGTTACGCATTTCCGCCCCTGTCGGTTTGTTAACGTACCAACTCATGCCACTGTTTAATCAGTTCTTAGCGCAATATCCAGAAGTCACGTTATCGCTTAATCATTTATCAAATCAGCAGCATGATTACAGCCCAGAGCAATACGATGTGGTATTTCGAGTCGGCCAGCAACCCGACTCCAGTTTTGCTGCCGCAACCATAGGGGAATCTCAGCGTATTGTGGTCGCTTCTCCTTGCTATTTAGAGCAGCAAGGCACGCCTCAAACGCCAGAGGAGTTAGCCCTTCATGCTCGTCTTGCTAGCGTACCCGAGTTTGAGTGGGCACTCACTTCCAAGCAAAATAATGAAACAGTATGGCTCAACTCCCCTGTACGAATGGCCATTGCAGATCTTAACAGTATCAAGCAAGCAGCCATCAATGGTTTAGGGATTGCCTGCCTGCCTAATTACGTGGTCGCTGATGCGCTCAATAAACAACAATTAACCACCATGATGCCTGAATGGTACTCCCCACCGCGCCCGATTTATATGCTTTATCAGCGGTTGGGCTATGTCCCTTTGCACATTAGTCATTTCATTGATTTCATGCGAAATGCATTGGCTAAACAGCACTCCTAACCATCGCATTAAATGATTGATGGGTGAGGACGTTATAACGCTAGGTGATAGCGACGGCTTTGCCCTTGCAGTCTAGCTCTGATCTAACGCAGATCTTGAGTGTTAACAAATTGATCTCAACATAAGGCAGTGATAGCGTAGATAAAAAGACAAATAATGAGATGGATATGGAAGCCCAGTACACTATTGTCATTGCCGATGATCACCCGCTATTTCGTAATGCATTATTTCAATCCGTGCACATGGCGTTTAGTGGCGCCAACCTCCTTGAAGCTGATTCTCTCGACTCATTGCTAACCCTACTCGATAAAGAAGAAGCCGAGGTCGATTTATTGCTGCTCGACCTAAAAATGCCCGGTGCCAATGGCATGTCAGGCTTGATTCAGTTACGCAGTCAGCACCCCGATTTACCTATCGTAGTTATTTCAGCCAGTGAAGAGCATAGCGTTGTCAAACAGGTACGTAGCCACGGTGCATTTGGCTTTATCCCTAAGTCGAGTGATATGCGCGCTTTAGTGTCAGCACTTAGCCAAGTTTTAGAAGGGGAACCCTTTTACCCTGAAGGCATGAGTGAAGCAGATGATGATGACCATACCGAGTTAGCTGAAAAAATTGCAACCTTAACCCCTCAGCAATACAAAGTGTTATGCATGCTTTCTGATGGTTTACTCAACAAGCAAATTGCCTATGATTTAAATGTCTCAGAGGCGACAATTAAAGCCCATATGACGGCCATTTTCCGCAAGCTTGATGTTAAAAATAGAACGCAGGCTGTTATTTTGTTGCAGCAAATGGATTTATAACAAGAAATATCCACACACACCTATTGCAACAATCCCTTCGACTAAGCTTCTTAATTATCCCTTTATATTTAAAGGGATAATTACATATCAAGATCAGATACCACAGTGTTACCTCAATAAGGGCTACTCGCATATTTTTTTGTAACAACTAAAGCCTAAGAAAAGAGCAATAATTTCATAAAAAATGATGTTATTTTGCTATCCTTAACAATAAATAAAGGTTAAACCCTCAAATTACACACAATTCCTCTCTATCACTTTAAGGAGGCTATTTTGCTCAGTGCTTTAATTACGCAATTTGTTCTTATTTGGGCGGTGGTTGATCCTATAGGATCTGTGCCTGTCTACCTTGCTCAAACCAACCACCTCACAGCCCACCAACGTCGCTTAGTGGCATTAAAAGCCGTCGCGATCGCGACTGGCGTACTGTTATTTTTTGTCATTGTGGGGCAGATTCTTTTAGAAGCCATGCAAATTCCCCTTCCTGCTTTTCAAGCTGCTGGTGGCTTAGTCTTGCTCTTATTTGCCCTCACCATGATTTTCGGTGAAAGCAAAGTCGAACAAGAATGCAAACTCAGCCAAGAAGATGTGCAACACTCTGAACTTAGCAACTTAGCTGTGTATCCGCTTGCTATTCCATCCATTGCTTCACCGGGTGCTATGATGGCAGTAGTCATGCTAACCGATAACAATCGCTATGCGGTGGGCGATCAATTCATGACAACTCTCGTTATGCTCAGTGTATTAATGATCACCTTATTGTTGTTACTCGGGGCGAACAAAATCCAGAAATATATCGGCAATGTGGGGGCAGCCATCATTAGCCGCGTGATGGGGTTAATACTCGCAGCGGTTGCAGTCAATAATCTACTGGTTGGTATTAAAGATTTTTACGTCATGGGTTAGACCTTAGGCTAACGCAACATTTCGTTAACACCCCCAAATATTCACTCACTTCACAAAATCGCTGCATTCGTAGCGATTTTGTCGTTTCTGCCTCGACTAAAGTTGCACTGTGCCTTTTTCTATTCATTGCTATTGTCGTTACGTAACATTTTATTAACGTTCAAGTTGGCGTTTTTACTTTCGTAACGTGTAAGGAGATAGCAATGGCGTTTGAATCCAAGGAACATGCACAAGCCTACTGGCGAGAAAATCTCGCCACCATGGGATCGCTACTGGCCATCTGGTTTTTAGTCTCATACGGCGCAGGGATCTTATTTGTGGATGCCCTCAACAACTTTCAAATTGGTGGTTTTAAGCTAGGTTTTTGGTTCTCACAACAGGGAGCTATCTACACCTTCGTTGCCCTAATTTTTGTCTACGTGATGCGTATGAACGCACTGGATCGTAAGTTCAACGTACAGGAAGACTAAGAGGTTATTTCATGGATATTCAAACTTGGACGTTTATTTTAGTGGGTCTCACTTTCGCGGTTTACATCGGCATCGCCATATGGGCACGTGCAGGGTCAACCAGTGAATTCTATGTTGCTGGGGGCGGTGTTCACCCTGTAGCAAATGGTATGGCAACCGCGGCAGACTGGATGTCGGCAGCCTCCTTCATTTCAATGGCGGGTATCATCTCTTTCGTGGGTTACGACGGTGGTGTATACCTGATGGGTTGGACCGGTGGCTACGTATTGCTTGCCCTTTGTCTAGCGCCTTACCTGCGTAAATTCGGTCAGTTCACCGTCCCAGATTTCATTGGTGAACGTTACTATTCCAAAACTGCACGTATGGTTGCTGTCTTTTGTGCCATCTTCGTTTCGTTTACCTACGTTGCAGGCCAAATGCGAGGTGTCGGCGTCGTATTTGCACGCTTCCTCGAAGTCGATATCAATATGGGTATCATTATCGGGATGGGGATTGTGTTCTTCTATGCGGTTTTAGGCGGCATGAAAGGCATTACCTATACCCAAGTTGCCCAATTCTGTGTACTCATTTTTGCGTTCTTAGTACCAGCGATCTTCACCTCAATCATGATGACAGGTACACCGATCCCACAAATCGGCTTAGGTTCAACGCTAACAGGCTCTGAAACCTATGTACTCGATAAACTCGATGGCCTAACCACAGAGCTTGGCTTTACTGCCTATACTGATGGCTCGAAAAGTATGGTGGATGTGTTCTTTATCTGTGCCGCTCTAATGGTCGGTACTGCAGGTTTGCCACACGTTATTATTCGTTTCTTCACTGTCCCACGTGTCAAAGATGCGCGTATCTCTGCTGGCTGGGCACTGTTGTTTATCTCTTTGCTGTACACCACAGCGCCATCTGTTGCCGCATTCGCACGGGTCAATATGATCCAGACAATCAACGGTCCAGACATGCAGGGTGTCACGGCTGAACAAGCACCGAGCTGGGTGACAAACTGGGAAAAAACAGGCTTAGTTAAATGGGAAGATAAAAATGGCGATGGCAAAATGTTCTACTCGGGTGATGAGCGCAACGAGATGGATATTAACCGCGACATTATCGTACTAGCGAGCCCTGAACTGGCAAAATTGCCTAACTGGGTGGTAGCCCTACTCGCTGCGGGTGGCTTAGCAGCGGCATTATCAACGGCGGCAGGTTTACTGCTGGTGATCTCAACCTCTATTTCACACGACTTACTGAAAAAAGGCTTTAAGCCAGATATGACCGATAAGCAAGAGCTGATGGCCGCGCGTATTGGTGCTGCCGTTGCGATTGTCGGTGCTGGATACTTAGGGATAAATCCACCTGGATTTGTCGCTCAAGTCGTCGCCTTCTCATTTGGCCTAGCCGCAGCATCCTTCTTCCCTGCTATTATTCTGGGGATCTTCTATAAGCAAATGAACAAAGAAGGTGCGATCGCAGGCATGCTAACGGGTATCACTTTCACTGCATCATATATCATTTACTTTAAGTTCATTAACCCAGCGGCAAGTACGCCTGAAAACTGGTTCTTTGGTATCAGTCCAGAAGGTATTGGCACGTTAGGAATGTGCTTAAACTTTGTGGTATCAATTGTCGTTAATAAGTTTACCGCTGAAGTACCTACTGAAGTGCAAGATATGGTGGAATCTATTCGCTACCCGAAAGGGGCAGGTGAAGCGCACGATCACTAATAAGTTAATTCAAACAATAACCTAACAAAAAATAAAACGGAGCATACGCTCCGTTTTTATTATTCAGTGTTAATACTTTAGGATTAGCATTATTTGGTTTTCTATATAGCCAGACAACAAAATGTCTACAAAGGAAGACAAATAAAGCAATATCACGCCCAATAATATCCACAAAGGATGCTACTTGTTGCTATGAAGAAATTTTCTTTTGTAATCCGATGCTTTCCCAAAAAGAATCGTCATCAACAAAGGTACAAGCAATAGAGGCAAAAACAATATATTTTCCTCCCCTAACGTCATATACACACATAATATAGTGAATATAAAAGTTAATAGCAGAATAAACCCATGTATCCAGGGGTGATTTGAGGAGAATACAGCATAGGAACGGAACATTGGCTCTCACTTACAACATGTCGTGCTTAAAATGACTTATCGAGTAACTTATCGATAATATATTATGAGTGGTGATCATCGGCAGCATGACTAATGCCAGCTCTTCCCTCAAGATCACACTTTTTGTTTTAATAATAGCTCTTAGTAACAATTATAATAATAAGTTTTCAATATTAAACCAATCAATTTATACCTATAAACAATGCATCATCACACTTACTTAGAAGCAGGATTATGTATGACTAATAATATAAAGCGACCATCTCTTTGAAATATAAAATTATTCCTGAAAAATATTTATTTATGCTAAATGTTTATGATTAAGATAAAACTGCGCGTAATTTTAGGGGCTTAATTGGTTTACTGATAAAACTAAAACCATGCCCTTTGATCATCCGTTGTGTCTCTGTCGTTCTGTCTGCACTAATAATGGCCCCCTTAAATGTGTGCCCAAGACGTAAACGACATTGCTGCAACACCTGCAAACCCGTTTGTTCTTTCGCAAGATGGTAATCACTCAGTACAAATGCAGGCTGCCAGTCATCGGTTAAATGTTGCATCGCATCTGTGAGGTTTTCAGCCAAACGTACATCACAGCCCCAACGCGCCAAAAGTGTTTCCATTCCAAGTAAAATCTCAGGTTCATTATCAACACACAGCACTTTGATACCATCAAGGGCGGGTTTCTGTATGGCTACGCTTTGTGGTTTCACGACCTCAGGTATTAACTGACCTCTTTGCGTCGTCAGTGCAAACACCGTGCCTTTACCAACCCAGGAACGCAGCGATAAAGGATGATCAAGCACTCGACCAATACCGCGTGCAATAGCCAAACCAAGCCCAAGGCCGTGTTCAACATCACCCCGGTCTAGCCGCGTGAATTCATCAAAAATATTAACTTGCTTCTCCTCTGGAATGCCAGGACCATCGTCCCAAACTTCTATACGAAAGTGTCCATTGATACGCCGTCCGCCAAGGGTCACTTTGCCTTTTGGGTTATAACGAAAGGCATTGGTTAAGAAGTTTTGTAACGCACGACGAAGTAGTTTAGGGTCGGATTGAATGACAACTTGAGTGCTTATGACAGTAAAGTGGATCCCTTGCTGTTTGGCCAAAGCACCGAACTCAGCTTTGAGGGTATTAAAAACATCACTGAGCGGAAAAGCATGAACATGCACCTGTAGCTTACCGGCTTCCAAACGAGACACATCCAGCAAATCACCAATAAGGTCTTCAGCCGCCCCTAATGCACTTTCAATATGATGTGCAAGCTGACGACTCTCTTGATCTTTGGTGACTTCACTTAACGAGGATGAAAACAGTCTAGCAGCATTGAGAGGCTGCATCAGATCATGACTAACCGCAGCTAAAAAACGCCCTTTTGAATGGGATTGCTGCTCAGCCTGTTGCGTTGCAGCCACCAATTTACGATTTAATAATTCCAATTCTTGAGTACGCTGCTGAACACGCGCTTCGAGGTTTTCATTGGCTTCTTTTAACGCTAGCTCAGCTTGACGAAACGCGGTGATATCAGAAAAGCTCATCACAAAGCCGCCACCAGGCATAGGGTTACCTTGCACTTCAATAACCTGACCGTCACTGCGGATCCGTGATGAAGTGTGGGCAGTACCGCGCTGTAAATGCTCAACCCGCTTCGCGACATGTTGTTCAGGGTCGCCTGCACCACATAAACCTTGCTGCGCGTTATAGCGAATCACATCAGCAATAGGCCGCCCCACTTGGATCAACCCAGCAGGGAAGGTGAACAATTCCAGATAACGTTGATTCCAAGCAACTAACCGCAATTGCTTGTCGACCACCGCGATACCTTGGTTAATATGCTCTATCGCCCCTTGTAACAAGCCTCGGCTAAAATCAAACAGCTCAGAGGCTTCATCAACTATGGTTGCGACTTCTTCAAGTTGCATATTTCTGCCCTTTAGAGCAGAAGTAAGCACTAACCTTGCAGAAGATGCACCAAACACCCCAGCCAATACACGTTCTGTGTGACGGATCAACGCAGCACTGGCTTGCTGCTCTGGCGCTAAACTGCCTCGGTGTTGCTCGGTAAACTGACGAAAGGCTTTGCGTGCACGTTTACGCCCAACAAACCGTGCTGCTAACATTTCAAGCTCACCGACGGTTACCCTACTCTGGTATAAACTGACATCTTCAGTTTCCGGCAACGGCGCTCCAACAAACGTCGCCGCTTGCAGTCGCTCCGTCAATGATGAACGGGTGAAAATAGATACGACAACATACAAGCTCACATTAACCAACAAGCTAAGTAACATGCCCCAGTCAACAGTAGTAAGTGCTTCCATCACTGGAATGGATGGAGGGGTTAATAGCCATAACAATACATTAGTTTCAGCGCTCCCCGCCAACATACCCGTTTGGGTCATCATGGTGATCACCCACACTGCGACACCACCAAGCAAACCAGCATACACCCCATTGCGGTTGCCTTCTCGCCAATAAATCCCCCCTAATAATGCAGGGGAAAACTGGGCAATCGCCGCAAACGATAATAAGCCAATAGCGGATAAGGACGGGATATTATCGAGTACCTGATAAAAGCCCCACGCAGCAAAAAGCAGTACCAAAATCAAAGCACGACGAATGTTAAGTAACAGACCTGAGAATGCCGCAAATTTGCGTTCAGAAATACGTAAACGGCGCAGTAGTAAAGGCAGAACAAGATCATTCGAGACCATGATGGCCAACGCAATCGTTGACACTATCACCATCCCGCTCGCCGCAGAGGTGCCACCTAAGAAGGCCAAGAGTGCAATGCTATCGGCGCCCTGCAGTAGAGGAAGATTGATCACATAGGTATCGGCTGACACTTGTGGGATCAATGCCTCCCCCGCTAATGCAAGCGGCAGCACAAAAATACCCATCAGTACTAAATAACCTGGGAATATCCAGCGTGCTTTATGTAAATCTTGTGCCCGACTATTTTCAACCACAATCGTATGAAACTGGCGAGGCAAACAAATAATGGCTGCCATAGTAAACAAGGTATGGATCAAAAAGCTGCCGATGTTCAGCGAACTAGAGACCATATGTTGCTGTGCTTTCACCGACCAATCAGGCTGCTCCAGTAACAGCCACACTGAAAAGCCACCCACAATTAAAAATGCGCCTAGCTTGATCAAAGACTCAAATGCCACCGCCATCATCATGCCGCGATGGTGTTCTGTCGTATCAATATGACGGGTACCGAATAAGACGGTGAATGCAGCCATACATAGCGTTACGACCCATGCAGTATCAAAAACACTGCTCGTATCGGGCTGCCCACCTAAGTCAGGAGCGATTTGCGTCAGCCCCATGGTGATCCCACGTAATTGCAGCGCAATATAAGGCAAGATACCAATCACAGCGATCACGGTTACCAATACTGCTAACCCTTGCGACTTACCGTATCGGGCAGCAATAAAGTCGGCAATAGACGTAATGTGTTCACGTTTAGCAATGAGGATCAGGCGAGCGAGAATACGCCAACCAAGAGTAAAGACGAGTATAGGAGCAAGATATATAGGCAGAAATGACCAAGCGTCTTGGCTAGCTTGACCAACCGTGCCGTAAAAAGTCCACGAAGTGCAGTACACCGCAATCGATAGGCTATAAATCCAAGGGCGCCAACGTGCAAGCCATGTCAGCTTTTTGTCGCCATACCAAGCAATAAAAAAAAGTACCCCAAGGTATACCAGTGATACCGGTACGACGACCCATCCTTGCGCCATGAACACCCCTAACCGTGTTAACTTCCCGTTACGTCATGTTAACGACTGGGTAGATTTCACTCAATCAGGGGGATCACAGTTCATCAAGACAGCGTGATAAGAGCCAGCTCTAGAATAAACCTTTCTTTTTAATCTTTTGCACGCTGGCAATACGTTGCGAAAGGTCGGGTTCATCTTCTGGCACTGCGGCTTTTGTTTCTGCGGCAGGTGCATTCAAAGATAAGTTTCGGATCATCTGTGTTTGCGCTTTTAACATGGCTTTTAACTCAGCCATCTCTTGTGCCGCTTGCTTGGCACTCGCCGCTTGTTCAGCAGCAAGTTCTGATGCCTGTCGTTGTGCTTCTAACAGTGCCTTGATCTCGGCTAACTGCTGATTTTGCTGATCCAAAGCAATGGCTTGTTGTTCAGCCATCGCACGTATGATTTCGGCTTTTTCAGTCGACGTCGAGTCTTGCCCCGATAAACGCGCTTCGACTTCCATCAACTGGGCTTGCAATGGCTGAAATTGAGCCTGCATCGCCTGTGTGACAGCCACTAAACTCGCTTCAGATAAATCCGCTTGCGCAGTATTTTCTTCCCCTGCAGGGCCTTCACGATCAAGGTGACGGAGGTCCATCACACTCTGTTGCAGCTCAGCCAAGCCTTGATTTACCGAGCTGAAATCAACAGCCCCTTTGATCTGCTCCAGCATGCCTGAAAGATCTGTCGTTTCAGCGTTATCTAACTGAAAACCACAGATTTCAAGTTGGCGGCGTAATGTCGGAATATCAACCGTATCTTTGCCCAAGTTATCCACTAAGCCCTGACTTAATGCCGGGCTCAGTAGGTACATGTACATACCCGCTAAATAGATGGTTTTGTGCATGTGCAAACTGGAATGCAACGCTGCTGCATCCGATGGGTTTTCGACTAACTGCTTACGCTCATCGACCCATTTTTGCATCACCCCGACCGCAAAGCGGTCGGACTGAGATTTAACTAAATCAAGATAGATCGAATAATTAACCCGTTTTAATTGGCTACTCATCCTCAACCTCAATTAATGATTCAGGCGCAACTTCTAACTCATCAAAGTCACTGTGGTACATACATAGTTCACGGGCTAATGCCGATTGCGCGTCGTTAATAAGTACAACACGCTCACCTAACGTCGCGTACGCTTCTTTTAATGCTGGCGCAATTAACGATGCACCACCACCAACCAAGTAAACACGGTTTGGATTTTTAGCAAATTTCTTCGCTTCGTAAGCGACAGAAGTACCTAACTCTTGGATTTTGTTTTCAATCTTAGTCAGGATCACATCAATTTGAGATTCATCGTTAACCACTTCACGTACGAAGTCCATATCGTAACGACGTTTAATCAGTTCATTCGCCACTAGGTAGCTAGCATCACTGTCTGCAGCTGCTAACGCTTTACGTGCAGCGTCTGTCACCATAGATACGCCAATTTCTTTATTGCCGTATACTGCAGAAACATCATCAAACTCACCCACTACCACACCCATATCTAGGGTTGTGCCGCCACAATCGACAACCAGTGAGCGCGTAAACTCGTTACAGTTAGAATCCATCAGAGTAGACAATACCGCAGGGACACTTTCAGGCATTACGACTACGTCAACAACCTCAAACAAATCACCTTTGTTCAATGAAATCTCACGCATCAGGTTTTGGCGTTTTTTCTCAATGTTCGCTTCATTACGCTGACAGTCTTCTGCGTTGTAAAACTCAGTAATAGGTAGCGTAACCACTAGACGAACTGGACATGGTGTCACACCGGTTTGCAGCAATGCATGGTGAACACCCAGTAAATTTAAATCATCGTATTGATAATCGACGTGTGTCGTTTCTAGTGCTTTATCTGACGTGGCATCGTACGTGTACTTCGTCGTACCAATAGTGTAGTTAAACACTTTTTTATCACGACGCAGCGCCGCACTTTTCCAATCTTTACGGAAAGAGTTCGGAGAGATAATCGTTTTAAGCTGAGTGCTTTCGATCCAGCTTACTTTTACATTTGTAGAACCGTCATCAACCGCAAAGGTAAACGCAGAAACCGTCATATTTTTTACTCGCAATTTTTATTATCAATAACAAACAGAGAAGCCGAAGGTAGCCATGCCACCTCCGGCTTTCAATTTAATCAAACACTTAGCTTGATAGTCATCAATGTGAATATCATTAGCATTATGCTCTTCTACTTTAGTTTTTTAATTCAGCATTACATCTAACCGACTCACAGGCTGGTTGGATTCGGCAAAATTACGCGCCTGTTGGATCACAGGGGCTTGTGTTACTGCAGGGCCTTGGCCAAATAACAGCGCCAGCTGTGCATCTGCTTCTTTGGTCAGTATCATCATTTCGATACGACGGTTTTTACCGCTTTTCGGATCGCTTTCATTCACCAACATACGCTCTGCCATCGCCGCTACCTGCAATACATTCGCTTGCGGTAAGCCAGAACTGACCAAGGTTTGACGCGCCTTCAACGCACGCTCCCCCGACAGCTCCCAGTTAGAATAGGTATCGCGATGGAATTTCGTCACATCAGTATGACCACTGATCACCATTCTATTTTTAATCTGTCCTAAAATCGGCGCTAGGTTATATAACATATCTTCGAAGAAAGGTGTCATATTTGAGCTACCGCGTTCAAACATAAAATGGCGGGTGCTGTCTTGGATCAAAATACGCAACCCTTGCGGCACTATCTCTAACATCACGTTTTCAGATGCAGACAAGGCATCCGTGACTGTTTTCAATTCATTTGCCAACATCATCAACTGAGCCGTTGATAAATGCTTACCAGCTAACATCGAATTCAGTTTAGAGCCGCGCCCCGCATTGGCACCCACAGTCCCTTCAGGGATCTGCTGATGCAGCGATGAATCCAATTTATTATTGCCACTTAGCTTCGACTGCACAGGGTTCTCAAACGGTGATGCCTGACCACCGAAATCAATCGGAAACGGGCTATTCGCCACATCAAAGACATTCTCCATATTGTCGAACACACTGCTATTTTGCAGTTGATATTGAATCTCTTCACGCTCTTCTTGCGATGCAATTTCCATGATCCACAGCACCATGAAAAATGCCATCATTGCAATTGCGAAATCGGCAAAAGCGACTTTCCACGCACCACCATGGTGCTCGTCGTGATGCCCCCGGCGCTTCTTTTTGACTATGATAATATGAGGTTCTTTACTCATGCCATCAGTCTCCAGTCACCCAGGTTTCCATCTCGGCAAAAGAAGGCTTATATTCACTGTGTAAAACTTTTCGCCCAGCATCGAGTGCTAACAGTGTTGGCTTACCCTGCACCTGTGCCACCAAAATGGCTGACGTCATATTCAACGCCATCATTTCTTTTTTCACTAAACCCGCAATACCTGATGCTATCGGTTCAAATACACCGTATGCCATCAATACACCAATGAATGTTCCCACCAATGCCGCCGCCACTTTTACCCCGATAAGAGTCAGTGGGCCGCCGATATTTTGCATGGTTACCACAATACCCAGTACCGCCGCAACAATACCAAAGCCCGGCATGGCTTCACCGGTTTTACTCATCGCTTTCGATGGACGAAGTAAATCTTCTTCAAGGGTGTGCAGTTCCATTTCCAGCACAGCTTCAAGATCATGGTGATTCATTTTACCCATTGCCATCATGCGCAAGTTATCGGTAATAAAGCTCACCAACACATTAGATTGCATAACTTCTGGGTATTTTTTGAATATGTCGCTGCTTTGTGGGTTTTCAATATGATCATCAAGCTTTTTAATGCCATCTTTACGGATGGTTTCCAACAGCTCAAACATCAGCTCTAGCACCGATTTATAGTAATCATCGCTGTAGCCTTTTCCCATTAGCATTTTAATGCGTGTAATAATATTTTTCAGTACATAACTAGGGTTCGATATCACCATCGCGCCCAATGCAGCGCCTATGATGATAATCAACTCTGCTGGTTGCCACAGTGCCGCCATTTTACCGGTCGCCATCAAATAGCCACCAATCACGCTGCCAAAAACAATGACAAAACCAAGGATCATTTGCATGGGTGTTACTCCGTTATACCGATTCTCGCCAATCCACTAACGTTGCTTGCAACGTTTTCAAGGCTTTCTTGTGAATTTGGCTTACTCGCGCTTCTGTTAATTCAAAAACAAGCGCGATTTCTCTTAGATTCATTTCATGCTCATAGTAAAAATTCAGCATGATTTGTTCACGTTCACTCAATCGGGCTAACGCATTACGCATGGCTTTTTTTAACGCCGCTTTTTCATGCGCTTGGCATTGAAAACTCAAGCCAAAAAATTGTTCGCCATCTTCTTGTAAAGATTCAAAACTGCCCAGACTTTCAGCTTGAACATCCACTCGACGGCGATGTACTTCGCTTAACTCAATCTCAAGTTCGGTGGCTAATTCAGTATCACTTGGCGCACGACCCAAGCGGCGGCTCAATGCCCGTTCAGCATCACGCAGTTCATAACCACGTTGACGATAACGACGAGAGCGCCAGTCCATTCGGCGAAGCTCATCCAATATCGCACCGCGGATGCGTTGCACCGCCAGGCGCTCTAGCGCTTCATGGTCTTCATCAGGATAACGACGGATCACATCCAATAACGCCATTAAGCCAATTTGCTCCATATCTTCCATCGAGATAACAGCATTCACTTGTGGCGTCATATGGCGAGCAACCCGACGAACCAAGCCCGCATATTTGGTTAATAAGCGTTGTTCTTGCGCTTTTTGTCCCAATTGCTGATGCTGTTGATAGGCGTTAACCCCTTGTGGATCGTACATAGCCGCACTTTGCATGGGCACTCCTACTGAATGACCATTTTAGTGATCAAAATTCTGTCGATGCCATTACTTGAATTCATCTCGTTCATCACTTTACCGAGATGCTCTTTCAATTCAGCCTGAAGCACGGGAATAACACCTTGCTCTGATAGCGTTTCATAATCTTTGCTGCTAACAAGAGTGATCACAGCATTGCGGATCACTGGCATATAGTCTTGCAGCACTTTGACCTGATCTTCGCTATAACTCATGATCGAGAGCTCCAGCATTAAGTAATGCAAACGATCATCACCTTTCACGCTCATCACGAACTTAGTCAGTGGTAAAAAAACCGGTTTTTTGACTAATGCTGTTGCAGGCAATGCCGGTGTTGATGCCGTCTCAATGAGTACAGCTTTTTGTTGCTGGAGGTACCACCAAGCGCCCCCACCCGCGATTGCGAGTGTAAGAGCGCCAGCTGCGATCATTAGCGGCAATTTTGATTTTTGTTTTACTTCTTCTGTCATTATTTTGCTAACACCACAATTTAAATCATTGATTCAAAACGGCTTGACGCAGATTTTGAATCACCTAACGCACCACCCTGTTGAATAATGCGGTTGTTCGATGCCACCATTTCGTCTTCCCCATCTAATGAAGAATGCGATTGCTGACCATGTTGTTGATTACCACTCGAAACGGAGACGTCACCCAGCTGTAATTGACCACCATCAAAATCAAACCGTAGCCTCTCAGCATTGGCTAATAAGGCTTCACGAAGTTGCGGATGAGCCGCGGTAAAATGCACAGATACCTTGTCGCCTTCTAAACGCAAATTGATATCCAACTTGCCCAACTCAGGCGGATCAAGGCGAACATGCGCCTGTTGTAAGTGATCAGTTTTGCTAAATTGCATTCGCGATCGCAGTTGATCAACCAGATCCTTACCCCAATCAGCCTGAGTGATATCAACACTCGCTTGAAACTGCTGAGGCACCATCTTGGTTGCATGCTCTGTCGCTGCACTTTGTACATACGCCATCGGCGAAACCGATGCGTGCAAGTTTTGATTATGGGTTTGCGTCGCAGCAATAAGGCGCTCTAATGCCAAGCTATTAATGTCTGATTTCGGCCCATCTGCTAGCTGATGCTTTAATGCTTGCAGCATTTCAGCTTGGGTACTTGATGCCTCTTTCTTAGCCGCTAATACAGCGGCTAGATCTTGAGGCAATTGGCCTTGAAGCTGCTGATTCACTTGTTGAGCAGCACGTGCATCAAGAGCCTGCGCTCCTTTTAGAGGCATCGCGTTCATTTCAGCAAGCGTATTAGCATTAACGTGGCGTTGCGATAGTCCCGCCGATGTCAACAATTGTGCTGCCATATCGCCTTCAGCACCTTTAGTTTTAGCCTCGTTAGCCTCTTGTTGGCCGCCAAGCATCTGCTTCAACTGTGCCAAGTAGGCATCAGACACTACAAAACCAGCCGCAGGTTGAGCTGCTTCATCACCCTTAATGTCGTTGTCTTGTTCACCTTCTGCACGCGCTTTAGCATCAACCTCCTTCATCGCATTTGTATTACGCTCACCTTGATTAAGTTTCTGCTCAAATTGCTGAAACCCCATAGGCTCACCCAACGACGCATTCCCTTTAACAACAGGGGCTGCATTCGATGAACTTGACGTAGAACTTGGGCGTATTGATTGATTTGCTACTGCTTGCATTAAATGATTCTCAACGGTTTTGCAGGTAAGCCTGCATTCCTTCGCTATTGGTTTGTTGCTGCTGTATTTGAGCGCGAATATCGGCTTTTTCCGATTCTCCACGCGCAATCATTTGGCTATAGAATTGGTTGATTTGAGCCAATTTCACTTTCACTTCAGGTGTTAGCGGCGACTGTTTCAGCTTGGGCAGTGCCTGTTGTAGCTTGGTATCTAAATCGGCTAATTTATCCCAATCACCTGCTGCTAACGCGCGTTTAAAGTGCTGTAAAATACTCTCTAGCTGGCGCTCAATCTTCATTAGCAACCTGAACACGATCAGGCTTTAACACCACCCAGCCATCAAGAATATCCCGAATTAATCGGCTGACTTCATCAATCGCGGTGACATCATTTTGCAAATTTGCTTCAAACAAACGGCGACCACAGTAATCATATAAACGGAATAACTCTTGGGTCACATCGCCCCCTTTTTGTTCATCAAGCACTGAGCTTAAGCCATTTAAAATATCGAGGCATTTGGTAATCATCATGCCTTTATCTGCTATTTGACCGCGTTCCATAAAACCGCGAGCACGGCTTAAATTATCCAGCAAACCTTCCAACAGCATTTGGATCAAACGGTGCGGGCTTGCAGATGCGGCTTGCGCATGGTTTTGCGATTGTTGGTAGGCACCTAGGCCTTCTGGGTTCATCATGGTTGAATTCTTTTGTTATTAGCTAAGCATGCCAATCAACATGCTTTGGGTTTGGTTCATATTGGCGATTTGGCTGTCCATACGAGCGTAGTAGTCACGTAACGTTATGGTTTTAGCTTTCATGCGCTCATCAAGCTGTTCACGATCTTTTTGCAGGGTTTTATTGTTGTACTCCAGCTGATCGGTACGCTGATCGTAGATACCGCCATTTTTGTGGTAGTCATCCAATACCACCAGCATCTTGTCCATCATGCCGGGTTGGGTATCAGTACCAACGAACAAGTTAGCGACTTGCTCAAAGTCATCTTCAATCGCTTTATCTAACTTTTTATTGTCGATTTCCAACACACCTTTACGGCTGGTGGTAATCCCCAATTGTGACAAAGTGCTAAAGGTTGATGCGCCGTATTCATCTGAAATCACACCACGTAAGCGGCTGACCATGCTACGAACAGAGGCATTACCCGATAGGGCTGCAGCACCATCTTCGCTCGACTTGGTGTAAGTGTTTACGGTTTCGATGATCTTGTTATATTCGTCAACAAAACTCTTAATGGTGTCTTTTACACCACTCTGATCCGCTTCGACCTTGACGTTAACTTTACCTACCGCTTTTAGGTTTAGCGTCATGCCATCAATGACGTTTTCCATTTTGTTGCTGGCCGATGTCAGTGTCATCGAGCCAAACTTCACCTCGGCATCTTGTGCGCCTTGGAGGTTAGAATGAATACTTACGTCACCAGGCTTCTGGGGGCCAGACAAAGAAACAAATATCGGATCGATTTTGTTTTCAATGCCGGTATCTTTCGCATTCAATACTAAGCTGACATTGTTGCCACTGCGCACTAAGGTCGCTTTGGCGTAATCATTTTTAGGGTCGTTATTGATTGCGGTTTGAATTTCTTCAAACGTCACACCATCAGTTTGTAAACGTGCTTTTTCTTTGGCTATGCCATCTAGACGACTTTGGTAACTGTCGTGACGATCTTTGTCGTAGTTAGCATGAGTAGGATCAGTCAGCGCCTTTTCCGCTTCGGCTTTTTCAGCAGGAACAGTTAAGTCATAGCCGTGTTTTTTGGCCACTGATTCAAGTTGGCTGTCGGTTAGCTCTTGGGTTTTGGTGTCTTGCGCGGCAATTAAATCCGTTTGTAGTTTAGCTATATCAACCGTCACTTCTTTGCCAGTATCACCAAATTTGATTACACCTTTGGTAAAATGGGTATCTGCACTGGCTTCAAATAATTTATCACGCTGTGCTGTCGCTAGTTGCTTTACATCAAACGCATACTCACCCGCAACCGCATTGGCATCTACCGCTACACTTAAGAAGTCTTCGTTGCTTAACGTTGCTTTTAGTTTTTCTAATTCTCGCTTTGAGCCAAGATCTTCTACCGTGTCGCGAAAGTTATTAATGGTGTTCTGAATCTCTTTCAGCGCTTCCATTTCAGCTTTGTTCATACCTTCTTGACGGTTCAGCTGATTGTCTTTTGGTGCACGTTCGGCAGCAATGATTGCGCTAATCATTGATTCATAATCAATGCCTGAGCCAATACCTGTCATTATCATGCTGTGCTATCTCCATTCAAAAAGGGAATGTGGTAGGAAGCGCCCTATACCCATGCGTATAAAGCAAAGTTCATACCAAGTTTAAGTCGTTGATTTTGTTGTTTTGAGTCAGTATTTGAATCAATTTTGAGGTAAATTTATGCTTGTACGTGATTTTGATAAAAATAAAGCGGAAGTAAAACTTCCGCTTTATATATTCAGTACTTGTTAACGCCCATTGGAGTGGGAAGCGATTAACGTAGTAGCTGAGAAACCATGCTTGGCATTTGGTTAGCTTGAGAAAGCACTGTGATACCTGCTTGCATCATAGTGTTTTGCTTAGTCATGTTTGCAGATTCTGCAGCGATGTCAGCATCCATGATGCGGCCTTTCGCCACAGACATGTTCTCAGAGATGTTGCCAAGGTTGTTGATCGTTGATTGGAAACGGTTTTGAGTCGCACCAAGGTCAGCACGCACAGCGCCAACGCTTTCAATCATTTTGTCGATTTCTTGGATAGCTTTTTCAGAACCCGCAACGCTGTTAACGTCACCTAGGTTAGATGTGTCTAGTGCTGCGCTGTCTACTTTAACGCTGATAACGTTAGAATCAGAAACAAATGAAGACACGTCCATCTTCGCCGTTTCCATTTCAGATTTAAGTGCAGTAAGAGCATTTGTACCTGTACCGTCTGCAGCATCAGCAGCAGGAGTAATATCGGCAGCAGTAACACCGGCAGCTAGTTTATCTTGTAATTCTTGAGATAAAGTTGATTTATCAAGTTTAGCCGTACCATCCGTTGCTAATGTTTGACCTAAAGCTGTATTTACCGCTTCTGCCTGCTCTTTAGTAAGAGTCTTTGTACCGTCCATCTGACCTGAAGCAGCTTTAAGATCTGTTAGATCTGCACCATTTAGCTCTGACTTAACCGTTGCAAGTACTGACTCAGTATCAGATTTTGTCATCTTAGCCGCATCTTTATCTTTAGGGTCAACATCTGCACCCACTTGGAAATCGACACCTGTGTTTAGCTTATCAAATAACTTCTCACCCTTACCGTAAGTGGTTGTCTCTTGGATACGGTTAAGCTCTTTAGTCATCGCTTGGAATTCTTTATCAAGTGCAGTACGGTCAGCATCTGAGTTAGTGCCGTTTTTAGACTGTACAGACAGATCACGCATACGTTGAAGGATGTTTGTGTACTCTTGTAGAGAACCTTCAGCCGTTTGTGACATAGAGATGCCGTCGTTCGCGTTACGTTGCGCGACTTTCAGACCGTTAACTTGTGAGTCCATACGGTTTGCGATTTGTAGGCCAGCCGCATCGTCTTTTGCACTGTTAATGCGAAGACCTGTAGATAGGCGTTGTAGTGAAGAGTTAAGTGAACCTTGAGTGCTAGTCAGGTTACGCTGTGCATTCATTGATGCAAAGTTAGTATTGATGGTCATTGCCATGAGAGCAGTCCTCTATGTAATAGTGTTCCACAGTGCCGCCTTACGGCAATGGGCTCGGTTGTTACTTTTTCAGAGCGACCCACTTTTTACGCTTCTTAAGTATTTTTTTTACTTTATTTTGCGGTGTGACTTTGCTGCGAAGAAATACCGCTTTTTGACCATAAATCGCTATTCACTCATATGCTTATCGATAAATAACAGGCACAAAAAAGCGGGATGATCCCGCTTTCTATTGGCTTGTAGCTGACTTTGATGTGCCTTCATTGCCCTAGTTCAAAACCAAGGGAAACCACTAAATGCTAGGGTTCTAACAAAGCCACCACGTTATGACGTGTCGCATTGGCTTGTGCCAATAATGTCGGTACCGCATTTTCTATTAGCTGCAGCGATACATCTTGCGGTGCATCCATCCAACTGGCGTCAATTTCACCTTGCTGATTGATGATGCCGGACTTCAAGCTATTCGTCCGTACTATACGCTCTAAATCAGCACCCACTTGCTGCTGCACTTTATCGATTTGGCTCAGTGCTTGCTGCACTTTTTGCAGCATGCGCTCGATATCCGCCAACGCTTTGCGAGACTGCTGAGGCTTAGAAAATTCTAATGCTTCAGGTTCTGTCGCTTGCTTATCGTGCGATTCTAGGCGAGCTTTAATTGGGTTACCCGATGGCAGAATTTGACCACCGCCCGACACCCAAACCCCTTTACGAATATTGACCCACTCAGCTTTATCCACCGTGAAAGCCATATCACCAAACTTATCGACCCCGACTTGAATACCGCGCGGCGCTAACGCCCGATCCAACTTATTGGCGATTTCATGGCTGTTTTCATCGGACTCAATCAAGGCACGCACAGAAGATGGCGAACCTGACTCAAACTGAAAGCGCACAATCTCATCTTGATTACGCAGCGTATTTAAGCGCAAGCCTTTAATGCCGAATTGTTCCGTTTGCTGCACACCTTCTAACCGTGGCGTCAGGTCATGGTGCAATACAGGTTCACCTTGGTATTTCGCTTCACGGGTTAGCTTGGCTAACTTACCTTTAAGCTGATGCAAAGACTGCTGAAGTTGGTCGCGCTTGCCTTCTTGACTACTCAAGGAGCGACGCGCCACTTGGCGAAGCTGGTTTAAGAGTTCGCTGGCATCACGCAAAGCTTTTTGTGCGGTTTGTGCTTGCGCAGCTTGGTTATGTGCAAGTGTCGTTTGGGTGAGTAAGCTACGCGGCTTACCCGTTAAATTCGATTGTTGCTGCTCTTGGCGAGATTTTTTCTCAGAGACACGACTGACCGCAGCCACGGGTTGTTGCTGAGCAATGCGTTCAGGTTGGGTGCTGTCACCACTACGAAGGGTATTGGGACTCGAAGAAATTTGGTTAACCAAGGCGGCCTCTTTAACTCATTACATTGCCCTGAATACCAGCGTTCTTCTGTCACTCAGGGCAATAAATATCAAACCCATGTAGGCAAATCACAGACTCACCCACAGAGGCATTACATCAATTTAAACAGCGATAAATTCTGTACTTTGCTGTACGTCATTTGCGTCGCTTGCAGCGCAGCCATTTGAGTATTGAGCTCTAAAATCGCTTGGCTGTAGTCTAAATCTTTCACATCGCCGATCAGTTTATCATTGATGAGCTTATTATCATCATGCGAACCTGAAATCATGGTCAATGAATTTTGCTGACCACCGACATCCGTTAACGCGCCATTGATCGATGACAAGGTGCTTTTAATGTCTGCTTGTGCTTGCGTGACACTGCTGGTGAGGTTGCTTCCATCAACAGCGGGGTTACGCAGATCATTAATCACGCTATCTAAGGTATTGAAAATATTATCACTACCATTAGAGAACATCACATCTGCCGTCTGGTTCGCTGGAATCGACATCGATTCTGCAACCTGCACTTCACGCTGATCGCTGTTACCTTGGTAAACATATTTACCTGTAGCTGGATCTTTCACGATCGGTTGAGTATCAGTTTTGGTGCCAGCAAAAATGTAATCGCCGTTAGGGTTCTTACTGTTCGCAATATCCGTTAGCTGACCCAAAATGCCATCCAACTCCGTTGCAATTGCTTCGCGGCCTTCCATGGTGCTGTTGCTCGCATTCAGTATGCCAGTCACCAATTCTTGCGCACGCAATACCGCAGTATTTGAGGCATCAAGGTGTGATTCAGTCTGGCCTAACTGAGTCTTCAAGTTCGAGATATTCTTTTTAAACTGAGAAATATCGGCTTGCTCACGATCCAGCATCATCAGCTGTACGGCACCAAGCGGGTCATCCGATGGCTTCAGCATGCGCTCGCCAGAGTTAAGCTGAATAAAAGTCTTGTTCACACCTGTTGTCGAGCTCTGCATGCTCGTCAACATAATATTGTTCATTTGCGAGGTGCTTATCCGCATCATTCAATCCTACTGGTATGTTTAATTAGCGGAACATCGACAAAGTGACATCAAACAGCTGTTGAGCGGTTGAAATCACTTGTGCATTCGCTTGATACATTTGGGTATACGTCATGATGCTAGCCGCTTCCTCATCGAGGTTAACGCCGCTTTTGCTATCACGTTCGCCTTGTGCCTGATCAACCAAGGCCGCAGAGGCTTTAGTGTCGGCTTCAAGCTGCGCGGTACGAATCGCCCAATCACCGGTTAAACCTGTGTAGTTGCTGTAAATTGACTTACCATTAAGCTTATCAATCGCCAGTTCATATTTTTCCAATGCTTCTGGTGTCAGCTTGCTCTTATCTACATTAACCGGCGCATTTTTAAGCTCAATTAAACCTTTAAGGTTGTCACTGTTGCCCGGTTCATCTGCAGCAGACGAAAACGCTAATTGCTTAGGGTCATCAACCAATAAGGTCAATTTTGATGCTGCGCCTTCAACGCTATCCACACCACCAAAAACGGCTTTACCCGCATCGCCATTTAAATCAAAACCTTGTTGGTGCTTCTCATTAAATTCAGTAGCAAAACTATAAGCCATGACATCCAACTCGCGGCGTAAGCCTACCAGTTCATTGTCACGGTAATCCACTAAGCCACCAATGGTGCCGCCCAAGTTATCATCTAGCGCAAGGTTAGTATCACCACGCTTCAAGACTAACTCGCCATTATGATCTTGGCTCAATTGGCTTGCGGTGGTTCCGCTAACCAGTGTTTGCCCCTTGGCCATAGTGACAGTCACTGTGCCATCATCATGATACGTTGGATTCACATCCATCATTGATGACAACTGGCGAATCGCTTCATCACGCGCATCAAGCAAGCTGCTTGCCGCTTCGCTGTTACCACCCACATCACGGATACTGCTGTTAAGGCTCGCAATGCTTGCCATCAAAGTATTGGCATCGGTGATCGACGCATCTAGCTGGCCTTTAACCTGCGTTTCTTGGCTATCAAGTTGATTGCTTAAGTTATTAAAGCGCTGCACCATCGACTTACTTTCACTGACAATCGTCTGGCGATAAGCAATGTCTTGTGGCTTCGCAGAGGCTTCATTAAGGCTGGCATAAAAACGGTCTAGACCTGTACTGATAGAGGTACTTTTATTGTTTAATACCGTTTCTGTTTTTTGCATGTACTGCGAACTGATCGCATTGTAACCCCACGAGCCGCGCTGACGATAAATCTGCTGGTTCAGGTAGTTATCCGCCATGCGTTCCACGTTACTTACGCCAACCCCAGCACCACTGTTATTGGCACCAGTTACCGCACCAAAACCAACACGTTGGCGGCTGTAACCTGGGGTCATCACGTTAGAAACGTTGTGGGCTGTCACAGAAAGGCCTGCGTTCGCAGCATTCATGCCGGACAAGCCGATATTAATCAAACTCATAACTCTTCGTCATCCATCTGGATTTTCAAATGCTGCGACAGCGGAGTAGTATTCCCCCACCAGTGTGGCAACTTAACCTGGTTACCGGATTGCAATCTGGTGTCATTCGCTGGGCTAAAATTCCCAGCTAACGATTCAATCGGTGTCTGTTGATTAACAGCGACCGCCTGTGGCTGTGGCTTAAATGCTTCATGCTGACCCAATTGTTTAATCAGCATGTCAGATATACCCATGCTCTGTTGCTGGCTCATTTCAACCGCAATTTGACTGTCGTACATTTCGCGGAAAAACTTTTGCTGTTTACTGTTGAACGGAGAGTCTTCCCCTTCATTCATCGACTCTGATGCTTTACGCATATGACGCAGCACAGTTTGCAAAAATACCGCCTCAAACTGATTGGCAGCCTGTTGTAGCGCTTGCTTTTTATCCGGATTTGCGGTGATTTTATTTAGTTCACTCATGTCGTTGTATAAGGCTGAGTGCTGCTCGTTATCGATCACTTTCATTACAGAATTACCAATTCACCATCTAGCGCACCTGATTCGTCCAATGCAATCAAAATTGACATCAGATCATTAGGTGATGCACCTAAACTATTCACTGCATCAACAATACTTTGCAGCGATGTGCCTTCGTTACCTTCAGGCCAAATAAAGACTTTGCCACGCTCTTGATCAATCGAGACATCTGACGATGGCGTAACTGTCGTTTTACCGTTGCTAAATGCATTCGGCTGACTCACGTTGTAGTTCTCAACCACACTGACTGTTAAGTTACCGTGACTGACAGCAGCGGTGTGCACTCGCACATCTTTGCCTACCACAATCGTACCTGTACGGGCATTAAAGACCACACGATCCAGTTTCTTCTGCTGGGCAACATCGAGGTTTTCAAGCATGGCTAAGAAAGTCACGCGCTGGCTCGCTTTATGTGGCGCACGCACACGGATACGGGCATGGCTTTCTGCTAATGCGACATCAGGGCCAAACACACGGTTAATTTCTTTTTCGATGTTACGGGCGGTATTAAAACCCGGCACTTTTAAATTCAAAATGACATCGGTCGACGTTAAGAACGACGACGGAATTTCACGCTCGATGATCCCGCCATTAGGGATCAGACCCGCCGTTGGGATATTGATTGTTATGCCAGTGCCACTGTTACCTTGGGCATTTACACCACCCACGACTAAGTTACCCTGCGCCATAGCATAGATTTGGCCATCGACCCCTTTTAGCGGCGTGAGTAATAACGTACCGCCACGCAGACTTTTAGCATCACCGATTGACGACACAGTGATATCCAGCGATTGGCCTTTACCAGCCAATGCAGGAATAGAGGCGTTCACCGCAACCGCGGCAACGTTTTTCAATTTAGGATCGACGTTGGCTGGCAGCTGCACCCCAAATTGACTCAGCATGTTTTTCACTGACTGCGAAGTAAACTTAGTTTGGTTTTTATCACCAGTACCGCTTAAACCGACAACCAAGCCATAGCCCACTAACTGGTTTTCCCTGATCCCTTGGATATCGACCAAGCTCAGCAAGGGGCGAGCAGAGGCCACAAGTGGAAACAGCACTAAACCTGCAGCAAAGAGTATGTGTTTTAATGTCATTAGATCGGGAACCATGAACTGTTAAAGAATCGAGAAAGCCAACCAGCTTCATTCGCATCAGCCAATGTGCCTCGACCTGAATAGGTAATACGCGCATCACCTAAACGTTGAGATGAAATGCGGTTAGAGCCGTCAATGTCATCCACACGTGCAAGGCCAGATAAACGAATATATTCATCGCCTTGATTAAGCTTGAGCCACTTTTCACCACGCACGCGTAGCACCCCATTTGGCATCACCTCAGAGACCAAAACTGTGATGCTGCCGCTTAAGGAGTTTTGCTGCGAACTTGATGATGCGCCTTTAAAGTCACGATCGCCTTTTAGTGAAAATTCACCTTCAGGATAGACAGTGCCAGCAATTTTCGGAACGCTAATACCAGTATTACTTTCTTTACCAAAAGAGGTACCCGCTTTTTTACTTGAGCGCGTTTGCTCATCCAACACCACAGTTAGAATATCGCCAATGCGAAATGCACGACGATCTTGGAACAGTGCCATGCCGTAGCTAGCATTAAATAAACTGCCGTCTTTATCAGGCGTAAATGTTGGATAATTGGTATAAGGCACCTCTTCAGGTGGCTGACGGTCAACCACACTAGAGACAGGGGCGCACCCTGTCATCACTAATGCCGCCAACAGAAAAATAATGCGCATCATCGCCTTACCCTTACATTGATTGGCTAACAAACTTCAGCATTTGGTCTGCACTTGAGACCACTTTGGCATTCATTTCGTAAGCGCGCTGGGTCGTGATCATGTTCACCATTTCTTCCACCACACTCACGTTAGAGCCTTCTAATGTGAATTGGCTAATAGCACCAATGCCGTCTTCACCACCCACACCTTCAATCGGTGCACCTGATGCGCCGCTTTCACGGAATAAGTTACCGCCCATGGCTTCAAGACCCGATGGGTTGGTGAAGTTTGCCAAGGTAATTTGACCGATTTCTTGCGGCTCAGGCTCACCTTGTACTTTAATCGACACCATGCCATCAGTGCCCACGCTCATGCCTGTCGCATTTTCAGGGATTTCGATGTTCGGGATCATTGGCAAGCCCGCAGCATTCACCAATGCACCTTCCGAGTTACGGTGAAATTGACCGTTACGGGTATAGGCGGTAGTACCGTCGCTTAGCTCCACTTGAAAGAAGCCTGCGCCCATAATCGCAAGGTCAGTCGCTTCTTGCGTATTTTGGTAACTACCCGTTTTCATTAGCTTTTGGGTACCAACAGTGCGAACACCGTTACCCAACTGTAAACCACCCGGCGCTTCATTTTGCTGATCAACCATAGAGCCTGGTTGCTTTTTCATTTGATAGAACAAATCTTCAAAGACAGCACGATCTTGTTTAAAGCCGACGGTATTCACGTTGGCAAGGTTATTTGAAATAACCTGCATTTGTGTATCTTGTGCCGCAAGGCCTGTTTTACTCACCCAAAGTGCTGGATGCATGACAAATTCTCCTGAATAAAGACAGCACCTTTAATGGCAAGGTGCTGGAAAGATAAAAACTAACGGGGCGTTAAGCACTGTGTGACGTTAACTACCGCGTACTAAGCGGTTACCCGCTGTCGCCAGTTGCTCGGCGGTTTTCATCATTTTGACTTGCAGTTCGAAATTACGAGCAAGGGAAATGTTATTCACTAATGCATCGATGGCATTAACGTTACTGCTTTCAAGGTAACCCGATGCCACAGTCACTGTGTCGTCAGCATCCGCCTGACCACCACCGCCAATCACGCGAAACAAACCGTCTTCACCTTTTCGCAGTTGGTTATTCTCAGGCTTCACTAACTTGAGCTGACCCACTTCCTGAATTAAACCACCGCCCTGAGGCACCACAGAAATGGTGCCATCAGAACCAATGCTTAACTGTTCGTATTCAGGAATAGTGATCGCGCCACCCGTTCCCATCACAGGTCGCTTGCCCAGCATTAGTTGACCATCAGGGCTTAACGTGAAGTTACCCGCACGGGTGTAGGCTTCGTCATTTTCACCGGCTTCAACAGCAAAGAAGCCCGCACCGCGAATGGATACATCTAACGGGTTATCCGTGTGCTGCATTGCGCCTTCAGAGAAATCAGTTCCCCCCGCACGCGCAGCCACTAAGGCGCGCGTATCGTAGCCTTGGCCTTTTACTTTGACGCTATCGGCCTGTTCGATATCGGTACGAAACCCCGTGGTATTCACGTTAGCGAGGTTATTCGCGTGTACCTGCTGCGCCATCATGACGCGGCTAGCACCCGACATTGCAGTGAACAATAATTTATCCATGCCCAGCCTCGACTTATAAGTTCTGGAACAGGATTTGAGTCATTTCTTGCGACACTTTGATGGTCTTCGCATTCGCTTGGTAGTTGCTTTGCGCTGACATCAAAGACACCATCTCATTGGTCAGGTTAACGTTAGAGTTCTCGTACATGCCGGTACGAAGCGCGCCCATTTGACCTGTACCTGGTGTGCCCAGTAATGGCGCACCTGACGCAAAACTTTGTGTCCAGCGCGTACCACCCGCCTGTTGTAGGCCTTCTTGGTTCGGGAAGCGCGCCATAAGCACTTGGCCTTGTGCTTTGGTTTGACCATTTGAATAACGAGCATACACAGTGCCATCACCTTCAAAGTACCAACCCGCAATTTGACCAGGCGCATGACCGTCTGGCGCATTTTTATTGATTGAGAATTCGCTACCGTATTGAGTCGTATCAGCCAGTGTCATACCAACGCTTTGTTTAGCGGCACCATTCTTAAACGCAAGATCAACCGACAAGGTATCGATTTTCATCGTTGGAGGTGTGGTTGAGTTATCCATCGCTGGAGCACCATTGACAGTGCTAAGTTTACCGTCGCTATCAAAGCCCATGGTGTTGGTCTGGCCTTTCAGCACGTCACCATCTAATGCGTAATGTACTTTCCATTCATTACTGGCGGTTTTTACGTAGTACTGAGTCACTTGGTGCTCACTACCCAATGAGTCATAAACGGTAGAGGTAACACTCGAGGTAAAAGTTGATGGGTCTTCTGGATCGAATTTATCATCAGCAGAATTCGTCACGATGGCAGCATTAGCATCAAGGTTAAGACCTTGGTGAACTTTAGTGGTGGTTTTCGCCGCCATGTCACCGGTGTCAACGCGCAGATCCGTCACAGTACCCGTTTGAATTTGACCTGACTCTGTCACACCATACCCCTGTAGGCGGTGACCATCACCCGATACCATGTAACCCTCAGTATCTAGGTTGAATACACCGTTACGCGTAAACATTTGCTGGCCATTGTTTTGCACCATGAAGAAGCCTTCACCGTTGATCGCCAAGTCACTATTACGGCCCGTACTTGTCGTACCGCCCGAAGTGAAGCTTTGACGCACTTGCGCTACTTCAACACCGTTCATTTCACCGCCGCCAAACTGGGGTGCATAAACATCTTGAAATTCAGTACGGGATGATTTGAAACCCACGGTACCGACGTTTGCAATATTGTGGCTGATTGAGTTCATCTGTTCGGATGTTGCTCGCAAGCCACTTAGGCCAACACTGATTGACATAAAAGATTCCTATCTACTTAATTTTTATTATTTACGCCGTAATTTCACGCATATCGAACATCGACATTTTGCCCACGCCCGCAAGACTTAATAACACCGCACCGCCATTGGCAGGGATGTTGACCGATTCCACTTCGGCAGCAATCATGATGTTTTGATCCCAAGCCTGATCGCCACTCTCAGCAACCACTTTGAACGAGTAAGTGCCCTTACCCAGCTCATCACCGTCAATTTCAAACTCAGCCATGCCTTTGCCTTGTGCACCCAATTTGATCTTGTCGACTTCTTTGCCTTTGTCGTCGTAAACAATCACGGTTGCACTATCGACCGGCTTATCAAACTGAACACGACCATTCAGGGTTTGACCTTCGCTAATATCCAAACCGTTTTTCACATCCATCAGCACTTTTTTGCCAACAAGGTTGGTCGCTTGCAGCATTTCCAAGTTAGTCATACCAATGTTCATGTTCATCATGCCTTGCTTCACCCCTTCCAAACTGGAAACGGCTGACATCATGCCCAATTGCGTCAAGTACTCTGTACCATCCGTTGGGTTTAGCGGGTTCTGATTTTGTACCTGCGCCACCATCATGGTTAAAAACTCATTGCTGGTTGGCGTCATGTCTTTTTGACCATTACTGGTCACTTGTGGCTCAGCATTCGCTTGTGTCGTCGTACGGTTGTACTGACCTGCCGTATTAATTTGCGGTAAGCTCATTGCTTATTCCCTTAGCTCGTTTGACCTAGGCGAAGGATGCTCTGCTGCATGCTGCGCGCTCGACTCATTACGTCAACGTTAGTTTCAAAGCTGCGCGATGCAGCCATCATGTCTGCCATTTCTTCAACCACATTCACGGTTGAATGAAATACATAGCCTTCTTTGTTCGCTTCAGGGTGATTAGGCTCGTAGCGACGACGTAATGGTTCATCACTTTCAATGACATCATCAATCCGCACACGTGTACCGGCATTAGGATCGTTCATATCCACCATCACAGAAGAAAAAACGGGGCGCTTAGCACGGTAACCATCCTGCTCGGAACCAGATACCACGTCGGCATTCGCAAGGTTACTAGCGACCGTATTTAAACGAACGCTTTGCGCTGTCATTGCAGAACCTGCAATGTCATAAATAGAGGAAAAAGACATAGGAATTATTGTCCGTTAATGGCCTGCTTCAGACCGCGAATTTTCATGTTCAAAAAAGTTAAGCTGGTTTCAAGATCCATTGCGTTGCCCGCAAATTTGGCTTGCTCAACGCCCAATTCAACTGTGTTGCCATCTTGTGCTGGCTGCTGTGGGTTGCGATACAGCAGTTCATGTGATTGCTGTGTTCTACGACGGCCTAGATGCTTAGTGCGGGCTTCACTCGCGACTTGATTCATTGCATCTTCAAAACTGATATCACGCGCTTTAAAATTGGGCGTATCGGTATTAGCCAAGTTACTCGCCAACACCTTTGCGCGTTGTGTTCGGAACTGCAATGTATTAGGGTGTACCCCCAATGCATCTTCAAAGTTGATTGCCATCTCACCCACCACCTTTAGATTGAATATCGACTATTAAGCAATTTTCATGCCACGCATTTAAAGTCAAAATATCAATGCCTTACACAAATAATTGCCGTTCAACACTCAATAAGCGGAAGTATGACTTCCGAGCGGAAATCCGCCACTTGTCACTTGTGCTCAGCCTGTTGATATTTGAAAGTACATTCAGTCATGCTGCGGTTGCGGGTAAGCCCGTCATGGCAGAAAAAGATCATCAACAGATCCGTAGTTATTTATATCGTGAGGTGGCACGTTTTGCGGGGAGCATTGGTAGTAATGACTTTCGCTTCGACCTTGATAAGACGGCCTTACCTACGTGTAATAGCCCCTTGAACATTAGTCGTCATCAAGGGCGTTCTCCGACGGGAAAAGTCACCCTAACCATTGAATGCCAACACCCTAAATACTGGAAATCACGCATAAAAGCAGACGTACGGGTTTATCAGAAAATAGTGGTGGCAAAAAACACCATAGAGCGCGACCAAGTCTTAACCGCCAATGATTTCAAACGGCGCCGCACTGATATTTCTTATGTCCGTCAGGGATATTTCACCTCTATTGCAGAATTAACCAATCAAGTCAGCAAACGGCGGATTACGGTGGGAAAAATTATCAGTCCACGTATGGTAGAATTTGCCAACTGGGTCGAACGTCACCAAGAAGTGATGATCGAGGCAAAGATGGGCAAGATGACAGCCAGAATGAAAGGGATTGCGCTAGAATCCGGCAGTAAAGGTGAGGAAATTAAAGTAAAAAATAGCTCTTCACATAAGACGATTCTGGCCACTGTGATTGGCCCTAAAAAGGTACAAACTCTGTTTTAAATTTCTTTTACGATGAGTTTTATAACAAAAGGCTAAAAAAGCAGTTAAGCTCTATGACAGCTGGTCGCTGTATACCAATAACCCTACTACCCTGTGAGTACATTCATGATTGGAAAAATTCACAACTCAATGTCATTACCTGTAAATGCTGAAAACCGCCCAACAGCGGGTAAAACAGCCATGACAGCGACGACAAAACAAGTTGAATTAAGCAGTGAAGTGCAGTCACTACAAAGTGCGAAAGCCGATCTCCAACACACTAATGATGTGGATATGGATAAAGTGGCAAAAATGAAGCAACTACTGCAGTCAGGTCAAGCATCGGTCGATCTTGATCAGTTGGCAGGCACTATGGTTGATTATTACCAAGGTAATCAATAATGAGCGACAACAGTAGCATGGTGAAAACCTTGCTCAATGAACTCAATCAAGATGTAGCCCACTATCAAGAGTTAGTTGCTCAACTGAAGCAACAACATGTCTTGCTAGTGAATCGTGACAACCAAGCACTGATTGGTCACAACCAGCAGCTACAGTCTTTGATGGCACTATTAAATCAGCATGCGACCAACCGCCATACGATTCTTACACGACTCGGTGTGACGGCAAACAATGAAGGCATGCAGAAACTATTAAGTAAACTGCCTCAGCAAGTGCAGCAAAAAGGCATGATGCTATGGCAAAAGCTGTATGATCTCACGCTAACCTGCCAAGAGCTCAACAACACGAATGGTCGTTTGTTAGCCCAACAAAAGCAGCTCATAGATCGCTTACTCAAGCCTGAGCAACAATATTGCTATGGTCCTGGCGAGTAATTTTCGTTACTCGCTAACCATTCCATCAGGTGATGCGCTGACGGTAAAACTTATTCGCTGACAATTCATCAAGGATCTTTTGCTGCTGACGCTCTTGCTTGAGGGCTATTTGATTCTGGCGTTTTTCAATAATTTTCTCACCCATTCGTACTTGGCAGTGCTGCTGCACCAAGCGTTCATTGGTGGTACGCAATTCAACCTCAGACATCGCTAATTCATGGCGCTGCAAATTCGTTAAATTATCCAGCTGATAACGAAAACGTCCAATCCCCTTTAACATCAAAGCCGATGCTTGCTGCCCCCCTTCAATACAATACTGCCCAGATAAACTTTCCAGCAATTCCAATCGCTGTTGATGCGCTTGATGCTGACTATTGACCTGACCAAATTCTTGCTGAATAGCATCAAACTGGCGCTGTTGCTGTTCACGCCAATGTTGCAGCATTTTCACTCGTCGCATGATGATTCTCTTAGGTTAACTGCATCATGGCATGCTGCGTTTGATCTAGCGTCACACGCTCTTGCATACCTTGCTGAAGAAACTGGCAAATTGCTGGGTATTGCTGTACCGCAATATCAAGATTAGGATCTTGCCCCGGTTGGTAACCCCCCAGTGCAATCAAGTCTTGAATTTGGCGATAACGCGCGTAACGCTGCTTAATTTGTTGCGCTTGCTTCAACTGTTCAGCGCTTACCACTTGCGGCATAGCACGGCTGATCGACTGCTCGATATCAATGGCTGGATAGTGACCTTGCTCGGCCAGTTCACGGTTCAGGACAATGTGACCATCCAAAATAGCGCGAGCTGCATCGGCAATCGGATCTTGTTGATCATCCCCTTCCGACAAAACAGTGTAGAAGGCGGTGATGGAACCTCGCTCGGTTGCGCCATTACCTGCACGCTCTACCAACTGTGGTAACAAACTGAACACCGAAGGCGGATAACCTTTGGTCGCGGGCGGCTCGCCAACGGCTAAGGCAATTTCACGTTGCGCTTGCGCATAACGTGTTAATGAATCCATCAACAGTAAAACATCATGGCCTTGGTCGCGGAAGAACTCGGCAATACGGTGACACAACACCGAAGCACGCAGACGCATCAAAGGTGGATCATCCGCTGGTGAAGCGATCACGACGGCATTTTTCATCCCTTCAGGGCCAAGGGAGTGTTCAATGAACTCGCGCACCTCACGGCCACGTTCACCAATTAGTCCCACCACGGTGATTTCTGCCGTGGTGTTACGTGTCATCATGCCTAACAACACACTTTTACCCACACCACTACCCGCAAATAAACCCATTCGCTGGCCTTTACCCACGCTCAACATACCGTTAATTGCGCGGACACCAACATCTAGCTGGGTTGAAATCGGAAGGCGCTGCAAAGGGTTAATCGTCTCACCTTGCAGGTTTATGCGCTGCTCACCATGGATAGCGCCTTTGCCGTCCAAAGGCTCACCCAAGCCGTTGAGCACTCGGCCCAACATGCTGTAACCCACATCAATTTTACTGTCACCATGCAAAGGCAACACACGGCTACCTGGCCGTAATCCCGTGGTATGACGGATAGGCATTAAGACGGATGCTTGACGATCAAAACCGACCACTTCGGCTTCCACCAAAGTGCCATGGTCGGTTTCAATCATGCAGCGCTGACCCGTACAGAGTCGACAACCTACGGCTTCCAAGGTCAAGCCAGCCATACGAGTCAAACGGCCCCAAGTACGAGCAACTGGGACTTCAGGTACCTGCTCTACCGCAGAGCTTAGTCGGGCGTTGAGCTCTTGGAATAAATCACGCATCGCTGAGTAAACTATCTCGAATCGAATCCATGCAGGTTTCTAATCGCTCTTCACTATCGGCAAAGGCTTCAGATTCACTGCTGGTTACACGACAGCTACCAATCGCTAAACTGTCGTCAGGCTGTAAGGTCCATGTTGCCACTTGCTCTGGCACCAATTCCACTAAACGCTGGCAATCTTGCGGATTCAAGTAAATCACTAAATCCGGTTTTTGCTCTGGCATTTGTGCGAGCGTTTCTTCAATCAAATGCACCATTTGGCCCGGTTTGAGAGTTAACTCGGCACGGATCACTTGGCGTGCGACTTTCTGTACTAGGTCGCAAATCATTTCACTTTGTTGGCGAACATGTTGCTGGAACACTTGCTGGATCTGCTGCATCAGGTGATCAACAGAAGCCGCGGTACTGCCCATTTGCTGTTGGACTTGAGCGACACCTTCTCGTACCCCCTGCTGACGACCTTGTTCAAGCCCTTGCTCATGACCCGCTTGTAACCCTTGGGCTACGCCTTCTTGGTATCCCTGCTCATGGCCTTTCTGTTGACCATCTTGAAAGCCATTATGAAATTCATCTTGGTATGAACCTGTGGTTTCATCACCAAATAAATCATCTTCTTCAGGCTGCATCAACGGCGGAAAGTGATAAGGGCGATACTGACCAAGCTGAGGATGCAATACATTACTCGGCTGATTCTTTTTCATTATTGCTCCTATTCCACCACGGGCTCACTAAAGAGCTGCAATTCAATCTCGCCTGCATCTGCCAACTGGCGTAGCGTCGAAACTAATTGATTACGAGCCTCTTCAACCGCACTTACACGCACTCGACCTTTACCTTCCATCGCTTCGCGTAGATACTGCGCGGCACGTTTTGGCATAGTGGCGAATACTTTATCCAGCAATTCTTCGTCAGCACCCTTAAGCGCAGTTGCCAGTAAGTCTTGATCGACCTCTTCCACCAAGCGCTCCAAGGTGTCTTCGGTTTGGCGCACCAAAATGCTGAAGTTGTACATTTGCGATTCAAGTTGTGCGACTAACTCTGGGTCAATCTCTTTTAACCCTGTCATCACTCTCTGGCTCTGATCACCCTGCAAGCGATTAATGATGTCACCCGCTTTTTGAGTACCATCAATCAAGGTGCTATTTTGCTGACCAACTTGCGCCAAGAACTTCTCCAGTAGCACGTGCACTTCTTGCATCATGTCTGGGTGGATTTCTTTTAGGTTTGCTAAGCGATACAACAATTCATCGAGGTTGTCTTGTGGCAGTTTCGCCAACAACCCTGTCGCCACATCAGGTTCAAGATAAGCCAAGAATACTGCCTGCATCTGCGGGTGCTCACCCGAGATAAGTTCAGCTAACTTGGCTGGCTCAAGCCACTGCAAACGCTGTAAGTTATGCTTGAGTGAATCACCGTAAATTGCATCAAGTAGCGGCTGTGACAATGATTGCCCCAGCGCTTTATTGAGCGTGCGCTCTAAGTAACTACGTGATGCCCCTGAGATCCCAGACTCACGTTTAAAGTCTTGGAAGAAGCGCTGAAACACGCCTTCCGCTTGATCTTTTTTTACGGCTGGAATACTGGCCATGGCAATCGATAATTGGCGCACTTGCTCACGATCGAGTTGCTGCAACACGTTAGCGGCAGCTTCCTCCCCCATGCTTAGCAATAAAATTGCGGCCTGTTCGATGCCTTGGTTGTTATCATTTGTCTGCATCTTTCGGGGTTATCCATTGTTTAACAACATGCGCAACACGTTCAGGTTCTTTTTCCGATAACGCTTGCAAGTAAGAGGTTTGAATTTCAAGTCCCGTTTCAGGACTTGGCAGCTCTGGCATGCTCTCTTCAGGCACCACAGCTGAACTTAATGCCGTTTCAGCCACCGCGGCTTTTGATGGCGCTTCGAGCTCACTATCCGCTGGTGTAATAGCATTACTGGTGTTCAGTGTCGCCACTTCACTTCCGCTTGGCGCTTTGCTCTCTGGTAACACACTATCTAGCACTGGATCTTTGCTGCGTTGACGCTCACCCGCCAATTGACGGATCGCAGGACGTACCACAACCAGTAAAATCACCAAGGCAACAATCGCGGAAAGAATGTAGCGTAAGTAATCTAGCCATACATTTTGCATCCACCACACAGGCTCTTCGGCTAACAGCTGTGCCTCTGCTTTATTGAATGGGTAGACATGTAAGCTAAAGCTATCGCCGCGTGCTGCTTCAATACCCATCGCATCTGTCAACATCTGACGAATGCTGTCAATCTTCGCTGACGGGAAAGCTTCTGGATCACCGTTGAGCAAGACAGACACACTTAAACGCTCAATCTGACCTTGTTGGTAGTAAGTGTGCTTCATGGTGCGATCCATCACGTAATCACGTGAATTTTCACCACGCTCATTACCTGCATTCGGATCGGTCTCTTCATCCCCCTCTTCTGGAGGACGATTACTCAAGGCACCGGGAACACCTTGCGCGGCTTTGCCTACACGACGATCGTAAGATGAGAACTCTGAACGCACAGTACCTTCAGGCGCGTACAATTCTTCTGTCGCCTCAGTGCGATCAAAATTCACTGCCGCGGCAACTTCTACTTGGAAGTTATCGCTACCGACCATAGGGCGAAGCATGCGAGAGGCTCGGTTAATGTACGTCGTTTCAAGCTTTTGCACATAATCAAGGTAGGCACTGCTGTTTTTACCATGGCGGCCTTCACCGACTAAGGCTGACAACAAGTTCCCTTGCTGATCGATCACATTCACCTGATCAGCTTCAAGCTCAGGCACACTACCAGCGACCAAATTAACGATGGCTGTTACCTGTTCAGCATCCAGTGTTTGCCCCGGTTGCAACGAGATAATCACCGAGGCTGAAGCTTGTTCTTTATCGCGACGAACAAACAAGGTTTGCTTTGGCATCGCTAAGTGAACACGAACATTACGTACCGCATCCAACGCCATAATGCTACGCGCGAGTTCGCCTTCAAGACCATGACGGTAACGCGCATTTTCAACAAATTGGCTGGTTCCTAAGCTTGAATCTTGGCTTAGAATTTCAAGTCCAGCAGGTAGCTGTGCTTCAACACCGGCAGCAGCCAGTGCTAAACGCGCCTTCCCCAAACTGTTACGATCAACCATCACGCTGCCCTTTTGCGGCTCAACGTAATAATCCAACCCTTTTTCTTCCAGTACCGCGATCACTTGGCTACGGTCAAACTGCTCTGCTTCACCATACAGCGGACGATACTGACTACTGCCCTGCCATAAGCCCAATACCACAGCGACAGTCACTAAGGCGGCAATAGCAGCCAATAAGCCTGCTAACCGCATGCCTGAAAATAAGCGGCCCATTCCTGTTGGACCTGCCATATTCACCAATTTTTGCTTCATTACTTCAGTCACTTAAGCATTCTCACTACACTGGCATTTTCATAACATCGTCGTACGCAGTCAGGAGCTTATTACGCACCTGCACCATAGCAGAGAAGGCTAAACTCGCCTTTTGGCTGGCTACCATAGCCCCCACTAAATCATCACTTTTCCCCGTATCAACCGCCGTCATTTTTGCCGACGCATCACGGCCTTGTTGATCCACGCTATTAAGGGTTTCAGTGATCACCGAGGTAAAATCAACGGCTTGGGTTTGCGGTGTTGTGATCGGGTTTGGTGCAATTTGAATTGCATCAAACGATTGAATTTGTGCCTGAACTTCAGCAATTTGGCTTAAAGGCTGTTGCATGGCTAACACGTTCTCTGACATAACAAGGTCTCTAAAAATGCTTAAGAAAAGTTATAGTTATTCGCTGAAAAATCAGCACTTTGGTTCGTAAGGATTTGTTCTACATCCATACCCTGTTCACGCATCGTTTGCAGCTTGTACCGCAAAGCGCGCGTTGATACGCCAAGCTCTTCAGCTGTTTTACTACGATGCCCATTAAAGCGACGCAAAGTCTCAATGATGGTATTAAATTCTGCTAGCTTACGGCTTTTGTGTAAGCTAGGTCGCTTGTTGCTGGCTTTCTCCGAATCCACAGTCACGTTCAATGGCTCATGTTCCACCGGCATGGTTGTCGTTGTGGTATTTGCCATCGAGGTTGCATCCATCGCAAGTAATTCTTCTGGCATACTCACTTCAGACTCAGTGACCAAGGGTTGGCCAGGCAACATCAAGTCTTGCGCACGGATCAAACAACCGTGGCTCATTACTAATGCGCGTTGGATTATGTTCTCTAATTCACGGACATTCCCCGGCCATGAATAGGCTTTAAGCGCACGCTTTGCTGAATCAGTGAAGTGCGTTGCAGCCTGCCCTAATGCCATATGGCGCTTAAGCAAGTGCTTAGCAAGCGGGATAATATCTTCAGTACGGTCACGCAGCGACGCGCAACACAATGGGAAAACGTTAAGACGGTAATAGAGGTCAGCACGGAAGCGACCTTCCGCCACTGCTTTTTCAAGATTCTGATTGGTTGCAGCTAACACGCGAATATCAAGGTTGATCTTCTGGTGGCTACCTAAGCGCTCAACTTCTTTCTCTTGCAGCACTCGCAGTAGCTTAGTTTGTAACGCCAATGGCAGCTCTGCGATTTCATCAAGTAGCAGCGTACCGCCATTGGCAATCTCAAGCTTACCCGGTTGTGCGGATGAGGCGCCGGTGAAAGCACCTTTGGCATGGCCAAATAGAATCGACTCAATCATGGTTTCAGGAATGGCCGCGCAGTTAATCGCAACAAACGGGGACTGTGCACGAGGCGAGGCATTATGGATAAAACGCGCCAAGATCTCTTTACCCGTACCACTCTCACCATTGATCAGAACAGAGGCATCAGTTTGTGCGACACGCTGCGCAAGCTGTAGCAGTTGCTTGCTTTGCGGCGCTTCCGCCACCACAGAGTCACATGACTGGTTGGTTTGCATAATACGCTGCACCAATTGGCCTAAGTGCGTATGACCAAATGGGATCAGCAGATAATCAGTCGCCCCCACTTGTAATGCTTGGCTAACCTGAGTGGCATGAGGTAATTCTGAGAGCACTGCAATAGGACCGTCGTAACCTTGGCGACGCACCAAGGCAATAATGTCTGCGGCTTCGCTACCATCATCGAGGCAAGCGGGTACTAATAACAGATCCCATGCTTGTTGATCTAAGGTGGTTAAGCAGCCCATCACATTGGTCACGCGGCTGAGTTGGTAACCTTCAGCTTCACCATTCGCTAATACGTTATCAAGCACCGTATGCTGGGGATGAAACATCAGCACTTGCCAAATTTTCTTTGTCATGAACCTGCTCCTGATTTTCTAACCAGCCGAACCGTAGCGCGACGATTTAATTGCAATGCCTGCTTATCCATTTCTGTGCTAACTAAGTAGCGATCACCATGAGAACGGATTTGTAATAATTTACGAGGAACCCCCAACTCAATCAGCATGGCTGCAACCTCTTCAGCTCGCTGGCGAGAGACACGCATCTTGCTACTAAATTGGCCGAGCTGATCGGAATAACCATCGACGAGCACTTTTTGAACCTGTGCATCAACGCGAATATATTCTGCAATCCCTTTCAACTTATTTATATCTTGCTTATTTAGACGCGAAGAAGCGGCATCAAAGTAAAATTCTGAATCTCTAATTTGTTGATAGTTATATGCTATTAATTGATTTTTACATTGCTGAAACTCAGCCATTGGCTCGCTAAGGTTTATATTTTGGATAACCACAGCGCTGTTTTTTTGACGCTCATCCGTCAAAGTTACTTTTATCCAACGGCCATAAATTAACTCATTAATAACATTTTCAGCATTATTTATTATTAATTCATCAGCAGACTGAGAACGTTGTACTGGCGTTTTTGAATATAAACTTACATCTGGAGTTGATGTCCAAAATGGTGATACTGATTCCACATCAACAATATTATTAAATGGCTTAATTTTAGTGGATTTTATCATTAACCGGGTTTTCTCCCCAGCTTCAGAAATAAGTTTCACTGAACCAAAATCTCGGATTTCATGAGAAAGAACACAAGAAGTTTTGCTTCCATAAAACCCCCAACTACTGTCATCTAATGCTGCCATCCACTTATTTTCTCGCGCATTAACTGCACAAGAAGCAACCACCATTACAGCAACAATGATTCCACGACAAACCATTATAAAGAACTCCAGAACAACCCTTAAACACCACCAAAGTTATTTGAAAGCATAAGAAACAGTAAAGCGACCGACTTTAAGGCGAACTTAAATTTTATTTCCCAAAAACCAAGAAAATAAAATAACTTTAAACTTTCAACCACTTATCAACAACAAATAGAAATAAAGACGACAATAGCCAGTGCGGCTACATATCATCTCAAATAACATGGGAATTTATTATTTCGTTTTAATTATACGCGCTAATAAGAATGCATTAGCCCTGGCATGTCAACTGTCAATAAAATGAACATTTAAAGTCAATAAAATGGTCAATTAATAATCCACCCATAAACACCAACTAAACAGTACGGTTGACCGTATATTATTCGAATACTAAAAGTGTATTGGTTTGACAAGATAACCATTATAAAGGTAGTCTCTCTCGCCAAAATGACTCAGTAATAAAAACAACTAAAATACCGATGTTAACCAATGGAAATTCACTTTTCCCGCTTTAATTATTTAAAACAAGCCGTTAACTTTTATTACTTATTTATTATCGTTTAATATAATTTATCAAGAATATCAGAGATTTTTTTCAACTTGATAGCCACCACTATCCATCGACTGTCAGTCTTATTATTTGCAAGTGATTATGACTAAAAAGAGTAAAATCATATCCAATACTGATCAGGTCGAAGTTCGCGATTTTGATCTTGCCAGCCCAGAACATCGTATCGGTGCGCTTCAAGCGATCATTGATAATGTCTGCAAACAATTTGAACGAACGGCTCGGCAGTCATATCACCATCTACTTCGCCATCCGGTATCATTTAGCCTTGAGCAACAAGATACGCTGAAAATCCAAGATTACTTGCAGCAAATGCCAAAGCCTTCTCTGTACCGTGAGTTTATTGTGTCACCGCACGACTTACACGGCACGATAGCGATTGATGGCGAACTGCTTTTCTTCATGGTGGATCTGTTCTTTGGTGGGCAAGGAAGTAGCCAGCGCAAGCGCACAGAAATGAGTGATACCGAATTACGCTTGGTTGAGCGTTTTTTCTGTGTTGCTCTGGAACATTTTTCAAACGGTTGGCACAGCATCACAAATTGGCAAAGTGCTCTTACTGAAAAGAATACACTGCGCCTTGGCAACATGATGCAAAACAACCAGCTCTACCAAGTCTGCCACTTCACGATGGAAGTCGCCGGACACAAAGGCTGGCTGGCGATCTCACTGCCTTTTGCTGGATTAGATTTTTTGCGTGACCAGCAAAAACCTATTGATATCGATACTGACCCAGAGCTTCAGGCCCGTATTCAAGCCAAAATCTGTCAGGCTCCTATGCACCTGACAACCACACTAGCAGAGCGTCGCTTGCCTTTGGGCAATGTGATGGATCTCAAAGCAGGTGACGTTATTCCGGTAGAGCTGCCGAGTGAAGTCACGGTGAAAGCGGGAAATACCGCCCTGTTTACCGCTCGTGTTGCTGAAAACAATGCCAGCCTCGTTCTTCAAGTTCAAAGCGTGATTAAGCAAAATAGGAATAAAAATGTCTGAACAAGCCTCTGATTTAAACATCGATCTTGATGACCTGGATCTTGGTAGCTTAGGGCAAGACCCAATGCCAAGCGCAATGAATACGCCAACGCAAGATATGAGCTTCATTCGCAATATTCCCGTTAACCTAACGCTGGAAGTTGCGAGTACCGAGCTGATGGTGGGCGATTTAATGAACGTCGGTCTAGGCACGGTAATCGAGCTCGATAAACTGAGCGGCGAAGCCATGGATGTGAAAGTCAACGGCACCTTACTCGGTCATGCTGAAGTCGTTATTGTGAACAACAAATACGGCCTACGTTTAGTGGATGTGGTTGATGACAACGACATGCTAAAAGGGTTAACCAAGTAATGCGCTACCTGGCTTTAATGGGCTTTTGGCTCTTTGCTTGTACGCCGGCCTGGGCACAAGATTTGTCATTACTGACCATTAATGGCCCTGCTGGGCAAGAGGAGTACAGTGTAAAGCTGCAAGTCTTCTTACTGATGACTGCGCTGGCTTTTTTGCCAGCCATGTTACTCATGGTGACCAGCTTTACACGTATTATTATCGTCCTGGGTATTTTGCGCCAAGCAATGGGCTTACAACAAAGTCCCCCCAACCGTATTTTGGTCGGCATCGCAATGACCATGACCTTGTTCATCATGCGTCCTGTGTTATACAACATCTATGACAATGCCGTTATCCCTTACCAAGAAAATCAAATGACGTTGCAAGAGGCGGCACAAACAGCGGCAAAACCGCTACGTCAATTTATGTTGCAACAAACACGAGAAACCGATTTAGAGCAGATCCTTCGTATCGCCAACGAACCCGCCCCTGCTAACTTAGACGATCTCGACTTTCTGATTGTGATGCCCGCATTCGTATTGAGTGAGCTGAAAACGGCTTTTCAAATCGGTTTTATGCTGTTCATTCCATTTTTGATTATCGACATCGTTGTCGCCAGTGTCTTGATGGCAATGGGTATGATGATGCTATCACCCCTGATCATCTCGCTGCCATTTAAGCTAATGATTTTCGTCATGGTCGATGGTTGGTCTATGACAGTAGGCACATTAACTGCCAGCTTTGGCTAAATCACATCCGCCGTTCATCGCTGGAAATAATGGGGTAAGGTATGGGTTCAGAATTTGTAGCTGCGTTTTTTGGTGACGCACTCGTTATCATCATCAGTATGGTTTGCGTATTAATTGTCCCTAGCCTGTTAGTTGGCTTAGTGGTCAGTATTTTTCAAGCCGCAACCCAAATCAATGAGCAAACCCTGAGTTTTCTACCACGCCTCCTTGTCACCTTGGCAATGCTGGGCTTTGCAGGCCCTTGGCTATTACGGACCTTGGGGGATTTATTTACCCGCTTGTTCCTCGATATCCCGCACTTGATCGGTTAACCCAAGATGGAGTTATCCGCTGCGCAGTTCACCGCATTAATCGGGCAAGTATGGTGGCCATTTTTTCGTATTAGCACCACATTAATGCTTATGCCGATTTTTGGTGGCAGCCAAATCCCCGTACAAGTACGCATCGCGTTAGCGCTCATAATTAGCGTACTGGCAGCACCATTAATGCCTGCAATGCCTGCGGTCGATCCCTTATCTGTTGAAGCCTTAATCTTGGCTGGTCAGCAAGTGATCATAGGTGCCATGCTGGCCTTATTGCTTGACCTACTCTTTGCCATTTTTACCACTATGGGCCAAATCTTATCGATGCAGATGGGTCTTGGTATGGCGATGATGAATGACCCTATCAATGGAGTCAGCATTCCAGCATTAGGTAAATATTATCAGCTCTATGCCTTAATGCTTTTTTTAGCATTAGACGGCCACTTAGTTGCCTTGGATGTGATGGTACAGAGTTTCAATATTTGGCCTGTCGGCGAGATGATGAGCCAAATGGCACTAGATACTATCATTATGCGCTTTGGCTGGATGATGGCTGCCGCGCTATTGCTGTCGCTACCTGCGGTTTGCGCCATGCTATTGGTCAACGGTTCATTCGGTATGATGAACCGCGCTGCGCCGCAACTTAACGTCTTTGCCCTCGGCTTCCCAATGACCATGTTATTGGGCCTGATCTGTTTACTGATCACGACATCTGGCATTCCTGAAAACTTCACCCGTTTAAGCAGCGAAACCCTATCGCTGATGTTAACGCTTGAGGAGGTACGGCCATGAGCAATGACAGTAGTCAGGATAAAACGGAACAGCCCAGTCAGCAGAAATTACGCAAAGCCAGAGAAGACGGTAACCTACCACGTTCTAAAGAGTTGGTGACCGCCCTGATGACACTGGGGAGTGCACTGCTGCTAACCGCATTTGGCGGCACTTTGGCGGAAATGTTTCGCCAAGTGACACAGTTAAACATGCGCTTATCCAAAGAAGCGGCTTTCGATACCAAGATCATGCTCCAGCACTTGAGCGAGAGTTTATGGCTAATGGTAATGGCAATCGGCCCTATGTTGGGCTTACTGGTCTTGATCACCATTTTAGCCAACCTCTTGCGCGGTGGTTGGAACCTCTCCGCAAAATCCGCCCAACCTAAATTTTCCAAACTTAATCCCATTTCAGGAATTAAGCGGATGTTCTCGACCAAATCATTGGCCGAGCTGATCAAGAGTATCCTCAAAGTCACACTGATCATCGCCACTTTGGTACTGCTGATCCGTAATACCCTAACTGATATTGTGAATTTGCAGCGCTTGCCATTGCCTGAAGCCATGCTGCAAACCGTGGATTTTTTGTGGCTAGGACTCTTTAGTTTTGGTTTAGCACTGCTGTTTATTGCCATTTTAGAGCTGCCATATTCGGGCTGGGAGTACACCAAACAGCTCAAGATGACCAAGCAAGAAGTGAAAGAAGAAAGTAAAAACAGCGAAGGTCGCCCTGAAGTGAAGGCACGTATTCGTCAGCTTCAACGCCAAATGTCACAACGCAGTTTAACCCAAACAGTCCCACAAGCCGACGTAGTGATTACTAACCCAACCCACTATGCGGTGGCATTGAAATACGATTTAGATAAAGCCGGTGCCCCATTTGTTATCGCCAAGGGGGTCGACCAAATGGCACTCCAAATTCAACAAGTGGCCCGTCGCTATGATTGCCCCGTGGTTGAGATCCCGCCGTTAACGCGTGCGGTCTATTACTCCACCAATGAGTGGCAGGAAGTGCCTGCTCCTTTATATGTCGCTGTTGCTCATATTCTGACGTTTGTCTTCCAAATGAAGGAATATCAAAAAGGGCGCCAGCCAAGTAAACCTGAATTTCCACGGGTTTCTATTCCCCGTGAACTTCGCCGTTAACGAGACCAATCTGCTATGAAACAGAAACTCGCTCCCCTGATGTCCGTGCTCAGCAAAGGACAAGTAGGGATCCCGCTGCTCCTGATGACCATCCTTGCGATGGTGATTTTGCCTGTGCCGCCTGTCATTCTGGATATGCTGTTCACCTTCAATATTGTATTAGCTTTATTGGTGATGCTGGTCAGCGTATATAGTAAGCGCTCACTTGATTTCTCGGTCTTCCCGAGTATCTTGCTGATTGCCACGCTACTTCGTTTGGCACTGAACGTCGCCTCTACACGGGTTGTATTACTTCATGGTCACGAAGGTGGCGATGCGGCTGGTAAAGTGATCCAAGCCTTTGGTGATGTGGTTATCGGCGGTAACTATGTTGTGGGTATGGTGGTCTTCGTTATCTTAATGATCATCAACTTCGTGGTGGTGACCAAAGGTGGCGAGCGTATTTCAGAAGTCAGTGCCCGTTTTACCTTGGATGCTATGCCCGGTAAACAAATGGCGATCGATGCCGATTTAAATGCCGGTATTATCGACCATAACCAAGCCAAGAAACGCCGTGAAGATGTCGCACAAGAAGCCGATTTCTTTGGTTCGATGGATGGTGCATCTAAGTTCGTACGGGGTGATGCTATCGCCGGGATGTTGATCTTATTTATCAACATTATTGGTGGTGTCAGCATAGGTGTATTCCAGCACGGCTTGGGCTTTTCTGATGCATTTCAAACCTTTGTTCTACTGACCATAGGTGACGGCTTAGTTGCTCAAATCCCATCACTCTTGCTGGCAACCTCTGCCGCGATTGTGGTTACCCGGGTCACCGATAGCAATGATTTAGCCAACCAAATCACCAGCCAAATGCTGGCATCACCACGCGCTCTGTATGTGGTGGCTGGTATCATGCTGGTACTCGGTTTGATCCCTGGCATGCCACACTTAGCATTTCTGTGTTTTGCTGCTGTGGTCGCGTTTGCTGGCTGGAAAATGCGTGAAGAAACGCCTGTCATCAATGATGATGATTTGGCCCGCGCCGAAGAAATTGTTGAACAACACGATCAACCCGACCAACGGGAAATTGCATCTAAAGACATTCCTATCGTTCATGCGATTAGCCTCAATGTCGGCTATCGTTTAGTGAATTTGATCGACCGCAAGCAAGGGGCTGAGCTGCTGAGTCGCTTACTGGGCGTCCGTAAAACCTTGACTGAACACCGTGGCTTTGTGGTGCCGCAAATTCATGTCCGCGATGATTTAGCCCTTGATGCCAACCATTATAAAATTGCCGTACGAGGTGCCAACATCGTCGAGGCTGAAGTCGAGATGGACTGCCTATTAGCAATCAATCCAGGTCAAGTGTACGGCAGTGTCGATGGCATCATGACCCGTGATCCCGCTTACAACATGGAAGCCATTTGGATTAAACCTCACGACAAAGACAAAGCCGTGAACCTTGGCTATACCGTTGTTGATCATGCAACCATCATTTCGACTCATATCAGTAAAATCATCAACGACTGTATTGAAGAAGTGCTAAGCCCAGAAGAAGTCACCGGCATCATGGATCGTTTAGCGGCACTGAACGGTAAATTAGCCGATGACTTGCAACAAAAGTTAACACAACAGCAGCTATTGCGCGTTTTCCGCCAGCTCACCGTTGATGGTGTTTCACTGTCGGATATTGTGACCATTGCCAACTCATTGGTTGAGTCGGCAGAACTATCCAAAGACCCGATATTGTTAGCTGCAGATGTGCGCTGCATGCTACGGCGCGTAATCTTGGGGAACTTGGTGGGCACCAAAGCCGATATTCCCGCTATCACCTTATCTGCTGAGCTCGAAAATATGTTGGTCAATGCACTCAGCCAAGCCCAAGCAGGGGGGCACGTGCAGCTAGATGGTTTCGCGCTTGAGCCAACGGTCATTGAAAAGCTGCAACGCAGTTTACCTGAGGTATTGGATAACATGCGTTTGAATAACCACACGCCAATCTTGTTAGTGATGCCGCAACTGCGACCACTACTGGCCCGTTATTCGCGGATCTGTGCCCGAGGCTTATACGTGTTGTCGTTTAATGAAATCCCTGATGACCGTAATATTTCGGTTGTAGGCAATATGGGCTAACCCATCAGCTTTGATAAAACGACCATTCCCAGCATAAAAAAACGGGGCGCTAAGTTAGCGCCCCGTTTTTCATTTAATCCAACATAAAGCTATGACGAAACCGCTTGTGCTGTGGTTTTCTTTTCAACAGGAATGAACAACACAGGCACTGCCATTGCGGCCATTAGCCAGAATAAATTCGCTCCCCATAAACCGTACAACCAACCACTTAATGCCGTCATTAAGGCCATAAACGCCCCCAACGGTAAGGCATTGTACAGGGCTTGTAGTGCTACCATTTGACTACTTGGCGCTTGCTGAATATAACGAATAGCGGCTAAATGCGCTGCGGCAAACGTAACACCATGCAATGCCTGTGCAATCACTAACATTGGCAGTGCTGTCATCGATGCCGTCAATCCCCAGCGCAGCAATACGCCAAAGGCTGCCAAGCGGAACATCCCCGCCACGCTCCAATTGACGAACAAACGCTTACTGGTCGCAAAAACGGCTATTTCCGCCACCACACTAAAGCTCCACAAGTAACCTATAATAGCTTCGCTATAGCCTATCTCTTTCCAATAGATCGCACTAAAGCTGTAATACGCGGCATGGCTTCCCTGCAACAACGCTGCAATCACCAATAAGCGGATCACCAAACTATCGCGAAGCATCTCACTCAAAACAGGTCGGGCTTGCGCATGCTCATCGTGCGCGCTCGGTGCTATGGTTGGATTACGCATCGAGAAAGCCAATGCAGCCGCTAAGCCAGCAATCGCGACCCAAGGGATCACATTCGCACCGTATTCAGCCGCTAATAAACCCACCAGCGTTGAGCCACCAATAAAAGCAATTGAGCCCCATAAGCGCGTTCGACCATAGTCTAAGTGACCATCTTTGGCGTAATGATTCGCTAAGGCGTCGGAGAGTGGGATCACCGGACCAGCCGCTAAATTAAACAGCACGGTCACAGCCGTTAGCGCCCACAGGCTTCCACCACAGAAAATGTAAATGACACAGCTTAATAACGCAGCCAAAGCTAGCCAGCGTAGTGCGGGGATCAAGTGCTCAACTTTATGAATGCGCGGCGTTAGCACTAAGTTAGCGACACAACGCACTGCTAACCCCATACCAATCAATAAACCAATATTTGATGCACTCACACCTAAATGCGCAAACCACAATCCCCAAAACGGTAGATAAACACCATAACTAAAGAAAAAACCGAACAGGTACTGCGAGGTCCAGCCATACGGACTACTACGAAACATGCGACATCCTAATGCACGAAAATATAGCGGTATTATGCCTAAAGTTTCAATATGCGCCCATAGCTATAGCGGTAATAGTTTGCGAAAAGAAGCCATCAAGCACTAGGGAAAACCTCACGAGACGCTAGACTAAAGTCGTCTAGTTTCAAGCGGTATAAGCACCGACAATAGCTTTATCTCTTTTGTATGGTGAACGCTTGGAGTGAAAATGACCGATAAGTTTGATACCTCGCTACCACCTTTCGATCGCTTGACAGCTACCGAGCAACACACCTTACGTAGCGCCTTAGATGTGGTGTATTTTCGCGCGGGAGAAACAGTGATTACGGCAGGCGATGACTGCCACCAGCTCTACATCATCATTAAAGGCAATATTGAAGAATACAGTGTTACCTCAAATCCATCCGCGACCATACCAAAGACCGCCGATAAGCAACAACATAAAGAAACCTTCGCCCACTATGCTAACGATGATTTATTTGATGTCAGCGCCCAGCTAAAAGGGCAGAGTCGCCATACATTTAAAGCCTGCGAAGATACCATTTGCTATGCACTACCGCGCGAATTATTTGTTCTGTGCTATCAAAACAACAGTCAGTTTGCCGCGTACTTCGATACCGATCTCACCAAGCGCCAAGCCTTACTCGACGAAGCGCACCATCAGCAGAACCTCGCGGAGTTTATCCTCACAAAAATTGATGATGACAATATTCAGCCTTGTTTAGTGGTGCCCCATGACACCAGCTTATTAGCCGTGACTCAACAGATGAAAAACAACGAGTTGGATGCCGCCTTTATCACCCTCAATGGCTTGCCGCAATACGGCATAGTAACCCGCACCGATTTATTGCATGCCACCTTGTTAGATGGACACCCGCACGATACCCCAGTCAGCACCATTGCCACTACGCCCGTTGTCAGCGTCAACAAAGGCGATTACCTCTTCAATGCCATGCTGGCGATGACGCGCCAAAAGGTAAAGCGGGTGCAAGTTTGTGATGACAATAGTGTGGTTGGCATGCTTGATCTCACCCAAGTGCTCAGCTTGTTTTCCACTCATTCTCATGTGCTTACACTGCGTATTGCACGGTCTGAAACCATTGAAGAGCTCGCCCTGGCAGCGAACAGTCAACAAACCTTGGTGGAAACCTTATTCAATAACGGTATTCGCACCTTGTTTGTGATGGAGCTAATCGCTGCCGTTAACGAGCAGATCATAGAGAAGGCCTTTAAACTGATAGTACCCACTCACTTACAGCCACACTGTTGTTTGATGGTAATGGGCTCTGAGGGCCGGGGTGAACAAATACTGAAAACCGATCAAGACAATGCCTTGATCATAGAAGATGGTATCAACTGGCCGGATTGCCATGGCGTTATGGCGCAATTAACCCACACCCTGCAGCAACTTGGCTACCCACTTTGCCCGGGTAATGTCATGGTGAGTAATCCGCACTGGGTCAACTCTCAGCGGAGCTGGCTGCAACGTATCACCCAATTATGCCGACAGGGTGATCCTGATAGCATGATGGAACTGGCGATTTTAGCCGACAGCCACGCGATTGCGGGCAATCAAGCACTGCAGACACCACTGCAACTATGCCTGCATCAACAGCTTGCCGATCAAGAGCGTTTGCTCTCTATCTTCACACGTCCCGCATTACAATTTTCGATACCGCTGACTATTTTTGGCAACTTAAAAGCAGGTAAACATGGGCTAAACATCAAGCAGGGTGGGATTTTCCCCATAGTGCATGGTATCCGCGCACTAGCTCTTGAGCACAATATCAGCCCCAACAATACCTTTGCTCGCATTGCGGCATTAACCACGCAACGTGTACTGGAGCAGCGTACTGCGGATAACCTCAGTGAAGCGCTAAAATTATTTATTAAATTACGCCTGCATCAACAGTTGAGTCAGCAAGAAGATGGCCAACAACACCATATCGATATCAGCACCTTAAGCCGCGCCGAGCGTGATGTCCTTCGTCACAGTCTGCATGTCGTCAAAAAATTCAAGGAATGGCTAGGCTACCACTACCAAATCCGCGATTAACCAATAAAAAGATGTGAGAGAACCCTATGAACCGTCTTCGCCGCGCTTGGTACCAACATAAATATAAGCACACTCAACATGCTGCCTTATTCCAGCGATACCAAGGTGATGAGCTGGTATCACTCGACTGTGAAACCACCAGCCTAAATCCGCACCGTGCAGAATTAGTCACCATTGCTGCGACGCGGATCAAAGCCAATCGGATCCTGACCAGCCAATCCATTCACCTGTCGTTACAAGCGCCATCGAGCCTAGATAGTGCCTCTATTGCCATTCATCAGATCCGCCACCAAGATTTACAGCATGGCCTCGACAATGAGCAAGCGCTAACTCAATTGCTCGATTTTATCGGTAACCGCCCACTCGTTGGCTACCATATCCGCTACGATAAAACGATCCTCGATCGCTATTACCAGCAATACTTTGGCTTTCCACTTCCCAACCCTTTAGTCGAGGTTAGCCATCTGTATCACGAACGGCTCGAACGCTTATTACCTAACGCGTATTACGATTTAAGCCTTGAAGCAATTAGCCACCATTTAGGGTTACCTGCACCAGAACGCCACGATGCCCTCGAAGATGCCATTACTGCCGCACTCATTTATGTGCGATTAAAGCATGGTGACATGCCGATGCTCACCTCATCTTGATACCTCTACCTTTTCATTGCTTCCACTCAACCTCCCCCCTAAAGCGCCTTACGAGCAACAATCAGATCATTGCTTGCTCACCTTTTACAATGAAACAAGCATGTAAACCGCTGAAATAACAATTGATCTGCCTCTCTCATCCTAAAGTCTAATTGTGGCAAATCAGAATCTGAATCAAGTTAATAACCAGTGAAATAAATAACGAAACAAACGCTGAATACCAATACTGACTAATATCTGTATAGCCATACGACAAGAATATCCCAGCCCAGATAGTGGCTACCGATGGGAACACAAGGAGAATAGGATGAGTGAGGTTCATGTTTACCCTGTCAATCAAGCGATTGCAGACAATGCACACATTACCGATGATAAATACCGTGAAATGTACCAACAGTCGGTCATTAACCCAGAAGGCTTCTGGCGCGAACACGGTCAAATCCTTGATTGGATTAAACCTTTCTCTAAAGTGAAAAACACCTCTTTCGATACTGGCCACGTCAGTGTGAATTGGTTTGAAGACGGTACCTTGAATGTATCAGCCAACTGCCTTGACCGTCACCTTGCCACTCGCGGTGATCAACCCGCCATTATCTGGGAAGGCGACGATCCAACCGATGATGCCACCCTCACCTACAACGAATTACATGAAGAAGTGTGTAAATTCTCCAACGCACTCAAAAGCCAAGGCGTTCGCAAAGGCGATGTCGTCTGTCTCTACATGCCAATGGTCGCTGAAGCGGCGATTGCCATGCTGGCTTGTACCCGTATTGGTGCCGTCCATACCATCGTCTTTGGTGGCTTTTCACCTGAAGCGCTGGCTGGGCGTATTATCGACTCTAACGCTAAGGTAGTTGTCACCGCCGATGAAGGTGTTCGCGCGGGTCGCGCAGTTCCACTCAAGAAAAATGTCGATGATGCGCTGGCCAATGATGAGGTCACCAGCGTTGAAAAAGTGCTCGTCCTAAAACGCACAGGTGGCAACGTTGAATGGGATAGCGAACGAGATGTGTGGTGGCATGACGCAACAGCCGTGGCTTCTGCCAACTGCGAACCCGAAGAAATGAATGCCGAAGACCCACTTTTCATTCTTTATACTTCAGGCTCTACGGGTAAACCTAAGGGCGTGTTACACACCACAGGCGGCTACCTCGTGTATGCTACTATGACCTTTAAATATGTGTTCGACTATCAAGACGGTGATATCTATTGGTGTACTGCCGATGTAGGTTGGATCACAGGCCACAGCTACTTGGTATACGGACCATTAGCCAATGGTGCAACCACCCTTTTATTTGAAGGTGTCCCGAACTACCCCAATACCAGTCGAATGAGTGAAGTGGTTGATAAACATAGCGTCAGTATCCTTTATACCGCACCAACGGCCATTCGCGCCTTAATGGCGAAAGGGGATGAAGCCATTCAAGGGACATCACGCGCCAGCCTGCGAATTATGGGATCAGTTGGTGAGCCGATTAATCCAGAAGCATGGGAATGGTATCACCGCACGATAGGTGATAGCCGCTGCCCAATTGTGGATACCTGGTGGCAAACAGAAACTGGTGGGATTTTGATCACCCCACTACCAGGCGCTACAGCACTCAAACCCGGCTCAGCTACACGTCCATTCTTTGGGGTACAACCCGCAATTGTCGATAACATGGGTAATATTCTTGAGGGGGCAACCGAAGGTAACTTGGTGATGATCGATTCATGGCCTGGGCAAATGCGCACCTTATGGGGTGATCATGAACGCTTCGAACAAACCTACTTTTCAACATTCCAAGGCATGTATTTTACTGGTGATGGCGCGCGCCGTGATGAAGATGGTTACTACTGGATCACCGGCCGTGTCGACGATGTACTGAATATTTCGGGTCACCGTATGGGGACAGCAGAAATCGAATCGGCACTGGTTGCTTTCGATAAAATCGCCGAAGCGGCCATTGTCGGTGTGCCACACGATATCAAAGGCCAAGCCATTTACGCTTACATCACCCTCAATGATGGTGAGATCCCAAGTGCTGAGCTGCACAAAGAAGTCAAAGACTGGGTACGAAAAGAAATTGGCCCTATTGCAACCCCTGATTTCCTTCACTGGACCGATGCATTACCAAAAACACGTTCAGGCAAAATCATGCGCCGTATTCTGCGTAAAATCGCCACAGGTGACACAGGTACACTCGGGGATACCTCCACACTGGCTGACCCAAGCGTGGTCGATAAGCTAATCGAAGAAAAACAGAAGATCATGTAACACTTTTTCTGTCGCTAATTGCACCTCCAATAAAACCAGACTATTAGTCTGGTTTTCTTTATTTAAGCCCTTAAAAAGAAAATGTTTTCACTTAAGCGTACCGTATGAAATAAATTTCCAAACATAGCCATAATTACCTAACAATAAAGAAAAAGGTTTTACAGCAAACCCACTACAATACCGCCACACTACAATTCACTTACAAGTTTTCAAAATGAAGGATACATTCGTTACATCCGCGCTCTTTATTGCGGTTTGTACTATCTGGGGCACAACCTGGATGGCCATGGAAATCGCTGTCGAGTCTGTTCCACCGATCACCGCAACTGGACTACGCTTTTTAATCTCAGCACCTTGTATTTTATTACTGGCAAAATGTACCGGCGCACCTCTTTGTTTTCCGAAAGGAAAACGAGGATTTATGTGTGCCGTCGCCGTCTTTTATTTTGCTATCCCTTTCACCTTAATGATTGTGGGCGAACAATATATTTCGTCAGGTCTCGCCTCTATCATCTTTGCCAATATGCCTCTGGCCGTGCTCGCCGTCTCTATGCTCAGCTTAGGGCTACGCTTATTGCCTCATCAGCTCGTCGGCCTTGCCGTGGCGATCATCAGCCTATGCCTGATCTTAAAGAATGAGTTAGATATCGGTGATAATAATGATTACGCTGGCATTGTCGCCTTAGTGACTGCGGTTGCTATCCACGCCGTAATGTATGTCTTTACTCAGAAATATGGCCAAGGTATTCAAGTGCTAACCTACAATGCTCTCCCTTCTGCGATGGCTGCCGTGCTATTACTGATTGTTGGCAACCTTTGGGAACAGCCACAATGGCACCTCATGACAACCCATTCTATTCAAGCTGTGGGGTATTTAGGCCTGATCGCAAGTGTTGGCGGGATTGTGGCTTACTTTCGCTTAAACCAAGTCACGTCACCTTTCACCGCCTCTTTATGCTTTTTAATCTTCCCAATTGTGGCGCTATGCTTGGATGCTTGGCTCAATAACAACCACCTTTCAGCCTTATCCCAGCAGCTACTCGCGCCGCTCTTTATCGGTATCGTGGTTGCAAAGCTCAGTCGTTTTCCATCAATTCGTGCTCTAGTGCGCAGTAAATAGCCACCAAAAGCACTATCCTCCCAAAGCCTTTCCTTCAAATATTATCTATGTTCTGATGGAAAGGCTTACTGATAGTCTAAAAACTATGCACTATCATAGATCTACCACTCTGTTATCGAGAAGCAGACAATAAGCGAAACATTTGCATATAAGCTGTTTTTTACAACCAGATGACCGCCTGTTTAAATTTAGCAGTGATTAGACCAGTATTTTGCTGCTAATTGCGGTGAATTCTCTATAATTGCTCCACAAACACGATTTGGCTGTTTATTTTTGAGCACAAGGAAGTAGTGGTGCAACTTTTTGCACGTTACTAGAGTTAATCATCAAAAAGAAGTGAGTTAACCCCAAGATGTCGACCGTTAAGCGCATTTTACTGATTAACGGACCTAACCTTAATTTGTTAGGTCTCAGAGAGCCGGGTCATTATGGTCAACAAACATTGGCCCACATCGTGACGGATTTAACAGCCAAAGCGGATGCATTGGATATTCGCCTAGAACACATCCAATCAAACGCCGAACACGAACTGATCGATGCCATCCACCAAGCCCACGGTAACGTGGATTTCATCATCATCAACCCAGCCGCTTTCACCCATACCAGCGTTGCGATTCGTGATGCATTATTGGGGGTTGCGATCCCGTTTATAGAAGTGCACTTATCGAACGTGCATGCACGGGAGCCTTTCCGTCATCATTCCTACCTATCAGATAAAGCGGTAGGCGTGATTTGTGGTTTAGGTGCCGACGGTTATGAATTCGCCCTGAATGCTGCGGCTCGCCGCCTGCATCAGAACGCTAAATGAACAATATAAGAGAAAGATAAATGGATATTCGTAAGATCAAAAAGCTGATTGAACTAGTTGAAGAATCAGGCATTGCGGAACTAGAAATCTCTGAAGGTGAAGAATCAGTACGCATCAGCCGTAACGTACCGGCTAGCGCGGTTCCCGCTCAACAGTTCATGGCAGCTCCTGCTGCGGCAACCGTTGCAGCTCCTGCTCCAGCAGCAGCGCCAGTTGCAGAGGCAGCAGCACCTGCGGCTCCAGCAGAACCAGCGGGTCACAAAGTTCTTTCTCCAATGGTTGGTTCTTTCTACCGTGCACCAAGCCCTGAAGCAAAAGCATTCGTTGAAGTAGGTCAAACAGTCAATGTTGGCGATACCCTATGTATCGTTGAAGCAATGAAAATGATGAACCAAATTCAATCAGACAAAGCCGGTACTGTTGTCGCTATTCTGGCTGAAGACGGCGATGCTGTAGAGTTTGACCAGGCTCTAGTTATCATCGAGTAACCACGGGGACATTATGTTAGATAAATTAGTTATCGCTAACCGTGGTGAAATTGCACTACGTATTTTGCGTGCATGTAAAGAGCTCGGCATCAAAACAGTTGCCGTGCACTCAACCGCTGACCGCGATCTAAAACACGTATTACTTGCTGATGAAACCATTTGTATTGGTCCAGCAAAAGGTACTGAAAGCTACCTAAACATTCCACGCATTATCAGTGCGGCTGAAATCACGGGCGCAGTTGCGGTTCACCCTGGTTACGGTTTCCTATCTGAAAACGCGGACTTTGCTGAACAAGTTGAACGCTCTGGCTTCATCTTTGTCGGCCCTAAAGCTGAAACCATCCGCATCATGGGTGATAAAGTATCAGCGATCAATGCAATGAAAAAAGCGGGCGTACCTTGTGTACCTGGCTCTGACGGTCCACTGGACGACGATGAAGCACGCAACAAATCATTCGCAAAACGTATCGGTTACCCAGTGATCATCAAAGCCTCTGGTGGCGGCGGTGGTCGTGGTATGCGCGTTGTTCGCTCTGAAGGTGAACTAAGCGAAGCAATCGCAATGACACGTGCTGAAGCAAAAGCATGTTTCAATAACGACATGGTTTACATGGAGAAATACCTAGAAAACCCTCGTCATATTGAAGTACAGGTTCTTGCGGACGGTCAAGGCGGCGCAATCCACCTTGGCGAGCGTGACTGCTCAATGCAACGTCGCCACCAAAAAGTCGTGGAAGAAGCACCTGCACCAGGTATTACCGAAGAAATGCGTAAGTACATCGGTGAGCGTTGTTGTCGTGCTTGTGTGGAAATCAACTACCGCGGTGCGGGTACGTTTGAATTCCTCTACGAAAACGGTGAGTTCTACTTCATTGAAATGAATACCCGTATTCAAGTAGAGCACCCAGTAACCGAAATGGTCACTGGCGTCGACTTGATCAAAGAACAACTGCGCATCGCAGCAGGTCAACCGCTGTCATTCAACCAAAGCGACATCCAAATCCGCGGCCATGCGGTTGAGTGTCGTATCAATGCTGAAGATCCAGAGCGCTTTCTACCTTGCCCTGGCAAAATCGAACGTTTCCACTCCGCTGGCGGTATGGGTGTTCGTTGGGAATCGCACATCTACGCAGGTTACACAGTGCCACCGCATTACGATTCAATGATCGGTAAACTGATCACTTACGGTGAAAACCGTGACGTCGCGATTTCGCGTATGCGTAATGCCCTAGCAGAAACCGTTATCGACGGTATTAAAACTAACATCCCGCTACAGCAAGAAATCATGCTGGATGAAAACTTCCAACACGGTGGCGCTAACATCCACTACCTTGAGAAGAAATTAGGTCTGCAATAAGCATCACCGCACTTTGCATTGAAAAAGGCTGCCTTGGGCAGCCTTTTTGTTATTTCAGCGCAGTGAAAACCGCGTCTCTCGTAACTCCACCTTTGCAACCAGAATAACTTTTGCCACAATAACGGCCCTTTATCGGCCAATACTGACGCTTTGCCGATGAATGACCGATCGAATAACGGGAGATCCCCCCATGAAAACGCTATCAGACCGCTATCGCCAAGCACACCGCGAAGCCAAATGGGCGGTGGGTTTAGCACTGGCCTATTTCCTTTGGTGGTACGTTTCCGCTTATGCATTTGCTCCAGCCATCACAGACACCGCCATACCTGAGCTGTATTTCGGCTTTCCACTTTGGTTTTTATTAGCGTGTATCCTTGGCCCCATCATTTTCACCGCGCTATGTGGGCTAATGGTTAAATACATTTATCAAGACATGTCACTAGAGATAGAAAAAGAGTCGCACCATGAATAGCCAACTACTGATCCCCTTGGTGATCTATTTAGTGGCCGTCTTTGCCGTCGCTCTCTTTGCACGACAAAAACGTACCCAAAGTTCCAATTTCCTCAGTGAATACCTATTAGGCAATCGCAGCATGGGGGGCTTTGTACTTGCCATGACCCTAGCCGCTACTTACGCCAGCGCCAGCACCTTCATTGGTGGTCCGGGCGCCGCCTATAAAATGGGACTCGGTTGGGTGTTACTCGCCATGATCCAATTACCCGCCGCTTGGCTAACTCTTGGCGTTTTAGGTAAGAAATTTGCCATTGAAGCGCGCCGCCATAACGCCCTCACTCTCAATGACATTTTATTCGCACGTTATCGCAGCCGCACCGTGGTCATTTTCGCCTCCTTAGCCTTGTTGTTGGCCTTTTTTGGCACCATGGTAGTGCAGTTTGTCGGCGGAGCTCGCTTACTGCAAACCATGACAGGCTTAAGCTACCAACAGGGGCTCATGATGTTTGCCGTTACGGTTGGCCTCTACACCACCATAGGTGGGTTTAGAGCAGTAGTCATGACAGACACCATCCAAGGCATCATGATGATCATCGGGACCATTGCGCTTCTGGTGGGCATTGTTCATGCCGGTGGCAGCGTGGGGGAATTAGTCAATGAACTACATCACATCGATCCTGCGCTCATCACCCCTTTTGGCCCTGACAACTTCCTCAGCCAACCCTTTATGCTCAGCTTCTGGATCCTCGTCTGCTTCGGTGTGATTGGTTTGCCGCACGCCGCGGTGCGCTGTATGTCGTATAAAGACAGTGGCTCGCTGCACAAAGGCATGGTGATAAGTACGGCTATGGTTGCCTTCCTCATGCTAGGCATGCACCTTGCTGGCGCTTTGGGGCGCGCTATCGTGCCAGATATCGCCAGCCCTGACCAAATCATGCCAACCCTAATGATGACTGTCCTTCCTCCTGTGGTTGCTGGTGTGTTTTTAGCTGGGCCAATGGCGGCTATTATGTCGACCATCGACTCTCAACTGATCCAAGCCTCCGCGACCCTACTGAAGGATTTGTACCTCAACTACATCAATCCTAAAGCCGCCGAGAAAGCCGATGCAGAAAAGCGCCTACCTCGACTCTCACTGTGGGTCACGGGTATTTTCTCTGCCTTGGTCTTTGTCGCTGCAATGAACCCACCGGATATGTTGATTTGGTTGAATCTATTGGCCTTTGGCGGCATGCAGGCCGTGTTCTTATGGCCGTTAGTGCTAGGACTGTATTGGAAGAAAGCCTCGGCCATTGGCGCGTTAGCCTCAATGTTCACGGGCTTAACCACCTACGCGAGTTTGGCTATCCTAAAGCCAGACATGGGGGGCGTCCACGCGATTGTACCGACCCTAGCGATTGGGTTAGTCGCATTTGTGGCTGGTAGCCTCGCGAAACCGGTGATGGCAAGCGAACCACCACAGACAGCGTAAGTCGCCTCATCATCTTTAAATAGCACCTTATAGGTGCTATTTTTTTATCAAAAACACACCTCTACCCACCTTGCCGCTGCCGCTATCGGCAATTGTTCGAAATTATTCACCACGCAACCAGTGTGGATTGTCGAAAATTCATGCTAGACTTCGCTCCCTCAATTTTAGTCAACACAAAAGCGAATACACCATGCCTTGGATTCAAATCAAACTGAACGCAACCGCTGAAAATGCTGAAGCGATTGGCGATATGCTAATGGAAGAAACTGGCGCGCTATCAGTTACCTTTCTTGACGCACAAGATACGCCAGTATTCGAACCACTACCGGGCGAAACACGCCTTTGGGGTGATACGGATGTAATCGGTTTATACGATGCTGAAGCCGACATGGAATTTGTGCTGACAATGTTAAACAACAGTCCACTGATTGCAGACGATTTTGCTCATAAAATCGAGCAGTTAGAAGATAAAGACTGGGAACGTGAGTGGATGGAAAACTTCCACCCTATGCGTTTCGGTCGTCGCTTGTGGATCTGCCCAAGCTGGCGTGAAGCACCAGAACCTGACGCAGTCAACGTACTGCTAGACCCAGGTTTGGCATTTGGTACGGGGACTCACCCAACTACATCACTGTGTCTTGAGTGGTTAGACGGCCAAGACCTTACGGGCAAAACAGTGATCGACTTTGGTTGTGGTTCAGGCATCCTTGCAATTGCCGCACTGAAACTTGGCGCCAAGAAAGTGATCGGTATCGACATCGATCCACAAGCAATTTTAGCCTCACGCGATAATGCTGAACGTAACGGCGTATCAGAGCAGTTAGAGCTATTCCTACCTCAAGACCAACCTGAAGGCATTCAAGCTGATGTCGTGGTTGCTAACATCCTTGCTGGGCCATTACGCGAGCTATCGCCAGTGATTAAGAGCCTAGTGAAAGACGGCGGTGACTTGGCCATTTCAGGCGTACTAGAAACACAAGCCGAAGACGTAGCGACCTATTACAGCGATGAAATCGCACTAGACCCTGTGGCAGTGCGTGAAGATTGGTGTCGTATTTCGGGTCGAAAAGCGTAATTTACGCCATTCGATAAAATTAAATGCTGGGCGTGCTTGTCTGAAAAACACCCAATCGACTGAAAATTAAACAGTTTTGAAAATCAAAACTTAAATGCTCAATTATTGGTCTTTTCAGACAGCGAAAAAATGCGTAAAATGCGCGCCCTTACTGGCACAGTCAGGTGTAGACGTTTTGCAGATCGGTCCTTATCAACTTAAAAACCAGTTAATTGTCGCGCCAATGGCGGGTGTGACCGATCGTCCGTTTCGTGAGCTATGTCTCCGTTACGGTGCGGGAATGGCAGTCAGTGAAATGATGTCATCGAATCCAGATCTCTGGAAAACGGCTAAATCTCAGAACCGTATGGTTCACGAAGGCGAATCGGGGATCCGTTCAGTACAAATTGCTGGCGCCGATCCAAAATTGATGGCCGAAGCAGCTCAATTCAGCGTTGAAAATGGTGCGCAAATCATCGACATCAACATGGGTTGTCCAGCGAAAAAGGTCAACAAGAAGCTGGCAGGGTCTGCCCTGTTACAGTACCCCGCGATTATCGAAGACATTCTTCGTACCGTGGTCGATGCCGTCGATGTCCCTGTTACGTTAAAAACACGTACAGGTTGGGATCTGGAAAACCGTAACTGTGTCGATATCGCAAAAATGGCCGAGCAATGCGGCATTCAGGCACTGGCCCTTCACGGCCGAACAAAAGCCTGCATGTACAAAGGCGAGGCAGAATATGAATACATCAGAGCAGCGAAACAAGCGGTGTCTATTCCCGTGATCGCTAACGGTGATATCGATTCACCCGAAAAAGCACGCTTTGTACTCGACTATACGGGTGCCGATGCTTTGATGATTGGCCGACCTGCACAAGGGCGTCCGTGGATTTTTCGCGAAATCCATCATTACTTAACAACCGGTGAACACTTACCTTCCCCAGCAATGGCAGAAGTGAGTGAAATCATGTTGGGCCATGTTCAAGAACTCCACCGTTTCTACGGAGAGTACTTAGGGTTGCGCATTGCACGTAAACACGTGTCTTGGTACTTAAAAGAACATGCACCAGCAGGCGATTTTCGCCGGACCTTCAACGCTATCGAGGATGCCCAACAGCAAATCGATGCGCTGCAAGGCTACTTCGAAAACGTTGCATAAATATTAGAAGAGCTTACAGAATTATGTTCGAACAAAATCTGACTTCCGAAGCACTAACAGTAACAACTGTAACTTCACAAGACCAAATCACACAGAAACCACTACGTGACTCTGTGAAAGCATCACTTAAAAACTACCTTGCTCAACTAAATGGTCAAGAAGTCGATGATCTGTACGAGCTAGTACTTGCTGAAGTTGAGCAACCACTACTAGACACTATCATGCAGTACACACGCGGTAACCAAACGCGTGCAGCAACCATGATGGGTATCAACCGTGGTACTCTTCGCAAGAAGCTTAAAAAATACGGCATGAACTAATTTAATAGTTTTGCTATTTTTTCAAAAAGCCCTGCTCAATGAGCGGGGCTTTTTGTATTGTAGTCAACGTTATGCTTCGTTTGGATAGAGTGTGGTGAAGTGCTCTACGTCAGGGAAGTTTTCATAGAAGTGATGAAGCAATTCACGCCATTGTTGGTATTCCGCTGACTGGCGAAACCCCACTTGATGATCAGCCAATGTTTCCCAATTCACCAACAACAGATAGCGATTGTCTTTCTCGATACACTTTTGCAGTTGGTGCGAAAGGTAACCACTCATCCCACTAACTATTTGCTGAGCCTCAGCAAAAGCGGTTTCAAATGCAGCTTGCTGTCCTTGCTTTACATCCAATAACGCAACTTCCAATATCATGTTTACTCCTAAGTTCCTGTCTCAAATTTCAGGCAAAAAAAAGCTCCGCCAACGCGAAGCTCTTCCTTTATAAATAATCACATAAATAGGCGGTTGGCTCGACCACCTTTACCTCAAAGGCGGAATCACCCGGCACCTCAAAGCTGTCACCTGCACTGTATGTTTCCCATTCAACATGACCGGGCAATTTAACGATGAGTGCGCCCTTAACGACCGTCATTTTCTCAGGGGCAGCAGTACCAAACTTATACTCTCCCGCCGCCATCACACCAACACTACAATGATCGCCTTGAGTCTCAAACCCAATCGACTTCACCTGACCATCAAAATATTCGTTATTTTTTAGCATGATAATCCCTATCTACAGCAATTCATTCACCTGAAATTACCACAGTTATTTGGCTTTCACTAGCAAGACTGAAGTAAAGCGATGAACAATCTAAGGGTTTTTTAATCGCAATATTTCGATACACTATGCGCAATAGTCACTCGTAAATTGGATAAACAGTTATGAAAAAAGCAATCCTGTTGGTTGCAGCAATCAGTAGCCTAGTTTTAATGGGTTGTTCTGCACAAGAAAAACAAGGTATTAAAGACGGCTTCCGAGATATTGGCCATGCGACCCGTGACGCAACGAAAGCAACGGGCCACTTTTTCCGTGACACCACTAAAGATGCCATCGAAAATGCCAAAGAAGCGACGTCATCAGAAGAAGGCTAATCAGCCTTTTCCTTGCGACATTGCCCTGCACAGCAGACTTCTGTCGGGGCCTTTTCCTGCCCATCCTGATGATCCCCCAACGCCTCTAAGATCGAACAGTGACTCGCGTTATCATCATCATGGCCACAACAGGCATCATTGATCTTCTTTAGCGCCACGCGAATCCGACTTAACTCAGCAATTTTGGTATCCACTTCTTCTAGCTTGGCTTGGGTGATGGCTTTCACTTCCGCACAACTATGCTGGCTGGCCTCTAAGCGAATATCGAGCAACTCTCGAATTTCATCTAAACTCAAACCAACGGCTTTAGAGCGCATGATGAATTTCACTCGCGACAAATTTTCTTCACTATAAAGCCGATAACCACTATCACTGCGCCCAGCCGGTTGTAATAACCCGTTCTTTTCATAAAACCTTAGCGTATCGCTACTTACCCCAGAGCGTTTGGCCAGCTGACCAATTAAATACATCTTTCTCTCCTTTCCTCACAAAGTATCCGTGGAAACCGCAAGGCAAACGTTTGCGCAACAGATGAAATCATGTAAAATACGCCTCATCAACCTATCACGCCATTAAATGACTCGGCACTACGCGATTTTAGCCGAGGATATTTCCCAAAACCAAACTATGGCTAATCTGCAGCTTAGTTTTGGAAAATATCCTATCCCCGTGTATTGAAAGAGATGCTTGCAATGGAAAACGCTCGTCCTATCCGCCGTGCGCTAATTAGCGTATCAGACAAAACTGGTATTGTAGAATTCGCGCAAGCGCTAACAAACCGTGGTGTTGATATCTTATCAACTGGCGGCACTGCTCGCCTACTTGCTGAGCAAGGTATCAAAGTTACTGAAGTTTCTGATTACACTGGTTTCCCTGAAATGATGGATGGCCGTGTTAAAACCCTTCACCCGAAAGTACACGGCGGTGTATTAGGCCGTCGCGGCCAAGATGACGCAGTGATGGAGCAACACGGTATCAACCCTATCGATATGGTGGTCGTGAACCTTTACCCATTCGCTGAAACCGTCGCCAAAGAAGGCTGTACCCTAGCGGATGCTGTTGAGAATATCGATATCGGTGGCCCGACTATGGTGCGCTCAGCAGCGAAAAACAACAAAGATGTAGCGATTGTGGTTAACGCGCATGATTACGACCGTGTTATCACGGAAATGGATGCGAACGAAAGCTCTCTAACGCTAGCGACTCGCTTCGATCTGGCTATCGCAGCATTCGAGCACACAGCGTCTTACGACGGCATGATCGCGAACTACTTCGGTACTATGGTGCCATCGTACGGCGACAATAAAGAAGGTGATGAGGCATCGAAATTCCCTCGTACCTTCAACCAACAGTTCGAGAAAAAACAAGACATGCGCTACGGTGAAAACAGCCACCAAGCCGCAGCTTTCTATGTTGAAGCAAATCCTGAAGAAGCATCGGTTTCCACCGCCCGTCAAATCCAAGGTAAAGCACTTTCATACAACAACATCGCGGATACGGATGCAGCACTTGAGTGCGTTAAAGAATTCGACCTTCCCGCGTGTGTGATTGTAAAACATGCTAACCCTTGTGGTGTGGCGCTAGGCGATAACATTTTGGAAGCGTACGACCGCGCATACAAAACCGACCCTACGTCAGCATTTGGCGGCATTATTGCATTCAACCGTGAACTAGACGCGGCAACAGCAACGGCTATCACTGAGCGTCAATTCGTTGAAGTCATTATTGCTCCTTCTGTGTCTGCTGAAGCGGTGGGCATAGTGGCAGCGAAGAAAAACCTACGTCTACTTGAATGTGGTGAGTGGACAACTAAAACGACGGGCTTCGATGTTAAGCGCGTTAATGGCGGCCTGCTGGTACAAGACCGTGATCAAGGCATGGTTAATAAAGATGACCTTAAAGTAGTCTCTAAACGTACCCCTAATGCTGATGAGCTGCGTGATGCACTGTTTTGTTGGAAAGTAGCAAAATACGTGAAATCAAACGCGATTGTTTATGCAAAAGGCAACATGACTATCGGTGTCGGTGCTGGCCAAATGAGCCGTGTTTACTCTGCGAAAATCGCAGGTATCAAAGCAGCTGATGAAAACCTAGAAGTTGCAGGTAGCGTGATGGCATCAGATGCCTTCTTCCCATTCCGCGATGGTATTGATGCAGCCGCAGAAGCAGGAATCACTTGTGTGATTCAGCCTGGTGGCTCAATGCGTGATGACGAAGTGATTGCCGCTGCCGACGAACATGGTATGGCGATGGTATTTACAGGTATGCGCCACTTCCGCCACTAATTTTCTCATCGTACTTAGCATTGTGGTGGTGTTAACTGCTTTCACCAACTACGTTGAGCAAAACTGATAATTTTGTTTTTTTAAATATTTCGATATTTGAAATACGTTAGAGCAAGTCAGTGGCTTTAGTTTAAGGAAAACACGCTCACTTATGACCATAAGTGAGCGTGTTTGACACAGAAATAGAGACACTGACGCAGCTATAAGGATTTTAAAACATGAATGTATTGATCATTGGCGCAGGCGGTCGTGAACACGCTTTAGGCTGGAAAGCCGCTCAGAACCCAAATGTTGAAACCGTCTTTGTTGCACCTGGTAATGCAGGCACAGCGCTTGAGCCTAAACTAGAAAATGTGGCAATTGGTGTTGAAGACATTGAGGAATTGGTCGCATTTGCCAAAGAAAAAGCCATTGAACTCACGATTGTTGGTCCTGAAGCTCCTTTAGTGATTGGTGTCGTTGACGCCTTCCGTGAAGCAGGTCTTCCAATTTTTGGCCCAACTCAAGCGGCTGCGCAACTTGAAGGCTCTAAAGCATTCACTAAAGACTTCCTAGCTCGCCATGGTATTCCTACAGGTTCTTACGCAAACTTCACTGAGATTGAGCCTGCGATCGCTTACGTTCGCGAGCAAGGCGCACCAATCGTAGTGAAAGCTGACGGCCTTGCGGCAGGTAAAGGCGTTATCGTTGCCATGACCCTGACTGAAGCAGAAGATGCAATCAAAGACATGCTAGCGGGTAATGCATTTGGGGAAGCGGGTAGCCGCGTGGTTATCGAAGAATTCCTAGAAGGCGAAGAAGCGAGCTTCATCGTGATGGTTGATGGTGCAAGCGTATTGCCGATGGCCACCAGCCAAGACCACAAGCGTGTTGGCGACAAAGACACAGGCCCTAACACTGGCGGCATGGGAGCTTACTCACCAGCACCTGTGGTAACGCCTGAAATCCACAATCGTATTTTGGAAGAAGTTATCTACCCAACGGTACGTGGTATGGATGCAGAAGGTGCACCATACACAGGTTTCCTTTATGCCGGTCTAATGATCGATGCTGACGGCACACCTAAGGTTATCGAATACAACTGCCGCTTCGGCGATCCAGAAACCCAACCTATCATGATGCGTATGGAGTCTGACCTTGTTGAACTTTGCCTAATGGCGATCGATGAGAAGCTAGACCAAGCGGAATCTAAGTGGGATCCACGCGCTTCTATCGGAGTGGTATTGGCGGCAGGTGGCTACCCAGCTGATTACGCCAAAGGTGATGTGATTTCACTGCCAGCAGGCGAGACTGAAGGCCAAAAGATTTTCCATGCGGGGACGGCAAACAACGAAACGGGCAGTGTAGTGACCAACGGTGGTCGTGTACTTTGTGCTACTGCACTCGGTAACAGTGTTTCTGAGGCTCAGGAGCGTGCTTACGCGCTAACCAAGCAAGTAAGCTGGAATGGCATGTTCCATCGTAACGACATCGGTTACCGTGCGATTGAGCGCGAAAATAACCAATAGCGATTTTCTACTCGCTCACAGCAGCTATCCACAGAGCATCAAAAAACGCGCCTAGTGCGCGTTTTTTATTCGCTCTTATTTGATGACAAATTTACTCAGCGATCGGTGGGGGAACTAAACAACTGCCACCTTCTTGTAGCAACAGCAATTCAGTCGCCGTCACTTCATTCCGGCGAACTTTACCGACAACAGCAATAAAATAGCCTCCCTGCGGCGCTGCTAACTGTTTATTCAAGTGATCAGGTAGTGCTGGTGTAAAGGTCACTTTCAGCGCCTTACCATCATCACAGCGTACTAAGGTGCCATCACGCCACTGACCTTGAACTAAACGTTGCCCCTCTTTATTTTGCGCCCTCATCGTACTCAAGGCACGCGCAGCCTGTTCGGTATAACGGTGCAGCTGAGTATCGGATAACGGCAATACGATATCGTCGACCAAATAGCGTTGGAAAACCGCTTTACCTTGGGTGTCATAGCGGACATGCAATGAGAAAGGTTTTACGCTATCGCCTTGCAGCTGCTGCCCAGTGCGCTTTACTTCACGCAGTTTGCCAGCACGCCAACGATAAACAGATTCATAATCACCGTAATCGCCCATCCACACATGTTCAGAGAGATCGATAGGACGATTCTGACGATGGGTATACCAATAAACAGATGTCGTGTCGCCAAGGGTTTGGCCACCAACCTGCGTCTCAATTTGCGTGACGGGATTATCAGGGATGTTGGTTGATTCACAACCGGCAAGCAGAAACGATGAGAGGAGAAAAAGAAAAGATCGCTTCATAAAAGAAAAACTCCGCCAGAATAAGGATACTGGCGGAGTATAGATTATTTCACTGCGTCTTTCAGTGCTTTACCAGAAACGAATGCAGGAACATTTGCTGCTGCAATTTGAATCTCTTGACCCGTTTGTGGGTTACGACCAGTGCGAGCTGCACGGTGGTTCACTTTGAACGTACCAAAGCCAATAAGTTGAACTTGGTCGCCTTCTTTAAGCGCGTCAGTAATGCCCTCAAGTGTTGACTCTAGTGCAGCTTTAGCTTGAGCTTTAGAAAGATCCGCTTTTTCTGCGATCAGGTCAATCAGTTGGGTCTTGTTCATTTGGTGTCCCTTCTAAGGTTTTTCTTCAGACGCATCAACTCTAATTCAAAAGAAGCCTTTGTGGCAAAGGTTTGTCAGCCATCATTTGCTTAGATGCAGACTCTTTAACCATAAACTGAGCGCAAGTTCACAAAATGTTACGCATTTAACAAGTGAAATAATTGTATCTACTTCTCGCAAGGACGAATAATATAAACGTAGTCTATTAATAAAATGCAGGTAACCATGTTACTCCTTACGATTTACATCGCAGTTGCGATTGGTGTTTCGTTTATATGTTCGGTGTTAGAAGCTGTTCTTTTGAGTATATCGCCAAGCTACATTGGCACATTGCGTCAACAAAACCACCCGGTGGCTCCTCGTTTAGCCGCCCTAAAAGACAATATTGATCGCCCACTGGCATCAATCTTAACCTTGAATACCATTGCACATACCGTGGGTGCTGCCACTGCCGGTGCACAAGCTGCGATTGTATTTGGTAGCCAATGGCTAGGGGTTTTCTCAGCCTTCCTAACCTTCGCTATTTTATTATTTTCAGAAATCATTCCGAAAACCATCGGCGCAACATATTGGCGTCAACTGGCACCTATGTCAGCGACAGTCTTACGCTGGATGGTATGGGCATTAACGCCATTTGTTTGGGTGTCAGAGCAAATCACTCGTCGTTTGGCACACGGTCATGAAGCGCCTAAATTACGCGATGAACTTTCCGCGATGGCGATGCTAGCCCGTGAATCTGGTGAGCTCGCAGAAGGGGAATCCAAAATACTGGCAAACTTGCTGGAGTTTCGTAACGTCAGCATCACCAAAATCATGACACCACGCCCAGTGTTATTCCGTGTAGAAGCTGAGCAAACAATCAATGAGTTCTTAAGCGCACACAAAGATAGTCCGTTTTCACGTCCGCTGGTTTACAGTGAGCAAAAAGACAATATTCTGGGTTTTGTGCACCGACTAGAGCTGTTTGCCGAAAGCCAAGCTGGTCGTGGTGGCCAAGAATTAGGTGCATTAATGCGCCCTATTCCTGTGGTGTTAAATACGGTGAGCGTCCCTACAGCCTTTGAGCGTTTAATGAAGGAACGCTCCCAGCTGGCATTGGTGGTCGATGAATACGGTACGGTTCAGGGCCTCGTCACCCTTGAAGATGTATTTGAAAGCCTAGTGGGTGAAGAAATTGTCGATGAAGCCGACACCAACACCGACATGCAGCAATTGGCATTTCAACGCTGGGAACGCTGGAAAAAACTTCACGGTGTTATTGAAAGCAAAGACGAAGAATAAGACAAGGTATAGCATGCTGCCATGCTGCTATCCGAAAACAAAAAGGGACCTAACGGTCCCTTTTTTTACGTGCTTAACCTGCCAGTTGGCCTCTTTACATCACTCACTATGATGCAACTGATGCCATCTCTGCTGAGCGCGCTTTCATTTTAGACATTGAGTACACCAAGCTCATCACTAACATCACGACCGCTGGCATAATCCAGCTTGCATAGAAATTATAAAGCGGCAGTGATTGCTCTAGTGTCTCATTTAAGCCTGTCGGCATCTTACCTAAGATATGTAATGCATCCACACAACCAAACACCGTTGTTGTGATAACCGTTGCCATCACGGCTCCTTGGGTTAAGCGCTTGCGTACCGGGGCAATAAATAGCAATACAATCGCAATCGGGTGTAAGGCTACAACAACAGGTAAAGTAATCGCTAGCAACTGATCCAAACCAATATTTGCCACCAAGCCAGACGCTATCATGGTTGCCCACACACTGGCCTTGTACGATACCGGGGTAAATGTACGACTGTAGAATTCACTGCCTGCTGTCGTAACACCAATCGCAGTCGTCAAACACGCCAATACCATGACAGAGCCCAATAGCAAGGTACCATAAACACCAAAGTGCAAGGTCGTAAATGCCGTTAAGATTTCACCACCGTTTGAGAAATCTGAGCCTAGATCTGCGCTGGTACTCCCGATATAAGCTAATGCAATATAAACCAAGGCCATCGCGACGGCATACATCGCTGCTGCGTAAAAGGTATATTTCGCAATTGCTTTCGGTGCAGTGACACCCATACCCTGAATCGCGCGGAAAATAACCCAACCAAAACCAATAGAACCCAGCGCATCCATCGTCATGTAGCCCTGAGTTAGACCTTCTGCTAAAGCATTCTGTTGATACACTTCAGCGGTTGTCACAACATCCCCACCAGGAAACGCCACCGCGAAAACACCCAAGGTCGTTAGCATTACAATCAAGACCGGCGTTAGCCATTTACCTAGCGAGTCCACCAGCTTACCTGGATACAACGAAAATAAGATAGCCGCTAAACAAAAAGCTGCAGAGAAAAAAGGAAGCGCGGCATCGCCAACAAAAGGGGCGAAAGTAAATTGATAAGCAACCGTAATGGCACGAGGAATAATAAAAGCAGGGCCAATAACAATGAAGACCATCACCCAAAAGCTGGTTGCAACACGGCGTGGTAGTGCCGCGGTTAGATTGTCAGAGCCATTTACGATAGCCACCATTACCAGCGCTAATGCTGGTAACCCAACGCCTGTAAGCAAAAAGCCAACCATGCCACTTAAGAAGTGATCACCCGCTTGATAGCCCAAAAAGGGAGGGAAAATTAGATTGCCTGCGCCCAAATACATGGCGAAGGTCATAAAGCCTAAAGCGGCGATATTGCGTGCACTTAACATAGTTATCCTCGGCGTTTCATTACCAAAGCCAGATCAATAAGGTGACCAAATTGGCTGTGTTTGCATTGGTATATCGGTGTAGTGAAATCAGCTTGGAGGAAAGTTAGTAAGGAGGGATATTATTGATATTATTCCTGCCAACTTTCTCAAGCTGACAGAAATTGCGTATAGCCTGTCAGCTCCGAATCAGGTTCAGAGAGAGGAGGAGTAGCGCAGGCATCGCAACCAGTGCGATATTCTGACAAATTGTGCGTACGAATGTATTCACAGTGACTCCTACCCCTAAACAGGGACTATCCATAATCATAAAAAGAGGGACATCCTCTTTTCGTTCGATGGCTAATGTTATAAACGTCTCGACGATAACAAACAAGCACCAAAATAAAATAAGTTTTTTGGATTACACCACAACCAGTAATCAGCATATTGCGCTGGTTTTTGACTCTCAAAGCAGAACTATTCACTTAACAAGTGACTAACAAACACAAACACCCTATAAGCGGGATAAACGACAAACAATACGCACAAAAAAGGAGCCATTCGGCTCCTTAATAGAATGATGCGATTCAATGCTGCTTATAAAGCAATACCGATATTACTAACAGGTTCATCACGAAGCTCATCGCGTAAGCTACGAATTAGTTCAATATCACGTTTCTCTGCATCTTTCAGTGCGCGGAAAATTGCCCACTGCACATCCCACTCTTCACATACGGCTTCATTTTCTTTTTGGTTCTCGTTGGTGATTTCTTCACCCGAGCGAGCCATTTCTAAATCCGCAACGGTTTCTGCTGACAGCGAACTGATCTTGTTGATCGTCTCCAGCATAAGATCACGATCCAGCATGGCGTGGAGTAAATCAGCCAAAGCGACACAAGCGTCAATTGCAGGATTCACCGCGTAAAGGTCAAAATCATCAGCACTTGGGACCATATCTTCAAGCTTTTCTAATTGCTTTTCGAAGTTAATCTTTGCCGATTTAACCGTTAAGATTTCCCAGATGCTATCGAGGATAACGCGGTAGGTATAAGCGTCGGCAAACTCCGTTTCCTCACAGAACAGCACATAATTGGGATACATACGTTCACATAACGACACCATAAAAGTAAGGTGTTGCCACGGTTCTAATTTCTCTAAACGAAGCTGAACTGGATTTTTTAGCATGGAATAATCTGCGATAGTGGTTTGCAACGAATTCTACTTGATAATACCAAGCTGAACAATTAACTACAGGCTTCAACAGCAAGATCGATAAGAATCCCACCATATTCATCAGCCCAAAAGGAAAATGGCATGCACAAGGTAATGATCGTCTCGCGTCAACATCGGGTTTACCGCGATTTACTCGCTCAATCCTCTCTGCCAGACTTGAGCGTAACCGACGATCCTCAACAAGCCACTATCATTCTAGCGGATCCGCCACGAATTGCGGATCAACTGGATGACTACCCCAAATTACAGTGGCTACAATCCACCTTTGCTGGAGTTGATGCGCTAACGGCACCTCAGCTACGCCGCGATTATCGTTTGACCAATGTACGAGGCTATTTTGGCCAGCTAATCAGTGAATATGTACTGGGGTTTCTGATCGATCGCTTTCGCCATATCAGTCATTATCAGCAGCTAAACCAACGACAGGCTTGGCAGCCTCAGCCCTATCGTTCATTAGCCGATCTGAAGATTGTCATCTTAGGCACAGGGTCGATCGGCACGCACTTAGCCCAAGCGAGTCAAGCATTAGGTTTAACCGTTATTGGCGTCAACCGCCGAGGCCATCATAATAACCCTGCGTTTGCTCGCAGCTATTCTCATGAATCACTCAGCGATGCCTTGGCTCAGGCTGATGTCATCGTCTCAACCTTGCCTGCGACCACAGAAACCAATGATTTGCTCAATGCCACCAGCCTACAAGCCTGCAAACAGGCATTGTTATTTAATGTCGGGCGCGGTAATGCCATCTGCGAGCACGGGTTATTAACCGCTATCAAACAGGGACATATTGCCCACGCTTATCTGGATGTCTTCAAACAAGAACCTTTACCACCCGCACATCCATTCTGGGCAAGTGAACACATCACAATCACCCCACATATCGCGGCGGAAAGTTTTCCCGAGCAAGTTATGACTATCTTTACCGAAAACTACCACCGTTTCCGTCAGCAACAAGCGCTACAATACTCAGTAGACTTCCAACAAGGCTACTAACACAAGATGACGCAACATTTTAGCAACCTGCTAGATCGTGTGCGCGCGTGCACGATCTGCCACGATCATCTCCCATTGGGTCCTCGCCCTATTGTTCAAGCAAACCCACAGGCACGATTGTTGATTATTGGGCAAGCACCTGGCACTCGCGTCCATGAAACTGGCATACCATGGAATGACCCCAGCGGTGAGCGTTTGCGTACTTGGCTCGATCTTCCACCTGACATATTCTATGACAGTAGTAAAATAGCCATTATACCCATGGGACTTTGCTACCCCGGCAAAGGAAAATCAGGCGATCTACCGCCACGACCAGAGTGTGCCCCTCATTGGCACCCTCAACTATTGCCAGTGCTGCCTAAGATCGGCATGACTTTGCTCATCGGTCAGTACGCACAAAAGCACTACCTAACGGATAAACCCAAAACACTGACTGAGACCGTTAAGCAGTGGCGAACGTGGGCACCGCAATATTTGCCGCTGCCTCACCCATCGCCACGTAATACGCTGTGGCTTAAACGTAACCCATGGTTTGAAGAAGACGTAGTGCCTTATATCCGTGATTACGTCCACCAGCACCTGAAGTAATAAGACTTTATCTTGAGACAAAAAAAGCCCACACCGTAGAGGTATGGGCTGTTCATTCATCTTTATGTCACGCGTTACCTCACTCAAAACAGCTAAGGCTAAGCGTTAACGTATTATTTGTGGTATGGCTTAGACAGCTCATGCACTGCTTCTACAAATACACCCGCGTTTTCAGGCGGCACATCTAGGTGAATACCGTGGCCTAGGTTAAAGACATGGCCTGTACCTTCGTCACCGTAACCTTCAAGGATAGTTGCCACTTCTTGGCGAATACGCTCAGGTTGAGCATATAACATAGAAGGATCCATGTTGCCTTGCAGTGCAACTTTATCGCCAATACGTGCTTTGGCATCCGCAATATTAATCGTCCAATCTAGACCAACCGCGTCACAGCCTGTTGCTGCGATTTGCTCTAACCACATGCCACCATTTTTGGTGAATAGGGTGACAGGTACACGGCGGCCTTCGTTTTCACGGATCAGACCATCAACAATCTTGTGCATGTAACGCAGTGAGAACTCGTTGTAATCACGTGGTGTCAGTACACCGCCCCAAGTATCAAATACCATCACAGATTGCGCACCCGCTTTGATTTGTGCGTTGAGGTATTCAATCACGCTATCAGCCAGTTTATCGAGCAATAGGTGTAGGGTTTGTGGCTCTGCATACATCATCTTCTTGATCTTGGTGAAGGCTTTTGAGCTACCACCTTCAACCATGTAAGTCGCTAGTGTCCATGGGCTACCAGAGAAACCGATCAGCGGCACTTCACCTTGAAGATCTTTACGGATCTGACGCACTGCGTTCATAACGTATTGCAGTTCACCTTCAGGATCGGGCAGGCCAATTTTTTCTACGTCGGCTTTGCAAGTAATTGGACGCTCAAATTTAGGACCTTCACCTGCTTCAAAGTAAAGACCCAGACCCATCGCATCTGGAATGGTTAGAATGTCTGAGAATAGGATCGCCGCATCAAGTGGGAAACGACGCAGTGGCTGAAGGGTTACTTCACTTGCCAGCTCAGCATTCTTACACAGCGACATGAAATCACCAGCAACGCTACGTGTCGCACGGTATTCTGGAAGATAACGGCCAGCTTGACGCATCATCCACACAGGGGTGCAATCTACTGGTTGCTTTAGCAACGCACGTAGGTAACGGTCATTCTTTAATTCGCTCATTTGAAACTCCATGGGTAAATTCTGTCGCGTATTGTATCACTCCCTAGCGGCAACAAAAGAGGGCAATTGTTAAGCAGATCAAGTTTACTGCAACATTCTGATTACTCTATTTGTGAGAGAGCCATAAGACGTGATACAAAACGAGCGTGCTAGCAATAATAACAACGACTTACTCATCAGAGAGTAATGAATCACACCTTATCCCTCCCTTCGGAGGGTTTTTTTATCTCTGACTCCCTCCCTACCTCTTTAGAGTTATTTCATTTTTTCTAACGATAATTCGATAAGGTGCCGAGCAATAGTTCCCTTAGGAGCAACCTCAGGCAGGGTTGCTTTCGTGGCCCAAACAGCATCACTCAACTCAGTATAATCTGGCTTTAATTCACCGCTTTGGTAGTCGGCTAAAAAGCCCATCATTAAATTAGATGGAAATGCCCACGGCTGGCTGCCGACATAACGAATATTACTGACAATGATCCCCGTTTCTTCTAATACTTCACGAGCCACGCATTGCTCTAGCGTTTCACCCGCTTCAACAAAGCCTGCAATAACAGTGTACATGCCTGTCTTATGGCGAGGGTGCTGTGCTAACAACAACTCGTCACCACGGCGCACTGCGACAATCACGCACGGTGAAATACGCGGGTAGTGGTGGCTATCGCACTGCTGGCACACCATGGCAATATCCATTTCAGCTAACTGGCATTGGCCACCGCACGACGGACAATATTTTTGGGTATGCAGCATATGCGACAGTTGCGTTGCACGCCCCACTAAATCAAATAAAGCTGGCGCCACATCCAATAATTCACGTTGAGTGTGAAAATCTGCACTATTCAGCGCTTCGGGCGCTTCAAGCCAATACACAGGGTGATTATTGTATTCACCAACTTTTCTTGCCAAATCAGTATCAAACGCCAATTCATTGGCAGTAAGTAGTGGAAGTTCACCAAATGGAAGGTAAACCTTACGATCTTGTACTACACACCAATACGCTATTTCTTGTTTATTTAACATCAATGTTACATCCATCCTTGCAGGGTACCGTTTTTACTGGCAATCTAAACTTGATAACGGAATATGAATCCGCATACAAGGTTCTCTTTATTAAGAGTTTCATAGGTATAGTATCTTGTTAGGATACTGGTAGATCATGAGGGCATGGTCATGTTGAGTAAATTTGAGCAAGTACAACAACAATGGGGCGGCACCAGCGACGTCATTGACCACTGGTTAATGTCACGTCAACAGTTGCTGATTGATTACTGTAAACTTGCAGGGCTACCGCCCTTTGAAAGCAGTAAAAATCAACTACCTGAAGCCTCTCAATTACAACTATTCTCGCAACAACTCGTCGATTATATTTCCGCTGGCCATTTTAAGATCTATGACATGGTGATGGCACGCTGGAACGATACGGGATATTCTCCGACTGAAGATATCTCCCAGCTATACGTAAGAATCACCCAAACGACCGATCCCCTATTAAATTTCGCTGACCGCTATTGTGATGCTGATGAAGCCACAACGATGGATAGTTTCGATCAGCACTTATCCGCAGTTGGTGAGCTTATCGAGCAGCGTTTTGCACTTGAAGATAAGCTGATTGAATTAATCAGCGAAAGCCTGGCTTGCCCTCCGGGCGCATAAAGGCCAGCAAGTAACAGATAACGGTGAGGCAGCCTAGCTGCTTCTCGTTGTGCCTGTAATACCCCATTATCTGCCACATATTAACGAAAGCAAGTGCTGCCCTCGGCACTATCATCCACCAATCTATCTTACCTTTCCGCTATAAACGCCAGAAAACAAAAAGGCATCCCTAAGGATGCCTTTTTAATATCAATCAAGTATGACTACGATGATTAATCGTCGTTCAGACCCGCGTTAAGCAGTGCTGCAAGATCTTGAGTCGCTTGCTCTTGATCTACTTGAGGCGCTACTGGCTCAAGTTCTGCATTACGCTCGTCTTGACGGCGTTGGTGGTAAGCGAAACCGGTACCCGCTGGAATTAGACGACCAACGATTACGTTTTCTTTCAGACCACGAAGCTCATCACGCTTACCAGAAACCGCAGCTTCAGTAAGTACGCGCGTCGTTTCTTGGAACGATGCAGCAGAGATGAATGACTCAGTCGCTAGCGATGCTTTCGTGATACCTAGAAGGTCACGAGAGTATGTCGCAATCAGCTTGCCTTCAGCTTCTAGCTGACGGTTTGCGATTGTTACGCGAGAGAATTCAACTTGCTCGCCCGGTAGGAACTCAGAGTCACCTGCCGCTACGATAGTTACCTTACGCAGCATTTGACGAACGATAGTCTCGATGTGCTTATCGTTAATCTTAACGCCTTGTAGACGATAAACTTCCTGAACTTCGTTCACAATGTATTCTGCTACTGCGTGTACACCACGTAGACGTAGAATATCGTGCGGAGTTTCTGGACCATCAGCGATTACATCACCACATTCAACCTTCTCACCTTCGAATACGTTCAACTGACGCCATTTAGGGATCATTTCTTCGTATGCGTTGCCTTCAGCAGGCGTGATGATTAGGCGACGTTTACCCTTCGTTTCTTTACCAAACGAAACTGTACCCGTGATTTCTGCAAGAATTGCAGGCTCTTTCGGCTTACGTGCTTCGAATAGGTCAGCAACTCGTGGTAGACCACCGGTGATATCTTTAGTACCGCCAGAAGCTTGTGGAATACGCGCTAGCGTATCACCGATGCCAACTTCAGCACCGTCTTCTAGTTGTACGATCGCTTTACCAGGTAGGAAGTATTGTGCTGGCATTTCAGTGCCGGCGATCATTACATCGTTACCTTGCTCATCAACCAATTTAACCGTTGGACGCATGTCTTTACCTGCACCAGTACGCTCAGCAGCGTCTAGTAGGGTAATCATAGACAGACCCGTTAGGTCATCAGTTTGACGAGAGATCGTCACACCATCAATCATATCAACGAATTGGATACGACCTGCCACTTCAGTGATGATTGGCATTGTGTGTGGGTCCCAGTTAGCAACTACGTCGCCAGCTCGAACTTCTTCACCGTCGCCTTTCGACAGGTGTGAACCGTAAGGCAGTTTGTAGTTCTCTTTAGTACGGCCAAATTCATCAATGATGCTCATTTGAGACGCACGAGAAGTAATAACTAGCTTACCTTCGTTGTTAGTTACGAACTTAGCATTCTGTAGTTTAACAGAACCTGTGTTCTTAACTTGGATGCTGTTTTCAGCCGCTGCTGCAGATGCCGCACCACCGATGTGGAACGTACGCATCGTTAGCTGTGTACCTGGTTCACCGATTGATTGTGCAGCAACAACACCTACTGCTTCACCAGTGTTCACCAAGTGACCACGCGCAAGATCACGACCGTAACAGTGCTTACAACAACCGAAGTCGTTTTCACATGTTACAACAGAACGTACTTTAACTTGGTCTACAGAGTTCTCTTCCAGGATTTCACACCACTTCTCATCAAGAAGCGTGTTACGTGGTGCAAGAACTTCATCTGTACCAGGTTTGATAACGTCTTCAGCCACAACACGACCAAGAACACGATCACCCAGTTGCTCTTTAACGTCACCGCCTTCGATTAGAGGCATCATAGTGATACCAGCGTGCGTACCACAATCATCCGCAGTGATTACTACGTCTTGTGCTACGTCTACTAGACGACGTGTTAGGTAACCTGAGTTCGCTGTCTTAAGTGCTGTATCGGCAAGACCCTTACGAGCACCGTGCGTAGAGATGAAGTACTGTAGTACGTTCAGACCTTCACGGAAGTTCGCAGTGATCGGCGTTTCGATGATTGAGCCATCCGGCTTAGCCATCAGACCACGCATACCAGCAAGCTGACGAATCTGCGCTGCAGAACCACGAGCACCAGAATCGGCCATCATGTAAACGCTGTTGAACGATTTCTGTTGTTCTTCTTCACCATCACGGTTAACAACAGTATCAAACGACAAGTTATCCATCATCGCTTTAGCAACTTGCTCATTCGCTGTTGCCCAGATATCGATAACTTTGTTGTAACGTTCGCCAGCTGTTACAAGACCAGATTGGAACTGCTCTTGGATTTCAGCAACTTCTGCTTCTGCTTCTGCGATCTTGGTGTATTTCGCTTCAGGTACAACCATATCGTCGATACCTACAGACACACCAGATAGTGCAGCGTATGCAAAACCTGTGTACATGATTTGGTCAGCGAAGACTACAGTGTCTTTCATGCCCAATTCACGGTAACAAGTGTTAAGCAGCTTAGAAATTTGTTTCTTACCCAGTGCTTCAGTGTTCACAAGATCGAAAGAAAGACCTTTAGGAACAATTTGCCATAGGATTGCACGACCAACCGTTGTATCAACAAGCTTAGTATCAGCAACTAGGTTGCCTTGCTCGTCGTAACGGTGTTCTGTGATGCGAACTTTCACGCGAGCGTGTAGTTCTGCGTTACCAGTGCGGTATGCCTTTTCAGCTTCAGACGAGCCTTCAAGGTACATGCCTTCACCCTTCGCGTTGATCTTGTCACGCGTCATGTAGTAAAGACCCAATACAACGTCCTGAGAAGGTACGATGATAGGATCACCAGACGCTGGCGATAGGATGTTGTTGGTAGACATCATCAGTGCACGTGCTTCAAGCTGTGCTTCCAGAGTTAGAGGTACGTGTACCGCCATCTGGTCACCATCGAAGTCGGCGTTGTATGCCGCACACACTAGTGGGTGAAGCTGAATCGCTTTACCTTCGATTAGTACTGGTTCAAATGCCTGAATACCTAGACGGTGCAGTGTTGGTGCACGGTTAAGCATTACTGGGTGTTCGCGGATCACTTCGTCTAGGATATCCCAAACAACAGCTTCTTCGCGCTCAACCATTTTCTTAGCAGCTTTGATCGTCGTCGCTAGGCCACGAGTTTCTAGTTTGCCGTAGATAAACGGTTTGAATAGCTCTAGTGCCATCTTCTTAGGAAGACCACACTGATGCAGGCGTAGGTATGGACCTACTGTGATAACAGAACGACCTGAGTAGTCTACACGCTTACCAAGCAAGTTCTGACGGAAACGACCTTGTTTACCCTTGATCATATCAGCAAGAGATTTCAGAGGACGTTTGTTTGAACCTGTGATAGCGCGGCCACGACGACCGTTATCAAGCAATGCATCTACAGACTCCTGAAGCATACGTTTTTCGTTACGTACGATAATGTCAGGTGCTGCTAGATCCAGTAGACGCTTCAGACGGTTGTTACGGTTAATTACGCGACGGTACAGATCATTCAGATCTGAAGTAGCGAAACGGCCACCATCTAGCGGTACCAACGGACGAAGATCCGGCGGTAGTACTGGCAGTACAGACAGGATCATCCACTCTGGGTTGTTACCTGACTGTAGGAATGCTTCAACAAGCTTAAGACGCTTGGTCAGTTTCTTACGCTTAGTTTCAGAGTTAGTTTCTTCTAGCTCTTCGCGCATGTTTTCGATTTCAGCATTTAGGTCCATGTTGCCTAAAAGTGCTTTAACCGCTTCTGCACCCATCTTAGCGTCGAACTCATCGCCCCACTCTTCAAGTGCATCCAAGTACTGCTCTTCTGAAAGCAGTTGGCTACGCTCAAGGTTGGTCATGCCTGGTTCGATAACTACATATGATTCGAAGTAAAGAACACGTTCGATATCACGTAGCGGGATGTCCATTAACAGACCGATACGAGACGGAAGTGACTTTAAGAACCAGATGTGGGCTACAGGTGAAGCAAGCTCAATGTGACCCATACGCTCACGACGTACTTTAGTCTGAGTTACTTCTACGCCACATTTTTCACAAATAACACCGCGGTGTTTAAGGCGCTTGTATTTACCACAAAGACATTCGTAGTCTTTTACCGGGCCAAAGATACGTGCACAGAAAAGACCGTCACGCTCAGGCTTAAAGGTACGGTAGTTGATGGTTTCTGGCTTTTTAACTTCACCAAAAGACCATGAACGGATCATGTCAGGTGAAGCAAGACCGATTTTGATTGCATCAAATTCTTCGGTCTTATGTTGTGCTTTCAGAAACTTAAGTAAGTCTTTCACATTCGGCTCCTGTGAGGAGTTGACCCATAAAGGCGCCAGTCTGCTGGCGCCTTCATATATATACCGGAGTAACTAATAAGTATGGCTTATGCCTGCTTATTCGTCTTCCAGCTCGATGTTGATACCCAACGAGCGGATTTCTTTCAACAATACGTTGAACGATTCCGGCATACCAGGTTCCATACGATGGTCGCCATCGACGATGTTTTTGTACATCTTCGTACGGCCGTTAACGTCATCCGACTTAACAGTTAGCATTTCCTGTAGAGTGTAAGCTGCGCCATATGCTTCTAGCGCCCATACTTCCATCTCACCGAAACGCTGACCACCGAACTGAGCTTTACCACCCAGCGGCTGCTGAGTAACTAGGCTGTAAGAACCGGTAGAACGGGCATGCATCTTGTCATCAACCAAGTGGTTTAGTTTCAGCATGTACATGTAACCAACAGTTACAGGACGCTCAAACGCATCACCGGTGCGACCGTCAAACAGTTTCAACTGACCAGACTCTGGTAGATCACCAAGCTTCAGCAGTTCTTTGATAGATTTCTCAGGAGCACCATCAAATACAGGCGTTGCAATTGGTAGACCTTTACGTAGGTTCTGAACCAGCGTACGTACTTCATCGTCAGATAACTCTGCAATATCTACGTTCTGGCGAGTATCGCCTAGATCGTAAACTTTCTGCAGGAAGTTACGGAACTTATGAAGCTCTTGTTGCTGTTTCAGCATCTCGTTAAGTTTGTCACCGATACCTTTCGCTGCAAGACCCAAGTGAGTCTCCAGGATCTGACCGATGTTCATACGAGATGGTACACCCAGTGGGTTCAGAACGATGTCGACAGTCTGACCTTTTTCATCGTACGGCATATCTTCAACAGGGTTAATCTTAGAGATTACACCTTTGTTACCGTGACGACCCGCCATCTTATCACCAGGCTGGATACGACGTTTAACAGCTAGGTATACTTTAACAATCTTAAGTACGCCAGGTGCTAAGTCATCGCCCTGTGTGATCTTACGACGCTTGGTTTCGAACTTCTTATCGAATTCAGCTTTAAGCTCATCGTACTGCTCAGCCAACTGCTCTAGTTGGTTTTGCAGGTTTTCATCGTCAAGCGTTTGTGCAAACAGCGTTTCACGGTTCATTGAAGACATTTTATCTTCGCTGTAGCCCGCAGAAAGAAGCAGTGTACGAACACGAGCAAGAAGACCACCCTCAAGGATCTGGAATTCTTCTGTGATGTCTTTCTTCGCTTCTTTAAGCTGCATTTCTTCGATTTCAAGCGCACGCTTGTCTTTTTCTACGCCATCGCGAGTAAAGACTTGAACGTCGATGATGGTACCAGACACTGAGTTAGGTACACGTAGAGAAGAGTCTTTAACATCAGACGCTTTCTCACCGAAGATTGCACGAAGTAGCTTCTCTTCTGGAGTCAGTTGCGTTTCACCTTTCGGTGTCACTTTACCTACCAGAATGTCGCCGCCTTTAACTTCCGCACCGATGTAAACGATACCTGATTCATCCAGCTTAGATAGCGCTGCTTCACCCACGTTAGGGATATCGGCAGTGATTTCTTCTGAGCCAAGTTTAGTATCACGAGCCACACAAGATAGTTCTTGAATGTGGATAGTTGTCAGGCGATCTTCCTGTACAACACGCTCAGATACTAAGATGGAATCCTCGAAGTTGTAACCGTTCCAAGGCATGAATGCGATACGCATGTTTTGACCAAGCGCTAGCTCACCAAGGTCTGTTGAAGGACCATCAGCAAGAACATCACCACGTGCTACTGGCTCGCCAGGTAGTACAGTTGGACGCTGGTTAATACATGTGTTCTGGTTAGAACGGGTGTACTTCGTCAGGTTGTAAATGTCGATACCAGCTTCGCCAGGTACTAGCTCGCTTTCGTTAACTTTAACAACGATACGAGAAGCATCTACTGACTGAACCATACCGCCACGTTTAGCAACAGCTGTTACACCTGAGTCAACCGCTACGTTACGCTCGATACCAGTACCAACTAACGGCTTATCAGCGCGTAGTGTTGGAACTGCCTGACGTTGCATGTTCGCACCCATAAGGGCACGGTTAGCATCATCGTGTTCAAGGAACGGGATTAGGGATGCCGCCACAGATACAACCTGGTTGGTTGCAACGTCCATGTATTGAACGTGGTCACGTGGGTGCAGACCTGAATCACCTTTCTGACGTGCAGTGATCAGTTCGTCAGCAAAAGAACCGTCTTCGTTAAGCGCGGCATTCGCCTGTGCGATAACGTATTGACCTTCTTCGATTGCAGACAGGTATTCAATTTCTTCGGTAACTTTACCATCAACAACTTTACGGTAAGGCGTTTCAAGGAAACCGTAAGGGTTACATTGAGCAAACGCTGAAAGTGAGTTGATAAGACCGATGTTTGGACCTTCTGGGGTCTCGATTGGACATAGACGACCGTAGTGAGTCGCGTGTACATCTCGAACCTCAAAGCCAGCACGTTCACGAGTCAGACCACCTGGACCAAGCGCCGAGATACGACGTTTGTGAGTAACTTCTGACAGTGGGTTGTTCTGGTCCATAAACTGAGACAGTTGCGAAGAGCCAAAGAACTCTTTTACTGCCGCAGAAATTGGCTTAGCGTTAATTAGGTCTTGAGGCATGATTGCATCAAGATCGCCTAGGCTTAGACGCTCTTTAACTGCACGCTCAACACGTACTAGACCAACGCGGAATTGGTTTTCAGCCATTTCGCCAACTGAACGAATACGACGGTTACCAAGGTGGTCGATATCATCAACTTCACCACGACCGTTACGGATGTCGATCAATTTACGCATAACATCAATGATGTCGTGCTCGTCTAGTGTGCCTGAACCTGTTGTTTCGTCACGTAGCATAGAGCTGTTGAATTTCATACGGCCTACAGCAGATAGGTCGTAACGATCTTCAGAGAAGAACAGACTTTCAAACAGTTGCTCAGCAGCTTCACGTGTTGGCGGCTCACCAGGGCGCATCATGCGGTAGATTTCTACAAGCGCACTTAGACGATCTGTTGTGCTGTCAACGCGTAGCGTTTCAGACATGTACGGACCAAAGTCTAGATCGTTAGTAAATAACGTCTGGATAGACTTGTGACCAGCCTGAGATAGCAATGCTAGTGATTCTAGGCTCAATTCTTGGTTAGCTGAAACAATCAGCTCGCCAGTCTCTTCATTCACGTAATCGCGAGAAGAAATCTTGCCTACAATGTATTCAACAGGTACTTCGATATGATCTACGCCGTCTTTGCCTAGTTGGCGAATATGACGGGCAGTGATACGACGACCAGTTTCAACGTACACCTTACCGTTTGCTTCGATATCGAAGCTTGCAGTTTCGCCACGAAGACGATCAGGTACTAGTTCCATTACTAAAGCAGTGCCTTGAACTTCGAAATTTACTTTTTCGAAGAATAGGTCAAGGATCTCTTCAGTAGTTTTACCTAGAGCACGAAGAATGATTGAAGCAGGAAGCTTACGACGACGGTCGATACGTACGAATACGTTATCCTTAGGATCAAACTCGAAATCCAACCATGAACCACGGTATGGGATTACGCGTGCGTTATATAGCACTTTACCTGAGGAGTGGGTCTTACCCTTATCGCTGTCGAAGAAGACACCCGGGCTACGGTGCAGCTGGGATACGATAACCCTCTCGGTACCGTTAATAACGAATGTACCGTTATCTGTCATGAGCGGAATTTCGCCCATGTAAACTTCTTGTTCTTTGATGTCTTTTACGGTGCCAGCAGGCGCGTCTTTATCGTACATAACAAGACGAAGCTTCACGCGTAGTGGAGCTGAATATGTTACGCCACGAATCTGACATTCTTTAACATCGAAGACCGGCTCACCGAGACGATAGCTAACGTATTGCAGCTCGGAATTGCCGTTGTAGCTCTGAATTGGAAAAACAGAACGAAAGGCAGCTTCTAGACCGTAATGCCCTTCAGGATCCTGCTCGATGAATTTTTTAAAAGACTCAAGCTGGATCGACAGCAAGTATGGTATGTCCAACACTTGCGGACGCTTACCAAAATCCTTACGGATACGCTTTTTCTCGGTATAAGAGTAAACCATAGGTTCCTCAGATCGCTGATAAGTGATCCAAACTGTCCAACTATGGGACAGTGACTAGTAACATTGTTTATTGTAGGAACAACTCCAAAGAATATAGAGCTGTTTTTTGCGTGAATAATGGTTACAAAACAATGTGAAAATTACCATTACCCTACAGCGCAAAAAGGCCGGTGGCATTTTGCCACCAGCCATTAGCCTAAAAAGGCTAAGAAATCAAATATTTATTATTTGATTTCAACAGAAGCACCAGCTTCTTCTAGTTGAGCTTTAAGAGCTTCAGCTTCAGCTTTGTCAACACCTTCTTTAAGTGGTGCTGGCGCGCCGTCTACTACAGCTTTAGCTTCTTTAAGACCTAGGCCAGTTGCGCCACGTACAGCTTTGATAACTTGTACTTTCTGTGAACCAGCAGCTGTTAGGATTACGTCAAACTCAGTTTGCTCTTCAGCAGCTTCTGCTGCTGCGCCGCCTGCTACTACTGCAGCTGCAGCAGAAACACCGAATTTTTCTTCCATAGCTTCGATAAGCTCAACAACTTGCATTACAGACATTTCTGCAACTGCGTCTAGGATTTGCTCGTTAGTGATAGACATAACAATTCTCTTTGAAATCAACAATTAATTTAATATAGCGTTCAGATAAAACAGGGACAATTAAGCCGCTGCTTCTTCTTTCTGATCGCGTACAGCTGCGATAGTACGTACCAGCTTGCCAGCTGAAGCTTCTTTCATGCACATCATTAGGCGTGCAATAGCTTCGTCGTAAGTTGGTAGTGTCGCAAGAATTTCTGCGTCAGCAACAGCGCCTTCGAATGCGGCTGCTTTGATCTCGAAATCTTTGTTCTCTTTAGCGAAGTCTTTGAAAAGACGCGCTGCAGCACCTGGGTGCTCGTTAGAGAAGCCGATTAGTGATGGACCAACAAAAACGTCTTTAAGACATTCAAAATCAGTACCTTCAACTGCACGACGTGCTAGTGTGTTACGAACAACTTTCAGGTAAACGCCGTTTTCACGAGCTTGTTTACGTAGAGAAGTCATCGCACCAACTGCAACGCCACGAGAGTCAGCAACAACTGCAGACAGGGCACCATTGGCAGCTTCGTTGACTTCAGCAACAATTGCTTTTTTGTCTTGAAGATTTAATGCCATTGGAATAGCTCCTGGATTTTTTGCTGGGTTACCCCAGTCATTACACCACTCACTGCCAGTATGACAGGAGAGTCTTTACGGCGCAGATCCAAGATAGATTTACATCAATCATGTTCTGGCACCGTCTACGTAGGTAGATATTAAGTTCAAAAGAACGCCTACGGTCTTTGACGAAGGTTAATTATCAAGTAATTAACCTCAGCCATGAATTTGTGAACGCCAAATTATACAGCAATTTGGCGTTACTGCAAATTATTGTGCGTTAGTGTCCAGAGTATTCTGGTCTAGCGCTACACCTGCACCCATAGTGGTAGAGATGCTTACTTTCTTAAGGAAAGTACCTTTAGCTGAAGAAGGCTTAGCTTTCTTCAGTGCAACTAGAAGAGCTTCTAGGTTCTCTTTTAGTTGTGCAGCATCGAAGTCCACTTTACCGATAGTAGTGTGGATGATGCCGTTTTTGTCGTTACGGTAACGAACCTGACCAGCTTTAGCATTCTTAACTGCTTGAGCAACGTTAGGAGTTACAGTACCAACTTTAGGGTTTGGCATTAGACCGCGTGGACCAAGAATAGTACCAAGCTGACCTACAACGCGCATTGCATCAGGAGATGCGATAACTACGTCAAAGTTCATCTCGCCTTTCTTAACTTGATCAGCAAGCTCTTCCATACCCACTAGGTCAGCGCCAGCTTCTTTAGCAGCTTCAGCGTTTGCACCTTGAGTGAATACAGCAACACGGATCTCACGACCAGTACCGTGTGGTAGCACAGTTGCGCCACGTACGTTTTGGTCTGATTTACGTGCATCAATGCCTAGGTTAACTGCAACGTCTACAGATTCTGTAAATTTAGCAGTAGCTAGTTCTTTAAGAAGAGCAACAGCTTCGTTGATTTCGTATTCACGAGTGATATCAACTTTTTCGCGGATTACGCGCATACGTTTAGTAAGTTTTGCCATTGTCTTAACCCTCTACCACTAGACCCATTGAACGAGCAGTACCAGCAATCGAACGCTTCATAGCTTCGATGTCAGCACCAGTCATGTCCGCAGCTTTAGTTTCTGCGATCTCTTGGATCTGAGCGTCAGTAATAGTACCAACTTTCTCAGTGTTCGGACGGCCAGAACCAGACTTAACGCCTGCAGCTTTCTTAAGAAGAACTGCTGCCGGTGGAGTCTTAGTGATGAACGTGAAAGAACGGTCGTTGTATACTGTAATAACAACTGGAGTCGGTAGACCTTTCTCTAGAGAGTCAGTCTTAGCGTTGAACGCTTTACAGAATTCCATGATGTTAACACCGTGTTGACCAAGTGCTGGACCAACCGGTGGACTAGGGTTTGCTGCACCAGCTGCTACTTGCAGCTTGATGTACGCTTCTACTTTTTTAGCCATTGCTATATACCTAAATTTGGGTTCAAACGTCTATTTCTTAAAAAATAGACTCCCCGTCTAACGAAAGGGCGCGAAATTATAATGTAATTTCACGCCCCTGACAATATCACGCTGATTGTTTTTTGATCAGCTTTTTTCCACTTGACCGAATTCTAGTTCAACTGGCGTTGCGCGACCGAAGATCGATACAGAAACCTTAATACGGCTCTTATCGTAATCCACTTCTTCAACAGTACCGTTGAAATCAGCAAATGGACCATCGGTAACACGTACCACTTCACCTGGTTCAAAGACCGTTTTGTGAATTGGTGACTCGCTCGCCTTCTCAAGGCGATTAAGGATTGCTGCCGCCTCTTTATCAGAGATAGGCGCTGGACGATCTGACGTTCCGCCAATGAAGCCCATTACACGAGGAATGCTACGCACCAAGTGCCAGCTTTCATCGTTCATCACCATTTGTACAAGTACATAGCCTGGGAAGAACTTGCGCTCGCTTTTACGGCGTTGGCCTGCACGCACTTCAACCACTTCTTCCGTAGGTACTAAAACCTCGTCGAATAGGTCTTCCATACCATGCATTTTGATATGTTCACGTAGTGATTGTGCCACACGACCTTCAAAACCAGAGAAGGCTTGAACCACATACCATCGTTTTTTCGGAGCTTCGCTCATGAACTTTTACCTCACACACCGGTAACTAGGCGGACTAGACGGACCATAATGCCGTCAATGCCCCATAGGGCTAACGCCATAACAACAGTGACAGCTAGAACGATAAAGGTTGTCTGCGTAGCTTCCTGACGAGTAGGCCATACTACCTTGCGGACTTCCATGCGCGACTCACGAGCAAACGTAATCGCGGTTTTACCTTTCGCTGTAAGTGCAGCAATACCACCAGCAGCAGCCACAAGGACTACAACAGCAGCAGCGCGGAACACTACAGAAACATCACTGTACAGGTAATTACCAACCACAGCGGCAGCGAGCAGCGCAATTACGACAACCCATTTAAGGCCATCCATATTGCTTGAGCTGCTTGGGTTTTCGGCATTCGCTTTCATACAACCAACCTGTAACTAGTCTCAATATAGACGAAAATTACCCCGCAAAAGCGAGGCAAAGAAAATGAAATCAATCGCTAACTTATTAATTAACGAACAGAAAATTTCATCTCTGCAAAATTTCTCTCTACGTTAAATGGCTAAAAAACATGCAATTTAGACATTTAACGCAGAAAAAGGGCATCAAATGATGCCCTTTTTAGTACCGTGTCGTCAAATATTATTCAACGATAGTTGCAACAACACCAGCACCAACTGTACGGCCACCTTCACGGATAGCAAAACGTAGACCTTCGTCCATCGCGATTGGCGCGATTAGAGTAACAGTCATAGAGATGTTATCACCAGGCATTACCATTTCTACGCCTTCAGGTAGTTCGATAGTACCTGTTACGTCAGTTGTACGGAAGTAGAACTGTGGACGGTAACCTTTGAAGAAAGGAGTGTGACGACCGCCTTCATCTTTAGAAAGAACGTAGATTTCTGAAGTGAAAGTAGTGTGTGGAGTGATTGAGTTTGGCTTAGCAAGAACTTGACCACGCTCAACTTCATCACGCTTAGTACCACGTAGAAGAACACCAACGTTCTCACCAGCACGGCCTTCGTCAAGAAGTTTACGGAACATCTCAACACCAGTACAAGTAGTTAGCGTAGTTTCTTTGATACCTACGATAGCAACTTCGTCACCTACAGTGATGATACCTTGCTCAACACGACCAGTTACAACAGTACCACGGCCTTGGATTGAGAATACATCTTCGATTGGAAGGATGAATGGCAGATCGATAGCACGCTCTGGCTCTGGGATGTAAGAATCTAGCGCTTCAGCTAGTTCAACAATCTTGTCTTCCCACTCTTTCTCGCCGTTTAGAGCGCCAAGAGCAGAACCCATGATTACTGGGCAGTCATCACCAGGGAATTCGTATTCAGAAAGAAGTTCACGAACTTCCATTTCTACTAGTTCTAGTAGCTCTTCATCATCAACCATGTCACATTTGTTCATGAATACGATGATGTAAGGGATACCAACCTGACGACCAAGAAGGATGTGCTCACGCGTCTGTGGCATAGGGCCATCAGTTGCAGCAACAACTAGGATACCGCCGTCCATTTGAGCAGCACCAGTGATCATGTTTTTAACGTAATCGGCGTGTCCAGGACAGTCAACGTGTGCGTAGTGACGAGTTGGAGTATCGTACTCAACGTGAGAAGTTGAGATTGTGATACCACGCTCGCGCTCTTCAGGAGCGTTATCGATAGATGCGAAATCTTTAGCAACACCACCGTACACTTTTGCAAGTGTAGTACAGATAGCAGCAGTTAGAGTTGTTTTACCGTGGTCAACGTGGCCGATAGTACCAACGTTAACGTGCGGTTTTACGCGTTCAAATTTTTCTTTAGACATGGATAGTCCCTCTAGGCACGGTATTTGGTGGCATTACGACCACACAACCAATCATGGGTTTGTAGAGTATATATCAAATGTTTGAGAGTAACTTGGGAGGAGTGGTGCTAATAGGCAGAGTCGAACTGCCGACCTCACCCTTACCAAGGGTGCGCTCTACCAACTGAGCTATATCAGCACACAAAAGTGTGGAGCGGGCAGCGGGAATCGAACCCGCATCATCAGCTTGGAAGGCTGAGGTAATAGCCATTATACGATGCCCGCAAAACTCGTAACTCGTAGAGCTATTCAAACGTTTGAAAATGGTGGAGGGAGATGGATTCGAACCATCGAAGGCAGAGCCGACAGATTTACAATCTGTTCCCTTTGGCCACTCGGGAACCCCTCCAGGGGTGTAGCAAAAACTGGTGCCGACTACCGGAATCGAACTGGTGACCTACTGATTACAAGTCAGTTGCTCTACCTACTGAGCTAAGTCGGCGTAATTGCTGCGCATTCTAGTGAAAGCGTATAAGCCTTGCAATACTTTTTAGCCTTTTTTTTTGCTTTTTATTTCAAACGTTCAAATTTTAGACACTACCTACATTTTGCGTAAAGAGCTAACCCTTCAAGAACTAATTCCGACTTATGGCGATAGTGCTTAGCCCATGACACAGGTAAATGACGAACACCACCACCACATAAAATCACTTCAGGCTCAGCCCCTAAGCGATCTTTGGCTTGCTTTAGACCATATTCAATCAACCCAAGTAATGCTGCTCTGCAACCATTTTTAAGACCATCCGCCGTATTATCAGAGAAAGTCAGCGTTTCACTATGCTCACGATCGGAGAATACTTTGGTTGTGTTTTCTAATACGGACTTCATCATGAGTTGATAACCCGGTGCGATCCAACCACCGAGGTGTTTGCCATCATCAGACATCACATCAAAAGTTAATGCCGTGCCTATGTCGACAATCACTGTCGGCTTCTTGAACTCTTGTCGAATGGCAACCAATGTTAGCCAACGGTCCACACCCAGGTACTGATACTCAGCGTAAGCATTCTTTACTCCAAAATCCTTACGCAGAGTTTTCACTTGAAGCACGGGTATGTTTGCAAGCTGGGCTATGCGCTGAATCGAGTTATCAACTTCAACAGGCCCAACACTGGCAAAGACAATCCTGTTTATTCCTTTTTCTAACAGGGGTTCTAAGACCATTTCTAACTTTTTACTTGGGTAACGACCTAATAACTCAAGATCGCCAGTTTGAAACAATTGGGCCACTTTAACGTAAGTGTTACCCGCTTCGATTAATAATTGCATCAACAACCCCTGAGGCTGATTTCACCACCGATGTAAGGTGTAATACCTTGCTCAGTTTCTAGTAATAACCCGCCCTGCTTATCAATTCCGCGGGCAATTCCTTCAACCACACGTTCACCAATCAATAATTTCACAGGACGATTCAAAAAATTATCGTACTCATTCCAACGATCAACAAAGCCAGCAAGACCAACCTGCTCATACTCAACAAGTATGCACTGAAGACGCTCAATTAGCGTCGCAGCCAAGACATTACGCGATGGAACATTTTCACACGCATCCGAAAGGTTGATCCACAACTGCTCTATAGCGTCACCGTCACGAGCAGACATCGCAATGTTTAACCCCATACCGATAACCAAATGGGCAGCATCTCCGGCTTGTCCTGTCATCTCCGTTAAAATGCCGGCCAGCTTTTTATCTTGGTAATACAAGTCATTCGGCCATTTTAGCTTAATGTTTTGTGCACCGAGTGAGGTCAATGTATCAGCAATAGCAATGCCAACCACTAAACTCAGCCCCATCGCCGCCGCCATACCCGCATCAAGTCGCCAATACATCGACAAATACAAATTACTGCCAAAAGGCGATAACCACTGTCGACCTCGACGACCTCGCCCTGCTTGCTGGTACTCAGCTAAGCAAACTGCACCACTCGGTAACTGACCGACGCGATCTAACAAATATTGGTTTGTTGAATCAATAACAGGAATTAAACTCAAGTGAGAGCACTTTACTTGAGCTAAAATCTTTTCGCAATCAAGTAGTTCGAGCTCATTCGCCAAGCAATAGCCCTTTCCCTGAACCCGATAAATATCTAGCCCCCAATCTTGAAGAGCCTTAATATGCTTACTGATTGCAGCACGAGAAATGCCCAGCTGTTGACCTAGGGTTTCACCAGAATGAAAAGCTCCGTCCGCTAATGCACGAATTAATGTTAAGCGAGTGGTATGCTCTTTCATCGCATCACCTCCGCTAAATTCGTTTCAGCCGTTGCTGACATGAAGCGAACTTCGTGCTCCAAGCAAATACCGAACTTCAATTTCACCTGTTCCACAACATAAGCCGCCAAACGTGTCACATCTGCAGAGGTCGCTGTGCCAGTATTAGTTAAAACCAAAGCTTGTTGCTGATGCACTTTAGCGCCACCAATCTGATAACCTTTTAAGCCACACTGATCGATCAACCAACCAGCAGCAAGCTTACATTCAGTGTCAGACACAGCATAACTAGGCAAATTAGAGTATGACACCAACATTTGATCACGCAGAGCAATGGAGATGACGGGGTTTTTAAAAAAACTACCTGCGTTACCGATCAGATTTGGATCGGGCAGCTTTTCTTGTCGAATGGTGCAGATACGGCTGAAAACATCATGTGCTGTGATTGATGCGGGATCTAGCTCGGCAAGCGGACCATAGGCTAATTGAGGCTGCCACTCACGCGGGAGAAACAAACCAACAGCCGTAATGGCTTTATTATCTTTATACGCATGCTTAAAGATAGAGTCGCGATAACCGAATAAACAATCACGATTCGATAAACGTTCCTGAGCCCCCGTCTTTAAGTCAAGCACATCAACATACTCGCAGACGTCTTTCAGTTCTACGCCATAAGCCCCTATGTTCTGTATAGGCGAGGAGCCGACACAACCAGGTATTAAAGCCAAATTTTCTAGGCCTGCAATCCCATTCGCAACAGTCCACTTAACCAACTGATGCCAGTCTTCGCCAGCCCCAACATCAAGATGGTAACCTTGTGCTGTCTCATTAACCTTGATGCCCTTGATACGATTAAGTACAACGACACCTTGGAAAGGGGCCGTAAATAACATATTACTCCCCTGCCCTAATAATAACTTCGGTAGGTTCTGAAACTCTTCACTCTGCCAAATTGCAAGCAAGTCTGCGGGGCTGTTAGCTTCAGCGATCACATCAGCATTCACATCTAAGTGAAATGTATGAAAAGGTGCGAGTGACTTTTCAGGCAAAATATTCATGCGGCTATCGAACCATACCTTTGTATAATAATTGCAGTATTTTAACCGATTCATTCAATCAACGCAGTGTTTTCCCATGAACAAGCTAAGTTTCCATATTTTAGAGCCACTACGGTTTCCATTAATTAATCGTTTATATAAAAATTATTACCCAGCAGGCAAAGCGAAAAAAGATGAGGACATTTGGGTCGGTGAGGATGGAAACAGCATAATAAGCTGTGTTCGTTTCAAGAAAATCGAAGATATTCAGCTGCTAACAGGCATGTTAGTTATTCCTGATTACCGTGGAAAAGGAGTCGGCGATGCGCTACTCGCCGCGACAACAAAACAAATTGAAAGCCAGCCATGCTATTGCTTTGCCTTCAGCCACCTTGTGCCTTTATACCAAAGGGCGCATTTCACCGTGATCGAAGACACTGAACTACCTCATTATCTTGCCTCACGCTTTAAGCGTTATAGCGAAAGTGGCAAGAATTTGGTTCCAATGATTTATCAGAAACCTGCGTTAGGTCAGAACTAAGGCGAAGTCTGCTATACATGTGATGGTGTTTAATATTTTTCTGATATAATTGCCCATCAAATTAACAGATTTATATCGTATAGGCCGCGAAACGAGGCGATGATGGATTCAGCTACAGTCAATAGACAGCTCATTGAGCAATTACCACGTATTGCACACAACCCGAAAGATCTTGAAACACTGCTAGATGCGGGGTCTTTCCGTGAACGTTTACTCAGTGAGATTGCACAAGCAAAACATCGAATCTACCTTGTAGCGCTTTATTTACAAGATGATGAAGCTGGCCGTAGCGTGCTACAAGCCTTATACAATGCAAAGCAAGCTAATCCAGAGCTAGATATTAAGGTCTTGGTTGATTGGCACCGTGCTCAACGTGGGCTGATTGGCGCTGAAAAGTCAGATGGTAATGCGGCGCTATACCGCGAATTTGCAGAAAAGCATCAATTTCAAATTGAAGTTTTAGGCGTACCAGTGCGAAACCGTGAAGTTTTTGGTGTACTCCACCTGAAAGGCTTTGTCGTGGATAACAAGGTTATCTATAGTGGCGCCAGCTTGAATGATATTTATCTAGCTCAGCACGATCGCTACCGCTACGACCGCTACCATGTTATTCGTAATGAACAACTTGCGAATAGTATGGCGAACTTCATCTCCGATGTACTCGTCGATAGTGATGCTGTTAATTGCTTAAATCAGAAGAATCGACCGGATACCAAAAACCTTAAAGGTGCAATTCGCCAGCTACGAAGTTCGCTACAGCGTGCAAGCTATGAGTTCGAACCAGAAGCAATTAACGAAGACCAGGTGGGACTGACTCCGCTTGTTGGCTTAGGTAAGCGTAAGAACAAACTGAATCGCCATATTTGTACTCTGATAGCAAGTGCTCAGACAGAACTGACAATCTGTACCCCGTACTTTAACTTCCCGCGAACAATCAGCCGTGAAGTACGTCGCGCTATTCGTCGTGGTGTTAAGGTAACTATCGTTGTAGGTGACAAAACAGCGAATGACTTTTTCATTCCACCTAGTGAACCATTCAAAACAATCGCTGGATTACCTTACTTATACGAAGTGAATCTTCGTAATTTCGCCAAACAAAACGAAGCTGCTATTGCCCAGCGTCAACTCTCTATCCACTTATGGAAGCACAATGACAACAGCTTCCACCTAAAAGGGATCTGGGTAGATAAGAAATTCATGTTGATCACGGGTAATAACCTCAACCCTCGCGCTTGGAAGCTTGATCTGGAGAATGCCATTTTGGTTCACGATAAAAATCAACTTTTGGCGGAACAAAAACAACAAGAGTTAGATAAGATCCTAACGCATACCTTGCGCATTGACAGCTACAAGTACATCGAAAAAATCGAGTCGTACCCAGCCCCTGTGCGAAAGCTTATCAAGCGAATCAAAACCATTAAGGCTGACCATATCCTTAATCAGATTCTATAAACTACAGTGCAGAAAAGCCTACAATTCCAAGGCCAGTGATTAAATCACTGGCCTTTTTCTTTACAGTCCAAAAAGCGTAATGGTATGAAACCACTGAGGTAATTACACAACATAGCTCGACCATTACTCTATATGTCGACCCTACAGCTGCAGAGAAACCCACAAAATGATCACTCAGCGAGATCTTTTATAAACTATAAACATAAAAAAGCCCGAGTCGTAAGACTCAGGCTGAGTATAAGTAGCGAAGCGGACAGGACTTTATATAGATAAACTGCCACACCGAAAATAAGCGCCCCCCGGCGTGACAGGCCGCTGCCTTCAAGCTAAAGAGGCTAACCAACTGAACGACCGCTTCCGCGTCATGATTCGCCAAAGTACAAATGTAAAAAAGCCCAAGTCGTACTTTCTTATTTGCAAACAAAAGGGGGCTTAGTATAAGTGGCGGAGCGGACAGGACTTTATATAGATAAACTGCCACACCAAAAATCAGCACATCCCCGGCGTGATAGGCCGCCGCCTTCAAGGTCAAAAGGTAAAGAGGCTAACCAACTGAACGATCGATTCCGCACCATGATTCGCCAAAGTACAAACGTAAAAAAGCCCGAGTCGTAAGACTCGGGCTTAGTATAAGTGGCGGAGCGGACGGGACTCGAACCCGCGACCCCCGGCGTGACAGGCCGGTATTCTAACCAACTGAACTACCGCTCCACACGGTGATAAACAGTAATCTGTCTATCCGATACACGTCGTTCAATACGTATATCTAAATTTGAAGCCTGGCGATGACCTACTCTCACATGGGGAGACCCCACACTACCATCGGCGCTATTACGTTTCACTACTGAGTTCGGCATGGGATCAGGTGGGTCCATAATGCTATGGTCGCCAAGCAAATTCTGTTTTATTTACCGCCATTAGCGATAAATACAATCTGGGAAAATCTAACTAGTGTTTACAATTTCGTTCAAACACGTCATTCAAGTGCTCATGGAGTCCGTAAAACCCCTTGGGTGTTGTATGGTTAAGCCTCACGGGCAATTAGTACAGGTTAGCTCAATGCCTCGCAGCACTTACACACCCTGCCTATCAACGTCGTAGTCTTCGACAACCCTTTAGAGACCTTAAAGGTCTAGAGATGACTCATCTTGAGGCTCGCTTCGCGCTTAGATGCTTTCAGCGCTTATCGATTCCGAACGTAGCTACCGGGCAATGCGATTGGCATCACAACCCGAACACCAGCGGTTCGTCCACTCCGGTCCTCTCGTACTAGGAGCAGCCCCTCTCAATCATCTAACGCCCACGGCAGATAGGGACCGAACTGTCTCACGACGTTCTAAACCCAGCTCGCGTACCACTTTAAATGGCGAACAGCCATACCCTTGGGACCGACTTCAGCCCCAGGATGTGATGAGCCGACATCGAGGTGCCAAACACCGCCGTCGATATGAACTCTTGGGCGGTATCAGCCTGTTATCCCCGGAGTACCTTTTATCCGTTGAGCGATGGCCCTTCCATTCAGAACCACCGGATCACTATGACCTGCTTTCGCACCTGCTCGAATTGTCATTCTCGCAGTCAAGCGGGCTTATGCCATTGCACTAACCTCACGATGTCCGACCGTGATTAGCCCACCTTCGTGCTCCTCCGTTACTCTTTGGGAGGAGACCGCCCCAGTCAAACTACCCACCAGGCACTGTCCGCACCCCCGATAAGGGGGCGACGTTAGAACATCAAGCATACAAGGGTGGTATTTCAAGATTGCCTCCACCCCATCTAGCGACGAGGTTTCAAAGGCTCCCACCTATCCTACACATGTAGGGTCAATGTTCAGTGCCAAGCTGTAGTAAAGGTTCACGGGGTCTTTCCGTCTAGCCGCGGGTACACAGCATCTTCACTGCGATTTCAATTTCACTGAGTCTCGGGTGGAGACAGCGTGGCCATCATTACGCCATTCGTGCAGGTCGGAACTTACCCGACAAGGAATTTCGCTACCTTAGGACCGTTATAGTTACGGCCGCCGTTTACCGGGGCTTCGATCAAGAGCTTCGACCGAAGTCTAACCCCATCAATTAACCTTCCGGCACCGGGCAGGCGTCACACCGTATACGTCATCTTTCGATTTTGCACAGTGCTGTGTTTTTAATAAACAGTTGCAGCCACCTGGTATCTGCGACTCCCTACAGCTTAGAGAGCAAGTCTCATCACCGTGAGGAGCGTACCTTCTCCCGAAGTTACGGTACCATTTTGCCTAGTTCCTTCACCCGAGTTCTCTCAAGCGCCTTGGTATTCTCTACCTGATCACCTGTGTCGGTTTGGAGTACGATTACGTATAACCTATCGCTTAGAGGCTTTTCCCGGAAGCATGGCATCAATGACTTCATCACCGTAGTGACTCGACATCAGGTCTCAGCCTTAAGATAGTCCGGATTTGCCTAAACTATCAGCCTACACCCTTGAACTTGGACGACCGTCGCCAAGCCCACCTAGCCTTCTCCGTCCCCCCATCGCAGTTATAAGCAGTACAGGAATATTAACCTGTTTCCCATCGACTACGCCTTTCGGCCTCGCCTTAGGGGTCGACTTACCCTGCCCCGATTAACGTTGGACAGGAACCCTTGATCTTCCGGCGAGGGAGTTTTTCACTCCCTTTATCGTTACTCATGTCAGCATTCGCACTTCTGATACCTCCAGCAGCCCTTACAGACCACCTTCAACGGCTTACAGAACGCTCCCCTACCCAATATGACAAGTCATATTGCCGCAGCTTCGGTGTATAGCTTAGCCCCGTTAAATCTTCCGCGCAGGCCGACTCGACCAGTGAGCTATTACGCTTTCTTTAAATGATGGCTGCTTCTAAGCCAACATCCTGGCTGTCTGAGCCTTCCCACATCGTTTCCCACTTAGCTATAACTTTGGGACCTTAGCTGGCGGTCTGGGTTGTTTCCCTCTCCACGACGGACGTTAGCACCCGCCGTGTGTCTCCCGGATAGTACTTACTGGTATTCGGAGTTTGCAAAGGGTTGGTAAGTCGGGATGACCCCCTAGCCTTAACAGTGCTCTACCCCCAGTAGTATTCGTCCGAGGCGCTACCTAAATAGCTTTCGGGGAGAACCAGCTATCTCCAGGTTTGATTGGCCTTTCACCCCTAGCCACAAGTCATCCGCTAATTTTTCAACATTAGTCGGTTCGGTCCTCCAGTAAGTGTTACCTCACCTTCAACCTGCCCATGGCTAGATCACCTGGTTTCGGGTCTAATCCTAGCAACTATGACGCCCAGTTAAGACTCGGTTTCCCTACGGCTCCCCTAAACGGTTAACCTTGCTACTAAAATTAAGTCGCTGACCCATTATACAAAAGGTACGCAGTCACCCAACAAGTGGGCTCCTACTGCTTGTACGTACACGGTTTCAGGTTCTATTTCACTCCCCTCACAGGGGTTCTTTTCGCCTTTCCCTCACGGTACTGGTTCACTATCGGTCAGTCAGGAGTATTTAGCCTTGGAGGATGGTCCCCCCATGTTCAAACAGGATATCACGTGTCCCGTCCTACTCGTTTTCACTTGTAATGCGTTGTCGGTTACGGGGCTATCACCCTGTATCGCCAAGCTTTCCAGCTTGTTCACCTAACGCAAGACTAGCTTAAGGGCTAATCCGATTTCGCTCGCCGCTACTGTCGGAATCTCGGTTGATTTCTCTTCCTCGGGGTACTTAGATGTTTCAGTTCCCCCGGTTCGCCTCGTTACGCTATGTATTCACGTAACGATAACTGCTTATGCAGTTGGGTTTCCCCATTCGGAAATCCCAGTCTCAAGTGATTTTTACTATCTAAACTGGGCTTATCGCAAGTTAATACGTCCTTCATCGCCTCTGACTGCCAAGGCATCCACCGTGTACGCTTAGTCACTTAACCATACAACCCCAAGGGGTCTGTATGTTCAAACAACCAAGGTTGTGTGTCTGATAAGGACACAAATTGGTTTTTCGCCGGACTCATACACAAGACACTTGAATGTGTGTTGTTTTGAGAACTCGTATTTTCTTTCGAAAATACTATTGTCATTCAATCATTCGATTGAATGTACTAGTCAGCTTTCCAGATTGTTAAAGAACATGTGTTAGTCCGAAGACATCCACTTTCTAAACACACTCAAACGAATGTTTTTAGAAAGTGGTGGAGCTATGCGGGATCGAACCGCAGACCTCCTGCGTGCAAGGCAGGCGCTCTCCCAGCTGAGCTATAACCCCAACGGTATAAAAAGACTGTACCATCACTTTTTCTGGGAGAAAAAGTGGTGGGTCTGAGTGGACTTGAACCACCGACCTCACCCTTATCAGGGGTGCGCTCTAACCACCTGAGCTACAGACCCAAGTCTTTTTTGCGTTCTTTTACATTTTAACCAAGCAATCTGTGTGGACACTGCATTAAACAAGCAGTCTATCGTTAAGGAGGTGATCCAGCCCCAGGTTCCCCTAGGGCTACCTTGTTACGACTTCACCCCAGTCATGAACCACACCGTGGTAAACGCCCTCCCGAAGGTTAAGCTATCTACTTCTGGTGCAGCCCACTCCCATGGTGTGACGGGCGGTGTGTACAAGGCCCGGGAACGTATTCACCGTGGCATTCTGATCCACGATTACTAGCGATTCCGACTTCATGGAGTCGAGTTGCAGACTCCAATCCGGACTACGACGTACTTTCTGGGATTCGCTCACCATCGCTGGTTGGCAGCCCTCTGTATACGCCATTGTAGCACGTGTGTAGCCCTACTCGTAAGGGCCATGATGACTTGACGTCGTCCCCACCTTCCTCCGGTTTATCACCGGCAGTCTCCCTGGAGTTCCCACCATTACGTGCTGGCAAACAAGGATAAGGGTTGCGCTCGTTGCGGGACTTAACCCAACATTTCACAACACGAGCTGACGACAGCCATGCAGCACCTGTCTCAGAGTTCCCGAAGGCACTAAGCTATCTCTAGCGAATTCTCTGGATGTCAAGAGTAGGTAAGGTTCTTCGCGTTGCATCGAATTAAACCACATGCTCCACCGCTTGTGCGGGCCCCCGTCAATTCATTTGAGTTTTAATCTTGCGACCGTACTCCCCAGGCGGTCTACTTAACGCGTTAGCTCCGAAAGCCAGTGTTCAAGACACCAACCTCCAAGTAGACATCGTTTACGGCGTGGACTACCAGGGTATCTAATCCTGTTTGCTCCCCACGCTTTCGCATCTGAGCGTCAGTCTTTGTCCAGGGGGCCGCCTTCGCCACCGGTATTCCTTCAGATCTCTACGCATTTCACCGCTACACCTGAAATTCTACCCCCCTCTACAAGACTCTAGTCTGCCAGTTCAAAATGCTGTTCCGAGGTTGAGCCCCGGGCTTTCACATCTTGCTTAACAGACCGCCTGCATGCGCTTTACGCCCAGTAATTCCGATTAACGCTCGCACCCTCCGTATTACCGCGGCTGCTGGCACGGAGTTAGCCGGTGCTTCTTCTGCAGCTAACGTCAAATGATAGCGCTATTAACACTACCACCTTCCTCACTGCTGAAAGTACTTTACAACCCGAAGGCCTTCTTCATACACGCGGCATGGCTGCATCAGGGTTTCCCCCATTGTGCAATATTCCCCACTGCTGCCTCCCGTAGGAGTCTGGACCGTGTCTCAGTTCCAGTGTGGCTGATCATCCTCTCAGACCAGCTAGGGATCGTCGCCTTGGTGAGCCTTTACCCCACCAACTAGCTAATCCCACCTGGGCTAATCTTGACGCGAGAGGTCCGAAGATCCCCCTCTTTGGCCCGTAGGCATTATGCGGTATTAGCTATCGTTTCCAATAGTTATCCCCCACATCAAGGCATATTCCCAGGCATTACTCACCCGTCCGCCGCTCGTCAGCGAAGTAGCAAGCTACTTCCTGTTACCGCTCGACTTGCATGTGTTAGGCCTGCCGCCAGCGTTCAATCTGAGCCATGATCAAACTCTTCAATTAAAGTTTTGTTGGTCTTGCGACCGGCTCAATGAATACTGATTGAATATCGATAACTAGAAGCTAGTCATGATATTCGAATTGACTGTGCCAAATAATAAGTAAACTTGTTATTTGTATTGGTCACTCAGTTCATTGATATAATCTTTTTTGACTATTCATTTCACGAGTGCCCACACAGATTGCATGGTCAAATTGTTAAAGAACGTTGACTTTCAATGCCTTAGCGTTAAACGCTTCAGCAAGTCAGGACGCGTATAATACGCTTCTTGATTTTTAAGTCAAGATAAAATTTTCATCTTTTTAATCATTCGATTAAAACACAAAAACCTTATGTTGACTCCGCTCACACCACGTGGTGCTAGAGCGAAATAAAAGCCCGTTGTTGCCAACGGGCTCTCAAAATTGAAGCCTGGCGATGACCTACTCTCACATGGGGAGACCCCACACTACCATCGGCGCTATTACGTTTCACTACTGAGTTCGGCATGGGATCAGGTGGGTCCATAATGCTATGGTCGCCAAGCAAATTCGGGTTATTTACCGCCATCAGGCGATAAATACAATCTGGGAAAATCTAACTAGTGTTTACAATTTCGTTCAAACACGTCATTCAAGTGCTCATGGAGTCCGTAAAACCCCTTGGGTGTTGTATGGTTAAGCCTCACGGGCAATTAGTACAGGTTAGCTCAATGCCTCGCAGCACTTACACACCCTGCCTATCAACGTCGTAGTCTTCGACAACCCTTTAGAGACCTTAAAGGTCTAGAGATGACTCATCTTGAGGCTCGCTTCGCGCTTAGATGCTTTCAGCGCTTATCGATTCCGAACGTAGCTACCGGGCAATGCGATTGGCATCACAACCCGAACACCAGCGGTTCGTCCACTCCGGTCCTCTCGTACTAGGAGCAGCCCCTCTCAATCATCTAACGCCCACGGCAGATAGGGACCGAACTGTCTCACGACGTTCTAAACCCAGCTCGCGTACCACTTTAAATGGCGAACAGCCATACCCTTGGGACCGACTTCAGCCCCAGGATGTGATGAGCCGACATCGAGGTGCCAAACACCGCCGTCGATATGAACTCTTGGGCGGTATCAGCCTGTTATCCCCGGAGTACCTTTTATCCGTTGAGCGATGGCCCTTCCATTCAGAACCACCGGATCACTATGACCTGCTTTCGCACCTGCTCGAATTGTCATTCTCGCAGTCAAGCGGGCTTATGCCATTGCACTAACCTCACGATGTCCGACCGTGATTAGCCCACCTTCGTGCTCCTCCGTTACTCTTTGGGAGGAGACCGCCCCAGTCAAACTACCCACCAGGCACTGTCCGCACCCCCGATAAGGGGGCGACGTTAGAACATCAAGCATACAAGGGTGGTATTTCAAGATTGCCTCCACCCCATCTAGCGACGAGGTTTCAAAGGCTCCCACCTATCCTACACATGTAGGGTCAATGTTCAGTGCCAAGCTGTAGTAAAGGTTCACGGGGTCTTTCCGTCTAGCCGCGGGTACACAGCATCTTCACTGCGATTTCAATTTCACTGAGTCTCGGGTGGAGACAGCGTGGCCATCATTACGCCATTCGTGCAGGTCGGAACTTACCCGACAAGGAATTTCGCTACCTTAGGACCGTTATAGTTACGGCCGCCGTTTACCGGGGCTTCGATCAAGAGCTTCGACCGAAGTCTAACCCCATCAATTAACCTTCCGGCACCGGGCAGGCGTCACACCGTATACGTCATCTTTCGATTTTGCACAGTGCTGTGTTTTTAATAAACAGTTGCAGCCACCTGGTATCTGCGACTCCCTACAGCTTAGAGAGCAAGTCTCATCACCGTGAGGAGCGTACCTTCTCCCGAAGTTACGGTACCATTTTGCCTAGTTCCTTCACCCGAGTTCTCTCAAGCGCCTTGGTATTCTCTACCTGATCACCTGTGTCGGTTTGGAGTACGATTACGTATAACCTATCGCTTAGAGGCTTTTCCCGGAAGCATGGCATCAATGACTTCATCACCGTAGTGACTCGACATCAGGTCTCAGCCTTAAGATAGTCCGGATTTGCCTAAACTATCAGCCTACACCCTTGAACTTGGACGACCGTCGCCAAGCCCACCTAGCCTTCTCCGTCCCCCCATCGCAGTTATAAGCAGTACAGGAATATTAACCTGTTTCCCATCGACTACGCCTTTCGGCCTCGCCTTAGGGGTCGACTTACCCTGCCCCGATTAACGTTGGACAGGAACCCTTGATCTTCCGGCGAGGGAGTTTTTCACTCCCTTTATCGTTACTCATGTCAGCATTCGCACTTCTGATACCTCCAGCAGCCCTTACAGACCACCTTCAACGGCTTACAGAACGCTCCCCTACCCAATATGACAAGTCATATTGCCGCAGCTTCGGTGTATAGCTTAGCCCCGTTAAATCTTCCGCGCAGGCCGACTCGACCAGTGAGCTATTACGCTTTCTTTAAATGATGGCTGCTTCTAAGCCAACATCCTGGCTGTCTGAGCCTTCCCACATCGTTTCCCACTTAGCTATAACTTTGGGACCTTAGCTGGCGGTCTGGGTTGTTTCCCTCTCCACGACGGACGTTAGCACCCGCCGTGTGTCTCCCGGATAGTACTTACTGGTATTCGGAGTTTGCAAAGGGTTGGTAAGTCGGGATGACCCCCTAGCCTTAACAGTGCTCTACCCCCAGTAGTATTCGTCCGAGGCGCTACCTAAATAGCTTTCGGGGAGAACCAGCTATCTCCAGGTTTGATTGGCCTTTCACCCCTAGCCACAAGTCATCCGCTAATTTTTCAACATTAGTCGGTTCGGTCCTCCAGTAAGTGTTACCTCACCTTCAACCTGCCCATGGCTAGATCACCTGGTTTCGGGTCTAATCCTAGCAACTATGACGCCCAGTTAAGACTCGGTTTCCCTACGGCTCCCCTAAACGGTTAACCTTGCTACTAAAATTAAGTCGCTGACCCATTATACAAAAGGTACGCAGTCACCCAACAAGTGGGCTCCTACTGCTTGTACGTACACGGTTTCAGGTTCTATTTCACTCCCCTCACAGGGGTTCTTTTCGCCTTTCCCTCACGGTACTGGTTCACTATCGGTCAGTCAGGAGTATTTAGCCTTGGAGGATGGTCCCCCCATGTTCAAACAGGATATCACGTGTCCCGTCCTACTCGTTTTCACTTGTAATGCGTTGTCGGTTACGGGGCTATCACCCTGTATCGCCAAGCTTTCCAGCTTGTTCACCTAACGCAAGACTAGCTTAAGGGCTAATCCGATTTCGCTCGCCGCTACTGTCGGAATCTCGGTTGATTTCTCTTCCTCGGGGTACTTAGATGTTTCAGTTCCCCCGGTTCGCCTCGTTACGCTATGTATTCACGTAACGATAACTGCTTATGCAGTTGGGTTTCCCCATTCGGAAATCCCAGTCTCAAGTGATTTTTACTATCTAAACTGGGCTTATCGCAAGTTAATACGTCCTTCATCGCCTCTGACTGCCAAGGCATCCACCGTGTACGCTTAGTCACTTAACCATACAACCCCAAGGGGTCTGTATGTTCAAACAACCAAGGTTGTGTGTCTGATAAGGACACAAATTGGTTTTTCGCCGGACTCATACACAAGACACTTGAATGTGTGTTGTTTTGAGAACTCGTATTTTCTTTCGAAAATACTATTGTCATTCAATCATTCGATTGAATGTACTAGTCAGCTTTCCAGATTGTTAAAGAACATGTGTTAGTCCGAAGACATCCACTTTCTAAACACACTCAAACGAATGTTTTTAGAAAGTGGTGGAGCTATGCGGGATCGAACCGCAGACCTCCTGCGTGCAAGGCAGGCGCTCTCCCAGCTGAGCTATAACCCCAACGGTATAAAAAGACTGTACCATCACTTTTTCTGGGAGAAAAAGTGGTGGGTCTGAGTGGACTTGAACCACCGACCTCACCCTTATCAGGGGTGCGCTCTAACCACCTGAGCTACAGACCCAAGTCTTTTTTGCGTTCTTTTACATTTTAACCAAGCAATCTGTGTGGACACTGCATTAAACAAGCAGTCTATCGTTAAGGAGGTGATCCAGCCCCAGGTTCCCCTAGGGCTACCTTGTTACGACTTCACCCCAGTCATGAACCACACCGTGGTAAACGCCCTCCCGAAGGTTAAGCTATCTACTTCTGGTGCAGCCCACTCCCATGGTGTGACGGGCGGTGTGTACAAGGCCCGGGAACGTATTCACCGTGGCATTCTGATCCACGATTACTAGCGATTCCGACTTCATGGAGTCGAGTTGCAGACTCCAATCCGGACTACGACGTACTTTCTGGGATTCGCTCACCATCGCTGGTTGGCAGCCCTCTGTATACGCCATTGTAGCACGTGTGTAGCCCTACTCGTAAGGGCCATGATGACTTGACGTCGTCCCCACCTTCCTCCGGTTTATCACCGGCAGTCTCCCTGGAGTTCCCACCATTACGTGCTGGCAAACAAGGATAAGGGTTGCGCTCGTTGCGGGACTTAACCCAACATTTCACAACACGAGCTGACGACAGCCATGCAGCACCTGTCTCAGAGTTCCCGAAGGCACTAAGCTATCTCTAGCGAATTCTCTGGATGTCAAGAGTAGGTAAGGTTCTTCGCGTTGCATCGAATTAAACCACATGCTCCACCGCTTGTGCGGGCCCCCGTCAATTCATTTGAGTTTTAATCTTGCGACCGTACTCCCCAGGCGGTCTACTTAACGCGTTAGCTCCGAAAGCCAGTGTTCAAGACACCAACCTCCAAGTAGACATCGTTTACGGCGTGGACTACCAGGGTATCTAATCCTGTTTGCTCCCCACGCTTTCGCATCTGAGCGTCAGTCTTTGTCCAGGGGGCCGCCTTCGCCACCGGTATTCCTTCAGATCTCTACGCATTTCACCGCTACACCTGAAATTCTACCCCCCTCTACAAGACTCTAGTCTGCCAGTTCAAAATGCTGTTCCGAGGTTGAGCCCCGGGCTTTCACATCTTGCTTAACAGACCGCCTGCATGCGCTTTACGCCCAGTAATTCCGATTAACGCTCGCACCCTCCGTATTACCGCGGCTGCTGGCACGGAGTTAGCCGGTGCTTCTTCTGCAGCTAACGTCAAATGATAGCGCTATTAACACTACCACCTTCCTCACTGCTGAAAGTACTTTACAACCCGAAGGCCTTCTTCATACACGCGGCATGGCTGCATCAGGGTTTCCCCCATTGTGCAATATTCCCCACTGCTGCCTCCCGTAGGAGTCTGGACCGTGTCTCAGTTCCAGTGTGGCTGATCATCCTCTCAGACCAGCTAGGGATCGTCGCCTTGGTGAGCCTTTACCCCACCAACTAGCTAATCCCACCTGGGCTAATCTTGACGCGAGAGGTCCGAAGATCCCCCTCTTTGGCCCGTAGGCATTATGCGGTATTAGCTATCGTTTCCAATAGTTATCCCCCACATCAAGGCATATTCCCAGGCATTACTCACCCGTCCGCCGCTCGTCAGCGAAGTAGCAAGCTACTTCCTGTTACCGCTCGACTTGCATGTGTTAGGCCTGCCGCCAGCGTTCAATCTGAGCCATGATCAAACTCTTCAATTAAAGTTTTGTTGGTCTTGCGACCGGCTCAATGAATACTGATTGAATATCGATAACTAGAAGCTAGTCATGATATTCGAATTGACTGTGCCAAATAATAAGTAAACTTGTTATTTGTATTGGTCACTCAGTTCATTGATATAATCTTTTTTGACTATTCATTTCACGAGTGCCCACACAGATTGCATGGTCAAATTGTTAAAGAACGTTGACTTTCAATGCCTTAGCGTTAAACGCTTCAGCAAGTCAGGACGCGTATAATACGCTTCTTGATTTTTAAGTCAAGATAAAATTTTCATCTTTTTAATCATTCGATTAAAACACAAAAACCTTATGTTGACTCCGCTCACACCACGTGGTGCTAGAGCGAAATAAAAGCCCGTTGTTGCCAACGGGCTCTCAAAATTGAAGCCTGGCGATGACCTACTCTCACATGGGGAGACCCCACACTACCATCGGCGCTATTACGTTTCACTACTGAGTTCGGCATGGGATCAGGTGGGTCCATAATGCTATGGTCGCCAAGCAAATTCGGGTTATTTACCGCCATCAGGCGATAAATACAATCTGGGAAAATCTAACTAGTGTTTACAATTTCGTTCAAACACGTCATTCAAGTGCTCATGGAGTCCGTAAAACCCCTTGGGTGTTGTATGGTTAAGCCTCACGGGCAATTAGTACAGGTTAGCTCAATGCCTCGCAGCACTTACACACCCTGCCTATCAACGTCGTAGTCTTCGACAACCCTTTAGAGACCTTAAAGGTCTAGAGATGACTCATCTTGAGGCTCGCTTCGCGCTTAGATGCTTTCAGCGCTTATCGATTCCGAACGTAGCTACCGGGCAATGCGATTGGCATCACAACCCGAACACCAGCGGTTCGTCCACTCCGGTCCTCTCGTACTAGGAGCAGCCCCTCTCAATCATCTAACGCCCACGGCAGATAGGGACCGAACTGTCTCACGACGTTCTAAACCCAGCTCGCGTACCACTTTAAATGGCGAACAGCCATACCCTTGGGACCGACTTCAGCCCCAGGATGTGATGAGCCGACATCGAGGTGCCAAACACCGCCGTCGATATGAACTCTTGGGCGGTATCAGCCTGTTATCCCCGGAGTACCTTTTATCCGTTGAGCGATGGCCCTTCCATTCAGAACCACCGGATCACTATGACCTGCTTTCGCACCTGCTCGAATTGTCATTCTCGCAGTCAAGCGGGCTTATGCCATTGCACTAACCTCACGATGTCCGACCGTGATTAGCCCACCTTCGTGCTCCTCCGTTACTCTTTGGGAGGAGACCGCCCCAGTCAAACTACCCACCAGGCACTGTCCGCACCCCCGATAAGGGGGCGACGTTAGAACATCAAGCATACAAGGGTGGTATTTCAAGATTGCCTCCACCCCATCTAGCGACGAGGTTTCAAAGGCTCCCACCTATCCTACACATGTAGGGTCAATGTTCAGTGCCAAGCTGTAGTAAAGGTTCACGGGGTCTTTCCGTCTAGCCGCGGGTACACAGCATCTTCACTGCGATTTCAATTTCACTGAGTCTCGGGTGGAGACAGCGTGGCCATCATTACGCCATTCGTGCAGGTCGGAACTTACCCGACAAGGAATTTCGCTACCTTAGGACCGTTATAGTTACGGCCGCCGTTTACCGGGGCTTCGATCAAGAGCTTCGACCGAAGTCTAACCCCATCAATTAACCTTCCGGCACCGGGCAGGCGTCACACCGTATACGTCATCTTTCGATTTTGCACAGTGCTGTGTTTTTAATAAACAGTTGCAGCCACCTGGTATCTGCGACTCCCTACAGCTTAGAGAGCAAGTCTCATCACCGTGAGGAGCGTACCTTCTCCCGAAGTTACGGTACCATTTTGCCTAGTTCCTTCACCCGAGTTCTCTCAAGCGCCTTGGTATTCTCTACCTGATCACCTGTGTCGGTTTGGAGTACGATTACGTATAACCTATCGCTTAGAGGCTTTTCCCGGAAGCATGGCATCAATGACTTCATCACCGTAGTGACTCGACATCAGGTCTCAGCCTTAAGATAGTCCGGATTTGCCTAAACTATCAGCCTACACCCTTGAACTTGGACGACCGTCGCCAAGCCCACCTAGCCTTCTCCGTCCCCCCATCGCAGTTATAAGCAGTACAGGAATATTAACCTGTTTCCCATCGACTACGCCTTTCGGCCTCGCCTTAGGGGTCGACTTACCCTGCCCCGATTAACGTTGGACAGGAACCCTTGATCTTCCGGCGAGGGAGTTTTTCACTCCCTTTATCGTTACTCATGTCAGCATTCGCACTTCTGATACCTCCAGCAGCCCTTACAGACCACCTTCAACGGCTTACAGAACGCTCCCCTACCCAATATGACAAGTCATATTGCCGCAGCTTCGGTGTATAGCTTAGCCCCGTTAAATCTTCCGCGCAGGCCGACTCGACCAGTGAGCTATTACGCTTTCTTTAAATGATGGCTGCTTCTAAGCCAACATCCTGGCTGTCTGAGCCTTCCCACATCGTTTCCCACTTAGCTATAACTTTGGGACCTTAGCTGGCGGTCTGGGTTGTTTCCCTCTCCACGACGGACGTTAGCACCCGCCGTGTGTCTCCCGGATAGTACTTACTGGTATTCGGAGTTTGCAAAGGGTTGGTAAGTCGGGATGACCCCCTAGCCTTAACAGTGCTCTACCCCCAGTAGTATTCGTCCGAGGCGCTACCTAAATAGCTTTCGGGGAGAACCAGCTATCTCCAGGTTTGATTGGCCTTTCACCCCTAGCCACAAGTCATCCGCTAATTTTTCAACATTAGTCGGTTCGGTCCTCCAGTAAGTGTTACCTCACCTTCAACCTGCCCATGGCTAGATCACCTGGTTTCGGGTCTAATCCTAGCAACTATGACGCCCAGTTAAGACTCGGTTTCCCTACGGCTCCCCTAAACGGTTAACCTTGCTACTAAAATTAAGTCGCTGACCCATTATACAAAAGGTACGCAGTCACCCAACAAGTGGGCTCCTACTGCTTGTACGTACACGGTTTCAGGTTCTATTTCACTCCCCTCACAGGGGTTCTTTTCGCCTTTCCCTCACGGTACTGGTTCACTATCGGTCAGTCAGGAGTATTTAGCCTTGGAGGATGGTCCCCCCATGTTCAAACAGGATATCACGTGTCCCGTCCTACTCGTTTTCACTAATAATGCGTTGTCGGTTACGGGGCTATCACCCTGTATCGCCAAGCTTTCCAGCTTGTTCACCTAACGCAAGACTAGCTTAAGGGCTAATCCGATTTCGCTCGCCGCTACTGTCGGAATCTCGGTTGATTTCTCTTCCTCGGGGTACTTAGATGTTTCAGTTCCCCCGGTTCGCCTCGTTACGCTATGTATTCACGTAACGATAACTGCTTATGCAGTTGGGTTTCCCCATTCGGAAATCCCAGTTTCAAGTGATTTTTACTATCTAAACTGGGCTTATCGCAAGTTAATACGTCCTTCATCGCCTCTGACTGCCAAGGCATCCACCGTGTACGCTTAGTCACTTAACCATACAACCCCAAGAGGTCTGTATGTTCAAACAACCAAGGTTGTGTGTCTGATAAGGATACAAATTGGTTTTTCGCCGGACTCATACACAAGACACTTGAATGTGTGTTGTTTTGAGAACTCGTATTTTCTTTCGAAAATACTATTGTAATTGAATCTAACGATTCAATTTACTAGTCAGCTTTCCAGATTGTTAAAGAACATGTGTTAGTCCGAAGACATCCACTTTCTAAACACACTCAAACGAATGTTTTTAGAAAGTGGTGGAGCTATGCGGGATCGAACCGCAGACCTCCTGCGTGCAAGGCAGGCGCTCTCCCAGCTGAGCTATAGCCCCATAAAGTTTTACTTCTTAGGAGAAGTTCTCAATAGAGAAGATGGTGGGCGATACCGGGCTCGAACCAGTGACCCCCTCCTTGTAAGGGAGGTGCTCTCCCAACTGAGCTAATCGCCCACGATAGTTTGAATTCCTTCGTGAGAAAGAATGGTGGGTCGTGCAGGATTCGAACCTGCGACCAATTGATTAAAAGTCAACTGCTCTACCAACTGAGCTAACGACCCGTGGCGTCCCATAGGGGAGTCGAACCCCTGTTACCGCCGTGAAAGGGCGGTGTCCTAGGCCTCTAGACGAATGGGACTAAGTGTTTCTTTCATGTTGTTGGGCAACATGAATATGTTCTTTTACATTTTAACCAAGCAATCTGTGTGGACACTGCATTAAACAAACAGTCTATCGTTAAGGAGGTGATCCAGCCCCAGGTTCCCCTAGGGCTACCTTGTTACGACTTCACCCCAGTCATGAACCACACCGTGGTAAACGCCCTCCCGAAGGTTAAGCTATCTACTTCTGGTGCAGCCCACTCCCATGGTGTGACGGGCGGTGTGTACAAGGCCCGGGAACGTATTCACCGTGGCATTCTGATCCACGATTACTAGCGATTCCGACTTCATGGAGTCGAGTTGCAGACTCCAATCCGGACTACGACGTACTTTCTGGGATTCGCTCACCATCGCTGGTTGGCAGCCCTCTGTATACGCCATTGTAGCACGTGTGTAGCCCTACTCGTAAGGGCCATGATGACTTGACGTCGTCCCCACCTTCCTCCGGTTTATCACCGGCAGTCTCCCTGGAGTTCCCACCATTATGTGCTGGCAAACAAGGATAAGGGTTGCGCTCGTTGCGGGACTTAACCCAACATTTCACAACACGAGCTGACGACAGCCATGCAGCACCTGTCTCAGAGTTCCCGAAGGCACTAAGCTATCTCTAGCGAATTCTCTGGATGTCAAGAGTAGGTAAGGTTCTTCGCGTTGCATCGAATTAAACCACATGCTCCACCGCTTGTGCGGGCCCCCGTCAATTCATTTGAGTTTTAATCTTGCGACCGTACTCCCCAGGCGGTCTACTTAACGCGTTAGCTCCGAAAGCCAGTGTTCAAGACACCAACCTCCAAGTAGACATCGTTTACGGCGTGGACTACCAGGGTATCTAATCCTGTTTGCTCCCCACGCTTTCGCATCTGAGCGTCAGTCTTTGTCCAGGGGGCCGCCTTCGCCACCGGTATTCCTTCAGATCTCTACGCATTTCACCGCTACACCTGAAATTCTACCCCCCTCTACAAGACTCTAGTCTGCCAGTTCAAAATGCTGTTCCGAGGTTGAGCCCCGGGCTTTCACATCTTGCTTAACAGACCGCCTGCATGCGCTTTACGCCCAGTAATTCCGATTAACGCTCGCACCCTCCGTATTACCGCGGCTGCTGGCACGGAGTTAGCCGGTGCTTCTTCTGCAGCTAACGTCAAATGATAGCGCTATTAACACTACCACCTTCCTCACTGCTGAAAGTACTTTACAACCCGAAGGCCTTCTTCATACACGCGGCATGGCTGCATCAGGGTTTCCCCCATTGTGCAATATTCCCCACTGCTGCCTCCCGTAGGAGTCTGGACCGTGTCTCAGTTCCAGTGTGGCTGATCATCCTCTCAGACCAGCTAGGGATCGTCGCCTTGGTGAGCCTTTACCCCACCAACTAGCTAATCCCACCTGGGCTAATCTTGACGCGAGAGGTCCGAAGATCCCCCTCTTTGGCCCGTAGGCATTATGCGGTATTAGCTATCGTTTCCAATAGTTATCCCCCACATCAAGGCATATTCCCAGGCATTACTCACCCGTCCGCCGCTCGTCAGCGAAGTAGCAAGCTACTTCCTGTTACCGCTCGACTTGCATGTGTTAGGCCTGCCGCCAGCGTTCAATCTGAGCCATGATCAAACTCTTCAATTAAAGTTTTGTTGGTCTTGCGACCGGCTCAATGAATACTGATTGAATATCGATAACTAGAAGCTAGTCATGATATTCGAATTGACTGTGCCAAATAATAAGTAAACTTGTTATTTGTATTGGTCACTCAGTTCATTGATATAATCTTTTTTGACTATTCATTTCACGAGTGCCCACACAGATTGCATGGTCAAATTGTTAAAGAACGTTGACTTTCAATGCCTTAGCGTTAAACGCTTCAGCAAGTCAGGACGCGTATAATACGCTTCTTGATTTTTAAGTCAAGATAAAATTTTCATCTTTTTAATCATTCGATTAAAACACAAAAACCTTATGTTGACTCCGCTCACACCAGGTGGCGCTAGAGCGAAATAAAAGCCCGTTGTTGCCAACGGGCTCTCAAAATTGAAGCCTGGCGATGACCTACTCTCACATGGGGAGACCCCACACTACCATCGGCGCTATTACGTTTCACTACTGAGTTCGGCATGGGATCAGGTGGGTCCATAATGCTATGGTCGCCAAGCAAATTCGGGTTATTTACCGCCATCAGGCGATAAATACAATCTGGGAAAATCTAACTAGTGTTTACAATTTCGTTCAAACACGTCATTCAAGTGCTCATGGAGTCCGTAAAACCCCTTGGGTGTTGTATGGTTAAGCCTCACGGGCAATTAGTACAGGTTAGCTCAATGCCTCGCAGCACTTACACACCCTGCCTATCAACGTCGTAGTCTTCGACAACCCTTTAGAGACCTTAAAGGTCTAGAGATGACTCATCTTGAGGCTCGCTTCGCGCTTAGATGCTTTCAGCGCTTATCGATTCCGAACGTAGCTACCGGGCAATGCGATTGGCATCACAACCCGAACACCAGCGGTTCGTCCACTCCGGTCCTCTCGTACTAGGAGCAGCCCCTCTCAATCATCTAACGCCCACGGCAGATAGGGACCGAACTGTCTCACGACGTTCTAAACCCAGCTCGCGTACCACTTTAAATGGCGAACAGCCATACCCTTGGGACCGACTTCAGCCCCAGGATGTGATGAGCCGACATCGAGGTGCCAAACACCGCCGTCGATATGAACTCTTGGGCGGTATCAGCCTGTTATCCCCGGAGTACCTTTTATCCGTTGAGCGATGGCCCTTCCATTCAGAACCACCGGATCACTATGACCTGCTTTCGCACCTGCTCGAATTGTCATTCTCGCAGTCAAGCGGGCTTATGCCATTGCACTAACCTCACGATGTCCGACCGTGATTAGCCCACCTTCGTGCTCCTCCGTTACTCTTTGGGAGGAGACCGCCCCAGTCAAACTACCCACCAGGCACTGTCCGCACCCCCGATAAGGGGGCGACGTTAGAACATCAAGCATACAAGGGTGGTATTTCAAGATTGCCTCCACCCCATCTAGCGACGAGGTTTCAAAGGCTCCCACCTATCCTACACATGTAGGGTCAATGTTCAGTGCCAAGCTGTAGTAAAGGTTCACGGGGTCTTTCCGTCTAGCCGCGGGTACACAGCATCTTCACTGCGATTTCAATTTCACTGAGTCTCGGGTGGAGACAGCGTGGCCATCATTACGCCATTCGTGCAGGTCGGAACTTACCCGACAAGGAATTTCGCTACCTTAGGACCGTTATAGTTACGGCCGCCGTTTACCGGGGCTTCGATCAAGAGCTTCGACCGAAGTCTAACCCCATCAATTAACCTTCCGGCACCGGGCAGGCGTCACACCGTATACGTCATCTTTCGATTTTGCACAGTGCTGTGTTTTTAATAAACAGTTGCAGCCACCTGGTATCTGCGACTCCCTACAGCTTAGAGAGCAAGTCTCATCACCGTGAGGAGCGTACCTTCTCCCGAAGTTACGGTACCATTTTGCCTAGTTCCTTCACCCGAGTTCTCTCAAGCGCCTTGGTATTCTCTACCTGATCACCTGTGTCGGTTTGGAGTACGATTACGTATAACCTATCGCTTAGAGGCTTTTCCCGGAAGCATGGCATCAATGACTTCATCACCGTAGTGACTCGACATCAGGTCTCAGCCTTAAGATAGTCCGGATTTGCCTAAACTATCAGCCTACACCCTTGAACTTGGACGACCGTCGCCAAGCCCACCTAGCCTTCTCCGTCCCCCCATCGCAGTTATAAGCAGTACAGGAATATTAACCTGTTTCCCATCGACTACGCCTTTCGGCCTCGCCTTAGGGGTCGACTTACCCTGCCCCGATTAACGTTGGACAGGAACCCTTGATCTTCCGGCGAGGGAGTTTTTCACTCCCTTTATCGTTACTCATGTCAGCATTCGCACTTCTGATACCTCCAGCAGCCCTTACAGACCACCTTCAACGGCTTACAGAACGCTCCCCTACCCAATATGACAAGTCATATTGCCGCAGCTTCGGTGTATAGCTTAGCCCCGTTAAATCTTCCGCGCAGGCCGACTCGACCAGTGAGCTATTACGCTTTCTTTAAATGATGGCTGCTTCTAAGCCAACATCCTGGCTGTCTGAGCCTTCCCACATCGTTTCCCACTTAGCTATAACTTTGGGACCTTAGCTGGCGGTCTGGGTTGTTTCCCTCTCCACGACGGACGTTAGCACCCGCCGTGTGTCTCCCGGATAGTACTTACTGGTATTCGGAGTTTGCAAAGGGTTGGTAAGTCGGGATGACCCCCTAGCCTTAACAGTGCTCTACCCCCAGTAGTATTCGTCCGAGGCGCTACCTAAATAGCTTTCGGGGAGAACCAGCTATCTCCAGGTTTGATTGGCCTTTCACCCCTAGCCACAAGTCATCCGCTAATTTTTCAACATTAGTCGGTTCGGTCCTCCAGTAAGTGTTACCTCACCTTCAACCTGCCCATGGCTAGATCACCTGGTTTCGGGTCTAATCCTAGCAACTATGACGCCCAGTTAAGACTCGGTTTCCCTACGGCTCCCCTAAACGGTTAACCTTGCTACTAAAATTAAGTCGCTGACCCATTATACAAAAGGTACGCAGTCACCCAACAAGTGGGCTCCTACTGCTTGTACGTACACGGTTTCAGGTTCTATTTCACTCCCCTCACAGGGGTTCTTTTCGCCTTTCCCTCACGGTACTGGTTCACTATCGGTCAGTCAGGAGTATTTAGCCTTGGAGGATGGTCCCCCCATGTTCAAACAGGATATCACGTGTCCCGTCCTACTCGTTTTCACTTGTAATGCGTTGTCGGTTACGGGGCTATCACCCTGTATCGCCAAGCTTTCCAGCTTGTTCACCTAACGCAAGACTAGCTTAAGGGCTAATCCGATTTCGCTCGCCGCTACTGTCGGAATCTCGGTTGATTTCTCTTCCTCGGGGTACTTAGATGTTTCAGTTCCCCCGGTTCGCCTCGTTACGCTATGTATTCACGTAACGATAACTGCTTATGCAGTTGGGTTTCCCCATTCGGAAATCCCAGTCTCAAGTGATTTTTACTATCTAAACTGGGCTTATCGCAAGTTAATACGTCCTTCATCGCCTCTGACTGCCAAGGCATCCACCGTGTACGCTTAGTCACTTAACCATACAACCCCAAAGGGTCTGTATGTTCAAACAACCAAGGTTTGTGTGTCTGATAAGGACACAAATTGGTTTTTCGCCGGACTCTTACACAAGACACTTGAATGTGTGTTGTTTTGAGAACTCGTTTTTATCATTAAGATAAAAACTATTGTCATTCAATCATTCGATTGAATGTACTAGTCAGCTTTCCAGATTGTTAAAGAGCATGTGTTTCTATCTAAAGAACCACTTTCTAATGATTTTCGGCGGCAAAAAAGCGGACTCAACAAAGGAAACCTTCATTGAATCTGCATGACGCAGAAAACAGTTAGAGAGTGGTGGGCGATACCGGGCTCGAACCAGTGACCCCCTCCTTGTAAGGGAGGTGCTCTCCCAACTGAGCTAATCGCCCACGATAGTTTGAATTCCTTCGTGAGAAAGAATGGTGGGTCGTGCAGGATTCGAACCTGCGACCAATTGATTAAAAGTCAACTGCTCTACCAACTGAGCTAACGACCCGTGGCGTCCCATAGGGGAGTCGAACCCCTGTTACCGCCGTGAAAGGGCGGTGTCCTAGGCCTCTAGACGAATGGGACTAAGTATTTCTACCATGTTGTTGGGCAACATGGTGCTCTCTGACATTTCGACCAAGCAATCTGTGTGGACACTGCATCAAACAAGCAGTCTATCGTTAAGGAGGTGATCCAGCCCCAGGTTCCCCTAGGGCTACCTTGTTACGACTTCACCCCAGTCATGAACCACACCGTGGTAAACGCCCTCCCGAAGGTTAAGCTATCTACTTCTGGTGCAGCCCACTCCCATGGTGTGACGGGCGGTGTGTACAAGGCCCGGGAACGTATTCACCGTGGCATTCTGATCCACGATTACTAGCGATTCCGACTTCATGGAGTCGAGTTGCAGACTCCAATCCGGACTACGACGTACTTTCTGGGATTCGCTCACCATCGCTGGTTGGCAGCCCTCTGTATACGCCATTGTAGCACGTGTGTAGCCCTACTCGTAAGGGCCATGATGACTTGACGTCGTCCCCACCTTCCTCCGGTTTATCACCGGCAGTCTCCCTGGAGTTCCCACCATTATGTGCTGGCAAACAAGGATAAGGGTTGCGCTCGTTGCGGGACTTAACCCAACATTTCACAACACGAGCTGACGACAGCCATGCAGCACCTGTCTCAGAGTTCCCGAAGGCACTAAGCTATCTCTAGCGAATTCTCTGGATGTCAAGAGTAGGTAAGGTTCTTCGCGTTGCATCGAATTAAACCACATGCTCCACCGCTTGTGCGGGCCCCCGTCAATTCATTTGAGTTTTAATCTTGCGACCGTACTCCCCAGGCGGTCTACTTAACGCGTTAGCTCCGAAAGCCAGTGTTCAAGACACCAACCTCCAAGTAGACATCGTTTACGGCGTGGACTACCAGGGTATCTAATCCTGTTTGCTCCCCACGCTTTCGCATCTGAGCGTCAGTCTTTGTCCAGGGGGCCGCCTTCGCCACCGGTATTCCTTCAGATCTCTACGCATTTCACCGCTACACCTGAAATTCTACCCCCCTCTACAAGACTCTAGTCTGCCAGTTCAAAATGCTGTTCCGAGGTTGAGCCCCGGGCTTTCACATCTTGCTTAACAGACCGCCTGCATGCGCTTTACGCCCAGTAATTCCGATTAACGCTCGCACCCTCCGTATTACCGCGGCTGCTGGCACGGAGTTAGCCGGTGCTTCTTCTGCAGCTAACGTCAAATGATAGCGCTATTAACACTACCACCTTCCTCACTGCTGAAAGTACTTTACAACCCGAAGGCCTTCTTCATACACGCGGCATGGCTGCATCAGGGTTTCCCCCATTGTGCAATATTCCCCACTGCTGCCTCCCGTAGGAGTCTGGACCGTGTCTCAGTTCCAGTGTGGCTGATCATCCTCTCAGACCAGCTAGGGATCGTCGCCTTGGTGAGCCTTTACCCCACCAACTAGCTAATCCCACCTGGGCTAATCTTGACGCGAGAGGTCCGAAGATCCCCCTCTTTGGCCCGTAGGCATTATGCGGTATTAGCTATCGTTTCCAATAGTTATCCCCCACATCAAGGCATATTCCCAGGCATTACTCACCCGTCCGCCGCTCGTCAGCGAAGTAGCAAGCTACTTCCTGTTACCGCTCGACTTGCATGTGTTAGGCCTGCCGCCAGCGTTCAATCTGAGCCATGATCAAACTCTTCAATTAAAGTTTTGTTGGTCTTGCGACCGGCTCAATGAATACTGATTGAATATCGATAACTAGAAGCTAGTCATGATATTCGAATTGACTGTGCCAAATAATAAGTAAACTTGTTATTTGTATTGGTCACTCAGTTCATTGATATAATCTTTTTGACTATTCATTTCACGAGTGCCCACACAGATTGCATGGTCAAATTGTTAAAGAACTTTCTTCTTCGCTTTCGCTCTGAAGAGGTGCGCCATTCTAAAGAAATCATCGTAAGTGTCAAACACTTTTTGAAACTTTATTTTAGAGGCTTTCACCACACTAACTCGTTGCTTCTTTTACCTGTTTGGTAAGCAGCTCTCCGTGTCAGTGAGGCGGCATTATAGAGATTTAGATCGCACTGACAAGCCTTTTTATCAAAAAAATATGCAACCGGTGAACATTTAACCTAATGTGTTATTTAGCCTGCACAGGGCAACATTTGACGATCGTCACATTCACTTACTGGCAATTATAAGTCAATGAAAGTAATATCAATGTGATTCTGATGTTAAAATAACCAATAAGCATTCTTCTTACTATTTACGACGACGTAGTATTGAATATGAAATTATCCAATCAAACTTTAGTAACAATCATAGCTCTCGCTGTACTAGGGGCTTTAATCATGAGCTTTATCGATATCTCACCTTCTATCGCCTTCGCGTTAGGTGTCATCCTATCTGGGTTAGCTGTCCACTTTATGCAAGGAACATCTTCTACAGCTGCAACTTCTGATGACTCATCTTCTACTTCGAGTTCAAGTAAAACAATTTACGTTGGCAATCTGCCTTATCGTGCAAATGAAAATGACGTAAAAGAGTTATTTTCTGAACATGGTGAAGTCTTCGCTGTTCGCCTAATGAAAGACAAACGTACAGGTAAACGTAGAGGGTTTGGCTTTGTTGTTATGAATAGTGCCGATGTCGCAACGGCTATCACTAACCTAAACAACAAAGAATACGGCCAACGCACACTGAAAGTACGTGAGGCTAATGAGCCTAAAAATGGGGAAGATTTAGATTCTTAATAGGGCTTAACCCTAACTCAATAAGAAAAATATTCAGTGCCGCTTCATGATGTGAAGCGGCACTGTTGTATGTAATGTTCGCTTTTACGGATTTACTCTTACTATCACTTTCACCAAGTAGCGCCTTCACACGATTTGCTATCGCTTTCCCCGAATCAATGATTTGCACGGGTGTGGAAAAAGCCTGTTGAATTTCATTCTTGATCAGAGGGAAATGCGTACACCCCAATACAATACCGTCAACACGCTCAAGCCAAGGAGAAAGTATTTCTTGGATCTCGGCAACTGAAACGAGTTCACCTCGTAACTTTTGTTCTGCGATTTCAACCAATCGTGTTGAGCCTATCATCAGCACTTCGCAATCTTTTGCAAATTCAGCAATTAGCTCTTGGGTATAACGGCGTTTTACTGTTGCAGGCGTGGCCAATAGGCCAATAACCTTTTTTTGGCTTAAAGCAGCAGCAGGTTTTATTGCAGGAACGACTCCTACCACAGGGATATCTAATTGTGTTCTTAACGTAGGTAAGACAATAGTGCTCGCGGTATTACAGGCAATCACCACTAAATCAACACTGTGTTTTTGCACTAGCTGTGACACAATTTTCGATGTCCGAGCAATCAGTACCGACTCTTCCAGCTCACCATAAGGGAAAGCCGCATTATCGAAAGCGTAAACATAATGCTCATGCGGAAGTAGTGCACGGATCTCTTGATATACCGATAACCCACCGACTCCAGAATCAAAAATCAGAACACTTCTCACAACACATGATACCTAGGTGATAAAAACAGAGGCTATCATACTGCGATTTTTATCGTTCAGAAACCAACATTAGCCAATAGAATATTGATAGCGTTGATAATGAAATCTAGCTGTTCGGTCTATATAAGAAGGTACTATTTCAAGTTGACCTTTAAAGCAGGGAGCAGCCACGACTAATGTATGAAACTCACCATCTTCACCACAAGGATCAACACCACTAGGTAAAGCCGCAATAAACTCAGCACTATACCATTGACCACAATAGCGACTATCTAGTTGCTCCGTATCCACCGTAGTCACCAGTGTTTCGATGCCTCGGGTGAGTATTTCTTTCGCTAGATCTTGGCTACTTTCACCCATCAATGGAAAAATGCACTGCCAACCCGCGGGTTCAATATAGCTACGGCGGTAGTCTGCAATACCATTGCAGAACATATCCCCGAACGCGACAGCATCTATTTCTAGCTTCGATGTTTTTAAGCTATTAACTACCATCGACTGGTACACGTCATTCGGTGGAAATACACTTGGCAGAGCAACGGTAATCAAAGGCAAACCTATTAGACTTGCTTGTTGGCGAACAACATCTATCGGGGTAGCCTGAAAAGGCACTTCATCTTCTAGGTAGGTGGTAACCAACCCCACAACCCTGTATTGAGGATCGTCTAATAAGCGAAGTAGTGTCAGTGTCGAGTCTTTGCCCGAACTCCAACTGATAACAACATTAATGGGTTTCATGTTTTATCAACACTATGTGGTTATAAAATAGATATAAAGAAGGCCGCTATATCGCGGCCTTGAACAATAAATACCTTGTTAGAACTGATATGTCGTTGTCAGGTAGAAAGCGCGACGCTGAGTATTATACGTATTGGCTGTTTGATACTCTTTATCTAATAAATTAGCAACTTTTCCTCTAACGACCCAGCGAGTGTTGATAGCATAAGACGCTGAGACATCAACTAAGCTATACGGTTCGAGTTCAATCGTATTTTTTGAATCATCATAGCGCTTACCTTGATACATATAACTCAAGTCAGCTTGCCACTCATCATACGTATAACTCACTAACCACTTAGCCACTTCATTAGCCTTACGTGCGAGTTTTTTTGATTGAATATCCGTCGGTTTCCCAAAGCCAGCCACATTCACTTTATTATCGTGATCCAGTAAATCAAGCGATACCATGTGAGAAAAAGGGCCCGTATCAAAGTTTGCTGAAATCTCGATACCTTTAATATCGGCGCTAGAACTCTCTAGCTCTTTATCTTTTCCTTGGTAAGTTATGAGGTTATCAATTTTGTTGGAATAACCCACCACTCTAAAATCAGCAAAAGAGTAATATGCCTCAACCCCAGCCTCATAATTAAAAGACTCTTCAGGCTTAAGCTCTTTATTACCGTAACCCGGCCAATATAAATCATTAAAGGTTGGCGCTTGGAAACCTGTTCCAGCAGATGCAATTACACGAATATTATCCGTTACGCCATAGCCAGCCCCCAACTGCCAAGTTGTGTAGCTGCCAAAAGCCTCATTATCATCGTAGCGTACACTAGCTTCGAACTGCGCATCACCTAAATTAACAAACGACGATAAAAAGGCAGCACGATTATAACGACTAGTCCCATCGTATGACTCAAATTTACCCTTCGATGAATTCCACAAGTTTGAGTCCGCGACCGAATCATTTTGATAATCAATGCCACCTTGAATTAAGACGCTTTCAGTCAGTTGGTAAGAGTTCAACCAGTTAATGACATAGCGATCTGTCACAATCTTACTGCCAGGGAATTCTCCACCTTTATTATCACTGGAATCTTGGTTTTTAGAGATAGTAAGTGCTGACCCCAATTTATCACGGCTGTATTCCAGCTGGCCTGAGACATTGAATAGCTTTGACTCTTGCTCATCCGGTGATTTCTGACCATTTGAAATATAGTATTCATACTCATTCAAGCTAGTGTGATAAAAGCCTAAAACGCGGCCACGAAGAGTTGGCGTAAATTGACTACCTAACTCTAAAGACAGATCTTGACGACGGAAGCCATCATCATCTGGTTGATCTGGGTTAAACCCTTCACCAGAGACATCAAAACCTTCTGCTGACTCGCTATTCACACCAACTTTTAGCCAACTATTCTCACCCAGCTGACTAGCAACGGATGCTTGCCCTTGCAGATATTCATCACTTCCTATGCCGGCAGAAATAACGCCTTGATCGCCTTCAATATGACTGGTCGTCACAATATTGATCACACCACCAATAGCATCTGCACCATATACTGCAGCACGAGGGCCTCGCACTAACTCTACTTTTTCAACACCAACTAACGGAATTGCTGAAAAGTTTGCACTCCCTGTTGTCGCACTTCCTAAACGAACACCGTTATAAAGCACAACAACATGCTTAGAAGAACTACCACGAATGGATACCGAGCTTGATTGGCCAAGGCCACCATTGTTAGTAACTTGCACACCAGGCAACCACTTTAGAACATCAGTAAGTGTTTTTAATTGACGGCTTTCAATCTGTGCTTTTGTCACTACATCCGTTGATGCAATGACAGTAGAGAGAGGCTGTTCAAATCGGTTCGCGGTTACCACCATGACATCATCGGTTGATGTTTCGGTCGCAAAAGCCTGACTTTGAATAAATAGAGGGGCTAACGCCACTGCTAAGAGCGTTTTTTTCATTATGTTGGATACCTTAAGTCGCGTTTATTACTAAGCACATTGCTTCGAAGCACTGGTTGGTATTCGGACTTAAGAGCGAGGTTTACACCGCCTACGGCAACAACTTCCCATTTCATCTATTGCTGAGCTAAATAGACAAAACAGTGTTTGGAACAACGTCCGTGTGCTTTCGTTCTCTATTACCGCTGCGCGTCAGTTACGGATTTCCACCGTATTCCCTAGCCATCATGGCAAACCAGCGCATCGCGAATCCTAGTAAGCCCAACAATAATTGTCTAGCTTTGTTTATGTTTAGCAGCAAATAAGCGCCGGCTTTGACACTTTATCGGCCTCAAGACTGGACATCGCGCAGCAATACAATAAAATCTCCGCTCTTAATTTGAGCAGTTTGAGGCAAACAAATGGCATCCACCGCAATTAATCCCGCTGATTACCAACTTCAGTTGGATGAGAAAGCAGAGCGTATTCAAAATATCTTTGCAGATTTTGAAACGCCAGAGTTGGAGGTTTTTGCCTCACCTGCTGAACATTACCGCATGCGCGCTGAATTTCGTGTATGGCACGAAGGTGAAGACCTTTATTACGTTATGTTCAACCAAGCAACGCGTGAGAAATACCGTGTTGACCAATTCCCTGCTGCAAGTCGTCTGATTAACGACTTAATGCCACTGCTAGTTGATGCATTAAAACCTGTAAAAGCACTACGTCATAAGCTATTCCAAGTAGACTTCCTTTCGACACTCAGCGGTGAGATTCTGGTTTCATTGCTTTATCACCGTCAATTAGATGAAGAGTGGGAAGCTGAAGCGAAAGCGTTAAAACAGCGTTTAAATGATGAAGGCTTTAACCTGAACTTCATCGGCCGTGCACGTAAGCAAAAGATTGTCCTCGACCAAGAACATGTTATCGAAAAACTGAAAGTGCATGATCGTGTACTGACCTACAAGCAAGTTGAAAATAGCTTCACCCAACCTAACGGTGAAGTTGCACAAAAAATGCTGGAATGGGCAGTAGATTGCACCCAAGAGAGTAAAGGTGATCTGCTGGAACTTTACTGCGGTAACGGTAACTTCTCACTGGCCCTAGCACAAAACTTTGAGCGTGTACTCGCAACTGAACTCGCAAAGCCATCGGTCGACTCAGCGCAATTTAACATTGCTATCAATAACATCGACAACGTGCAAATCATTCGTATGTCTGCAGAAGACTTTACCGATGCAATGGAAGGCAAACGTGAATTCCGTCGCCTAAAAGCCCAGAATGTCGATTTACAGAGTTACAACTGCAACACTATCTTCGTTGATCCACCGCGTTCAGGTATGGATGAAGGCACATGTCGTATGGTGCAAGGCTACGAACGCATCATGTATATTTCATGTAACCCAGACACATTAAAAGAGAACTTGGCCATTCTAAGCGAAACGCACAACATCACGCGCTTTGCACTGTTTGACCAATTCCCTTACACCCACCACATGGAAGCAGGTGTACTGCTAGAGCGTAAGTAAGCTCAATGAAGTAAAGCAGGATAATAGATACAAAAAAGGCGCTCTCAGCGCCTTTTTTATTATCTTTTTGAGTAGATAGACGATTAAGCTGCCGCTTCGTCTTTCTTGCCCATCACACCGAGTTTCACCGCAACCCAGAACAACAAGCCAAGTGAAATCATCAGTGGTAAGAAGTTTGAACCCATCTCTGGCATTTGTGCGCGTAGGAAAGAGGAATAACCAAATGCACCCACTAGGAAACAAGCAAACGCAATAGCCGGCGTGCCTTCAGACATAGGTTTGGTTAAGTATTCTTGGTATAGGCAGTACACTGCCAAGGCAAAAGCGATCACAGGGAAAACGGAGAAGGCAACGGCACTTGACGTAAATACCGCCAACGTTGCATTGCCACATAAACCCGCTAACAAAGACAAAATCAATGTTTTACGTTCAGCTTTTACTTGTTCCTTGTTCATATTCTTCACCAGCAAAATAAGGTTAGAGTTTCTGCCTGAGCTCACGACGCTCACGCTCTTTGCGGTACCAATAGGCACCCTTTGCAATCATTCGTAATTGCATGATCAGCCGTTCGGCATGCTCAGCACGCGCATGACTGTCTAGATCCAGTGCTTCTGCACCAGAACTGAATACTAATGTGACGGAAGCCTCCGCTTGAGTATACGCTTCTTCGTGCGTCACCCCTGTTTTGGCCTCTAAATACTCAGCAAGTTCCGCTACAAAATGTTGAATTTCACGGGCAACGGCGGCGCGAAATGCCGTCGATGTTCCCGAACGTTCACGCAGCAGCAACCGAAATACGTTAGGGCTGCCTTCGATAAATTCCATGAACGTTTCAACAGAAGTGCGAATAACACTACCTTCCTCAGCAATACGCTGACGGGCCTGACGCATCAACTGACGCAGAATCAAGCCACCTTCATCAACCATGGTAAGGCCAAGCTCGTCCATGTCTTTAAAGTGACGATAAAAAGAGGTGGGAGCTATCCCCGCTTCGCGCGCAACTTCACGTAAACTTAAACTGGAAAAACTACGATCAGCGCAAAGCTGACTAAATGCAGCATCAATAAGCGAGCGACGGGTTTTTTCTTTTTGTTGAGCCCTAATACCCATGAATCTATTGGTTCTCTAATACTCTTTGCTGCAACTATACGCGGTTTTCACTACCAGTTCAGCGAGAATCCTGATCTTTCGATAAGGCTCTTATGAAATTAATCAGACCATAGTAAATCCTGACTCAAACTGAATCAAAGCGACAATTGTCACTTTTTACTACTGGCTCACAAACTAGCATATTTTCGCCGGAGAGGCTTGCAAGGTTAGTTTGCAATGCGCTGACAACGTGATCGCTACCGAGCTATGGCCATCAACTGATTTTCCACCAGCAAAATCAAGGTTAAACTGCTGCTACGGCAATGTTGCATGGATGATAATAAAGGCCAAGCCAATGACAAAGAAAAATCGACAAACCGCCCAGCACTTTGATGCCATCGTAATTGGTAGCGGACCTGGTGGCGAAGGGGCTGCGATGGGGCTGACCAAGGCAGGGCTCAATGTCGCCATTATAGAGCGCGAAGATAGCGTGGGTGGCGGCTGTACTCACTGGGGAACTATACCTTCAAAAGCACTTCGTCACGCCGTCAGTCGGATCATCGAATTCAATCAAAACCCACTGTACTGCAAAAATAACTCTAGCTTGCACAGCACATTCAGCCAGATCTTAGGCCATGCTCAAGATGTCGTGAATAAACAAACCCGTATGCGCCAAGGGTTTTACGATCGCAATCAATGCAGCATTATTTTTGGTGAAGCCAGCTTTATCGACTCCCATACCGTGCAGGTACGCAATAAAGATGGCAGCCACGATTTATACCACGCTGATACTTTCGTCATAGCGACAGGTTCCCGCCCTTATCAGCCCGTTGATGTCGATTTTACCCACTCACGGGTGTACGACAGCGACTCGATACTGCAACTCAAGCACGACCCTCGTCATATCATTATTTATGGCGCAGGCGTGATTGGCAGTGAGTATGCTTCCATTTTCCGTGGACTAGGTGTCAAAGTAGATTTAATTAATACTCGCGATCGCTTATTGGAATTTTTAGATAACGAGATTTCTGACTCACTTTCTTATCATCTCTGGAATAGCGGTGCGATGATCCGCAATGGCGAAACTTATGAACGGATTGAAGGCACTGAAGATGGCGTGATTTTACACCTTGAATCAGGCAAAAAGATGCGAGCTGATTGCCTACTTTATGCCAACGGGCGTACAGGGAATACCGATAGACTGAATCTTGATAAAGTGGGGTTAGCCCCCGATTCTCGCGGCCAACTCAAAGTTAATCAAAACTACCGTACCGATGTCGAACATGTTTATGCCGTCGGCGATGTGATTGGCTATCCAAGCCTAGCCAGCGCCGCTTATGATCAAGGCCGTTATGTCGCGCAAGCGATCAGTAAAGGAGAAGCCCAAGGCAGTTTAATCGATCATATCCCAACAGGGATCTACACCATCCCTGAAATCAGTTCAGTGGGTAAAACCGAGCAACAACTGACGGCAGAAAAAGTTCCTTATGAAGTAGGACGATCTCAATTTAAGCACCTCGCGCGTGCCCAAATAGCAGGGACAGAAGTGGGCAGCTTAAAGATTCTTTTCCACCGTGAAACCAAAGAGATCTTAGGGATCCACTGTTTTGGTGAGCGAGCAGCGGAGATCATTCATATCGGGCAAGCGATCATGGAGCAAAAAGGGGATGGTAATACCATCGATTATTTTGTGAATACCACGTTCAACTATCCAACCATGGCCGAAGCCTATCGTGTTGCGGCCCTAAATGGCCTCAATCGTCTGTTTTAGTTCCATAATTAATACCAATCCCGTAATAAACCTGCAGGAATGATTTACTCATTAATGGTGTTGGTATCAGACAAGCGAAAACAAAAACGGAGCCATAGGCTCCGTTTTGCTCAGGTAATGAATTCACCTTTTAAACTAATACCACTACTCCGCATTCATCATACGATCGTCGGGTGTCAGGATCTTGTCCCACGGTAAGTGCTCATCCCCTAGTGTAATAAAATTAGGGTTCTCTAGCGTATTACGCTCGTTATAAGACAGTGGCGTTAGGTGGGTATTTAAAATGCGTCCACCCGCCTCTTCAACAATACACTGGGTTGCTGCAGTATCCCATTCACCGGTAGGCCCTAAACGCAAATAGCAATCGACGGCCCCTTCGGCGACTAAACAGGCTTTCAATGCCGCTGAGCCTAATGGCACTAAATCGTAATTCAATGCTGGGTCTAATCGGTCGGTGATCGCTTGAATATTCTGGCGACGGCTAATCGCAACAGCAATCGACTGGGTTGATAGCTCATGCTTGTGAGTAGCAATACGAAAGGTTTCGCCATCGGGTGTAATTTTCCATGCGCCTTTGCCTTGGTAAGCATAATAAGTCACCCCTGATACTGGCGCATACACCACCCCCATCTTAGGCTGGTTATTTTCCACCAACGCTATGATAGTGGAAAAATCACCACTGCCAGCGATGAACTCTTGCGTACCGTCGAGTGGATCCACCAACCAATAGCGATCCCATTGACTGCGTTCTGATAACGGAATACTTGCGTCTTCTTCCGACAGTACTGGGATGTCAGGTGTTAGTTCCGACAGCTGCGCCATGATCAATTTATGCGCCGCCAAATCAGCACTTGTCACGGGAGTATTGTCTTGCTTGATTTGTTTCTCAAACTGACCGCGCTGATAAATATCAAGGATCACTTGCCCTGATGCACGTGCTATTTCTATTACTGATGGGATAAGGTTCGACAATTCCATCGCAAACTCCTTGTTAATTAGCCAGCTGCTTTAATGCTAAAAACAGTGCCGTAATACTACGCGCTTCAGCAAAATCAAGATGGCTAATTAACTCTTCACCTTGGCTTACAGGCCAACGCACTAACTCCAATGGTTCAGGTTCATCCCCTGCTAGCTGCTCTGGGTATAAACCTTGAGCCAAAAACAGGGTCATTTTGCTAGAAAAATACGATGGTGCTAATACCACTTCTTTCAATGGTGTCAGCTGGCTAGCACCAAAGCCAATTTCTTCTTTTAGCTCTCGATTTGCCGCATCAGCTGCGTTCTCACCCGGGTCGATAAGCCCTTTAGGAAAACCTAACTCATAACGATCAGTACCAGCGGCATATTCCCGTACTAACAAAAGATCGCCTTCTGCCGTCACAGGAACCACGAGCACAGCATGGCGCCCACTCGGCTTCATGCGTTCATAGGTGCGTTCGACCCCATTTGAGAAACGTAAATCAAGTGACTCAATTTTAAATAAACGAGATTGAGCAACAACCTCGGTCGAAAGAATTTGGGGTTTCTTATTATCAGCTGCCATGCTGTTGTCCTATTCGTTATGCTTATAAACGGCCGTTAAAATTCAAGTTATACCGCCCTTTACCATCAGGATCACCCAACCATTTCAGTTGTTGCCCTAATTGTGATGGAAATTCAGCCCCCGGCTTAAACCAACCCGATAACTTATAACTGTAATTCGGGGCCAATGATGCCTGCCAATCACTCGACACATCCGCTGACGATTGATTGGTTGTTGCCAAGACACTGCCATCATTACAGCTTAAATCCGCAATCACAGCACCAGGGTTGATCCCCCCAAGAGGAGAAGAAATATTGGCTGTTGACCACGCTAAAGAAGCATCGAGGGTTGAGCAAAAAGGCTGCGCATGAAGATAATCACGCACCGTTAATTCTAGCAAGCCATCCACTTTGATTGGCGCTGGTACACGGGCATACTTAATCACTTCCGTGGCCGGGATCGAGACTAAAAAATTATTAGCAAACGCACCTGACATGCCATAGCCAATAACACCTCGCCCATCAACTCGCATTTCACTGCCTTGACCAAAGCGTACCGTGAAGGCCACTTTGCCTGTAAGCAGTGCACTCGGGTTGAAACGCCACTGCACTTGGCCTAATTGATATTGCTGCCAGCGCACTTGCGTCGCTCGACCTTCCCAAGGCGTCCCCTGGATCCCTGACACATTCAGACCATGGATCATAGGGGCTTGTAACCATAGCCAGCTTGCTGGCACGTGGGCAATGACACTCCCCACCAGTACCGCACCAAATGATGTTCCAAGGAGTAGCTTATACTTCACACTTAACCTCGACCCAGCTGTAAACGGTTCACTTCGACTACACCGTTTTGATCGGCTTTCGAAATATCTAGAAACTGCGCATCGATACCATGCTCATCACGCAAGAATGCCAACCAATTCACTAACGTATTAAAAGGTACTGGTTTAACCCATACTTGAACCGCTTCACTGCGAGGTTGCATGCGGATAAGTTCAATCCGAAAGCGAGTTGTCGTTTCATTGACGACCTGGTTAAGACCTTTATCACTGATCCCTGCACTACTGGATGAGTTGCCGCGTAAACTGACAATTTGATTGGCTTTTTTACCCACCCAGTCTAAAAGCTGACGCTCACTATTAATGCGTTGCTGAGCTGTCTCTGCGCGAGTCGCTAAGGGTTGCCACAGTCCCCAATAGAATACGGCAATCAACAATGCACCACCTGCACCCAGCATCAAACGTTGTTCGCGAAGGCTAAGTGCTTTCCACCATGCTTTCATGATTTTCTCCTCAGCACTACAGCACCGTTCACTTGGTTACCTTCTTTACTTAACTGCCCTTGCTGCACCGTAAATTCAGCGGCTAACAGGGTACGCAGTTGTTCAAAATGCTGGAATTCAGCGGCTGTTGCTTGCAAGCGTAATTCACCCCGATTTTGATCGTATTTTAAGTTACTGAACGCAACTTGGGGTACCTTCTTAAAAATAGGCTCTAGCTGAGCTAACCAAGGCAATAACCCCTCTTGATTACCACCACCACCGAGCCGTGACAATTCACTCTCCATCTGGCGCTTCAAGTAGCTTTGCGTTGGAATATTACGAAAATTCGGTAATACCTGACGGAAGATGCGCTCACTCTCAGTACGGTATGCCTGAGCTTGTTGTTCCATGCTCTGTACCGACAGCACGTGCTCTGCAATCATCGCCGTGATCACTAACCCTGCCGCTATTGCGACCTTTCGCCATGGCTTTATGTACTTACGCCAAGCCGACTGCGGTTTGTAAGGACCCGATAGCAAATTAAGCTTGCTCTGCTCTGCCCCTTTTGCCAATAACTCCATCACCAACTCAGGCGTTTGCGCCTTCCACTGACAGGGAATCGCATCTGGCTTCGGCGTATAGTGATGAATCACAATATCAGCCGCGTTTGGAATATGTGCTTCAGCAAGGTGTGCTTCATCCGCTGCATCATGGCTGTCAGGTGCATCGCTCTCGGCTAAGTCATCAGATTCATCTGTCTCTGGCGTAGCAACGATAGGAGCATTTTGCGCTAACAGCCAACTACCAAGCCAACTGCTCTCCGCTGCAACACCTTGTGTTTCTGATTGACGAACTAACCATTGCTCATCCAATTGTGCCGCGGTATAGCCATGTTCAAATAGAGGTAAACACAAGGCATCAGGTAGCAGTTTCTTCACTTCCATGCCCGCATCGTCAAGCGCACTTAACCATGCTTGAATACGTTGATGCTCCACAACCGCAACATGAGCAATATCACCCTCACGCTTAAGTAAATGTACGTGCAAAGCATCAATGTCTTGCGCTAACTCTTCTTCCAGTAAGAAAGGCAATACTGCCGCTAACTGGCGGCCACTGCCCGTTGGGATAGCAACTTGAGTGAGCAAAATATCTTGTGCAGGCGCCAACGCCAGCACTTGTCGCTGCGCAGCGTAATCAGCTAATTCATTTAATTGGGTCATATCACTTAGCTGACCTGAAGCAATCACTTCATTCTGCTGTGACGACCACACCAACCAAGGCACTGGTTGGTCAGGGCGGCTACTTAGCCTGATTGTCAGCAACTCGCTCACTGATTCCTCCATAACGGCGACGGACTACCGTCACCTGTTTTTGTTCGTCACGTTTCAGCAAGGCCACGACGCGAACTCGGGCACGATCCACTAATATTTCAGCATCCAGCTGAAAGTAATCGCTTTTAATATCTATATGTTCTTTCGCTTTAGATTGGATAGCACCATCAATACGGGCTATCACATTTTCAGCAAAAAACTCATCTACATTTTGCCAACCGTCATAAGGACGATTAGTCAGTAACGTTTTAGCATCAGACACAGACAATTCAGGGGTAAATAATGCAGCAAGTAACGCGGCATTATTTTCACTGACTGTATTCACATTCAACTTAAACGTATCAACGGGTAAGGCACAGACGGCACGCTTCACCTGATTAAACGCTGTCGCCGTGACCCCATTCACCGCACGTAATTCACTCATATCAGCCATTAAGTGATTGGCAGGTAAATAGGCTGGCTTAAAGCCTTCGTAAGTACTGTCTTCAGCACCAAAAGCTGATTGCACCGTATCGTCTGGGTCTACGAACTCCCACGCAGACTCCGTCATCACTTCAGCTTCGTAACTTTCAATGCCCGATTCTTCAAGCAACGCTTGCAATACCTTGATCAAATACGGCTTGGTACTGCGGTCAGGCTCTGGCGCTACAGCAGATAATGCATTTAAATTAAAACACGCTTGGCGATCGAGAATATCCCCCACAGCATCGCCCCCCTCTAAGGGATAGCGTTGACCTTTGGTCGCCCAAGCCTGACTCAAATTCACCGTATCACTGTCATCAATACCTTCTTTTATCGCGACTTTTGCTAACGCTTCCAAGCCCATGCTGTACCAGTAAGCTTGTTGGTGTTGGATTTGACTCTCAACCCGATAGAAATTGTGCTGAAGGCGATCTGTCATTTGCACAGCCAGTAAGGTCATCATCGCCAGCAGCATCAAAACAACAATTAAGGCGACGCCTTGTTGTTTCTTGGCCGGTTTCTTCGCTAACTTCACGCGAGGGATCATGCGTTATCATCCTCGTTGTTACTTTTCGCTAAGCCCGACTCAGGTACTAAATAGACCCGCTCAATCTCACCGATATCTTTCAGCGTTAACCGCACTTCGATCCCTTGAGGCAAACTACCTGCTTGCTCCCATTTATCGGTCCATTTTTTATCACTGAAAAAACGAAACGACAGTTTAGTCACATCCGCTAATACCTCTCGTACCAGCGGCTCAGCACCCGCCACATTGTCTGGATAACGAAACCATACTCGCTCTAACTTATCGTCGATAATGCGATAGCCAACACGCACCACCTCTCCACGTGGAAACATTTGCTGTGGGTTTTGCCAACCTAAGCGCGTAAACATGATCCCTTCGCTGGATGAATCCAAGACATACTCACCGGCGAGTAAATATTTATCATTAGGCTTTTCACCTTGGCTACGCGTTTTACGGGCAACAATTTGGCGAAAGTCGTTATCCATCATCACGCTCATTCGCTGAATTGCTTTGAGTCGTGCATTGTGATCGCGTGACTGTTCATCACTGCGCTGAACACCATTCAACACTTGATACGCTGATAAACTCAGCATCGCGAAAACGGCGATGGCCACCAGCACCTCAAGCAACGTAAAACCTTGCTGCAATTGGCGTGCATGGCTAGGGACTTGTTTAGTTGGCAACATAGGTTCTCACTGTCACGACCGATTGCTTACGCTCTTTATCTGTCGCGACAACCATTTCGACGGCGCGTAGATAACCATCTGTTGTTTTAGTACTCGACGCTGTCCAATACCATTTACGACCTGCTAACTCACTTTCACCGCGCTTACTAGAGGTTGGGATTTTGCCATTCAACTGTAAACGCGCTAATTCATTATCAGCCACCATGGCAGCAAAGGTTTTCTCTTCTAAATAGCCCATGGTGTTAATGTGTTGGCTCACTGCTTTCATGACACTCAAGGCCGCGGTCGCGAACACCGCGAGTGCAACCAACACTTCTAATAAAGTCATCCCACGTTGAGTTTTCATCGGCGTGACTTCCTTTCTGGCATTTCTTCACCCGGTGCCAATAAGTACAATTCACCGAGTTCATCAGCGCGAACTTGCCAAAACTCATTCTCACCGTCAATTTCGAACGCCAAGCTAAATGGGGTGTATTCACCACTCGCCATGACAATCAATTGGGGCGGTTTCACTTTCTTCTTATCAGTTTGTTCAGCAAACAAGTCTTCATCAAACAAGGTGCCAGGCTTAAACAAGCGATCTTTGTCTTGCCATGCATAACCACCCAACTCAACTTCCAGCGTGACATCATCGCCCACCTCAACCTCGCTGAAATAGCGTGATTCTTTGATGGGTTGCCACTCTTGACCCGTTAACTCAAGAAACTGATAACGGTGTCGCTCGATGCGAATACCGAAATCCATACCGTTAAGTAGTGCATCTTCACCAAGTAGCTGCACTAATTGATAGAAACGCGCCGCTTCTTCTTTGGCCTTATCATCATGACGCTCAGGTAGTGTTGCTATTACAGCCACCGCACTGGTCGCCAAGAGTACCAGTACCAACATGATTTCAATCAGCGTAAAGCCTGCAGCACGTTTCATCATTCTTCTTTTACCAAGACTGCTCGACTTAGAAGTCCAGCATGTTCCAGTTACCAATGTCAGTATTCACGTCTTCACCGCCTTCCTGACCATCTGCACCTAGGCTAAAGATATCAACTGCACCATGCTCACCAGGCATCACGTAGTTGTACTCATTACCCCAAGGGTCGTTTGGCAGACGCTTAATGTAACCGCCGTTGCGGTAGTTACGCGGCTCTGGGCTTGACGACGGTTTAGACACTAACGCGTCCAGACCTTGGTCTGTCGTTGGGTATACGCTGTTATCCAACTTATACATGTCCAATGCCTGCTCTAAAGCACTAATATCTGTAACCACTTTCTGTTGGTCGGCTTTTTCTTTGTTACCTAGTAAGTTAGGTACAACTAGACTTGCTAGTACCCCTAGGATCACAATCACGACCATAACTTCGAGCAGCGTAAAACCGCGTTGTTTGCGTTGCATTAACTTAACCTCCAAAAGAATTACATTCCGACCATGTTATTGAGTTCAATGATCGGCATTAAGGTAGCAATAACAATGAACATCACTATGCCCGCCATTGCTACGATTAATAAGGGTTCAAAAACGCCTAACGCCATATTGACGAGGGATTCAAAATCACGGTCTTGGTTATCAGCTGACCGTGTTAGCATTTGTTCAAGCTCACCACTGCGTTCACCGCTGGCAATCATGTGCAGCATCATAGGTGGGAACAATTTGGTTTGCTCTAGCGCGATTCGTAAGCTCGAGCCTTCACGCACTTTATCGGATGCTTCAATAATTTGCTGATTCACCCAAGTATTGGTCATCACGTCAGACGCAACCTTCATGCCATCCAAAAGAGGAATAGCACTCGAGGTACAAATTGATAAGGTACGCGCAAAGCGAGATGTATTAAGACCACGGGCAACTTTCCCAATCACAGGGATCGTTAATACCCAGCGATCCCAACGCAAGCGAAAGTCCGGCTTTTTCAGGGCAGTTTTCACTCCGGCAACCAAAGCGGCAATGACAATCACCACGACAATGCCCCAGTTCTGCACAAAATCACTCGCCACCAACAAGACTTCCGTAATACCCGGTAATTGCTGACCCATTTGTACAAACTGGTCGACAATTTTAGGTACAACTGTGGCTAACAAGAAAGCGACCACAGAGACAGCCACCAGCGTCAACATGGTTGGATAGATCATCGCTTGCTGCAGTTTACTGCGCATTTGCTGACGGTTTTCAGTGTAATCCGCCAAGCGGTTCAACACGGTATCAAGGTGGCCGGATTTTTCGCCCGCCGCCACCATGGCACGGAATAACTGATCAAACACATGTGGGTATTCCGCCATACTGTCTGACAAGGTATAACCTTCGACGACCCGTGAACGAACGGCTAACAGCATATTCTTCAAACGGGGCTTTTCGCTTTGTTCAGCCACCGCTTTTAAACATTCTTCCAATGGCATTGCAGCTTGTACTAGCGTGGCAAGCTGGCGCGTGATCAGTGACAGGTCATGAGTACTAATGCCGCGACGAAACGAAAAACTGCTACTCGCTTTCTTCTTTTCTCGTTCATTGGTCTGTACCACTTCCGTGGCCATTAAGCCTTTTTCACGCAGCTGCTGGCGAACTTGGCGGGCATTATCCCCTTCCAGTACGCCTTTTTTCTGTCGTCCCTTGCTATCAAGGGCTTTGTATTCAAATGCCGCCATTAGCCTTCCTTGGTCACTCGCATCACTTCTTCAAGCGTAGTAATACCTGAGCGTACTTTCGATAAGCCATCATCACGAATGCTTGGTGTGTACTCACGCACGGCGCGTTCAATTGCTTGTTCACCCGCTTCAGCATGGATTAACTCTTGAACACGATCATCGATCATTAACAGCTCATGAATACCGGTTCGACCACGGTAACCTTTGTTATTACAGTGCTCACAACCAACAGGGTGATAAAGCGTTAGTGATTCATGCTCAGGCACATTAAACAGTTTTTTCTGTTCAGGATTGGCTTCATACGGATCACGACACTCTTTACACAGCGTACGCACTAAGCGCTGTGCTAATACACCTAAGAGCGAGGAAGACACTAAGAAAGGCTCGATGCCCATATCACGTAAACGAGTGATAGCACCAACGGCGGTGTTGGTGTGAAGGGTCGACATTACCATGTGGCCCGTTAACGATGCCTGCACAGCAATGGCCGCGGTTTCTAAATCACGGATCTCACCCACCATGACCACATCAGGATCCTGACGCAAGATAGCACGCAGCCCTCGGGCAAACGTCATATCAACTTTAGCGTTGACTTGGGTTTGCCCTATTCCATCGATATCAAACTCAATCGGATCTTCAACCGTTAAAATATTACGCTCTTGGCTATTCAGCTCTTGTAAGCCAGCATACAAGGTGGTGGATTTACCCGAACCTGTCGGGCCTGTTACCAAGATAATGCCATGTGGACGATCGATGATTTTACGGAAATTAGCATGGTTAGCCGCGGTCATACCTAGGCTATGCAAATCAAGACGGGTGGCATTCTTATCTAACAAACGTAAGACCACACGCTCACCGTGAGACGATGGCATGGTCGATACACGCACATCAACGGCACGTCCACCGATACGCAGTGAAATACGCCCATCCTGTGGCACGCGTTTTTCCGCAATATCAAGTTTCGCCATGACCTTGATCCGCGAGACCAGCAGCGGTGCCAGTTTACGGCTCGGCTGCAAGACTTCACGCAGAACCCCATCGATACGAAAACGGATCGACAAGACTTTCTCAAAGGTTTCGATATGGATATCAGAAGCAGCTTCTTTGATCGCTTCCGCTAACATGGCGTTGATCAATTTAATGATCGGCGCGTCATCTTCTGATTCGAGCAAATCTTCAGTTTCTGGCAGATCTTCTGCCAGTGAGAAGAAATCATCACTGTCAGACCCCAGATCTTCCATTAGCTGACGTGCTTCGGAAGAATCGCGCTGATAAGCCTCTGTGAGCTTAAGCTCAAACGCTTTGACATCAAGTTCAACAGGCGTAAAACCTCGCGCAGCAACACGGCGCACTTCCGCCAATACTGAGGCAGACAACGTGCCTGAGTACAGCAACTGCCAACCTTGCTCGCTAGCTTCTAGTACCACCTGATGGCGCTTAGCAAACGAGAAAGGTAAACGGAAAAACGGCTGCGTATCAGCAGCGAAGGTGCTCATTACTGATTCTCCAACTGCGCCACAAATGCACGCACTTCAGCAGGCAGTGCAATATCTTCACCGTATTTAGGTAGCACTGGGATCTGCGTATTTGGCATTAACTTCAGACCTTTATCCGCCTTATAAAGCTGCTCGGCACGAATATAGTTGTACTTGCGTTGAGTAATACCATCGGCCGTCACCCCATCACGAATAATGGTTGGTTTAATAAACACCATTAAATTGGTTTTACTGGTAGTGGTATTGGTCGATTTAAAGAGATGCCCTAAAACAGGGATATCACCCAAAATTGGAATTTTTGACTCACTCTCTTTGGTGTCTTCGTTAATCAAGCCACCTAATGCCAGCATCTGACCATCTTGGACTAACACCGAGGTATTAAGCTGACGTTTCGCAAAACGGACATCCACCGCGCCATTCGCCCCAAGTACACTCGAGACTTCTTGTTCAATTTTAAGCTGAACAGAATCGCCTTCGTTGATTTGCGGAGTCACATTTAGCTTGATACCCACTTCCTTACGTTCAATCGTTTGGAATGGGTTGTCATTATTCGAACTTGACGCTGAACCTGTCACAACAGGGACTTCTTCACCGACGATGAATGACGCTTCGCCGTTATCCATGACGGTTATGCTTGGGCTAGATAGAATGTTGGAATTGCTGTCGGTTGATACCGCATTCACCAGCATGGTCCAGTCCCCCATCACGATCCCCATCATGGCACCGTTCACACCACCAAGGGCTTTACCCAAAGTACTGTAATCACCTTTTTTATCAGGGTTAACCGTAATATTACCATTAGAGTCAGTAACCGTTGTTCCCTTCACATCTTCTGCTTCTTTCAAACCAATCGCATACTGTGAAATCGGTACACCTGAGTTAGCAAACTGCACCACACCGCCTTGCAGCGAGCCCCATTGCACCCCAAAGTTAACACCGTCACCTTCCGAGATTTCGACGATCATGGCTTCAATCAGTACCTGAGCACGACGAATATCCAGCTGAGCGATCACATTTTCTAGCGCACGCATCACATCTGGCGGCGCAGTCAGCACAAGTGCATTGGTATCTTCGTGCGCAGAAATCATCACGGTATCTTTGCTAGATGAAGCACTACCTTTCGAGCTGTTGCCTTTTTTCTCTGATTGAATGTTGTCAGAGACACCTTTGAGTACATCAACCAAGTCTTCAGCATTGGCGTATTTCAAATACACCACGCGATTATTGCCCGAGGAGGCCATTTCTTTATCAAGCTGGCGGATCAAACGCTTTAGGCGCGCACGCACTTTCGGGTCACCAGATAAAAGCACCGCATTGGTACGGTCGTCAGCCACGAGCTTTGGCTGTAAGAAACCCGGGGTTGCTTTGGCATCGGCAGTTTTGTTCAACGCTTCAACAATACGTACCATTTCCGCTGCCGAGGCATTATTTAGCTCAACGACATCAATTTCTTTATCACCTGCACGGTCTACGCGCTCAATGATCTCCGCTAAGCGATTCACGACCGCAGCACGGCCCGTGATCATGATGATGTTGGCTGGGTCATAGTGCACAACGTTACCTGCGCCCGCATTATCATTCAGCTGGCGCAATAGCGGCGACAATTCACGTACCGAGACATTACGCACTGCAATCACACGCGTCACAACGGCATCGCCTGTTACACCATCTTTGCCGTCAACAACCGGGATAGCAGAGATCTTGGCATCTTTATCACGAATAACTTTAAGTACGCCGTTTTCCATCTCAACCACAGCAAAACCGTACACTTCCAATACATTGAGGAAGAACTGGTAATACTGCTCATCATTGAGTAAATCGTAACTACGCACGTTCACTTGACCACGTACCGCAGGATCAACAATGATAGTTTTTTCTAGGTTTCTACCAACAATGTTGATGAACTCTTGAATATCGGTGCCTTTAAAACTGGCGCTGAATTCACTGGCTGATACGGTGCCACATAGCAAACTACCCAGTAGCAGCCAAGCGCGCTTATTCATCCATCTTTTCACTAATCTCTCCTGCGTATTACGCATGCTTGCTTTGGTTGCTACTGCAACTCAATATAAATATCGTGTAACTGACCTTCACGCTCTACTGTTAACGTAAAGCTGGTCGCTTGAGAAAGCTCAGTCCAGAGCTTCGCCATTACGGTTGGATCGGTTAAGTCATTGCCATTCAGACTAACGGCAAGATCATTCGCCTTTAGACCAACGGCGTCGAATAACACCCGCTCTTTACCTGGGTTAACGCGGTAGCCAATCAGGTCACCATCTTTTTTAACTTGGGAAAGGCGAATGTAACTAAAGAGGTTTTGGGGTTTATCGAGGATTTCTTGCTTTATTTTACTTAATTGCTCACCAGAGACATTCCCTTGGCGAGTCGTTGCTTGAGGTTTAGCACGTGGGACTGGCGCAGTATTCGCTTTCACTTTACCAAACTCAACACCATCGAGCATCAAGGTTTCATCACGGCCGCTATTACGGATAATCACCCGATCAGCGTAGACCGCTTGCAGGGTCGCACGTGTACCATCAATGGCTTCACTCAAGCCATAAGTATTTTGCTTACCTTGATGTGCAATCACCGCCAGGCTCGTTTTATTCTGCGAACTCGCCACGACACCAACTAACCGCAAATTCAGGCGGGTTTGAGGCGCGTCTTGTTTAACTGGTTCTTGCTTAACCACAGGCGCATCTTGTTGGTAGTTGCCAAACAAGTTCATCGCAAGAATGTCAGACACTTTAAAGCCAGCTTGCTGACCGGAGGCTGCCATTTGCGCTTGAGGTTGCCACCTTGCCACTGCCGTGGTCGGTTGCACTGCCGCCCAAATTAAACGTCCAAGGATCCACGCTAACATCACCACTAAAAGCCAAGTAAAGCCGCGGGTTAATGTTTTCGTCGATATTGGTTTTTTGTTGGGCAACATGTCCAACCATTTCGATACAACCATATAAAATCCGTGTTGAGTTGTTTTATAGAGCTACGTTATATGTGTGACGGACGATACAGAATACTCTGAGATAAGGTTGCACACAGCAATTCTTTACATGATCCCCGTAATATACAGAGCAGATCACGAAAAAAACACACTAGCTATCAATAGACTAGCCATTTAGATGAATTAATTCCCATTTTAGCGTTGAAAACTCGATCATATATCACCATTTACTTGTCTTAACCCGCAGCTGACGCTATTGCAGTAATATGCTATTTTTAGCGCCCAAATTTGCTAAGGAGCACGTGTGAGCCACCGTTCAAACGCATCAGAAGATACCCAAGTTCGCCTAGATAAATGGCTTTGGGCGGCCCGTTTTTATAAAACACGCTCAATCGCCCGTAATATGGTTGATGGTGGTAAGGTGCATTACAACGGCCAACGTTCAAAGCCGAGTAAGCTGGTTGAACTCGGTGCAGAAATACGAGTACGACAAGGCAATGAAGAAAAAACCATTATTGTCGTTAAATTGTCGAGTGCTCGTCGCGGCGCTCCCGAAGCACAAACTTTGTATCAGGAAACTGAGGACAGCATTAAACAACGCGAAGAGCATACAAAATTACGTAAACTCAACGCATTCGATAATCCAAGTCCAGAGAAGCGTCCTGATAAGAAACAACGACGCGATATAATTAAATTTAAGAGCAGTAACTAAATTACCTGCTGGAGAAGACATGAATATGACAAACGACAGTCTGTATCGTTACCTATTTGAAGGTGTTTCTGTACGTGGTGAATTGGTACAGCTTGCCGACACCTATCAACAAATCATTTCCAGCAAGGAATATCCAGCACCAGTACAGAACCTGCTTGGTGAACTCCTCGTTGCAACTAGCCTTCTTACGGCAACATTAAAGTTCGAAGGTTCAATCACAGTTCAGCTTCAAGGTGACGGTCCAATCAAGTTGGCTGTAATCAACGGCGACCATGATCAGAAAATGCGCGGTGTCGCACGTTGGGATGGTGATGTACCAGCAACAGGTAACATTCACGACTTGATCGGTAAAGGCCATATGGTCATTACCATCACACCAACAAAAGGTGAGCGCTACCAAGGTGTAGTTGGTCTTGAAGGTACAACACTGGCTGAATGCCTTGAAGGTTACTTTGCAAATTCAGAACAACTTAAGACGCAAATCATCCTGCGCGTTGGCGAACACGAAGAAAAAGCAATGGCTGCTGGCATGTTGCTACAAATCATGCCTGATGGCCAAGGCAGTGCCGATGACTTCGATCACCTGTCTCAGCTAACGAGCACTGTGAAGAACGAAGAGCTGTTTGGCTTAAAAGCCGAAGACGTTCTATACCGTCTTTACCACCAAGAAGAAGTGAAGTTGTTTGAACCGCAGCCTGTTGAATTCCATTGTGGTTGTTCACGTGAACGCAGCGCTTCGGCTATTTGTTCAGTAGAACGTGCAGAAGTAGAAAAAATCTTAGCAGAAGAAGGCAAGGTTTCTCTACACTGTGATTACTGTGGTACGACTTATGACTTTGATAGTGTTGACGTTGCAGCATTGCATGAGAATGCGTCTGCTGGTGACAACCAAGTACACTGATTAATTTTTGTCCCGTATTAACTGACAGAAAAGATCATAATAGCCGAATTTTATTCGGCTATTTTTTTAACTGAAGCACACTTTTCTCCCCGCCTTACATTCATTTTTCACGCCTAAATATCGCTTTTTTCAAGAGAAATATTAATTTCGAGACCTAGCGCAAATGGGTAACACCCCTGTAAACTAACCAACCCAATAACGTTAAATAAAATTACTTAACCGTAACAAGTTAATGGTTAATTTTTGATAAACCTCCCTGAATTACCCCTTTAGGGTTGTTAGCATGGTCAACAGTTAAACTACATCTTACCCAAGGAGCACCTATGACTGTCCTTAACGTCGAAAAAAAGGTTGCAAAAAACATGGAACTGTCGAAATACGGTATCAAAAATGTTACAGAAGTAGTGCGTAACCCTTCTTACGAAGTTTTATTCGAAGAAGAGACTAAACCAGGCCTAGAAGGATACGAAAAAGGTATCGTCACAGAGCTTGGTGCAGTATCAGTCGATACAGGTATTTTCACAGGCCGTTCGCCAAAAGATAAGTTCATCGTTAAAGATGATACGACCCGCGATACCCTATGGTGGGCCGACCAAGGCAAGAACGACAACAAAGCTATTGACCAAAATGTCTGGAACGATCTAAAAACCCTAGTAACAGGTCAACTTTCTGGCAAACGTCTGTTTGTTATCGACGGTTACTGTGGTGCCAACCCTGATACTCGCCTATGTATTCGTGTCATCACTGAAGTGGCATGGCAAGCACACTTCGTGAAAAACATGTTTATCCGCCCTACAGAAGAAGAATTAGAAAGCTTTGAGCCAGACTTTGTCGTCATGAATGGCGCGAAGTGCACCAACGAGAAGTGGGAAGAGCACGGTCTGAACTCTGAAAACTTCACGGTCTTTAACCTCACAGAAAAAATGCAGCTCATCGGTGGTACTTGGTACGGCGGTGAAATGAAGAAAGGTATGTTCGCCATGATGAACTACTTCCTTCCGCTGCAAGACATCGCATCAATGCACTGTTCTGCCAACATGGGTGAAAACGGCGACGTTGCAGTATTCTTTGGTCTATCCGGTACGGGTAAAACGACCCTATCGACCGATCCTAAGCGTGCGCTAATCGGTGATGACGAACATGGTTGGGATGACAACGGCGTCTTCAACTTTGAAGGTGGCTGTTACGCCAAGACCATCAACCTATCCAAAGAAGCAGAGCCTGATATCTACAACGCTATCCGTCGTGATGCATTGCTAGAAAACGTGACGGTACGTGCTGACGGCGCAATTGATTTCGACGATAACTCGAAAACAGAAAACACCCGTGTGTCTTACCCTATCTACCACATTGAAAACATTGTTAAGCCAGTATCGAAAGGTGGCCATGCTAACAAAGTGATTTTCTTATCGGCAGATGCATTCGGGGTACTACCACCCGTCTCTAAATTGACACCAGAGCAAACTAAGTACCACTTCCTATCTGGCTTTACCGCTAAACTAGCAGGTACTGAGCGTGGCATTACAGAGCCAACGCCAACCTTCTCTGCGTGTTTCGGTAATGCGTTCCTAACCCTGCACCCGACGCAATACGCAGAAGTATTAGTAAAACGTATGGAAGCCGCTGGGGCAGAAGCTTACCTAGTAAACACAGGGTGGAACGGTACTGGCAAACGTATCTCGATCCAAGATACCCGTGGCATCATTGATGCCATCCTTGATGGTTCGATTGATACTGCAGAAACAAAAGATATTCCAATCTTTAATCTAGAAGTACCAACCTCGCTACCAGGTGTTGATCCAGCGATTCTTGATCCTCGTGATACATACACTGACCCACTTCAGTGGGAAAGCAAAGCTGAAGATCTGGCACAACGCTTTATCAATAACTTCGAGAAGTACACAGATACGACGGAAGGCGCATCACTTGTAGCTGCTGGCCCACAAGTCGACTAATCACGGTATGCACTAATTACCGAACACTAAACACCTAAGCCCCTCTTGCAGGGGCTTTTTTACATATCACTGTCACCACGATCCCCCCTCATAACTAACATAGTTAGCTTCATGCTTTTTTATTCCACGACTTGCCTAGACTCGGCTTTTACGCCACTCTGAATACTTCACAATATACTGAAGTAGTGAGAGCGCTATGCGACTATTCGGAAAACTGATCGCAACCTTAACCATCATGGTGCTATTGGTTCTCACGATCGGTTTAGCCTTATTACACACCCGTCATGCTGCGCCAGTGATCGGGCAGCTCACCCAAGCTCTGAGCAACTACCAATTCGATGCCGAAGCGATCTCTTATACCATCACCGACCCTTGGCACCTCACGATTGAACAACCCACAGTGATCGAGCCAAATCAACAAGTCCATCAAGCACAGCAAGTGCAGCTGTGGTTAGCACCTCGTGAGACATTGCTTGCTTGGTTTGGGCTCACGTCATCAAGTAACCCTACACCCAGTAATCAGACTCAGCCAGCGGTACCGCTCTGGTACTTTGATAGCATCCTGATCACTGATGTCGACATTACGCAAGCTGAACAACCAAATCACGAACCGAGCCAAGCACAGTATCAAAGTCAGTTCCCAGCAATTTTCACCCACCGGCTGGCTTTAAAGCAGATGAATCTTACTACCCCAAGATTCACGCTACACAATGGGCAAGTTCAGCTCGATAACTGGCAACCCAGTGCTACCTTCTGGGGCAACTTTTCAGGGGATTTTCGCATTGCTGCCCCACAAATCAATTGGCAACAACACACCTTTACTGATCTTTTAGTGGATGGGGAAAAAACAGGCGGGCATCAAGCAGAAGAAGCATGGCGTATTTACGGTTATTCGTTTGACTGGTTAGGCACCAGCATCAATGGCCAAGCACACTTTCTTCCTGACAGTCGTCAATGGATACTGGATCAAATTACAGTGGCCAATCTTCAGTTTGAATCGACATTAACCACTCATCAATTAGCACAACAAGCTCATGATTTAATTGCTACCACCCTCAACCAAGCTAGCGATCATAACGATGACTCTCACCAAGCGGCGACCACGCTGACTATCGGCCGACTGGATGTGGTAGATAGTCAAATCGAACTCGCCGATTTATCCCTTAACCAACTCAATTTATCGCTGCTCAATTGGCAACAAGGGGATTCATACTGGCAACAAAACGACAGCCAATTATCACTCAGCGCCGACAGTGTTTTATGGCATGAAACATTGTTTGACGGCCCACTGTTGGATCTGCGTTTTACCCCTGACACGATTTTCATTGAAGGGCTTTCTAGCAAAGTGTGGCAAGGTTACCTCCGCACTAAGGGTCAGGTGACACCTAAGGCGATTCACCTTAACCAATTAACGCTAAATAACATTAAGGCTTTTTTACCGCCGCAATGGTCAACCCAAATAGCCACGTTATTCGCACCCTATGAGGCCATTGACATCCAAACATTAGACGTTGGCTACCTTCAGCTGACCGATACCAATCCCAAACAGCCTTTCCAGCTTAGTGGAGTCAATATCGACGGCAATACGCTACGCATCAAGCAAGGCAAGCGTTATGGGTTATGGCAAGGAAAGATCACCGCTAACGCAGGCTTTGCCAGCATTCACACTGTCGAACTGGTGGAACCCTATATCAGCACTCATAGCCAAGCGGGTAACTGGCAATTGGATCAACTGACCCTTCCATTCAAAAACGGCTTGCTCGAAGCGACAGGGCAATGGGCACTCTCGCAATCCGCTCAACCTTGGCAAGTTAAAGTCACAACAGACAGTGCACCATTATCAATCCTCCAGCAATGGCTTGGATTGCCTTTGCCGCTTGAGGGAAAAGTTGACTCGAGTATTGCGTTAAGTGGCTTAGCCCATAACCGCACCAGCTTTAATTACAGCTTAGAGGGGGCAATTCAAGCGGATTTCCGTGATACTCACTTGATCAGTACACCCGCGGCATTTAGCCAGCAACTAGCTAACTGGCGACTAAACCAGTCTCAGTTCTCAGCTCAGGCGCAGCCCAAACAAAGAGTAAGACTAGCTGCACAATCACGCTCCCAACCAAATTTCTCTGCCGATGCTTTACCCTCTTCAGCACCATCCCTTATTGCAATCTCACCACTCACGATCACCAGTGATCGCGGGCGCATAGTACTGCAGCCATTTCAGATTAAAAACGCGGAGATTCAAGCGATACTGGAGGGGCAATGGGATTTGGTGCAACCACAAAAACAAAAACTGCGCCTAAATGTGGCGCAGTCATGTCATCAGTTTGAGCGACTTTGGCAGTATCAACAGCCGCCTGAGTCAGTCTCACTATCATCTTGTGACGGAAACAGCATATAAGTGCCAGTAAAGGTAGACGCAAGGTGATCACCGCTGAAAACAGTGACTTCCACCGTTACTCGCCCTTTGCGGCCACTGGCTAAGCGATCGAGATCGCCACTTAAGCCTTCCACCGAGGCAACGGCGCGCGGTCGCTCTTTCACTGCCGCACTATAGCGAATATGGCTATCCACCAGCACAATATCAGCATTGAGCTGACGCTCTTTGAGCAGCATCCAAATAAAGCCCCAACCCGCTAGAGTTGCCATGGTAAAGATGCTGCCGGCAAACATGGATTCATTAGGGTTTAGATTCGCATTAAAGAGCGCGCTAACCTCAAAACGATAACCTGTATATTGGCTAATTTTGATCCCCATTTTATCGCTAATCGGGATCTGGTATTGCCATAATTCTTGCAGTGCTTGGCACCATTCAGGGTGGCGTACCACTTCGGTCAGTGGATCAAGGTGCTTCAGCATTTGCTGGTGACGAACAGGGCCTCGCTCATCACTCAGTTCTCCCTGACTATCAAAGCCATTTTTCAGATAAAAAGGGATCGCGTCTTCGCGGGCGTTACACACCAAGCGCTTGGCCCCTTCTTGGCGCGCTAGTGACTCTAGAGCCATTAGCACTAATGCCCCCATCCCTTTATGGCGATAATCAGGATGAACCGCCATGAAGCGCACTTGCCCATCGTTATCAGGCGTCATATACAAACGGCCAATCGCAATAGCTTCACCTTTATCATCCACAATCATGCGATGACAACACAGCTCATCGTAAGCATCCCGCTCCGATCCTGCAGGCATGTGCCATGGCTCACGTAGCATCCGCCAACGAAAGTCGTAGTAACGCGCTAATTCTTCATCAGTTTTTGGGGTGATAAGTCGAAACATGAATTCCCTCTCTTGATTACCTTACCCACAGCCACATCGAACAAGGCTATACCTGAAGCCAGAATGTCACTGGACCATCGTTTAACAGTGCCACTTTCATGTCAGCAGCAAAGATACCCGTTTCAGTTTGGATTTCTTTACCCTTACAACATTCGACAAAGTATTCGTACAGTCGTTCCGCATCAGCAGGCGCTGCACCTTTTGAAAAGCTAGGACGCATACCGCTATTAGTATCTGCGGCCAGCGTAAACTGAGACACCACCAACACACTGCCACCCGCTTGTTGAACGTTAAGGTTCATCTTACCCGCGTCATCTTCAAACACGCGATAGCCCAACACTTTGTCACGTAATCGTTGCGCTTTTTTCTCATCGTCGTCTTTCTCAACGCCAAGCAAAACTAATAACCCTTTACCAATTGCTCCTGTAACTTGACCATCCACAGTCACACTGGCTTCACTAACGCGTTGAATAAGCGCAATCATTCCGTTCTTTCCTTTTTAGTATCTACATCATTTTCCGACACTGTCGTCTTATTTTTCGGACATGGCGGTGTTGTGGCGCGCTCATGTTGCAGTGGACACCACTGCGATCGCTCACCGAGGCTAGCGGTAATTTCAGCCCCCAGCAATACAATACACCAACACAAATAAACCCATACAAATAAAATTGGGATCACCGCCAATGCACCATAAATCACTTGGTAAGACGGAAAATTCGTAATATAGAGGGCGAACCCTTTTTTACTGGCTTCAAACAAGACACTGGCGATCAGCGCACCAATTAAAGCGTGATTGAACTTCACTTTGGTATTCGGCACCAACAAATACAACCCCAGAAAGGCTAAACTCGACATCACCACGGGTAAACCACGCAGCATTTGCTGAAAAAAGCCATTCACCAATTCACTGCCCAGTAAATTCAGCGATCCTAGGTATGAACTCACCGCAATACTCGACCCCACTAAAATCGGGCCCAAGGTGAGCACCATCCAATAGATAGAAAAAGAGATAACAGGGCGACGCTTTTCGCGTATACGCCAAATATAATTCAACGCCGTGTCGATGGTAGAAATCAGCATCATGGCCACCACAAACAAGGCGCCGATACCAACGGCCGTCATCTTGCCGGCATTGGCAACAAATTCATTGAGGTAGGTCTTTACAATCTCACCCGCTGCGGGCACAAAGTTTTCAATCACAAAGTTTTGCAATAATTCGCCTAATCCAGCAAACACAGGGAAGCTAGACAGTGCCGACAACACCACGGTTATCATCGGCACTAACGATAGCAAGGTCACGTAAGCCATAGAGCCCGCCGTCACCGTTAATCGATCATGGGTGGCACGTTGTTGCAGGTAACGCAAGAACGCAAACCCTACCTTGACCCGCTCCAATAATTGCAACTTGCTAGTTGTCTTGTTGTCAGCCATATTCATTTAATCTATTGGTTAAATTATGTGTTTAACTCGCCAACCCACCGAATCAGCAAGATTTTTTACGACAAGGAGTATGTCTATGCCTTACTTGCTAGCACTGGTATTAAGTGTATCGTTACTTTCAGGCTGCCAGAGTGCTTATTATTCCGCGATGGAGCAAGTCGGCGTTCATAAGCGCGATATTATGGTCGATCGCGTCGAAGAAGCCTCTGAAGCACAACAAGATGCTCAGCAACAATTCACCAGCGCATTAGATGCCCTCAAAGCGCTTAACCAATTCGATGGTGGTGAGCTTGAGGCCGCATATAACAGTATCAACGACCAATACGAAGACAGTGTCGATGCGGCAGATAAAGTCAGCAGCCGTATTGCCGCTATCGAAGACGTGGCGGATGCACTCTTTGTAGAATGGCAAGAAGAGCTCGACCTTTACTCAAGCGCGAAGCTAAAACGCGATAGCCAAGCTAAATTGCGTTCGACTAAAGCCTCTTACCAAACCATGCTCAGTGCGATGCACCGCGCTGAACAAAAAATGGCCCCTGTTCTTGATACGCTGCGCGACAATACCTTGTACCTAAAGCATAACCTGAATGCAGCAGCTATTGGCTCGCTACAAAGTGAATTCAATGATTTGCAGCGTGATATTCAGCGCGCGATCAAAGATATGGAAACCGCTATTTCAGAATCAGAGCGTTTTATTGCCCAACTTAAAAAAGCCTAGCAGGCGACAACACCACTAACGCTCATTCAAGCGAGTCAGTACCCAATTGGCTCGCTCTTCTACACTACCCCACGGCACTTCAACCACTTCATACCCCAACGATTGATACGTCGATACAAGCTGTTGATGAATACCTTGTGCTTCCTCAAACGGATACGGGCGCTCGTCATCTTGGACATAAATACTTTGGTTCGGTGCGCAGAAGAAAACACGCGAATGATAACCTGCCGCCGCTTCTTGGTATTGCGCTGTCACCTCGCAACCACCGAGGATGAGATAAGCGCAAATATCAGGGATAGCGCGATCAACAAACGCAGGCATGGTATTGCGAAGCGCTTCACGACGCTGACCACTCATCGCCGTTAGGCAAAGTTCAGCAAATGCGGGTAAGTTGGTCCACGGTAATACCCCATCCGGCTGCTGAGCCTGATCGCGAATTAACGTACGTGACACTTCAGGAAAGACCAGATATCCCTTATTCGCCAACGCATTAAGTAACGTTGTTTTCCCTGCGCCTGGGCCACCGGTAATGATGATTGGTTGCATTGTACTCTTCCTTTATAAAGTCCCGACTATCATACCAAACCTCGCCCCTGCATGAGGGGAGAATCCCAAAATTTAGGTATAAAAAATCCCTCCACAGCATACGCCATGGAGGGATTTTTAACGGAAGCTGAAGCTAATTACTTAGCAGTACGGCTTGCACGTTTACGATCGTTTTCAGTAAGCAGTTTCTTACGAATACGAATGCTTTCTGGTGTTACTTCTACTAGTTCATCATCATCGATGAATTCTAGTGCTTGCTCAAGTGTGTACTTGATAGCAGGAGAAAGCGTTTGAGCTTCATCAGTACCAGATGCACGAACGTTAGTTAGCTGCTTACCTTTAAGACAGTTAACTGTCAGGTCGTTTGAACGGTTATGAATACCGATAACTTGACCTTCGTATACTTCATCAGCGTGCTCTGCAAATAGACGGCCGCGCTCTTGAAGATTGAATAGTGCGTAAGTTAGGGCTTTACCTGTCGCGTTCGAGATTAGAACACCGTTGTTACGCTGACCAATTGTACCGCCTTTGTGAGCACCGTAGTGATCGAAAGAGTGGTAGATAAGACCAGAACCTGAAGTCAGTGTCATGAACTCAGTTTGGAAACCGATAAGACCACGAGAAGGCATCATGAAGTCCATGCGAACACGGCCTTTACCATCTGGTGCCATGTCAGTCAGCTCACCTTTACGTAGGCCGATGTTTTCCATGATACCACCCTGGTGCTCTTCCAGTACGTCGATGGTTACCACTTCAAACGGTTCCATTAGTTGACCATCTTCTTCTTTGATGATTACTTCTGGACGAGATACAGCTAGCTCGAAGCCTTCACGACGCATGTTTTCGATCAGGATAGATAGGTGAAGCTCACCACGACCTGATACACGGAAACGATCTGGGTTATCAGTTTCTTCAACGCGAAGTGCCACGTTGTGTACTAATTCTTTTTGAAGACGCTCAAGGATGTTACGTGAAGTCACGAACTTACCTTCTTTACCCGCGAACGGAGAAGTGTTTACTTGGAACGTCATTGTTACTGTTGGTTCATCAACAGACAGTGCAGGTAGTGCTTCTACTGCGTTTTGATCACAGATGGTGTCAGAGATTTTCAGCTCACCAAGACCTGTAATAGCGATGATATCACCCGCTTTAGCTTCTTCAACGTCGTGACGCTCTAGGCCTAAGTAGCCCATTACTGTGCCCACTTTACCATTACGTTGTTTGCCGTCAGCACCCACGATAGTTACTTGTTGGTTTGGCTTAACAGAACCACGTGTAACACGAGCAACACCGATAACACCTACGTAAGAGCTGTAATCAAGTTGAGATACTTGCATTTGAAGCGGACCATCAACGTCAACGTCTGGCGCTGCAACGTTATCAACGATAGCTTGGAACAATGGTTCCATGTCTTCGCCTGTTTCGCCTTCTTCTTGCGTTGCCCAGCCATTTAGCGCAGATGCGTAAACAACTTGGAAGTCTAGTTGGTCATCAGATGCACCTAGGTTGTCGAATAGGTCGAATACTTGATCCATAACCCACTCAGGACGTGCACCAGGACGGTCAATCTTGTTGATAACAACGATAGGCTTAAGACCGTGAGCGAACGCTTTTTGCGTTACGAAACGCGTTTGTGGCATTGGGCCATCAACCGCATCAACGATAAGAAGCACAGAGTCAACCATCGACATGATACGCTCAACTTCACCACCGAAGTCGGCGTGTCCTGGGGTATCAACGATGTTGATGCGGTAATCATTCCAGTTAATTGCTGTGTTCTTAGCAAGAATGGTAATGCCACGCTCTTTCTCGATATCATTCGAGTCCATAACACGCTCTTCGCTTTCGCCGCGAGACTCAAGCGTGCCAGACTGCTGAAGCAGTTTGTCAACCAGGGTAGTTTTACCGTGGTCAACGTGAGCAATAATTGCGATATTTCTTAGTTTATCGATCTGTTGATTAGACATGGATTTCACATTCACTCAGAACATGCAGCAACCATCGGGTAGCTACTTGGTTAAAAAAACGGCTCATAATCTAACAGATTTTACGCCAAAACCCACGAATTATGTGATTTATATCACCAGCTTTTTGAATTAAATGATGGAAATGATGCTTAGCCCCTATAAATGCGGCCTTTATCGCTCGAATAAGCACTTGAAAAGGCACTACCATTTCTCTCTGAATACAAAAATAACGGCGAAAGTTCATCCAGTAATGGAATTGACAACGACCCCGCCTACGATAAGGTAGTAGGCGCACTAAAAGGTGGCAAACAGCCAAACCGCACCAAACTGGTGCAGGCTATTCACCATAATTGTGCAGAAATGGATTCCCATCGCCTCAAGAACACCAAAATAGGGCAGTTTTTGGGGCTTTAAAAATTGGCACACTTTTCGCTTAACCTAAATCAGATAGCTCATAATGAGCAATGAACAAGTTTTGCGGCCAGTTGCCCAATCTAACACCGGAGGTTACTCAAGATGTCAGTTGAAAACGTACTAGCGCTGATCCAGGAAAATGAAGTTAAGTTTATTGACCTACGTTTTACCGATACCAAAGGTAAAGAGCAGCACATCTCTATTCCTTCTCACCAAATCGACGCCGATTTTTTTGAAGAAGGTAAAATGTTTGATGGTTCATCGGTTGCTGGCTGGAAAGGCATAAATGAATCAGACATGGTGATGATGCCAGACGCATCAAGCGCGGTACTTGACCCATTCACGGAAGATGCAACACTGAATATTCGTTGTGACATCCTAGAGCCTGCAACTATGCAAGGCTACGACCGTGACCCTCGTTCTATCGCGAAACGTGCCGAAGAGTTCATGCGCTCAACAGGTCTTGCAGATAATGTGCTTGTTGGTCCTGAGCCAGAGTTCTTCTTGTTTGATGACGTGAAGTTCAACACTGACATGTCAGGCTCTTTCTTCAAGATTGATGACGTAGAAGCCGCTTGGAACACAGGTTCTGATTTCGATGGCGGTAACAAAGGCCACCGTCCTGGCGTGAAAGGCGGTTACTTCCCTGTTGCACCGGTTGATTCATCACAAGACATCCGCTCTGCTATGTGTTTAATCATGGAAGAAATGGGACTGGTTGTTGAAGCTCACCACCACGAAGTGGCAACGGCGGGTCAGAATGAAATCGCTACGCGTTTCAATACCCTAACAACCAAAGCAGATGAAATCCAAGTGTACAAATACGTTGTTCACAACGTTGCACACGCCTTTGGTAAAACTGCGACCTTCATGCCTAAACCACTTGTGGGTGATAACGGCAGCGGTATGCACGTTCACATGTCACTCGCTAAAGACGGTCAAAACCTGTTCGCTGGTGACAAGTACGGCGGCCTATCTGAAATGGCGCTTTACTACATTGGCGGTATCATCAAGCACGCACGTGCCATCAACGCCTTTGCTAACCCAGCAACAAACTCATACAAGCGTCTTGTCCCAGGCTTCGAAGCACCAGTAATGCTGGCTTACTCTGCACGTAACCGTTCAGCGTCAATCCGTATTCCAGTTGTACCTAGCCCGAAAGCACGTCGTATCGAAGTACGCTTCGGTGACCCAGCAGCAAACCCATACCTAGCATTCGCCGCAATGCTAATGGCTGGCCTAGACGGTATCCAGAACAAAATCCACCCGGGTGAAGCGATGGATAAAGATCTGTACGACCTACCAGCAGAAGAAGCAGCAGAAATCCCAACCGTTGCTGAATCACTACAGGGCGCACTACAGTCACTAGACGAAGACCGTGAGTTCCTAACATCTGGCGGTGTGTTCTCTAATGACTTTATCGACTCTTACATTGAGCTAAAATCTCAAGATGTTGCACGAGTGAACATGACCACGCACCCACTTGAGTTTGAACTTTACTACTCAGTATAAGTAACTGATAAATAAATCAGTAATTAAGACTTCGACCCGCCTCACAGGCGGGTTGTTTTATTATTGCCCCTAATTTCCTAATCGCTAACCTCAAGCTATTCCTTCTTTGTCTGTGGGTTATCGCGTGTTCAAACCATGGTTTCCGGTCATTGCTCTACTTATTGCCAGCCTCACCACCTTTGCCCACGCTAAAATCTATACGTGGACCGACGAACACGGCACCGTCCATTTCTCTGATCAACCCAATGACCAAGCCACAGAAGCCAACATCAGCGTACCAACACCGGCCCCCAAAACACCGCAACCTCCCTCTCCCCCAAACACGACTGCGCATGAAGAAGAGCGCCACCTACTGTTTGACACTGAGTTACCCAAGCACACCACAACATCCAGTATTCAAATCATGTCACCGCTGCATGAACAAACCATTCGCAATAATGAAGGCATCATTACGCTGTCTGCCGTTGCCAATCGCACTATGGATAAAGGGCATACTGCTAAGTTGTATCTCGATGGTAAAGCCTATGGCAAAAGCCAAACACGGCTCGATTGGCGCTTAGTGGATATCGATCGTGGCAGTCATCAACTTCAAGTTAAGTTATTAAAATACGGCAAGGTTATTGCATCGTCAGAAAAGATAACTGTCTTTCTGCATCGTGCTTCGCGCCTGCATCCTAGGGGGCCATAACCGCTACCATTAGGGAGCATGCGCACAGTGCTAACCACATAGCTATCACTCTGCAGGCAGACAGGTTACACTTGATTGCACCAATATAGTGCAATGCGGATTTCTGAGGGCATACTTCAGAATGGCGCACCACAAGGAAGATAATCGTGACTGCTGAATTTACGCCGCTAATTTTAGACAATCTGGTAACTGCGATCCTGCTGCTCGATGAAGAGTTAACCATTCGCTATGTTAACCCTGCGACCGAGCAGCTGTTTGCTTCCAGTCAGCGACGACTCACTCACAGTCACTTTCCTGACCTATTGCAGCACTCATCACTCGATCTTGGTTTAGTGCAAGCAACCTTACAAAGTGGACAAGGACTTGCTGACAGCGATGTTTCCTTTGTCATCGATGGTCGTCATCACACCTTAGAACTCAACGCCAGTCCGGTCTCATGGCAAAAAGAGCTGCTGATTTTATTGGAACTCAAGCCTATCGATCAGCAACGTCGAATTAGCCAAGAGCAAAGCCAGTACGTACAGCAACAAGCCGCCAAAGAGCTGGTGCGAGGGCTAGCACATGAAATCAAAAACCCCTTAGGAGGCTTACGTGGTGCGGCACAGCTACTAGAGAAAACCCTGCCCGATCCCAGCTATACCGAATACACCCAAATGATCATCGAACAAGCGGACAGGCTAAGAAACTTAGTCGATCGCTTATTAGGACCTCAGCGCCCAGGCAATCGTCAGGTCGATAATATTCACGTCGTGTTAGAGAAAGTGCGCCAGCTTGTGAGCCTCGACAATAACGATGGCATCACGATTGCCCGTGACTATGATCCCAGCCTGCCCGATTTCACTATGGATCCAGAGCAACTCGAACAAGCGCTACTCAATATTGTCAGTAATGCTGCGCTCGCATTGCGTGATACTGAGCAAGGCCATATCACACTGAAAACACGTACCGCCCATCAAGCTTTGATTCACGGTAAGCGTTTTCGCGTCGCCGCAAAAATCGACATTATTGATAATGGCCCAGGGATCCCAAGTGATATTCAAGACACCTTATTTTACCCCATGGTCACCGGCCGTGATGGCGGAACAGGGCTGGGGTTATCGATAGCGCGTAATCTCATCGATCAGCACCAAGGGAAAATTGAGGTATTAAGTTGGCCCGGTCATACCCAATTCACCATCTTTCTTCCGATAAAACAATCACAATAACTTGGTAAAACCGACTTAGGAGGCACATATGAGCAAAGGAATGATTTGGGTTGTCGATGACGACAGTTCAATCCGCTGGGTGTTAGAACGCACCTTAATTGCCGCAGGCATGCGCTGCGAGACCTTCGCCGATGCGGACAGCGTGCTCGACGCATTAGAGCGTAGCGTACCCGATGTACTCGTCTCTGATATTCGTATGCCAGGCACCGATGGCCTCACACTGCTGAAAGGCTTACAGCAAGATCACCCGACCTTACCTGTTATCATCATGACAGCCCATTCTGATCTGGATGCGGCGGTCAATGCCTACCAAGAAGGCGCCTTTGAATACCTCCCTAAGCCTTTTGATATTGATGAAACTGTCAGTTTGGTTGAGCGTGCCGTCAGCCACAGCCAAGAACAAAAACGTCAGCAACCCGAACAAGTGCTCAAACCCGCGCCTGAAATCATCGGCGAAGCACCAGCGATGCAAGAAGTCTTTCGCGCTATCGGTCGCTTATCCCGCTCATCGATTTCAGTGCTGATCAACGGTGAATCAGGCACAGGTAAAGAGTTGGTCGCGCACGCGCTGCACCGCCATAGCCCAAGAAAAAATAACGCCTTCATCGCCTTAAACATGGCAGCTATTCCGAAAGATCTCATTGAATCAGAGCTATTTGGTCACGAAAAAGGCGCCTTCACAGGAGCAAACAGCGTACGCCAAGGTCGCTTTGAGCAAGCCAATGGCGGCACACTTTTTCTGGATGAAATTGGCGATATGCCACTCGACATCCAAACCCGTTTGTTACGCGTATTAGCCGATGGGCAGTTTTATCGGGTCGGTGGTCACTCTCCCGTGAATGTGGATGTACGGATCATTGCGGCAACTCACCAGCACCTTGAACGCCTTGTCGCCGAGGGGGATTTTCGCGAGGATTTATTCCACCGCCTCAATGTTATTCGTGTACACTTGCCCGCTCTCAAAGATCGTCGCCAAGATATCCCGCAGCTCACCCAGCATTTCTTACAACGTGCTTCAGATGAATTAGCCGTTGAGATGAAAACCCTGCATCCCAGTACTGAAGTGATACTGTCCGATTTAGATTGGCCGGGAAATGTACGTCAATTAGAAAATACCTGTCGCTGGCTCACTGTCATGGCCAGCGGTAAAGAAATTCTACCCGCGGATCTGCCACCTGAATTGAGTCAACCAACAACGGCGGTACAAACGGGCGATCAGCCTGATTGGCACCACGCACTGGCAAACTGGGCAAAAGACGCATTGAGTCACGGTGAGCATGACTTACTCAGCGAAGCCTTACCGGCCTTTGAAAAGATTTTACTCGATACCGCATTGGCACATACCCATGGCCATAAACAAGAAGCCGCCAAGCTACTCGGCTGGGGACGTAATACCCTGACACGGAAACTCAAAGAGCTGGATATTCACTAGTCCAGTGTTCAGCCTTTGCCCCTAAGTCACAAGCCCTTCTCATACTCAATACCCTAGTATTAGAAGGGTTACTCGCCCAATTCATTGACGAATGAAATGCGCGTACGGTTTTATGATAAAAAGCCGATTTACTAGCAACAAAATGCCCGTCTTTTCGACGGGTTTGGTTGCATCGATATTCAAGATAAGCCACTATTCCTTATCTCATATACTGTACGACTCTCTAATAAGAATGATACGCCTTCCTACGCTGACACTTCGCACTGCGGTGATGTTACCTTTTACTTTGATCCTACTCTTAACCGTAGGCGTCATTGCAATCGCGCAGCATAATAGTTACGAGCGTATGTTGTCAGAAGTCAGTAACAAGCTCTTATCGTCGTACACCAAAAATATCAGTAACGATTTAAATTTGTTTCTGGGTGACCCGTTTAAAACCAATCAAACCTTAGCCGACAGCATCCAACGGCACCGTTTATATCAACCACCGACCCTGACAGTGCTTGAAGGCTATTTATACGACGCCATTTCTTCCATTTACATCAGCCAAGAACAAATCAACACCATCGCGTTTGCCAGTGAAGATAAATACCTCGTTGGCTATCGCAAAGAAAAAGACCACCAGTACTCGTTACTACTGAAAGATCAGCGTACCGCCAAAGATTTATATATCTTTGATGGTAATAGCTACCACCACCCGACCAGCCATAAAATCAAAAATTACAACCCACTAGAGCGCCCTTGGTATGCCCCCTTTGCCAACAGCCTTCAAGCTGGTTGGTCTGATGTTTATACCAATATGGATGAGAATCAAACTCTGACCATTTCTGCTGCATCCCCTGTCATGCAGCATAATCGTCTTATTGGCGTCACAGTCACCGATATTAATCTCAACCACATCAATGATTTTCTTGCCAACGATGCACGTTCAACCACGGGCACAACCTACATTCTGGATGATAAAGGTCTATTGGTCGCCACATCAGAAAATCAAAAAATATTAAGCAGCGCCTTCAAACGGCTACATCCCTCAAACAGCACCTCTCCCCTCATCGCGGCAAGTGGCCAGTATATTCAGAACCATCAACTTAATAGGCTAAATCGCAGTACAGGCTTCTCTTTTTCGTACAAGGATGCACGCTATTTCGGTCGCATTACGCCTTACAAAGATGAATACAATTTGAATTGGTCGATCGTGGTCACTACCGCAGAAACTGATTTATTGGGACAGCTGCCACAGCAACAAATGATGGGATTGATTGCCGCCTTAATTCTCGGTGGTGGCGCCCTCTTAATTGGCTTGTCGGTATTAGGGCAAGTCACCCGCCCTATTACAGAGATCGCAGAGGCATCGAAAAAGCTCACTGAAAGTCACTGGGAAATTCCTGTCCGAGAAACAGTATCACTCAAAGAAACTCAGCTACTGATCAACTCCATTAAATCAATGTCTCACCGCTTACAGCAATCCTTTAACTCACTAAGAAAACATGTGTTATTTGATAGCTTAACTGGGCTATTGAGTCAGCAAGGTTTAGTCGAAAACACCAGTAAACTACGTGTAGGCAGCGAAGCTGGGTTAGTGCTTATTGGCTTGAAATCATTTAGAAATATTAACGATAGCTTGGGTCACATCAATGGCGATCAGTTGCTGGTACAAATTGCGACCCGCTTCCAACAGGTCGTGCCAAGCAATATCCAACTAAGCCGTGTGGGTCGCGATGAATTTGCACTATTTAGCCAGCACATCACCACAACGGAACAAATTGAGCAACTGGCAAAACACGCCTTAGAAATGTTCCACCGTCCTTTCATGATCGATGGTATTGATGTCATGCTACGTGCACGAGCAGGCACAGTGTCTGGGCCCTTGCCTGAAAATGGCATCAATGAATGGATTCGTAATGCCAGCTTGGCACTCAGTGAAGCCAAACAACACGAGTATCCACTGTATTGCCATTACCAAGCTCGCATGATGACAGCATCCATTGAGCAAACTCGATTAACCGCAGAGCTCAAGCACGCTATCGACAACCATGAGTTCGAGGTGTACTACCAGCCAATCATCGACTTACACCGCAATCTAATCTGTGGTGCTGAGGCTTTAGTTCGCTGGAATAGCCCGAGTCGTGGCTTAGTACCACCGATTAAATTTATTCCGCTTGCTGAAGATAGCGGCATGATCATCGAGATAGGTCATCAAATTTTGTACCAAGCTTGCCAGCAAACTTACCAACAAATTCAAGCTGGTGATTGGCCTCACGACTTCTCCTTGCATGTCAATTTATCGGTCTGCCAATTGCTACAAGCAGGCTTTATTGAACAACTTGAAGTGGTATTAGAAAAGACTCAGCTCCCCCCCGCGAACCTGACACTCGAAGTCACTGAGTCACGCTTAGTCAGCCAGCCGTTACTGACCACCCATGTATTAAATCAAATTCAAGCATTAGGGATCCATATTGCCATTGACGATTTTGGCACGGGTTATTCATCGTTGGCGTACCTGACCCAATTACCCTTTAACAGCCTTAAAATAGACCGTTCATTTGTTAATCAAATGATGGCAACAGACAATTACAGCGCTGTGGTGGCTGCCATTATTACTATGGCGAAAAACTTCCAAGCAGACACAGTGGCGGAAGGGGTAGAAACAGCCGAGCAAGAAGCCAAACTCAAAGCCTTAGGTTGTCGCTATGCGCAAGGCTTTTACTATGCCAAACCTCAACCATTGAGCGAATGGTCAACAGAAATGGTAAACAAACCAACAAACAATCATCAGTTAGCTGAATATCAGCAATGACTATACTGATAGTATTTTCTGCTTTGCGTATAATAACGCACCAAATTTTCTCAGACTTCAATTGGGGCACCCATAATTATGATTACTAAGCACCTTCCTCTTACTGATATTCACCGCCACCTTGACGGTAATATCCGTATCCAAACTATCTTAGAGCTTGGTCAGCAATTTGGTATGACCCTACCAGCCAATGATATTGAAGCGCTGCGCCCACACGTACAAATCGTCGAAGCTGAGCCAAGTTTGGTGGCCTTCCTGTCTAAACTCGACTGGGGTGTTGCTGTACTGGGCGATCTCGATGCATGTCGCCGTGTGGCCTACGAAAACGTAGAAGATGCACTGAATGCCCAAATCGACTATGCCGAATTACGTTTCTCACCATATTACATGGCCATGAAGCACAACCTACCTGTTGCTGGCGTGGTTGAAGCCGTGGTTGATGGGGTAAAAGCAGGCTGTCGTGACTTCGATGTACAAGCAAACCTGATTGGTATCATGAGTCGTACGTTTGGGATTGAGGCTTGCCAGCAAGAGTTGGATGCCTTGCTAACTCAAAAAGAAAACTTGGTTGCTATCGATCTCGCAGGTGATGAACTGGGCCAGCCAGGCGATCAGTTTATTAAACACTTCAAGCAAGTTCGTGATGCCAACCTTCGTGTGACAGTTCACGCAGGTGAAGCAGCAGGCCCTGAGAGCATGTGGCAAGCGATTCAAGAGCTTGGCGCGGTACGTATTGGTCACGGCGTCAAAGCGATTCACGATCCAAAACTGATGGATTACCTCGCAGCAAACAAGATCGGTATTGAATCTTGCCTAACATCTAACATTCAAACCAGTACTGTTGAGTCATACCAATCTCACCCAGTGAAGCAATTCCTTGACCACGGTATTCTTGCTTGTCTGAACACCGATGATCCTGCTGTAGAAGGCATAGAGCTGCCATACGAATACGAAGTCGCAGCACCAAAAGTAGGTCTTAGCCAAGATCAAATTCGCCAAACCCAAATCAACGGTTTGGAACTGGCGTTCCTATCAGACAGTGAAAAGCAAAACCTAAAAGATAAAGCGGCCAAACGCGCTTAATAAATTGATGAAATATTGCGCAAAAACAGTTTCCAATAGCAATATTTCGCGTAGAATACGCCCACTTTACAGTTTTCAGCTGCCGATATTGCTATCGGTAGTCGGTTTAATAACGTCATTGTGGGGAAATTCCATGCTTGAAAGCCTACTTTCAGTCAGCGTGGCTATGCCAGCCGTCAGTGATTTAGCCGCAGGTGGTATTAACCATTTTGCAGCTGGGGTACTGGCTTTAATAGCCGCAGTAAATATGTTTTCAAACTAAACCAAGTTTGAAGGCACATTAAAAAAGCCGCACTATCTGAGATAGCGCGGCTTTTTTGCAACTTAAGCTTTAACCCTAGATAACGCGAGAGAACTGCTGCTGACGAGCTCGGTCACGCAGGTACTTATCAAAACACATACAAATATTGCGGATCAATAGGCGGCCTTTTAACTCAACAAAAATCAGATCATCGCTCACAGTCACCAACTCATCGTTAATGAAGGTTTGTAGTAACTCTAAATCTTCTGCAAAGTAGCTATCAAAATCGAGATTAAACTCAGCTTCGATCGCTTTCTTGTCTAACTGGAAATTACAAATCAACGCTTTAATCACTTCACGGCGTAGTAAATCATCCGCGTCTAAACCGACCCCTTTCCACAAAGCATGGTTGTGATCATTCACATCCGCGTAATACGCTTTGAGTTCTTTTTGGTTCTGCGCGTAGCAATCACCAATCATCGAAATTGCCGACACACCAAAGCCAAGTAAATCACAATCACCTTGGGTGGTGTAACCTTGGAAGTTACGGTGCAAAATACCTTCACGCTGTGCCACCGCTAATTCATCTTCAGGCAACGCAAAGTGATCCATACCGATGAATTGATACCCCTCACCCGTTAAGGTAGCAATCGTATCTTGCAACATCGCGAGCTTTTCTTTCGCGGCTGGCAGGTCTTCATCTTTAATTTTACGCTGCGCGGCAAACAAGCTTGGCATGTGTGCGTAGTTAAACACAGAAAGACGGCCAGGCTTCATCTCAAGCACTTGCTTTAAGGTATCAGCAAATAACGCCTGATTTTGCTTCGGTAGACCATAGATCAGATCCAGGTTCGTCGAGCGGAAACCCAACTCTTTCGCGCGCTGTACCATGGCAAAAATAAATTCTTCATCTTGCTCACGGTTAACCAGTTTTTGTACTTCTTTATTGAAATCCTGCACCCCAATACTCAGGCGGTTAAACCCTTCACTACGGAGGTGATCCAGCATATCCAATTCAATTTCACGCGGGTCAACTTCGATACTGATTTCAGCATCGGCATCAAAGGTGAATTGCTCGCGTAAAATCGACATTAATCGTGTCACTTGCGGCTTAGTCAAAAACGTGGGTGTACCACCGCCCCAGTGAAGCTGGCTCACTTGACGTTGACCCATGGTCTTGCCGCGTTGACGAATTTCTTGCTCTAGTACATCAAGGTACTGATCGGCTTTGTGTTGATGACGGGTAATAATTTTATTACAACCGCAGTAATAACAAAGCTTATGACAAAATGGAATGTGCACATACAACGACAGTTTACGGTCAGGGTACTGTGCGCACGCGCTGTCAAACTCCGCCTCGGTGAAACCTTGATGAAACTCCAGTGCGGTTGGGTATGAGGTGTAACGCGGCCCTGAATAGTTATACTTTTCGATCAGTGCCTGATCCCAAATAATCTGCTCGTTCGACATGGCGTAATTCCAATAGTGTAGGGATTTTGTTAATGGCTAAGTGTGCCACAAGTCAGTAAAGATGTAGAACACTTACGTGTTACCAGAAGAATAAACCCCGCCTTGATCACTACGTGTTTCAAGGCGGTGCTTTTATTTCATTGCGAGGATCGCATCAAGCTCCAGCTTAATGCTGTCTTGCAAACGCGCTTCCGCTTTCATTCGCTCTAAATCCAGCTTCATACGCTCTTGCTTTTGGATTGTCTTACGCGCTTCACCTCGTGGCATGTCTTTCACTACTTGGTAAAGCTCGTTCATTGCTGGGTAAGTTTGTGCAAAATTAATCGCTTTCTCACCTTGCAAGACTTCCATCAGCTTATACAGTCGAATTGAGATTTCCGACATATCACACTGCGCCTGTTTACCCGCGTCAGCGATAATAAACACGCTTTCCATAATTGTAGCATTGCGTTGTTTGAGCTTTTCACCTTGTTCCGCTTCTGCACGAGCAAGGAATGCTTTATGGCGTTGAGTTTGTTGGTACAGTTTAAATAACAAATAGCCTGCGTAACACGCGAGTACCGTCACGATACTCCCAGCAAGACCTAACCACAGTGTCATATTCTGCAAGGGTTACTCCTTGTCGAAATCGTCAAAACCCATATTTTCAAACTGATCAAGCAGGTCATCATCCGATTTAGGACCTTTCGCGATAGGCATCGCTTCTTCAACAGGTTCTTCATCTAGAAGCCCCAATTGTTTCATCAGTCTTTCGATACGATCTAACTTATCATCGACTTGTTTTTGTAAACCAGCACCTAGTGACTCACCCGCTTCAATACGGTCAAGCAGTACCATTAGCTGTGCATCATTTTCTAGCATTGCAAGCTCTTGCTCTGCACTTAAACGACGCTCTTTTTTACTTTTCGGCTTAGTTTCCACAATCAGTGGAATTGGCTTTTTGCTGCCTAGGCGTGGATCTTTCGCACGGCCTTTGCCTTTTTGTTGCTCATCAAGACCCGCTGAGTGACGGCTACCTGATTTTAACCCTTTACGCTTTTTGTCTTTCTGACGTTTACGTGCATCGAGTTCAGTTTGCGAAGCTGATTTTTCGCGATATACCGCAGGGCCTTCACTGCCGACTTTACGGGCTTTTTTCTTACGAGTCATTACTGGGTCTTCCTCAGCAAAATTACATCATTGCCAACAAATTCAACTTCCAGTCCGTCACGCCGCGCTAAATAGCGGAACGTCTCACGGCTGAAGAAGCTCACATGGGTTGGGTCGTTTTTATAATACCAATGTGCGAAATCATCAGTATTAGGTGCTAGTTTGGTCATTATCCCCAGCCAACCGCCGGCTTTAACCAAATTCACTAGCTGCCCCCATTCCTTAGCAGGCGTATTAAAGTGCTCAATTGCCTCAGTACAAGTAACAAAATCATACTCTTGCCTTAATACTGATGGCTCATAAGCAAAATAGGGATCATATATCGTCATATTATACCCCATCTCGCTCAACATTACGGATAATGTCGGTCCTGGGCCGCTGCCAAAATCTAGCCCATATAAAGGAGGGGCGGGTAATTTAGCCATTAAGGGGGCCGCTAATCGATTAAGGAAATGACGATAGCCCTGATCGAGGGGGTTATTTTGGTGCTGTTGATACACCTTTTTCTCTTGCTCAGCAGACAGCTGAAAGGAAGGATCGGCAAAAATCAATGTACACTGGGAACAGTGATAATACGGCCTCAGGCGATCTTTAAAAAAAGCCGTAACCGCAACACAATCACAAAGTGGACATGTCTGCATGATAACTCCCTTCCTTTAGCAAAGAATGGGCTGAAACATAACAGAAACGCCATAAAGAAAAAAGCGACAGGCTTACGCCTATCGCTCTATGAGTTGCCATCGCTGGCTAAATTCTGTCTAGTCGTCCGTAACCAGTTTAAAAACATCCCGGTTTGACAATAATCCTTTTGTTATTGGTGCTTTCCTTGCCAAAGATTGTTGTTCTTCATCATCCTGATGAATTTTCACTGTCCTTCACACATCCTGTGTCTGCAGCTAATCCTAAGCTGGCTTTCCTTAAGCGCGTTATCATCCTGATAACAAAATTCACCATCCATGTGGATACACGATTCCTTCATGTATCTGTCTCACGCTGACGCGTAATCCTTGAGCCCCGTCCTAGGTATCCTATTTCGTATCCTACGAATCATTGGTATCCGAACCAGACTGCCTTGTATCCTTCGAGCTCCTGCTCATGCCGCTCAATGGCGCTTCCTATTTCCTTGTCGCTCTCCTTGTCGACGGGGATAACTTTACGCGAATCCCAAGACCAAACAAGGCGCTACAAAAGAGAAAATCATTGTAAGATTTTTTCAATAAAGCTAACTGGTTATAAATAAAGAAAATTACTGCTATTTATTGTGATTTATTCAGCCTGAACAACCATCACGAATAGTCGATCTCGCACACGCCAGTCAGCTTTCGCAGATTTAAGACAAGTTTCAGCTGCACTGCTGTTATTTAGATACAAAAAAAGCAGCCTAAGCTGCTTTTTTCACACTGGTCATCAATCAGTGTAATCCACCTACATACTGAGAAAGTGCAGTAATTTCACTATCACTCAGTTTTGCGGCCACAGCACGCATCATGGTGTTCATATCATTTTGACGTTCACCTGCACGGAACTTCTCCAATTGCAGCTTCACGTATTCCGCATTCTGACCTGAAATTTTAGGGAAGCCAGACAAGCTAGTACCATTACCACGAGGGCCGTGGCAGGCAATACATGCTGCAACACCGCGCTCGGCATCACCAAAGCGGTAAAGTTGTTGGCCAATTTCAATCGAAGATTCTGGCGTGGTGTTATCTGAAATAGGTAAAGAAGCATAATATGCCGCAAGGTCTGACATATCTTGCTCTGATAACGGCATTGCCATTGCACTCATCACAGGATCGTTACGACCTTGTTTACCACCAGAGGTAATACCTAACTTAAATTCTTTCAGCTGCTTTTCCAAATAGCCAGGGTGCTGACCTGCAAGTTTAGGGTATTGCGCCATGATGCTATTACCATCCGCACCATGACAGGCTGCACATGTCGCAGCTTTCGCTTTCCCTGCTTCTGCGTCTCCCTGGGCCCAGGCTGAGCAACTGGCAAGAAGAGACAATATCAATACTAATTTCTTCATGACATTCCGTTTATAATTATTGAGCTTCCAGTACCACAAGTAATGCTCAGCAACATGGTATACAATCGACCACAAACCGAGCACGGTTAGATATATTTTACACAATTTCACATAAAAGTAATCAGTCGACTACATGAAGACTTGACGGAGTTAACAGTGAATCAACTTCTCAACTATAGAAATACACGTTTTATCACAAGTGCACCTGACATTCGCCACTTGCCTACTGACACTGGCGTTGAAATCGCATTTGCTGGTCGCTCTAATGCTGGTAAGTCAAGCGCACTTAACCGCCTGACCGACCAGAAGGGCTTAGCGCGTACGTCTAAAACTCCAGGTCGTACTCAGCTGATCAATATGTTTGAAGTGACGCCGGGTTGTAACCTAATCGATTTGCCAGGCTACGGCTTTGCGCAAGTTCCGCTAGAAATGAAGAAAAAGTGGCAACGAGCGCTGGGTGAATACCTACAAAAGCGTGAATGTTTACAAGGTCTTGTGGTACTGATGGATATCCGTCACCCAATGAAAGATTTAGACCAACAGATGATCATGTGGGCTGTTGAAAGCCGTTTACCTGTTCTTGTTTTGTTAACAAAAGCCGACAAACTGAAAAGTGGTGCACGTAAACAGCAATTGATGAAAACCCGTAAAGATTCATTAACCTTTGGTGGCGATGTACAAGTCGAGTTTTTCTCATCATTGAAAGGCTTAGGTGTCGATCAAGTGCGTGCAAAATTAACGGAATGGTTTACACCAGAGCTCGAACGCCAACAAGCGTTCTTGGCTGAAGATGGTGAAGCGCAGATCAGCGAAAACACTGACGATTAAGATCCCTATCTGTTGCTCTTTTATTGCTCTAAGGACAGAGCAATAAAAATTCCCCACCAGCATGGTGGGGCAACGGGAGAGAAATAGGAGGTTTTTTATTTTTGTCCAAAAAGGATCAATGATTTCCCTACCCAACGCAAGTTTTTTGTCCTACCTTTGTTGATTTTTTCAACAACTATAGCTCAGGTTTCATCACGTCTTTACAGCCGAAACATCACCTTTTAGTGACTTGGCCAACAAAATTCGCTCAGTTGTTTTTTATTGCAAATTAACCAAGTAAAAAACAAACAAGCCATCATCCCTTACTGAAATTTTATTACACAACTCAAATTCCAGACAAAAAAAAGCCACCGCTAAAAAGTGGGTGGCGATTTCATTTATTTGTAAACAAAGCGACAAATGGTCACCTTGTTCTGTACAAATATGAACAAGAAGCTAACGCCATTATACCGCATCGCCTCTTAAATTAAAGTAATTACTCTAATTATTATTCTGTTGCACAGCAACCAGATCCAAATATAAAACAGTGAGCATATTGCAATTAAATGACTGATTCAGTTTCAGGTAAAATAATACAAGCTCAGATGCAGCTATAGCTGGCTTAGCTATAAAGATAACCAAAAGAAAGAAAAGAAAGTCGTATCGCGAGGAAAAGGAAATAAGTGAAGGAGGAATAGATTTTCTTTGGCCCAATAAAAAACGCCCCGGTCAAAAGACCAGGGCGGCTGAATCAGCCAAATCCAATAACGTGAAACAAAAGGTCTGAAAGATAGAACATCTTACCTCTGTACCCTACGTCATTAACTGTACAACAATCGTTCAGATATTGAAAGAGGATTTCGTTATTTTTTTTCACATTCCTGTAATTAGGTTTTACATATAATTGTCATTAGCCGCTTAATTCACATAAAAAAATAGCCAGCATCTGCTGGCTATTCATCGTTTATCTGCTTAAATCGCTCTCAATCCCTTAGTGGGCTTGATCCCAGTTGTCACCCGAGTCAGCATCAGCCACTAGAGGCACGTCCAATTGTGCTGCTGCTTCCATCAAGCGTTGCACTTCAGCCGTCACACGCTCAAGGTGTTCTTCCTGTACTTCAAATACAAGTTCGTCATGCACTTGCATTAGAAGGCGAACTTGGCCTTCAGGTTGTTGTTGCACCCACTCATCCACCAACACCATGGCACGCTTGATAATATCAGCCGCTGTACCCTGCATTGGTGCATTGATGGCTGCACGCTCCGCTGCCTTACGACGAATACCGTTACGTGACTTAATATCAGGCAGGTGTAAACGGCGCCCAAATAAGGTTTCAACAAAGCCTTGTTCACTGGCGGTATTACGCGTGCTTTCCATGTACTCCAGCACACCTGGGTAACGCTCAAAGTACAAATCCATATACTCTTGTGCTTCATTACGCCCCATGCCAAGCTGCTTCGCCAGACCAAAGGCACTCATGCCATAAATCAGACCAAAGTTGATCGCTTTTGCACGACGACGCTGTTCGGTTGAAACGGATTCAATCGGCAACACAAGGATCTCAGCCGCTGTCGCGGCGTGAATATCTTTACCATGGCGGAAGGCATCCAGTAGAGCTTCATCACCAGAAAGGTGCGCCATGATACGTAATTCGATTTGAGAGTAATCGACAGCCAGCACTTTATAACCCGTTGGAGCGATGAAAGCCTGACGAATACGACGACCTTCAGCATTACGAATGGGAATATTTTGTAGGTTTGGATCGCTTGATGACAAGCGGCCCGTTGCTGTTACCGCTTGATGATAAGAGGTGTGCACACGCCCCGTCGCTGGGTTCACCATCTTCGGCAGTTTATCGGTATAGGTTGATTTCAACTTCGATAAACTACGGTATTCCAAAATCAATTTTGGTAATGGGTAATCCAATGCCAATTCTTGCAATACTTCTTCATTGGTTGAAGCCGCGCCTGACGGGGTTTTCTTCAAAATAGGTAAGCCCATTTTTTCGAACAAAATCGCCTGCAGTTGCTTAGGTGAACTTAAGTTGAACTCTTGTTCTGCAATATCAAATGCTTGTTGCTGAAGCTCATCCAAACGTGCAGCAAGTTCTGACGATTGCGCGCCCATTAACATACTGTCAATCAGCACACCGGTACGCTCAATGCGTGACAGCACAGGAACCAGCGGCATCTCAATGTCTTCAAACACGGATTTTAGCTTTTCATCAGCATTTACTTTAGCAATCAGTACATTGTGAAGACGTAGTGTAATATCTGCATCTTCTGCAGCGTAAGGACCCGCTTGTTCTAAATCGATCTGGTTAAAGGTCAGTTGCTTCTTCCCTTTACCAGCAATCTCTTCAAAGCTAATTGTTTTATGTTCTAGGTAGCGTAGCGACAAGCTATCCATATCATGACGGCCAACAACACTATTGAACACGTACGACTCCAGCATGGTATCGAAAGCAATACCCTGCATATCAATGTCGTAACGCGCCAGAATGCTCGCATCAAACTTAAGGTTTTGACCGACTTTGGCTTTGCTAGCATCTTCCAGTAATGGTTTTAATTGCGCTAGTACCCAGTCGCGATCCAGCTGAGCAGGTGCATCCAAGTAATCGTGAGCGACAGGAACATACGCCGCTTTGCCTTCTTCCACCGCAAATGACACACCAATCAGGTTCGCTGTCATGTAATCAAGGCCGTCAGTTTCAGTATCAAACGCGACCACTTCCGCACTATTCAGTTGCTCAAGCCAAGCGTTAAAGCTCGCTTCATCCAGCACGGTTTCGTAGCCACTGCGATCAATCACAGGCGCAACAACTTTTGGCTCATCAGCAGCCCCCGCGCTAACAACACGCTCATCCGCAACAATTTTGCCATCACTGCCATCCAGCATTTCACTCAACCAGCGGCGGAACTGCAATTTACCAAACAGCTTAGTCAGTTCGTCAGTATCAGGGGTTGTTTTCACTAACTCATGCGGTGCCATATCAAGCTCAACATCCAGCTTGATCGTTGCCAGTTGGTACGACATATATGCCGCTTCTTTGTTGTCTTCCAACTTTTTAGGCATGGTTTTCGAACCACGGAAGCCAAGCGCCGGAATATCTGCCAGGTTATCGTACAGGGCGTCTAAGCCGCCAATACCGGTTAATAAGGCTTTAGCGGTTTTCTCACCCACCCCTGGTACACCGGGGATGTTATCGACCTTATCGCCCATCAGTGCTAAATAGTCGATAATCAACTCAGGACCAATCCCGAATTTCTCTACCACGCCAGCAGGATCCATCACCACATCTGTCATGGTATTGATCAGAGTGACATTCTCATCCACTAGCTGCGCCATATCCTTATCACCCGTACTGATCAGTACAGGCATTCCCGCTTTCGATGCTTGGCTCGCCAATGTACCAATCACATCATCAGCTTCCACCCCTGAAATCGAAATCAAAGGTAAGCCCATTGCTTTAATCACAGCATGAAGCGGTTCGATCTGACCACGAAGATCATCCGGCATTGGCGGACGATTCGCTTTATATTCCGGATACATGTCATCACGGAAAGTCTTGCCCTTCGCATCGAAAATGACCGCAATATGCTCAGTCGAAAACTGGCGTAACATACTGCGTAGCATGTTCACCACGCCGTACACAGCACCTGTTGGTTCACCATCAGAATTAGTGAAATTAGGCGCAGCATGGTAAGCACGGTAAAGATAAGATGATCCATCGATCAAAATAAGCGGGTTATCTGGAATAGTAGCCATAGAGATATTCTTATATCCGGAAAAGTCATAATCATTCGGCACACAGATTGCGCATAATATATGCTCAAAGAGAGGAATCTGTATGGCGGGCTACTAGAATGCCACGGCAACCCGCCAGTGTTAACTGATGTTTTCCCCCATGCACCCTTAATCTGTGGATAACTTTGTTAGTATTTAATTCCTAAGCTGGGATCAAAATTATCCACAATGAAAAAACAACAAGCAAAAACCATTAAATTCAACAAGATAACAAAAAACAGACAAATAGATCCTTGATCGAGCAATGATCATTGATTGTGGAAAACGTTAGCACCATTATCTTAAATTAAGCGTACCGACTGTAAAAATAGACAATTTTGACTAGAAAGGAAGCCAGAATGAAAAGAATTGCGGTAATTTTGAGCGGCTGTGGGGTATTTGATGGTAGCGAAATTCACGAATCCGTCCTTTCCCTATTAGCCATTGAACAAGAAGGCGCCAGCTGGCATTGCTTTGCCCCCAATATTGATCAACACCATGTGATCAACCACCTCACAGGGGAAGAAAGCCGTGAATCACGCAATGTATTGATCGAAGCCGCTCGGATCGCCCGAGGTCAGATCCAAGACGTACAAGAGCTGAATGCCAGCCAATTCGACGCACTCTTACTACCCGGAGGCTTTGGTGCAGCCAAGAACCTATCAGACTTTGCCCTGAAAGGCAGTGATTGCACGATTCACCCCGATGTACTGAGTGCTTGCCAAAGTTTTGCCAAAGTCGATAAACCTGCGGGCTACCTCTGTATTGCGCCTGCGATGATCCCGCTCATTTATGGCTCAGGCGCAAAAGGAACGATCGGCACGGATCCTGACACCGCGAAAGTGTTCAATACCATGGGAGGTGAACATATCGAGTGCCCTGTACATGACTTCGTTCTTGATCAAAAACGCCGTCTACTTACCACGCCTGCCTATATGCTCGCTGGCAGTTTAAGCGAAGCGGCTAGTGGTATTAATAAGTTGGTTAAAGAATTGGTAAAACTGGCGTGATCGGGAAAATCGCAAGAATGGGTCTAAGAAGTAAGAAGTAAGAAGTAAGAAGTAAAATTGGTAAACGCTAGAAAAGAAAAAGCGGCGCAACTTTGGAAGGCGCCGCTCAGCATAAGTGGTGTGTTGTTCCTAGCCCTACACTGGGAACATTCATCCATGAGCTGAAGTACACTGGAAGCAATGTGAGCAATGTCGTGCCTTCAGAACGCTAGCTGATGTAACCGCCATCGCCTGAGTGCCTGTTAATAATAACCATTCTCATCTTTATTGCAAGCACTTATTGAGAATTAATTTCATTTAGGTGCTTTTCAGTGGCTGCTTCCCCCTGTAGTCCTATCCATTGGCCCCATCTACCAACCAATAAAACCAAACTTAAATGCATTTAAGTTATTGTTATTTAATGAGTAGCTTTTCGAAGTACACCCGATAATCGGCCACTTGGCCTTTCTTTTCAAGCTCAAGGATCTGATAACCATTTCGCAGTAACAAACGCAGCATGGCGGCAAATCGGTTACGTGATTTCACGGTTAAACGCTGGTAGCCCTGCGCCCTAACCCAAGTTTCTTGCGCTTCTAGCAAAGCTTGCGCAACACCATGGCCACGCCCTGAAGGAGAAACACCGCCAATCCAGCTGTAAAATTCAGCCTCCGATTTTGCGTAACCGATTTTAACTCCCACAAGCTGATCATTAACCTCAGCCACCAACACCAGTGTTGGCTGATCCGCTAATCGCGCCTGTAAGCTCTCTAATGTTTCAACATGATCAAACTCTGTGATCGTAGCAAGCACAGTGAGTGCTTCTTCCAAACTTGCTTGGCGAACCTGCATTTTAGGCATTCCTTTCATCTCAATGGACGGCGACACACGATATGCTGCACCAATTTTTAAATAAAAAAAAGCCAGTGATTAACTGGCTTTTGTCATGATCGTTAGCGTCATACTAATTTTTGCTCACCCAAGTAGTTAGGGTTTAGCGCAGTCAGCTTCCTCACTAAGTAGTTGAGTAAAACACCATAGATAGGGACAAACAGGCCTAAACTAATTAGTAGCTTAAAGCTGTAATCAACTAACGCTATCTCTGTCCAGTTTGCCGCCATAAAGGCATCTGGACTGTTATAGAAAGCGATAGAGAAGAATGCGAGAGTATCTAAAGCATTACCTATAATGGTTGAGCACGTTGGCGCAACCCACCAGCTTTTTGCTTGGCGTAAGCGGTTAAATACCGACACATCCAGAATTTGTCCTAATAGATAAGCCATAAAGCTTGCCACCGCAATACGCGCAACAAACAGGTTGAATTCCAATAGATGGGCAAAGCCTTGATACTCCCCTTGGAAAAAGACGACCGACAAGCCATAAGAAATCAGCAGAGCGGGCATCATTACGCGCAGAATAATTTTACGCGCCATCTGAGCACCAAAAATACGGACGGTTAAATCTGTTGCCAAAAAGATGAAAGGGAAGGTAAACGCGCCCCACGTGGTATGGAACCCCATCACGGTAAAAGGAAGCTGTACAAGGTAGTTGCTTGAAGCAATGATCACTAGGTGAAATAACACTAAGTAGGAAAGTGCTTTGCGCTGCTGTGCGGGTGTAAATTGCGAAGTCGTCATTAAAGAGACCTTTTTGTCATTGGGGGAGAGGGAACCCAAATATATTCACGCGGTAGGATCTCACCCCTACGCGACCAAGCGGGCGATTATACAGTAACCAATCAAGCTGCCTAGCCCTGTTGCTGCCAACCAACCCACGCAATCGTTTCACTGCTGAAGAAAAAGCCAAATGCGTAAATTAACAATATTGGCCTTCATCTTTCGGCAGCATACTGGCAATGAACACCAAGGTATCATTGTCGGCACTCGACATTGCCTCTAACCATAATGCACCGCTGTAATGTTCGCCTTTAAGCAATAAACGGCAACCTTCAAAGTCGATCAGCCAAACATGTAAGTCCGCATTTTTTTCTCGCTCAACCACAGTGGAATCGATCCTCTCCACCAAGGCGACCGCCACTTCCTCAAACGTGTCATAGTCAAAATCAGGGGCGGTTAATAACAGGTGACTATGTTCGATATCAAGACGACGCACCGAGAAGGGCTCATAGGGAAATGTTGACATATAGACTCCTTTTGCAGCGAAATACTAGCTAAAATTCGCTATTTGGTTTAATTCCTGTAACCAATTGTTGCTATGGGTATCAAACCATAAGGCAGCTATAGCCAAGCGCTATAACTTCATGGTTTTATGACTGTGTTGCCAAGCCAATTGTATTAATGCGACTCATCACCCTTAATACAATCTTGGTAGCAGGTGAAATTAACATTCTCACCAAATACGCAAGCTGTTTTGTAGCGACGACGACATAATCTCATTATGTTAGAAACGCATTTTATACCGGACTCGGATAAGTCCGGTATTTTTTTGCCTGTTATTGGCTAGGCAAGCACGTCCCGCCTCGGCAACGATTAATAATCGACCGTCGCCATCAAGTGCTCTTCAATCAAGGTTAAAAAGGCTTCACCGTATTTCTCTAACTTCCGCTGGCCTACTCCATTTACCGCCAACAAAGCACCCGATGAGGTCGGGAGTTTTTCTGCCATTTCCATTAAGCTGGCATCGTTAAATACGACATAAGGTGGCAAGTCATCTTCATCGGCAATCGCTTTGCGTAGCTTACGTAATTTCGCGAACAGTTTTTTATCGTACTGACGATTGGCCAATTTATCGTTTTTCGCGGTACGCGCGGCGCTGTCTAGCCGTGGCACAGCCAACTCTAAACTGATTTCACTGCGCAGTATCGCGCGAGCTTTTTCGGTTAACTGCAGAGTCGAGCTACGCATAATATTTTGATTCAAAAAGCCTAAATGAACCAACTGACGTAAAATGCTGATCCAGAATTCATTGCTGTGTTCCCGCCCAATACCATAGGTGGTTAACTTATCGTGGCCGTGTTCACGGATCCGCTGATTTTGCATGCCACGCAGCACTTCCACCACGTAAGTCATCCCGAAATTTTGATTAACACGATAAACACACGACAACGCTTTTTGTGCCACTTCTAGCGCAGCAAAGCGCTTAGGGGGATCAATACAAATATCGCAGTTACCACAAGGCAGTTCACGGTGCTCGCCAAAATAATGCAGTAATACTTGGCGACGACAGGTTTGCGCTTCGGCAAACGCCCCCATCGCATTCAACTTATGGCTCTCAACCCGTTTTTGTTCCCCTTCTTCTTTTTCATCAAGGCAGCGGCGTAACCATGCCAAATCAGAAGGGTCATAAAAGGTCACCGCTTCCGCAGGTAAGCCATCCCGCCCTGCACGCCCTGTTTCTTGATAGTAGGATTCAATATTTCGGGGAATATCGTAGTGCACCACAAAGCGCACATTGGGTTTGTTGATCCCCATGCCGAATGCCACGGTAGCCACCACAATGTGAATGTCATCGCGCTGGAAACCTTCTTGTACGTACGCCCGATCACTAAAGTCGAGTCCCGCATGATACGCCGCCGCACGAATACCTTCACCACACAACTTTTCAGTGATTTGCTCAACCCGTTTGCGGCTATTGCAATAAATAATGCCGCATTGACCACGCACACCCGCGAGGTATCGCGTGAGCTGTGCCATAGGTTTATATTTTTCTTGCAAGGTATAGCGAATATTCGGCCGATCGAAACTACCCAAATACACATGCGGTTCCACTAAGGCCAGTCGACTCACTATGTCGCTGCGGGTTGTATCATCTGCCGTGGCCGTTAGGGCTAAAATTGGTACATCAGGGAAGTGCTGTTTAAGTACCCCAAGCTCCGCGTATTCTCGACGGAAATCGTGCCCCCACTGAGAAATACAATGAGCTTCATCCACAGCGATCAAACACAGTGGCGTGTCTTTGAGCCGTTCAATAAAATCAAACATCAAGGCACGTTCAGGTGACACATACACCAAGGTCACTTGCCCCGACTGCATAGCCTCGAAAGTATCCATCACCGCTTCACGGGTCATGGTTGAATTTAAGTACGCGGCAGCCACCCCATTGGCTTTAAGTTGGTCGACCTGATCTTTCATCAATGAAATCAAAGGCGAAATCACCAAGGTCAGGCCATCGAGCATTAATGCGGGAATTTGATAACACAGTGATTTGCCACCACCGGTTGGCATGATCACTAAACCGTCTTGCCCTGCTGCTGCTGCTTCAATGACTTCTTGTTGACCCAAACGGAATGCTTGATAGCCAAACACATCCTGCAAAATTTGCTCGCTGGCGGATGGGGCGATCGGTGTTTGAGGTTCAGCGCAGCTTGATGACATAACACAGCTCTTTAAACAAAGGGGCGAGTATTCTATACCAAACGCCGCCGCCGAGCATTCCCTGTTGAATCTGGTTGGTTTCTGTTCAAGCATCGTTTTATACTGCAGCCACATTTTTCGACAAAAATGCCCTCTTTTCGCCTTTTTATATAAACAGCTGGAATTCAATGGACGAGCAAGCACAACAAACACGACGAGGGGTTTTTCTCGCCCTCGCAGCCTACACCATGTGGGGCATTGCACCTATTTACTTCAAGTCATTACAGCATGTCAGTGCATTTGAAATACTCAGTCATCGCGTGATCTGGTCTTTCTTTTTCTTGGCGGGGATCATAGGTGTCCGTCGTCACTGGCACAAAGTGGCCGTTATTCTACGCCAACCCAAAATGCTATTAATTCTCGCCGTGACATCTGTGCTAGTCGGCAGTAACTGGCTGATATTCATCTGGGCGATCAACAATAATTATATGCTCGATGCCAGCTTAGGGTACTACATCAACCCTTTGTTTAATGTCGTGTTAGCCATGATTTTTCTGGGAGAACGCTTACGTCCATTACAGTGGCTTGCGGTCGCACTCGCGGCAGCGGGGGTACTCGTACAGTTAATTCAATTTGGCTCACTCCCTTGGATAGCACTCGCATTAGCCGCCAGCTTTGCTAGCTATGGTTTGCTTCGCAAAAAGGTCAACCTTGATGCGCAAACAGGATTATTCATCGAAACCTGTTTACTGCTGCCTATTGCCGCCTTTTATGTCCTCATGATTGCCGATACCCCCACCTCGAACTGGGCGTTAAACAGCACCACGACCAACTTACTGTTAATGGCTGCGGGGATAGTCACAACGGTACCGCTGCTGTGTTTTACCGGAGCTGCCACCAAGTTGCGCTTCTCTACTCTGGGCTTTTTCCAGTACATAGGCCCGAGCTTAATGTTCTTGCTGGCCGTCACCGTCTACGGTGAGGCGTTTACTGCCGATAAAGGGATAACCTTTGGCTTTATTTGGGCAGGTCTGATGATATTCAGTGCAGACGGCTTACGTACCCATCGCCACAATAAAAAACAGATCCCAACAGGTTAAGAGACTCGCGGTTTAATCCATGACCATGCGGTGCGGTACTGTAACTTTTTTACAAGCCGCACCGTCATGGCTATGGTCTACTTAGGGGAGCCAAGCAAAAACATGCAGAATCAACGGGGAGCATTGCTATGAATATAATCAACCATCGCAAAAGCCCCATTGATGACATCAACCTGATTGATGCTCACTATCAAAGCTTTGCATTCAAGCGCCACTATCACTTGGATTACCATTTAGGCTTGATCACTCAAGGTCAGCAACAATACTTCTACCAAGGTGCCAAACACACGGCTGGCGCGGGGCAATTAGTGATCATGCCACCTGATGAAATCCACGATGGCCAACCCAAAGAGCAATCTGGCTATCACGTTAAAGTGTTTAGCATTACGCCTGATTGGTTAAGCCAGCAGGCCGAAGAAGTATCAGGCAAAAACCACTACAGCTTCCCGCAAAACAACATTGCTGATCAGCCGTTATTTCATCAACTCACCCGACTACATCAACAACTAGAGAGTCCATTCATCTCTCAGCTAGCAAAAGACAGCTTACCGATCGAGTCTTTTTCCTATTTGTTAACCCACTATGGTCAAGTCCGGGACGTGGGAGTCACCGCCTTAGGCAGTAAAGATTTGTCTCAGCTGCGTGACTATGTGATGGCTCATTTAGATCAAAAAATCGGCTTAGACGATTTGGCAACCCTGTGTCAGCTCAGCCCATCGCAAATGCTACGCCAATTTAAAAAAGCAACGGGGATGACCCCATACGCTTGGTTAGCCCGATTACGACTTGAGCATGCAATGGCACTATTAAAAGCTGGATTTAGCAGTACCGAAGTGGCCTATCACGTCGGCTTCTACGACCAAGCACATTTTGCCAATGCCTTTAAAAATACCTACGGCATTGCCCCTTCACACATTAAATAGCCCCCAATCGTCGTCACTGTCATTTTTTTACAAGCGTCCATTTGAATACTGCGGCATGCTATCCACCATTGGGCATGCCGCCCAGTTATTTGAAGGATATCGCGCCACAATGATCAACGAAGCCACCACCCTATTAACACTTGTGACTGTCCACGTCATTGCCCTGATGAGCCCAGGCCCTGACTTTGCCTTAGTGGTACAAAATGCAGGTCGCTATGGTCGCCAAACTGGGATCAGCATTGCTTTAGGGCTATCCCTTGGCATCTTGATGCACTCTATTTTGAGCCTCACAGGCGCAAGCCTGCTGATCCATCAACACCCGATGTTATTTGCCCTACTGCAAGCCGCTGGCGGCAGTTACTTGCTCTGGCTCGGCATTGGTGCCGTAAAAAGCATTATCATGCCGTTATGGCGAGCAAAGCGGTCAAGTGTAAATGCACACCCCGCCGAACAATCGACGCCCTCATCCAAGGAGCAACCACAACAATTATTGGCTAACCGCAAGCAAGCGCTCATGAAAGGTTTCACCACCAATATTCTGAATCCCAAAGCCTTGGTGTTTTTTATTAGCCTCCTCTCAACCTTGGTGCCTGCTGATATGTCATTAACAGGGAAAATCAGTGCCATCGTGATTTTATGGCTCACCGCTTTCATGTGGTTTGCACTATTAGCTTGGCTATTAACGGGCAAGCGCCTCCAACAAAAATTGCAATATGCCGCACCCTACATTGACGGTATCTGCGGGGTACTCTTTATCAGCATTGGCTCAATGATTTTATGGTCTGTGGTCAGCGGAATTTGAATTTAAGCACAAAAGCTGTCCAATAATTAGACAAGGCATAATAAGGCTGCCACTCTGATTTCATTGCAAACGGAATGCACATAAATCAAAGGATTGCCAATGCCGAAAATCACCTATCCAACACTCGCCAAGCTCACATTCAGCTTGGCGTTGGCTTGTTCTAGCCCCTCACTTATTGCCAGCCAAACCACAGACAGCATCGCACCAGAAGCGGCTACAGGGTTACAGCAACAAACGCTGGTAACAGGCAGTGAATGGATGGTGGCGGCCGCCAATCCTCTTGCCAGTGAGGCTGGTGCACAAATGCTGCGCCAAGGTGGCAACGCAATTGACGCCATGATTGCCACGCAATTGGTACTTGGCTTAGTAGAACCGCAATCATCAGGCATTGGTGGCGGTGCCTTCTTGGTCTATTGGGATGCCCAGAAGCAAGCGATGACCACCTTTGATGGCCGTGAAACCGCTCCTTATGCCGTCACCCCTATTTTGTTTCAAGACAACAAAGGTCAACCGCTACAATTCTTCGATGCCGTGGTTGGCGGCCGCTCTGTTGGCACCCCGGGCACCGTCAAATTGCTTTGGCACACCCACCAGCGTTTAGGTAAATTGAAATGGAAAGATCTGTTTGCTCCCGCGCTAAAACTGGCACAGAAAGGGTTTACCGTGAGCCCGCGCTTAGCCTTATTAGTTGAGAAAGATCAAGCGTACCTCCAGCGCTTTGCCCCAACCAAAGCCTACTTTTTTAACGACGATGGCACCCCAATCCAAGCAGGGCAACAACTCAAGAATCCGGAATACGCCAAGACACTGCGTCTGATCGCCGACCAAGGTGCGACTGCCTTTTACCATGGTCAGATCGCCAAAGATATCGTCAAAGCAGTGCGAAGCGTAGAGGAAAATCCGGGCGTCTTGAGCGCCATGGATTTCGCCACTTACCAAATCAAAGAACGCCCAGCAGTGTGTGCACCTTATCGCCAATACAATATCTGTGGCATGGGCCCACCAAGCTCTGGCGCCCTCACGCTCGGACAAATCATGGGCATCCTCAGCCATTACCCGCTCGATAAAATGGGCGCCAGTGACGTCCACAGTTGGCGCTTACTGGGCGATGCATCACGCCTCGCCTTTGCCGATCGAGGCCGTTATATGGCCGATAGTGATTATGTGCCTATGCCAACCAAAGGATTATTGGCCGACGACTATATCGAACAACGCGCCACCTTACTGAAAGGGAAGCGCGCACTGTCTAGCGTTGAAGCAGGTATGCCGACTTGGAGCTACGCACAGGCTTACGCCCCCGATGAATCATTAGAACTCCCCTCAACCAGCCATTTCAGCATTGTCGATAAAGATCGCAATGTGGTCTCCATGACCACCACAATCGAAAATGGCTTTGGCTCTCGCTTAATGGTACGTGGCTTCTTACTCAACAATGAACTGACCGATTTTTCTTTCCGCAGCCATGTCGCTGGTATTCCCATTGCTAATCGCATTGAGCCCGGTAAGCGCCCTCGCTCATCAATGGCACCGACGATTGTGTTAGAGGATGGAGAGCCTCGCTTAGCCGTTGGGTCACCCGGTGGCAGTCAAATTATTGGGTATGTCGCCAAAACCTTAGTTGGCCACCTTGATTGGGGGCTCGATTTACAGCAAGCCATCAACTTACCTAACATGAACAACCGCTTTGGCACTTTTGAATTAGAGCAAGACACCAATGCCGAACTCTGGGCGCCGAAGTTAGAACGCTTAGGCTTTGAAGTAAAAATCAAACCGCTCAACTCTGGAGTACAAGCAATCCGCATTGACGGAAATAAACTCATTGGCGCCGCTGACCCACGCCGTGAAGGCAAGGTGATCGCCCACTAATACCCGAATCTGTAAGACTGAGTACCTATAACACCTTGCAATAGGCAAGTATGCTCCACCCAATAAAAAGCCCGCGATATTTTCATATCGCGGGCTTTCTTCTATTTAACGAGCAGGTTGTGATTACATAGGATCAAGCTTGGCATATTGGGTTACCAACCACTTGATCCCTTCACCGTTAAAGGCCACTTGCACGCGGCTTTGTGCACCACTGCCTTCAAAATTGATAATCGTCCCTTCACCAAATTTCGGATGCTGAACACGCTGGCCTAAACTAAATCCAGTTTGATTAAAGTTATCGTTCACCGTGGTTTGGCTAAAGCGCCCACCAGTCGCAGGACGCGACACTTGCGCCTTCATACGCACTTCTTCAACGTGCTGCTCTGGAATTTCCCGAATAAAACGTGACGGCTTGTGGTAATTATCTTTACCGTATAAACGGCGCATTTCAGCATGGGTGATGTAGAGCTTTTTCATGGCGCGGGTCATGCCCACGTAACACAAGCGACGCTCTTCTTCTAACCGACCCACTTCTTCAGTCGTACGTGAACTTGGGAACATGCCCTCTTCAACACCCACCATAAAGACCACAGGGAATTCCAAGCCCTTGGCGCTGTGCATTGTCATCAGCTGCACCGCATCATCAAACTCATCGGCCTGGCCTTCACCGGCTTCTAATGCCGCATGCGACAAGAATGCCGATAGCGGGCTCATCTCCTCGGCTTCTTCTGGTACTTCAAACTGACGAGTGGCAGTTACCAACTCTTCCAAGTTTTCAATCCGCGCTTGAGCTTTCTCGCCCTTCTCTTGCTCGTACATCGCACGTAAGCCAGAATTGCGGATCACTTCATCGGTTTGCTGGTACATAGGCAAATCAGCGGTATCGTCTTCTAACGCGTTCACTAATTCGATAAAGCGACGTAGCGCATTCGCCGCACGGCCAGCGAGCACTTGCTCTTCAAGCAAGGAAATACTTGCTTGCCACATTGTCATACCGCGATCTCGCGCCGCTAAACGAATGGTTTCTAAGGTACGATCGCCAATGCCGCGTGTCGGGGTATTCACCACGCGCTCAAACGAGGCATCATCATTACGGTTCGTCATCAAACGCAGGTAAGACAGGGTGTCTTTGATTTCCTGACGTTCAAAGAAGCGCATCCCACCGTAAATACGGTAAGGCATACCCGCCTGAATTAACGCTTCTTCCAATACACGTGATTGGGCATTGCTACGGTACAAGAAGGCTGTGTCTTTCAGCACGCCGCCTTGCTCACGCCACTCTTTGATCTTACCGACCGCAAAACGGGCTTCATCAAGTTCGTTAAATGCCGAGTAAATCGAAATCAAATCGCCTTCAGCACCATCAGTCCATAGGCTCTTGCCCATGCGCTCATTGTTATTAGCGATCAATTCATTGGCGGCTTTAAGGATATTGCCCGTCGAGCGGTAGTTTTGCTCAAGGAAAATCGATGATGCGCCTTTGAAATCACTCAAAAATCGTTGAATATTCTCTACTTTGGCACCACGCCAACCGTAAATAGATTGGTCATCATCACCCACGATCATCACATTACAATCTGGCCCCGCCATTAAGCGTAACCAGGCAAATTGAATGTTGTTGGTATCTTGGAATTCGTCGACCAAAATATGCTTGAAACGCGCTTGGTAATGCTCACGAATATGTTTGTTATCGCGAATTAATTCAAACGCACGCAGCAATAATTCGGCAAAATCGACCAAACCCGCACGATCACAGGCTTCTTGATACGCGGTATATAAGCGCAGCCAAGTTTGTTCAACAGGATCGTTGAAAGTATCGATATGTTTCGGGCGTAGCCCTTCGTCTTTTTTACCATTGATGTACCACACGGCTTGACGAGCAGGCCATTGTTTTTCATCAAGGTTATGCAGTTTGATCAGACGGCGCATTAACCGCATTTGATCATCAGAATCGAGGATATTAAAGTCTTCAGGCAAACGCGCTTCAAGGTAATGTGCACGAAGCATGCGGTGACATAGACCATGGAAAGTGCCGTTCCACATGCCTGCCGATGAACCATGCATCAATTCATTAATACGACCCCGCATCTCTGCCGCCGCTTTATTGGTAAAAGTCACCGACATAATCGAGTAGGGTGATGCTTGCTCAATCGACATTAACCAAGCAATACGATGAACCAACACCCGTGTTTTACCGCTGCCCGCACCAGCCAGTACCAAGTGGTTACCTAAGGGTGCTGCCACCGCTTCGCGTTGTTTGTCATTAAGACCATCTAACAGGAGTGATACGTCCATCGCCATCTACTGGTTATTTATACAATGCTGTCGATTATAACAGCTCCATTTCAGAATACCCTGAGAAGTTATCAGTGATTCAACCTCTTGCTGACTATTTTTTGTTCTATGCTTGGAACTAGCGGAAAGTTACACCTAAGTAAATTAATTGTAAAAAAGGTGAAATTATTTTCTTGCTACCCCTTTCTTATGTTCCGAGAGCGCAAAAAGCGCCGTTAGAAACCAAAAGGAAACGTTGCTACATCAAGCAACAGTCAGCGTATAAAGAGGAATTACTATGAAGAAGACAAATATCGCCCTAGCCACTGCTGTTACTGGTCTTATTGCACTTGCAGGTACTATGGCTTCAACGTCAGCTGTTGCCGCTGAAGGCGCAAAAGAAAAATGCTACGGCGTCGCCAAAGCGGGCAAAAATGACTGTGCGACCAAAACAAGTTCATGTGCGGGTACGTCTAAAGTCGATGGCCAAAAAGATGCCTTCATCATGGTACCAAAAGGTTTATGTGACCGTCTGTCTGGTAGCTCTTCAGAGGCGAAGTAATTGGGCAAACTGACACAGCAACAGATGGTTGGGGTGGGCTTACGCTCCCCCCACATCTTACCCATACTCGACCAGCGGCCAGATATCGGCTGGCTTGAAATCCACAGTGAAAATTACTTCAACCCTCATTCCACAGCACGCGAGCAACTGAGGGCTATAACCGAGCATTACCCCATTAGTTGTCATGGTATTGGATTATCACTGGGTTCAGCGGATCCACTGGATACACAACACCTCAAACAACTCAAACACCTAGTGGATGAAGTAAACCCCATCGCGGTCTCCGACCACCTCAGCTGGAGCTCCGTCGACGGCCAGTTTTTTAATGATTTGTTGCCACTGCCCTACACCGAAGAGGCATTAACAAATTTTTGCCACAAGGTTGAGCAGGTTCAAGATTATTTGGGACGGGAATTTCTGGTAGAAAACCCATCGAGCTATCTCAGCTTTAGCCATTCAGCGATCCCTGAGTGGGAGTTTCTGCATGAAGTGCAGCAACGTACTGGCTGTGGCTTACTGCTCGATTTCAATAATATTTACGTCAGCAGCTTCAATCATGGCTTTGATTGCCAGCAATACATCAAGGCGCTCAACCCTAATGCCGTCAAAGAAATTCATCTTGCCGGTTTTACGGTGAAAGAGTTTGAACAAGGAGAGATTTGGATCGACACCCATAGTCGCCCAGTCAGTAAGCCTGTTTGGTTACTCTATCAGCTGTGGATCCGTCAGCACGGCGCTGTCCCCACCTTGATTGAATGGGATCTTGATATCCCTGAGTTAGACGTTTTGTTGGCCGAGGCCCATAAAGCAACCACGATTATTACGCAGGAGGCGCACTATGGACAAATCACCCAGCCATGATTTAGCACCTGCACTGCACCAATTGCAGCAAGATTTTTCAACCGCACTGCATTATCAGCCCAGTGACGTGAGCAAGCATATCCAAGTCGGTCGCTTTCCCGCAGAGCAGCTGATCCAGGTTTACCGTAATAACTTCATCATCAGTTTGTGCGAGGTATTGGAAGCCACTTACCCCTGTACCCTCGCAGTAATAGGTGAAGAGTGTTTTACCCAATTAGCACGTCAGCATGTGCTCAACTACCCTCTCAAACAAGGGGATGTCACTCCTTACGGTGCCTGTTTTGGCAACACCGTCTGTACCAACCCCAGTTTGTTAGAAGCCGTGCCCTATTTGATTGAATTAATTCAACTGGAATGGCTAATCGATACCGCCAGCCAGCACCCATGTCAGGCTACGGACTTTCCGTTTGAGAAATTGCAGGTTCTCACTGAAGACAATATTGCTCAAGCCCAGCTCGTTGTTCCTGAGCATACCTACTTACTGGATGCGAATTATCCCGTTGGCAGTATCTGGCAGATGGTACGCCACGATAAGGTTGAAGAGATCGACCTTAACCAAGCTGAATCCGTGATCGTTCAACACCACCCCGAACAGTTATCGGTACTCACCACCACACCAGCTGCAACGGCGTTAGTACAGCTCAGTCAACAACAGCGTCCATTGGGTGATGCCAACGAGGCCATGATGGCAATCTTGGGCGAATTGCTGCAACAAAACGTATTTTCAGATATTCAAGGATTGCCACAGGGAGATAGCGCATGCTGAATTTTATGAAACATATCGATGGCGTGGCTCAGCGGATCACCGATCCTCTGGTGCCTTTTCTGCTGCTCTTCACTCGTCTTTGGGTCGCGTGGGTCTTTTTCAAATCAGGGATGGTGAAATACTCCAGCTGGGACAGCACTTTGTATTTATTTGAATTTGAATACCAAGTCCCTCTGCTTCCATGGCAATTAGCCGCCTACATGGGAACGACAGCAGAATTAATCCTACCGGTATTTTTAGTGCTAGGGCTGTTCACCCGTCCTATGGCATTGGTCTTATTCGTGTTTAATATTATTGCCGTGGTGTCCTATCCCTTACTGTGGGAGAAAGGTTTTTTCGACCACCAACTGTGGGGCATGATGATGCTAGTGAACGTTTTCTGGGGAGCAGGACTATTCTCAATTGATAAGCTGATCAGCGCCGAACCCAAAAAGCACAGCGCACTGCAATAAAGTCTTTCCAAGCGGGAGACAAAAAGCAAGATAAGAAAAACCAACACAAACGCCAATAAAAAGGCGACGTGAATAACGTCGCCTGATTGTTTCTGTTCTCTCGCTGATTTGCTATTTAGCGACCACATCCAATAATGCCGCCAACGATGATATCTCTATGTCTGGTAGCCGACGGGCACGCGGTTCGCGCTGTAAACAACGGTCAAGATCGTTAAACCAACATGCCTGATAGCCATTGAGCAAAGCACCCGTCACGTCAGTATGCAAGTGATCACCAACATGAAGGATATTCTCGCGTGGTACGTTAATCAGCTGAGCAGCCCGCGTAAACATATCAGGAGCTGGCTTTGCCGCCCCATCACGTCCTGCTTGTAACAGGTGACTAAAATAGCCACTCAGGCCAATTTTTTCAGCATCCACATTGCCATTGGTGATCGCCACTAACGGCACTCGCTGGGCTAACAAGGCAAGTACGCGATGCGTTTCGGGAGGCACATCAACCTGATTACGTACCGCTAAAACAGTTGCCACCCCCTCATTCGCCGCTTGGGTGGCTTGGTTAAGCGAATAGCCAAGCTGCATTAAACCGATTTTAAGCAGTTCAAACCGCCAAAGCGTCACGTCATGGCGTAACCAAGGGTCAACTTTTGCCAGTTGCAGCTTTAATGCCATCCAATCAGCCACCGTCAACATGCGTGACACTGGGTGCTCCGAGTGCAACCAATCATACATCGCTTGCTCAGCACGACGGATCACTGGGCGGTTATCGTAAAGCGTATCGTCTAAATCAAACGTTAAGGCTTTAATTGGCTTTAAAGGTCGGTAAAACTGCATCACTCACTCAACACATTATTTATTGCCACGTTTCGCACGCGGATGGGATTCATCGTACACCTTTGCAAGGTGTTGAAAATCAAGATGGGTATAAATTTGGGTCGTAGACAGGTTCGCGTGACCCAGCAACTCTTGTACAGCACGTAAATCACCACTCGATTCCAGCATATGGGTCGCAAAGCTGTGGCGTAATTTATGCGGACTAATATGGCTCGACACTGATTGCTTCTGGCCCCACTCCGCCATTCGTTTTTGCACATTGCGAGTTGAAATACGGGTGCCTAACTTGGATACAAATAGCGCAGGTTCACCCTCGCCCGCTAGCTGCCCACGCACCTTGAGCCACTTGGCAACCCATTCACGGGCGAGCCCGGCAAATGGAACGACCCGCTCTTTATCGCCTTTACCGATAACCCGCAGATCACCTTTACTCAAGCTGATATCACGGACATTCACGCCGACAATTTCAGCTAAACGCAGCCCAGCCCCATACATCAATTCCATCAAGGCACGGTCGCGAATCGCAAGCGGATCATCTTCATCTACATTCAGCAGCTGATCCATTTCATCAACATCAAGGTTTTTCGGTAGTGGTCGGGCTTTGCGCGGTGCTGATACCCCTTTAGCAGGGTTAGCTGCCAAGACTTTTATCTGCACTAAATAATCAAAAAAACTGCGCAAGGCCGAAAGGCGCATCGACAAACTGCTGGCTTTAAGACCATCACGCATGCCTTTACTGGCCAACTGACGTACCCAGCCGGCATCCACTTGTTGCCACTCAGTCACACCCAATACCACCAGCTGCTCCGTCATGGTCGTGAGCTGACGTTTATAGTTGTGCTGGGTATGTAAGCTCAGCTCACGCTCACTACGAATATATTCGTAGAAACGATTGAGCGACTTTTCTAAGCTCGCGGGCAACCCACTCACTCAATCACCTCACGGCTATATTCCCAGTGGCTAATTAAGCGCGAAATAATCAACGCCAACTGCTCGACAAACAAGGTATCCATATTCGGCTGGAAGTGACCACCATCGGCACTTGAAAAGCTCAGCACTCCAATCGGGCGCTCAAACCCTAATGGTAGTACGACAAAGGAGCCAAGCTGCGGCGGTTGCTCAAACAGCATCTCACTTTCTTTTTTACGTAAACGGCCTAAATATACAGATCGGCGCGACAGGTGAGAAACACGGAAAGATTCAAAGTCACGGCGATCTAAAAATAGCTGCTCATCCATGCTATCGAATAAACGCAGGCTGTATTCCAAGTTCAAGTCTGTGGTCAACTCGTCTAACACTAACAAAGCTTGGTATATATTATGGGTTTGAAACAGCTTCACTTGTGCTTGCGAAAACAGCGCATGAAGATCACTGTTCTTCGCAGCAATATCGACCAGACGGGCAATATTGCCTTCTAATTCATTCACCCGATGACGCAAGCGTTCCAGTTGGATTTCCACCATGGAGACAACGCCACGTTCACTTTGTGGTATGTGTAAATACGCCAGCAAATCAGGCTGGCGTAAAAAGAAATCAGGGTGGCTCAGTAAATACTCAGCCACGGCTTCATCGTGCAATTTGTCACTCAACGGGGTTTCTGACACCGCTTCGGTCAGTTCATCCAGTTGCGATACATCGGTCATAATACAATTTGTCCATCATAGACATGCGCCACAGGCCCAGTCATATATAGGGGTTTCCCTTCACCAGCCCAGCTGATATACAAGTCACCACCAGGTAACACTACTTTTACTTTATCGTCGAGCAAGCCTTGGCGCTGGCCAATCGCAACAGCCGCACAGGCGCCGCTACCACAAGCTTGGGTTTCCCCTGCACCACGCTCATACACACGTAATTTTACTTCATTTGCACTCAGAACTTGCATAAAACCTGCATTGACACGCTCAGGAAAGCGCTCATGTGATTCCACCAAAGGACCGAGAGTTTCAACGTCAGCGGTGTCTATATCATCAACAACCGTGACACAGTGAGGGTTGCCCATGCTTACCGCACCACAGAATAAGGTGCTTTCGCCTACGCGTAATAAATAGGTTTTTTCGGCCTGCTTAGCACGAAAAGGGATTTTACTTGGTTCAAAATTAGGTTCGCCCATGTTGACTGTCACTTGATTGTCATTCTCAAGCTTCAGCAACATTTTGCCCGCTTTAGTGCTAACAGAAATCAGGTACTTATTGGTTAACCCTTTCATCCATACAAAACGCGCAAAGCAACGTGCGCCATTGCCACATTGCTCAACTTCACTGCCATCCGCATTAAAAATACGATAATGAAAGTCGGTTTCAGGATCGTACGGCGGCTCCACCACCAGTAACTGATCGAACCCCACTCCCCGGTGACGATCCGCTAAGCGGCGGATCGCATCGGGTGAGAAGAACACGTTTTGAGTGACACAGTCGACCACCATGAAGTCATTGCCCAAGCCATGCATTTTGGAAAAATTAATCTGCATGTTGTTCCTTTTTTATCGTTATACCCATAGAGGTGCCTGTGTGTTCAATATCGTGATCATTACGGCAATAGCGATTCAGACTGCCAAAGCTGCTCAAGTTGTTCACGCTGGCGAACAACATAGGCAGTGTCACCATCGACCATGATTTCAGCCGCACGCGTACGAGTATTGTAATTCGATGACATCACAAAGCCATAGGCGCCTGCCGAACGAACCGCGAGTAGATCACCTTCTGCCAAACAAAGCAGCCGCTCTTTACCCAAATAATCGCCAGTTTCACAAATCGGCCCAACAAAATCATATTCCGTGGTTTCACCATCACGCGGTACAACCGCCACAATATCTTGCCATGCTTGATACAGGGTCGGACGAATTAAATCATTCATCGCGGCATCGACAATGGCGAAGTTTTTGTGCTCGGTATGTTTAAGGTACTCAACACGCGTCAGCAAAACCCCAGCATTCGCGGCAATGGCACGACCCGGCTCAAAAATCAGCTCCAGCTCAGGGTGATTTTCTAAACGCTTGAGCAAGGCTGTCGCATATTCCGATGGCAAAGGGGGTTGCTCTTCATTGTAGGTCACCCCTAGGCCGCCACCGACATCAAGGTGAGCGATATGAATACCTTCGGCTTTCAGCTCATCAACCAGGGCCAACAAACGGTCTGTGGCATCAATAAAGGGATCAATGTCAGTCAGCTGAGAACCAATATGGCAATCCATCCCCGTGACTTCTAAATTCGGTAAGCTATGCGCTAAACGGTAGACCGCTGGCGCACGATCAAAGGCAATACCAAATTTATTATCGCGCAAGCCCGTTGAGATATACGGGTGCGTTTTCGCATCGACATCCGGATTAATACGCAATGAAACCGGTGCAACCACACCTAATTCAGCCGCCACCCGATTAAGGCGTTCAAGTTCAGGTTCAGATTCAACATTGAAACACTTTATACCTAATTCTAACGCCCGTTTCATCTCATTAGAGGTTTTACCGACGCCAGAGAAGACAATTTTCGCCGGTTCGCCACCCGCAACGATTACGCGTTCAAGCTCGCCTTGTGACACAATATCGAACCCCGAGCCCAAACGTGCTAACACATTCAGTACCCCAATATTCGAATTGGCTTTCACCGCATAACAGATAAGGTGTGGCTGATCGGCAACCGCATGATCAAACGCTTTCCAGTGACGCTCTAATGTCGCACGCGAATATACATACAATGGCGTGCCATGCTGCTTGGCGAGTTCAGTGAGTGCCACTTCTTCGGCCCATAACTGGCCATCTTGCTGGTAATTAAAGTAATCCAATGTTTTCCTTCCCTGTCCGGTATCGCTACTGTTGTTGTTGCTGCTGATCGGCATCTTGCGGCATGTACAATGCACCACTCTGGCCACAACCCGAGATCGCCAACACACCCAGTACTAAAATCGCTAATAAACCTTTACGCATTTTTAAAGCCAGTGATTATCGTTTCAATGCCCTCTATAATCGCACCAAGAATAGGAAAAGCAATAGGACGTAATGGGATGAATGATACTGAATTTCACAACTTGGCTGATCTAGCCCTACAAGCACTTGAAGATGGCATCGATGAATCGGGTGCTGATATCGAGCCAGAAACGACAGGTAATGTCCTGACACTGGAGTTTGAAAACCGTAGCCAAATCGTCATTAACCGCCAAGAGCCCCTGCATGAGCTATGGTTAGCATCTAAATCTGGTGGTTACCATTTCAAATTTGATGGCACAGAGTGGCGCTGTACACGCAGTGGTGAAGAGTTTTTTGCACTGGTTAAGCGTGAGTGTTCGCTTCATGCCGGTGAACCTGTGGAGTGGTAAGCTGCGCTTACTTGCTTTATTGCAGACAAAAAAGCCTTCCAACGTTATGAACGGGAAGGCTTTTTTATCTAGCACACATTTAAGCGATGTCAGATAACTAGCGCGATGAAAACGACATCACCGCCGCCGCTGAATTATCAGAACTTGGTCGACGTTGCACTTGCTGACCACTCTTGAACGGAATGACTTGGCAATCGCCCGACTCCGAATGAACGATGTCATAGAACTGCGGCAGATTGAAGTTAATGAAATTCGCACTATAGCTAAAACGATCTTGGGCCGAGGTATAGAAGCGATTTACCCCATGCACCATCTCATCTTTATCACCACTGCATTGGCGATACACTTCAATGCGGTTGGTTTCATCCAAAATATAAATATTGAAGCCTTGATCGCAATCTTCAAAGAAGAATTGGATTAACCCCTCACTCGCGTACGAATCAACAATTTCTGGCGGATGCGGTTCATCCGTCTTCCCCATCACCAATTGCGGTGAGCCAATCAGCTTATTACTGGAAATACAGCTATAGAAATCGACCGAGTTTTCGAGCTTCTGTACCGACACACCACGGCGTTCAAAGAATAAACCATGGGTTTGATCGCCAATACGGATGGCTTTAAAGCGGCGACGTTTTTCTTGTTCCACCGGCTTCAAGCGCATTTCAATACACTCGGCCACCAGTTGATACACTAAATTACGGATCAAACCACGCATGTGTTTGCTATAGCAGAATACATCCACCGATTCCGGTGGAATTGCATCTTGGTGCATTTTGCCCAATACGGTTTTCAGTGCATCCAACATCGCATTTTCACCGCTGAAATTGAGAGTACGCACTTCGTTCCACGAGTTGCGGTACACCAAATCCACGCTACCCACTAAACATTGCTGCTCAGGACCATAGCTGAAAATATCGGTATTTTTGAAATCAAACCGAATAGAGCGATTCTTGAGTTCGGTCGTTGGGTCATTTTCAAGGTTAATGAATAACCCTAACTGACGAATTTCACACGGGCTCGATAACGCCTGCAGGCTAGGTTGGGGGCGACGGATTGGGAAGGTATTTCGAATATCGCTAACCAATTGGTATAGCTTATCGATATCCAAATCGGTATCACGCACCACGTTGTGCAAACAGGTTGATTCCGTTAGCAAGCCATTGAAGTATGACCAAGCCACCAGCTTGCTGAGATAACGGTTATGCTCTAATGACGGCTGCCCCAAAATTGCGTATGGGTCGAGTGGCTGCTTATATAAATACCATCCCGCGGCATTGGTACGCCCCGCAGGTACTTGAATAAAGGTCAGGTCTGATTCGTGTAAATCCGGTGAAATCTGCGGATTAAGCAGGGTCACCTTACCCGGTAACACCTCAAAAGCCGCATACAGTTTACGCGCTAAAATGCTGATATCTTCTGGGCTAATAGCCGAGGTAATGTCATTACGGCGCGCAAAACGGATCAGGTTACGGTAGCTCAGCATCAAAGCATCAAGCAGCTCATTATGCGCACGCTTAACCTGGCCGACCTTCCAATTACGACGATTATCAAGCTCGCTTAATACCTCGTGTGACCATTGCCATTCGGTAGTCAGCTCTTGTAATACCCGACGACGCCACGCTACTGAACCCGAAGACGGTTCACGGGTAAGTTTCTCATGAGTTTTCAGGTAGAAACAGCGACGCACTAAATCTAAACGGCGATGATCGTCGATCCGTTCAAGGTAGCGCGTGACTTTTTCCAGCATCAGGTAGTACGCATCCATGCAATATTCAAAGCGTTCTTCGGCAAAGAAACGACGCTTGGCATCAACGCTCAATAACTGGGTATGCGGGTATTCCCACGAGTAGGCTTCCAGCAAAATGGCTTTCAATACCGACTTATAGGGTGAGTCGATACTCTTGTACAACTGCCACAAGCTTGAGCCGAAATACTCTTCAGCGGGAATGCGGGTCAAACCGCCAAAATCAATCCACTCTTCGCGACGAATATGGCCAGCAGAAACTAGGTAGTCGACATATTCACCGTAACACTCTTCCATTTCTGGCGGCACCATAAACCACAATAGCGGTTGGCCAGCCATTAGCACGGCAGAGCGGTAAAACTCGTCCAGCAGCAGCAAGTGCTGGCTTGAACCACAGTTTTCCCCTGTCATGGCTTCAGAGAAGTTATCGCGGAATCGGTTTTCGTCGATTAAGAAGAAATTGGCTTCCACCCCTTGTGCCATCGCCCAATCAGAAATCAGTGAACATTTGCTATCAAGCGCTTCGCGCTCATCCGCAGGCATATTGGTGCGGATACAAACCCAAATATCCAAATCACTGGTCAGGCTTTGTCCCAACGAAGACGTACTGCCCATCGCATAGAGACCAAGGATAGGTGAAGAGAGATCATTAGAAGGAAACGTAAGTTCAGCGCTCGCAGCTAGCCCACAGTCGTCAACGAACTGCTGCTGTTGCTCAGAGAGCGAGAACGACACAACACCATGCTGTACCTCTTGATCGAGATAACCTGGGATGGCAGGGTGATTATAATGCAGTAAGACAGGCAACAAGTGATACACCTGTTGCGAGGTTGCCGTCATCGCGGCATGAGCACGTTCATTACGAAGTATATGAAGTGCATCCAGTCTACTTTTTAGCGTCTGAATATAGTTGTGCAAATTACTCTTCCAAGAGCTGCCAGCATTAAGCGGCCCAAATCTTGTCATTAATAGTGTAGAGAAGGTTCTACATACGAGCAAAAACGTGATCAATCTAACACTTTTTGCATTACCCGTAAAGTTAGTGACGATTTATGACAACTTATGAATAGCAGATGCGGTGATGGTCGGCGTTATCCTTTTGCCTCATCCCTCAAGCTAGTACATTCAGGCAATTCCGCCAGCGCACCAATGGGGTTAACCTAGCATCTTGAGGGTTATGTGAGAAATATCACATTAATCGTGACACATTTCAAGACAATACAACTTCGATGCATTCCTGACTAGTTGTTCATTACCATCGCGCGACAGGAGTGGTACGATTAGCGAAAATAACGCCTTTTTATGGATCCTATTCTATGACCGATAAACCAATCCGCATTGCTACGCGCAAGAGTCCACTCGCTATGTGGCAAGCCGAATTTGTAAAAGCCGAACTCGAACAAGCGCACCCTGGCTTAACGGTAGAATTAGTACCTATGGTCACTAAGGGCGATATCATTCTTGATACCCCACTTGCAAAGGTCGGTGGTAAAGGCCTCTTCGTGAAAGAGTTAGAAGTGGCGATGCTGGAAGACCGCGCTGATATTGCCGTTCACTCCATGAAAGATGTCCCAGTAGAATTCCCTGAAGGCCTAGGTCTGGTCACGATTTGTGAGCGCGAAGACCCACGCGACGCCTTTGTATCGAATACCTACAACAACATTGATGAGCTGCCTGAAGGCGCTATCGTGGGAACATCTAGTCTGCGCCGTCAATGCCAACTCCGTGCCAATCGCCCTGATTTAATCGTAAAAGATTTACGTGGCAACGTGAATACACGCCTACGTAAATTAGATGAAGGCCAATACGATGCCATTATTCTGGCCTGTGCTGGTCTTATTCGCCTAAAAATGGAAGACCGCATTCGTTGTGCGATTGAACCTGAAGTCAGCCTACCCGCTGTCGGTCAAGGCGCAGTCGGTATCGAGTGTCGTTTGGATGATGATCGCGTCCGCGGTTTACTGGCAGCACTGAATCACCAAGAAACAGCAACGCGCGTTTTATGTGAGCGTGCGATGAACAACCGCCTACAAGGTGGTTGCCAAGTGCCTATCGGCAGCTACTCATTACTTGATGGTGACCAAATCTGGCTGCGTGCACTGGTTGGTGAACCCGACGGTAGCAAGATCGTCAGTGGCGAAATCAAAGGTGCAGCGGCAGATGCTGAAAAGCTGGGCGTTGAACTGGCAGACCAATTATTGGCTGACGGTGCCAAAGCCATCCTAGATGAATTATACGGCAACGCGTAATGACCATATTGATCACCCGCCCATCACCCGATGGTGAGCAATTAGCTCAGCAACTGAATGCTGCGGGTATCAAAGCCATTACCCAACCGCTTCTAAAAATTCAGGCAGGCCATGACCTGCCAACCCTCATTTCGCAACTAAATTTACTGCAACCAAATGATTTTCTGATTGCCGTCAGTGTTCATGCAGTGAATTTAGCTCACAATTACTTACTTTCACACTGTGCTAGCTGGCCAAAAAACGTGCATTATATAGCCGTTGGTCATAAAACTGCGGCGGCCTTGCGTCAAGCAACAGGACAAGCAGTACAGCAACCTCAGCACCAATGTGATAGTGAAGGCTTACTTGCACTACCTGAATTAGCCCACGTAGACCAACGCCGTATCTTAATTTTACGCGGCAACGGGGGACGCGAGCTCATTCATCAAGCACTTAGCGAACGTGGCGCACAAGTAAGTTATTGTGAATGTTACCAACGATGCTTGCTACCTTTAAATGGGGAGCAACTTTGTCAGCAGTGGCAATCACACGATGTAACAGCGTTAGTTGTGACCAGCGGTGAGCAACTTTCGCATTTATGCGCCGCAATACCGCAAAACCAACAGGCTTGGTTTTATCAATGCCAGCTTTATGTACCAAGCCAACGGATTGCAGACCAAGCTCAGCAGCTTGGTTTTACACATTTTTCCACCGTGGGTAGCGCGGCAAATCACGCGCTCTTCACGTTCCTAAGCAAGAATAGGCACGATGGGATAATCGGATGACTGATAAAAAAACCAATAACGACACCCCTGCAGAAAATGGCGCAGCAGATGCGAAGCCAACCAATAAGCAAGGACAAGCTAGCGCTAACACCGGCAAGCCACAAACTTCAGCACAAAAAGAAGCTGAGAAAAAAACCGCTAACACTACGCCAAAATCTGCGCCTGCTGCTGATAAACCCGCACCAGCACCTGCCGAGAAAAAAAGCGGCAGCAAAACAGGGGCCATTGCCATTGCCCTAGTGATCGCACTGGGTGCAGGCCTTTACTACCACGGCCACCAACAAACCCAGACCCAAAATGCTCAAATGGCAGCGCTACAACAGCAACTGACCAGCATGAAGGCGACGCTGGCGGCGAGCCAACAAGAAACCTTAGGCAAAGTAGAACAAAGTCTTCACGGCACTGATGTGTCAATAACCCAACAAGAGAAATCCATCCAGGGTTTACAGTTAGCACTAGCAGAAATGAAAGGTCGCCGTCCAAACGACTGGCTGCTGGCGGAAGCCGACTACCTCGTCAAAATGGCGGGTCGTAAGTTATGGTTAGAACATGATGTGGTGAGTGCAACGGTTCTACTAGAATCCGCCGATAACCGCATTGCAGAACTGAACGATCCAAGCCTAACGCCAGTGCGTAAAGCAATGAACACCGATATTACTGCCCTAAAATCCGTGGCACGTATCGACCGTGATGGCTTAGTGCTTCGCTTAACCAGCCTGCAAGAACAAGTCGCTAAGCTGCCATTGGCTAACGCTATCATGCCTGAAGCCGAAGCAGTGGAAGAAACCACTGTCAGTACTTCAGTTGACGACTGGAAAACCAACCTAATGACATCGCTACAGAACTTCAGCGATCATTTCATTACCTACCGTAAACGTGATGGCAGCGTGATCCCTCTGCTTTCGCCTAAGCAAGACTTCTACTTACAAGAAAACATCAAGTCGAAGCTAGAAACAGCGATTAAAGCGGTTTATCGCGAAGAAGGTGAGCTATACAGCAAATCATTAACCATGGCGAAAGACTGGGCGCAGCAATTCTACAACCAAGATGCACCTGAAACGCAAAGCTTCATTAAGACGCTGGATCAGCTTGCAGGTGAAGGCATTGAAGCTAGCTACCCAACACGCTTGCAGTCTCAGCCGCTCATCACCGATTTGATCAGTGAGCGCCTTCGCAATCAAGTAAAACCAATCAGCACTGAGGAGAATCCAGCATGATCAAACTGTTACTACTGGTAGCGGCGCTGATTGCTGGTGTCGTGGTTGGCCCTATGCTGGCAGGTAATCAAGGCTATGTCTTGATTTCAGCGGCGAATCAAACCATCGAAATGAGTGTCACCACCCTGATTTTATGCGTGGTGGTATTACTGGGGCTGTTCTTCCTTATCGAGAATATCTTAAAGCGTCTATTTTCATTAAGCAGCTCAACCCGCGGCTGGTTTGCAGGCCGTAAGGCGCGTAAAGCACGGACATTAACCGCCAATGGCTTGATGAAAGTGATCGAAGGTGACTGGAAGCAAGCTGAAAAGTTAGTGGTTAAAGCCGCTAAGCACAGCGACACCCCTTTGCTGAACTACTTGGCCGCTGCAGAAGCCGCTCAAGGTCAGGGGGATACCAGTCAACGTGATGATTACCTACGTTTAGCTTCTGATCTTGATGGCCAGAACCTCGCTGTTGCGCTAACGCGTGCCAAACTACAGCTGCGCCAAAAAGAATTTGAGCAAGCACTCGCGACCCTTTGCGATATTAAGCAAAACCATGGCCGTAACCCTATCATGCTGAGCCTGCTCAAAGAGTGCTATATCCAGCTTGAAGACTGGAAACCGCTTCTGGCACTGCTACCGCAACTTGAAAAACAGCAAGTGATCACCACTGAAGAAGCCACTCAACTGGCTCAGAAAGCCGAGTGTGGTTTGATGGAGCATATAGCTCAACACAGTGGCAGTGATGGCCTGATGGGCCACTGGAACGGTCTCAGCCGTAAAGATAAGCAACGCCCTGAATTAATCGCTTGCTTCGTTCGCCAGATGATCATCAAAAAAGCAGATAGTGAAGCCTATACTGTTCTGCGTGATTCACTGAAAAAGCAAAGCAACGATACCTTAATCGGTTTAGTGGCTGAGCTGAATCTGCCAGATAACCACCCTGCGATTGTTCGCTTGCAAGATTTACTGCGTTACGACAGCAATAACCCAGTGACGCACAGCGCGCTGGCACAACTGTTAATGCGTGATGAAAAATGGGAAGAAGCAAAGAATCACTTTGAGCAAGCCATTGCGATCCGTCCTGACGTGACAGACTACGCGCACTTAGTCAAAGTGCTCGAAAAGCTCAATGATGATCAAGGTGCTGCATCTGTATCTCGCCAAGCACTCACATTGGCACTTCCTGCTAAAATCTAAAACTATTAGCAAATAACATAAAGCACTCTTCGGAGTGCTTTTTTTATACCTAAAACCAATAACATATGTTGCTTAATTCATATAATTGTATCCAATTGTTAATAGTCATTTCATCTTATATCCACACCATTGATAGCATTTTGTAAACGTTATTCAATAGTGCTTCTTCTCGCTAACAAATGGATAACCGAAATGGATATGTTTGCGTGGCTACTTGTTTCAGGCATCATTGTTTCAGTGATCACATGTGTGATGACAGCGGTTCTTGTAAAAGAAGCGTGATTCAGACATAAAAAAGCCTCCACTACCGGAGGCTTTTTTATTGGTTATTCATCATCAAGCCTAACTAGCTATTGTGCGTCAGCCACTTCTTTTTTCTGCGCTTTTTTCACGGCTTGGTTGTAACGTTTTACCGCCTTTGCCGCTTGTTTTAACCGTTTGGCCTTTTTCTTGGCTAGCTTTGTTACCTTCTTACCCAAATCGCCGTCAGATTGAGGCTCAGGCTCCGTTAACGCTGTCATTTCTGGCACGATAGTGCTCATACTCGATGCAGGCTGGACCTTGGCTAGGCGGGCTTGAGAAACGAGTGCACTCGGCTTACACAGATACACTTTTTCGCTGGCAACACGCGCACAGCTCGAACACATATAATTGGGCTCACTGACAATTTTGCTAATAATGGCAATCTTGTCTGCAATTTCGACACGACGGTACTTACATAATGATTTTGCCATTGACTACTCTCCAAGCAAAAACGACTGACTAGCCGAAGACAACACCAGCATCTGCGTGCGGTTCATGATTGTCTCGTGATGTGTTATCGGCTTATTTCTTCCTTGTCTACGGTTATACCAGTAAGACTAGGCTCACTCTAGTGGTAGCAACCACTCCTCATAATCAGACCCGAGGTTTATTTCATTGCCGCTTTTACATACACATCAAAGCGATTCTTTTTGGTTTCGATCGCGGTAGAGGGTTTCACCAAATCTAAAAATTCAGCATAGTCTGGACGTTTCACTACCACTCGCTTGGTTGCTAACGCCAGCGCAGGTGTTAATAGTCCATCCGCATCCAAATCCGCTCCAACCAAAGATTGGAACACCCGCATCTCTTTTTTCACCAAAGCCGATTTCTTTTTATGTGGGTACATAGGATCAAGATACACCACATCTGGCGCTTCAAAATCAGCGTTATCAGCTAAATCAAGCAAGGCTTGCTGGCTGGACGCGTGTAGCAAGCTCAAGCGTTCGCTGACCCAGCCACCTATCTCAGCATCTTGTTTGGCGCGCGTTAATCCGTCGTCTAGCAATGCAGCAACAACAGGGTGACGCTCTACCATCTGTACTTTGCAGCCAAGGCTTGCCAATACAAAAGCATCACGGCCTAGCCCGGCGGTACCATCCAGTACCTTCGGCATCACGCCGCCTTTCAGGCCAACGGCCTTGGCAATTGCTTGACCACGACCACCACCGAATTTACGACGGTGAGAAGCAGCACCACCAGCGAGGTCAACATACACAGCACCCAGCTTAGGTTCGTCGAGCTTACGCAGCTCTAAACGCTCTTCAGTAAGTACTAACGCAAACTCGCTGCTATCAGTATGGCTAAGGCCCCAGCGTTGCGCTAATTGGTCTAGCTCGCCCTGACGTTGTGGGGCTTCACAGATTAAAGCTAATTGCACAAAATACTCCGGTAAATGCGGCTAATCAGAATAAGGGGCGGGATTATACCACTGCATCTTGGTCTTGGCTCAACTCCGCCACCAGTTTCGCCAATGGTTGCGGTTTCCCAAACAAGTAGCCCTGCGCGTAATCGACACCAAGCGCTTGTAGCTTAGTTAAAATCGCGTCACTCTCAACAAATTCAGCAACGGTTTTCTTGCCCATTTTCTTCGCTAACTCATTGATGGCTTTTACCATCGCAAAGTCCATGTCATCTTCTGCAATGTCACGAACAAACATGCCATCGATCTTAATAATGTCGACCGGCATACGTTTCAAATAACCGAACGACGACAAGCCTGAACCAAAGTCATCCAATGAAATTAAGCAGCCTAACGACTTTAATTGGGTAAAGAGCTGGATAGCTTCGCTCATATTACCAATAGCAGCCGTTTCAGTAATTTCTAAGCAGAGCTTCTCGGTTGGGATCCCTGAGTCGCGGATCAGCGCAATCAGAAACTCAACAAAATCGCGGTTCCCCATTGATTGCCCTGACAAGTTAATCGCACACATTTCTAACTGCTCAATCGCTTTCGGGTTCGCTTGTAACCATGAAATGGCTTCTTGTACCACATAGCGATCAATCAAGTGCGCCAAGTTATAACGCTCCGCAGCGGGAATAAATAACCCAGGGGAAACCATCGAACCATCTTGGTTACGCATCCGTACCAAAATCTCGTAGTGGTGCTTACCAGCGCCACCATTTAGAGGCGATATTTGTTGCGCATGTAGCTCTAACCGTTTTTCAACCAACGCATCGCGAATATGGTTCACGTACTCCATTTCCAACTCGCGGCGCTTGAGCTCTTCATCATCAGGGTGGTAAAGGTGTAAGCGGTTACGCCCTTCATCTTTAGCGGCATAGCAGGCGGTATCAGCCTGCGCGTGCACTTGCTGCGGCGAACCTGCGGTTTCATCGATCAACCGCACCCCAATCGAACAACTAAAGCTGAAACGAGTGTTTTGCCAATAAAACTCCGCTTCATCGAGTAGCAGTAAGATTTCTTTGCCAAACGCCACGGCATCATGCGCATCGCAATGACGCAAAATCACTGCAAATTCGTCGCCGCCAAGTCGCGCTAAGGTGGCTTTGCTCGGGGTGATACTTTGCAGCATCAAAGCCACTTGCTTGAGTGCTTCATCCCCAGCCTCATGCCCTGCGGTATCATTGATCACTTTAAACTGGTCTAAATCAATGTAGAACATGGCATGACGGGCACCTTTATCGCTCGCTTCTAGCAAGACATGTTCTAATTGCTGTTCGAAATATGAACGGTTAAATAAATCGGTGAGGTAATCATGGCGCGCCTGATATTCCAACTTAGCCTCAAGTTGATGGGTTGACGTAATATCTTCACCCACGATCAATAACTGCTTTTTCGACTGAGCAGGCCGAATGGTTTCTCGAATCCATACCGTATTGCCATTGGCACAGCGATATTGCAGCTGACGACGCCACACTTTCTGGTCGTTTTCTTGAGCCGCCGACGCCATAAACTGCTGCGGCCCAGCGCTGTCTTCGAAATAAAAATCCGTCACCTTATGCCCGAGGAGCTGGCGTTTATCGTACCCCAACAGATCGGCGGCAAACTGATTGACCGATTGAATACGCGCCTGACTGTCGATGGTCAATAAAATAACCGGTTGTTGCTCATACAGCAGGCTATAACTCACCTCACGGTCACGGAGTTTTTCTTCCATTTGACTACGGGCGGTAATGTCTCGCGCCTCTAAGAGCATTTGGCCCGACTCCGCCTCATTAGACGGCATACTCTTGATGGTAATGTCCAATATCAAGCGGTCACCATCACTGCTTTGCAGCTCAGCAGTAAAGCGGGACATTTGGTCGCTTTGTGCCAACAGAAAGGCTTGGCTCAGTTGCAGCGCACCTTCTTGATCCCAACAACACCAACGCCATAACGGGCGATCATACTTAATCACGCTGCGGCCAAGTAAATGCTGCAGCGCTAAATTTGCCGACACTAAACTGCCGTGCGACTCTAAAATGGCAATGTACTGAAAACTCTGATCAAACACCCCTTCAAACAGTGCCTGGCTTTGCTGTAGCTGACGCTCACTTTTTTGCTGACGACGGATCATCAAGGCCAATAAGATAATCACAGGTCCCATCACCAAAATGGTGAACAGCATGGTTTTCAGCTCTTTCTTGTGGCGTTCAAACCAGCTTTGTGGCCGATTAACCAAAAGGGCTTGGTCATTTTCAACATTGATGCCCCACTTTTCTAGCATCGGATAATTCAGCATGAGCTGACTGGGACTAGAAAGCACCACAGGGTACTGGGCAATGTCATCATTGAGTACATTCACTAATAGCTTGCCCATCATGGTACCGAGATCATAGCCACTGGTGACGACCCCACCTGTCGCCCCATACTGCAGCATAAAGTTATACATTACATACACAGGCACCGCAGAGCGTTCAGTCAGCTGTTTGATGAAAGTATGGCTAGAGCGAAACTCACCGTCACCATCTTTGAAATACAGCAACAATACAATCGCAGAGTCAGGTGGTAGGGTTTCGGTGAAGGCTAACATGTCATCAAAGCTGTAATACGGAGGGCGGATCAATTCAACATCGAGGGCCGAATTAGCACTTTGGTACTTTTCCACCGTGCGCCACAACTCTTGCCCGGTATAGCTGCGATCAGCCAGCAAATACAGCTTCTTTAGATCAGGTTGCAAAGTCTTTGCGAGCTTAATGTTTTCCACCGCGCGTGAAACTTCCACCACTCCAGCAACACGTTCCAGCCGGTTATTTTTATCTGTGGTGTAGCTATTAATACCGCCAAACACCACAGGAGTATCACCCACAAACTCACCAAGCTGATTCACTAACCACAGTGCATGATCATCCGAGACCACAATGGCATCGTACTTTTCTTTGGTTAATTTCGTGCGATAAACATCGAGTAACTCATTGAGGTAAGAGGGCGATTGATAACGCTTACTGTCCATATAGCTAATGCTAAATGAAACATTATCTGCATTAGTGGCGACCTCTAATCCGGCCTGAATAGAATCCGTCCAACGTAACCCTTGATGATAGGAGTGAATAACCAATGTTTTTTGGGGAATAGCAAATGCAGAAAATGTCACTGGAAGAAGTAATAAGAGAAGAAAACGCATAAGATTGCCAGTGATCCTTTAATTCATTGCCCAAGTATTTTTACAGTAGCCTTTGCACGCGCATTATCGCAGAATGCCTTGGTATGTTTTTCAATCACACCCTAACCGACGCCAGTATAAAAGATGCACGCACCGGTATAAACCAAGGGAGGGTAAATAACGATGACCCCATTACCACGGATAGATGACCTTGACCGCGATATCTTAGACGCCTTAATGACAGATGCCCGTACACCATACGCTGAAATGGCTAAACGTTTCAATGTTAGCCCAGCTACCGTGCATGTTAGGGTGGAAAAAATGCGTGCTGCCGCCATTATCACAGGCACAGAAGTGATCGTTAATCCCAAATTACTGGGCTACGATGTCTGTTGTTTTATTGGCATTAATTTAAATGCAGCCCGTGATTACCATTCTGCGCTAGCAAAACTGAACGAGCTTGATGAGGTCGTGGAAGCCTATTACACCACAGGGGCGTATAACATCTTCGTGAAATTGATGTGTAAATCAATTGAGGAGCTACAGCACGTATTGATTGATAAGCTGCAAGCGATTGATGAAGTACAGTCGACCGAGACCTTGATCTCGCTGCAAAATCCAATCAACCGTAACGTCAAGCCATAAAAAACGAGCGATAAGAACACTTACCGCTCGTGAGTATTACCATGCCGCCGGCTAATAAGCTGGTCGCAATATCATGCTTATTCTTCTGCGCTTACAGCTTGCGCATCAGCATGGCGAGCAGCAGCGTCTTCGGCTAACCACTCGGCAACATTCTTCGCAAAGTAAGTCAGGATGCCATCCGCACCTGCGCGCTTAAAGCACACTAACGATTCCATCACGGTTTCGCGCTCTTTAAGCCAGCCATTTTGAATAGCCGCCATGTGCATCGCATATTCGCCTGACACTTGGTACGCATACGTCGGCACTTTCAGTTCGGTTTTCACACGGCGAACCACGTCTAGGTATGGCATACCCGGCTTCACCATGACCATGTCCGCACCTTCGTTGATGTCCATTGCCACTTCGTGCAAGGCTTCATCTGTGTTGGCAGGATCCATTTGGTAGGTTTTCTTATCGCCACCTTTTAGGTTGCCTGACGAACCAACAGCATCACGGAACGGACCGTAATAGTTCGATGCATATTTCGCAGAGTACGCCATGATTTGGGTATGAATATAACCCGCGTCTTCCAACGCTTCACGAATAGCGCCAATGCGGCCATCCATCATATCTGATGGCGCAACAACATCCGCGCCAGCTTCTGCGTGTGACAAGGCTTGTTTGATCAAGATTTCAGTCGTAACGTCATTGATCACGTAGCCGTCTTCATCAATGATGCCGTCTTGGCCATGGATCGTGAAGGGGTCTAACGCCACATCAGTGATCACGCCCATCTCTGGCACATGCTCTTTTAGCAGACGCACAGCGCGCTGGACCAAACCTTCTGGGTTATAGGCTTCGCCCGCACACACACTCTTAAAGTCTTGAGAAACAACGGGGAATAAGGCAATTGCAGGAACACCCAATTTCGCTAAGTACTCAGCTTCTTGCAGCATCAGATCAATCGATAGACGCTCAATACCTGGCATCGACTCTACCGTTTCACGACGATTTTTACCCATAAGAACAAACATAGGGTAAATCAGATCGTTTACTGAGATCTGGTTTTCAGCCATTAAACGACGGCTAAAGTCATGTTTACGCATTCTGCGCATACGGCGTGCTGGAAACGCGCCCTGAATAGATACAGACACGGCCTACTCCTTGTATAGGTTGATTCGCAATCTAGTTCGATAATACCACTGTCGATAAATTTAGCATGGATCGATCGCAAAAAATGCTTGGGTTGTAGCACGAGAATTCATCATTACATCAGCAGCTTGCTGACCTCGGCACTGGGCTATCACAGTGGCAATGTGCGGTAAGAATTTAGGTTCGTTACGGCTCGACTTCGGTTTTGGTCGATAGTCTCGTGGCAATAAATACGGGCAATCGGTTTCAATCATTAAACGATCATCGGGAATATGGTGCACAATTTCACGTAACTCGGTACCACGGCGTTCATCGCATACCCAACCAGTAATACCAATATGAAGATCCAGTTCAAGGCAAGCTTTAAGCTCTTGCTCGCTTCCCGTAAAGCAATGCAGTACCGCAGCAGGTAATTTATCGCGCCAAGGGGTCAGAATGTCAATAAAGCGCTGATGAGCATCGCGACAGTGCATAAAAACAGGCATGTTCAATTCTGCCGCAAGCGCAAGTTGCGCTTCAAACACCGCTTCTTGTTGGGGACGCGGTGAAAAATCACGGTTGAAATCCAGCCCACACTCACCAATCGCCACCACTTCGGCTTTGGTCGCTAATGCGCGAATCGCAGGTAAGGTTAAGTCATCAACCGACTTGGCATCGTGGGGATGGACACCTGCGGTGCTGAAACAATAGTTCGGCCACTGGGTGGCCATTTGCCATGCTTGTTGGCTTTCTTCAATACTGGTGCCCGTTAATATCAAGCCGGTTACACCAGCCTCTTGCGCACGCGTAATGACGGCATCACGATCTTTATCAAACCGCGTATTGGTCAGGTTTACCCCAATATCTATCATTGCTTTTTGCTTCCTTAAAAACAAAAAACCGGCCTACAAAGCCGGTTTTTTCACTGTCGCTATTATCACTCTTCTTCCGCTTCATCATCCTTACGGACATAAAAGCGCGCGAAGAATAAACCGACCTCAAACAAAATACACATCGGCACTGCGAGCAGTGTTTGCGAAATAATGTCTGGTGGTGTCAGCATCATACCCACAACAAACGCCGCTACAATAATATACGGTCGTTTTTGGCGTAAGCTCTCTGGATCGGTTGCTCCTGTCCAACAAAGCAAAATAATCGCAACAGGTACCTCAAACGCAATCCCAAATGCCATAAATAGAGCGAGGATAAAGTCGAGATAACTGGCGATGTCCGTTGCCACTTGCACCCCTTCAGGCGCAATGCTGGTAAAGAAACCAAACACCAAAGGAAATACCACAAAGTACGCAAACGCCACTCCTGAATAAAACAGCAGTGAACTTGAGAACAATAATGGCATGATCAGCTTACGCTCATGCTTGTACAAGCCAGGCGCAATAAAGCCCCATACTTGGTACAAAATCATAGGCACAGCAACAAACACCGAGGCGACTAAGGTAAGTTTTATCGGAGTAAAGAAGGGGGACGCCACATCTGTGGCAATCATGCTGGCACCTTCAGGTAGTTTTTCTACCAAAGGCGCCGACAAGAAAGCATAGATGTCGTTGGCGAACCACACTAAACCCAGAAATACCACCAGCACACTCAGTAGCGAACGCAATAGTCTGTTTCGCAACTCTAGCAAATGGCTAAAGAGAGGTTGCGTCTCTTCGACTGTCGACATAGTGATCTAATCTACTCCTGCTTTTGAGAAGTCGTGGCTGAGGATTGCTCGCTTTTTTTCTCGGCATAAGGACGCTGCACATCTGATGCGGCTTTTTTAAGCTCATCAACAGAATCACGCAGTTCAGGCGATAAGTCCTGCATCCCCATTTGCTCGGCTTTTTTTAGATTTTCTTGCAGCTCTTGAATCTTTAATTCTTGAGACAATTCATCTTTGACCGAATTTGCCATATTACGAGCAGCACCTACCCAACGCGAAACAGAACGAATCGCGACTGGCAGACGCTCCGGCCCCAGTACGACTAACCCCACAACGGAGATTAGTATTAACTCCCAGAACCCGATATCAAACACGTATTAAACCTGCTCTTTGTCTTTTTGGTCTTTCTGGCCAGGTTGAACTTGCTCGCCTTCTTTTTCAGACAGTTGCTTCTGATCGAAATCAGCATCGTTGTCTTTCTTAGCAGCAGCTTGCTCGTCATCGCCGATCGCTTTTTTGAAACCCTTCACCGCTGAGCCTAAATCACCACCCAGTGTACGAAGTTTCTTGGTTCCGAATAAAAGAACAATGATCAGTGCAATGATTAATAATTGCCAAATACTGATACCACCCATGCTTGTTATACCTCAGCTCTTTGTGGTTAAAACCGTAAAGTTAATATTGCAACGTACTCTCACCGCTATTTGCGGCAAGCTCGCCACCCTAGTAACCAAAACGTGACGCCCATTGCAGCAGAGACTGCCGGATAGGTTTCAACATGATTACTAAAAAGTATGGCAGAACATACAACCAAAGTTGCACCAATGCCAAAATGGAATCTTGCTTGGCCTTGATTGCGACGGCTCTCCATGAAATTGTCATAGAGTTTATCCATTCGCTGATTCATCGCTTTGCCTTGGCGCAAACTGTCGTAAAGTAATTCAGGTAATTCGGGTAATTTTTCAGCCCAAAATGGTGCTTTACTCTTTACAGCTTCCACGATGGCTTGCGGGCCAACTTGACGCGACATCCAATCTTCAAGGAAAGGCTTAGCGGTATCCCACAGATCTAATTGTGGGTACAGCTGTCGACCGAGTCCTTCAACATACAGCAGTGTTTTCTGCAGCAAGACGAGCTGTGGCTGCACTTCCATATTAAATCGACGCGCGGTATTAAATAAATTCAGCAGTACGTGACCAAATGAGATTTCACAAATAGGCTTCTCAAAAATAGGCTCACATACGGTTCGAATCGCAACTTCAAATTCATCAACATTCGTATCTGGCGGTACCCACCCTGAATCCACATGTAATTCCGCCACTTTACGGTAATCTCGGTGGAAAAAGGCCAGTAAGTTTTCGGCCAAATAACGCTTATCTTCACGGTTAAGTGTGCCAACAATCCCGCAATCTAATGCGATCCACTGCGGGTTTTCCGGTCGTTCGTACGACACAAAAATATTCCCTGGGTGCATGTCAGCATGAAAGAAGCTATCACGAAATACTTGGGTAAAGAAGACTGTGACTGCATTTTCTGACAGTAACTTAAGATCAGTGCCATTCGCTTTCAGCGCATCAATATCCGAGACTTGGATACCATAGATGCGCTCCATGACAAGTAATCGCTCGCTACTGTAATCGGTGAACATTTCTGGCACATACAGCATCTCGCTGTCATCGAAGTTACGGCGCAGCTGAATACTGTTGGCCGCTTCACGCATCAAATTCAGTTCATCGAGCAAGGTCTTCTCGTACTCACGCACCACCTCAGTCGGACGCAAGCGACGTGCTTCAGGCAGGATATTAGACACTATGCCCGCCATGCGGTACATCAGTTTAATATCTGCTTGGATCACTGGCAGGATATCTGGGCGAATCACCTTAAGTACGACTTCGCGACCATTTTCCTTCAACACAGCTGTATGCACTTGGGCAATAGACGCCGATGCCAATGGCACCTCATCGAAGTCGTCAAACCATTGCTCTAATGGTCCACCCAAAGATTCTTCCATGTGCTGCTTTGCCAAGCGACCATCAAAGGGTTCTACTTGGTCTTGCAGTAATGCAAGCTGATCGGCGATATGCGGTGGAAACAAATCACGACGGGTCGACATCATCTGACCCAGCTTAATCCACACCGGACCTAGTTCTTGCAACGCCAAGCGTAAGCGCTCACCCAAGGGTTTATCCGCATGCTGATTCTTAACCCAAAAAAGGGATTTTCGAGCCAGTTTCGGTAATTTTACGCGCGGGTCATCGGGTAAAAAATCGTCGAGACCATAACGAAGCTTCACTTCGATAATTTGGTATAGACGTTTTAATTCGGAGTAAGTCATCATGGCTTAGCAACGCTCTAACAGCTGGTTAATGCGCGCTTCTAAACGAGCAACATCGGTTTTTACATCATCAACTTGATCGGCAAAATAGGCGATTTCTAGCGCTTGCGGCGCCAGCTTCCACTCTTCGGTGATCACTTCCGCTAAATCACGCTGTCGACGGGCAATGCCACGCTGGACAAAGCTTAACCCTGTTTTGGCACCTTGGACCAAGGTATGAGCGACCACGTCACCCGTATACTGAGACAGCTTCTCTTCAACATCAGGCTTTAAACCACTCAATAAAGAAGAAAACTGTTGCGCCAACTGAATATCACCGTCCAGTGATAACTTGTCAGCTTTGATCAGCTGCGTCAGGTTAGCCTGTTGGCGCAATTCTGGTAATACACTTAGATTTAAGGCGAGCTGGCAATCCACCTCACCTTCAAACGCACCCAATACATCCAGCTGCTGACTGAAGACAAAGTACAGTGTTTTACCCATTTCATTTATGGTTACACTGATCACTTTGCCACGTAAACGGGCTAAGCGACGCTGCGATTCCGCATCGTCATTCAGGAGTGTATTGAGCGAGGTTTCAACCACGCCAGTAACAAATACATCAATTGGCATAGGGGCCTCAGAACTTGTAACCACGGTGAAGTGCAACAATACCACCCGTAAGGTTATAGTAATTTGTTTGCTCAAAACCGGCTTCTTGCATCATACCTTCCAAGGTTTCTTGGTTCGGGTGCATGCGAATTGATTCCGCGAGGTAACGGTAACTTTCAGCATCGTTCGCAATAATTTCACCCATTTTCGGCAACAAGTGGAAAGAGTATGCATCATAAACTTTTGATAGCGGCTCTAGCACAGGTTTAGAAAATTCCAATACCAGTAAACGGCCGCCCGGCTTCAGTACGCGATACATAGAGCGTAACGCTTTATCTTTGTCGGTTACATTACGTAGGCAGAAGCTGATTGTGATGCAATCAAAGTAGTCATCAGGAAATGGCAGCTCTTCTGCGTTCGCTTGAACATAACCCACGTTACCCACAATGCCGCTGTCACGCAGCTTACTACGTCCAACTTTCAGCATTGAGTTGTTGATATCTGCCAAAACAACCTGACCTGTCTCACCGACAATGCGAGAGAATTTGGCGGTTAAATCACCAGTACCACCACCAAGGTCTAGCACACGATGGCCACGACGTACGCCGCTGCAATCAATCGTAAAGCGTTTCCAAACACGGTGGATACCCATAGACATCATATCGTTCATGATGTCGTATTTTGCGGCTACCGAGTGGAAAACCTCTGCGACCATGTTAGCTTTTTCTTCCTTGGCGACAGTGCGGAAGCCAAAGTGGGTTGTATCTTGTGTGGTGTCCGTCATGCTATTTCCGTCATGCTGATAGTGGTGTAAACAACTGGCCTAGTTTACTTGATGGTCGCTGTTTGCTCAAAGTTATGTCGCAATTCATTTACAACAATGCGCGTGGTGCGGGTGCAAGGGTCTCGTTTTGCTGAGTACTAGCAGAATCCCGCTGAACATGACTATCATCTAACGGCTGTGCTTTTTCAGCAAGCACTGGATTAATATCGCGCTTCACTTCCACACCCAAAGATTTAAAGCTTTCAGCCTGACGGATCACATTACCACGCCCTGTGGACAGCTTATTCATTGCGCCTTGGTAGCTCTGATTGGCTTTATCCAATGACGCGCCAACCCCTTCCATATCGGTGACAAATAAACGTAACTTGTCGTACAGTTTACTGGCACGCTCAGCGATTTCTTTGGCATTATGATTTTGGCGTTCATTACGCCATAAGTTGTTGATAGTGCGCAATGCCACCAAGAGGGTAGTTGGACTGACGAGCATGATATTTTGATCCATGGCATCGCGGATCAGTGATGGGTCAGCTTCAATCGCGGCTTGAAAAGCGGGCTCCACCGGAATGAACATCAAGACATAATCCAAACTATGGACGCCATGCAATTGGTGGTAATCCTTCCGGCTTAATCCTCGAATATGGCTACGAATCGAGGCAGTATGCTCACTCATCGCCAATTCACGTTCAGCGATGGTTTCAGCATTAAAGTAACGCTCGTAGGCCACCAGCGACATTTTAGCATCAATGACTACGTCTTTATCTTGCGGCAAATGCACCACCACATCAGGCTGATAACGCTTGCCGTCTTCATTTTCGAGGCTGATCTGAGTTTGGTATTCATGCCCTTCACGTAAACCTGACTCGTTCAAAACTCGCGCCAGCACGACTTCCCCCCAGTTACCTTGCGCTTTATTGTCGCCTTTTAGCGCTTGGGTTAAATTAACAGCCTCTTGCGCCATCTGTTCGTTCAATTGCTTAAGGTTATTAATCTCGTGTACTAGGGTATGACGCTCACGCGCTTCAGCACTAAAACTGTCGTTAACCTGCTTTTTAAAGCCTTCCAATTGAGCTCGTAGTGGATAAAGAATGCTTTCGAGGCTTTGTTTGTTTTGTTCATCAACCGTACGCGTCTTTTGTTCAAACATTCGGTTGGCCAGGCTTTCGAACTGAATACGCAGTCGCTCTTCAGCATTTTCCAGTAAGGCTATTTTCTCTTCCGCGGCTTTTTGCTCTTCAAAATGACGGGCTTCTTGCTCGCGTAAATCCCCTTCTAGCCCCGCATTTGCACCACGGGCGTTTTCGAGTTGCTCAGTCAGGTACTGCTTTTCATTTTTAAGCGCCTCGAAATGACGCATTTTTTCCAATGCCGCCGCCAAGCGGGCATGCATCTGGCGTAACTCATGACTTAAACGGTCGCGATCGACATCCGTTTCATCCAGCTCTTGGCTACGTTCATCCAATTGTTGTTGAATTTGCTGTTCACGGGTCTCGGCTAAACGCAGATCAGCCGCACGCTGCTGTTGCCACAGTGCAATTTGCTGTTTGTGTTTACCATTCAACCACAGTGCTGTGACAACGCTGGCTAATGTTGCCCCTGTTGCGGCAGCAACCGCGAATAGTAAGTCGCCGCTAAGCCACTCCGTCATGATGTTTAACCCTGAAAAATACCAATAATTTCTGATTTAAGGCTAAGTGGATACTGGATAAATGTCCAGCATTTAAAGTGGCATCCCTTGGCGGCTCAACGATGATAAAGCGAACGAAAAAGGAAATGTAGAATGGAGTGCGCTAAGCATCACAGCCTGAAGTTTTCCCCTCTAGTCGCCTGAAATACAATCGCATAGACTGTCACTCATCCCTTACTGGCATTAACTTCGTGCCACAAGAATAACGCGCTGACGTAAACAAGGACGACAATGAACGAACGTTATGCCCTCGGCTATGGCATGGCCGCGGTGTTGCTCTGGTCAACAGTGGCAACGGCTTTTAAAATCACTCTCGATTATTTTACCCCTATTCAGATGGTGGTTGCTGCCAGTGTGGTCTCAGCGGCTGCCCTCACAGGCATCGCTTACTGGCAAGGTAAGCTGCACTTACTAGGGCGAACTTTCGCTGCCCGCCCCTTCTATTATTTATGCTTAGGTTTAATCAACCCCTTTGCTTACTATGTAGTGTTATTTAAAGCCTACGAACTGCTCCCCGCATCACAAGCTCAACCCCTCAATTACAGCTGGGCGATCACGCTGACCTTGATGGCCGCCGTTTTTCTGGGACAAAAGATCCGTAAGCAAGACTGGGCAGCCTGTGCCCTTGGGTATTTAGGTGTCATCGTGATAGCCACTAAAGGGGACGTACTGGCATTACAGTTTGAGAGCCCAACAGGAGTGGCGTTGGCCTTATTATCAACACTGCTCTGGGCGATGTATTGGATCCTCAATACCAAAAACCAAGCCGATCCTGTACTCGGTGTGTTACTTGGCTTTTTAGTCTCACTGCCACTTTCCATCAGTCTCAGCCTCTACAGTGGCGAATGGCCGTCCATCCCATGGCAGGGGTGGCTCGCGGTAAGCTATGTCGGTTTATTTGAGATGGGGATTACATTTGTACTTTGGATCAGTGCGCTAAAACTCACTCAAAACACCGCCAAGATCAGTAATCTGATTTTCATTTCACCCTTTATTTCACTGATGCTATTAGCGACTATCATTGGCGAGGAAATCCACCCATCAACCTTAGTGGGTTTAGTTTTGATTGTGTGCGGCTTAGTGATTCAGCAGATAAAAGGGAAAAGCACTCAAAAATCGATGGCTGACAACACCTAATCGATAAGCATAAAAAAGCCTGTCACACAGGTGACAGGCGAAAGAATATTAGGGTTGTCGAGACCCTGCGCCTTTAAGGAGCCAAGCGTCTAGTTATAAAGGATTAAAAATCCTTAAGCAGCACAAGGAGCGTGCCATTTTCGGCCTATCTTAGACCATAAAATCAGTAAACCTGGTACCACCAGCCACATCTGTAGCGTCATCAGGACTGGCGGGGTTAAGTCTAAACGTTGCATCAAACTCACCATCAAACCAGCCCCACTCATTTGGAATAAGCCCAATAATGCAGCAGCTGTCCCTGCACGGTCGCCAAATGGGGCAAGGGCTTTACCTGCCGCCGAACCCAGTACAAAGGCAAAGCCGATTGACGACATAAAGATCGGCACCATAAACGCCCACGCTTCAAATAACCCGCTAAATGCAAGCATGGTCGCACCAGAAATCACCAGCATTACCAGGCCAGTATTCAGGGTTTGGCGAGAACCAAAGCGATCCATAAATTTAGGCGCAGCCATGCATGCCGCAATATTCAATACCGCATTAAGACCAAACCAGTAAGTAAACTGACCCATGTCTAAACCCATATTCATCATTAGCCATACCGGTGCTGATGTGACATATGCCAAAATCACCGCCATCGCGAGCATGCACAAAATGGCATGGAATAAGAATACAGGCTCACGCAATACTGACATGTAGCGCTCAAAGCTGATCAAAGAACCCGCGGTATTGGTTTCTGCTGGGCGGGTTTCTTTAAAGCCCACCGCAATCAAGCTACCAGCCACCAAGGCAAAACCCACCATAAAGCTAAAGTTTGAACGCCAGCCAAATTCATGGGTTAACCATGCGCCCATTAACGGTGCCAGTGCAGGAATAAAGCAAATCGCACCATTGAGGTAACTGATCATGCGACCACTACGTTCAGGGCCAAAACTATCCCGTACTGCGGCAAACGCAGCAACCGATGTTGCACAGGCACCAAAGCCTTGGGCTAAGCGGGCAAACAATAAGAGATCAAGCGATTGCGCCATGTAAGCCATTGCTGAACTTACGGCATAGAGAGTAATGCCTCCAAGGGCGATCGGGCGGCGACCGTAGCGATCCGCTAATGGTCCGGCCAATAGCTGGCCAAGGCCAAGACTAAACATAAAGAGTGTCACTGTGTCTTGGACACGGGTGGTATCAACCGCAAACGTCTCTGCCATAGCTGGCAAAGCAGGTAAATAAAGGTCGATGGCTAATGGGCTAAATAGCACCAATACCACCATCAGGGCTACAAGGCGTGTGCCTGCCGCAGTTGATTCTGGTTTCATGTTGGTTTCCTAGTAGATAGTGGCAGCACTATAAGCGGTTAGAGATATGAATTGAAATGGTTTATATTCAGGTTAGATTTTCCATTTGGGAATATCACAACACAGTAAGAGGTTGCCGTGTCATTTACCAAATTATCACGCCTCGATTTAAACCTATTGGTTTGCCTACATGTTCTCATGGAAGAGTGTAGCGTGACGCAAGCCGCCAAGCGGTTGAACTTGAGCCAATCCGCCGTCAGCAAAAGCTTAACGCGATTACGTGAGCAATTTGATGACCCTCTTTTTGTGCGTAGCGCCCACGGTTTAGTACCGACTCCCCGGGTACGTGCTCTGCAACCTTGCTTAGAGCAGTTACTGCGCGATATTGAACACATAACAGCACCGCCTGAATTTAGCCCTGCCACCAGCGATCGTCACTTTCGCATGGCATTGGTTGAAAGTGCCTACCCGCTATTTTTACCGCAGTTTTTGGGGGATATTTTCAGCGAAGGGCCAAACATTATTTTGGATACCCAAGCTTGGGAGCCCAACACGTTCGATAAGCTGCACAGCGGTGAAATCGACTTTGGCATCACAGGCAAAGATCTTAACCCTAAAGATGCCATGCTGACACTCATGCCTCCCAAAGGAATTATCTTTCAAGAACTTTGCCGTGACACACAACGCTGCATTGTTCGTAAAGGTCACCCGGTGCTGAATCAAAAGTGGGACCAGGATAATTATTTACGCCAACGTCATATTCAGGTGCGCTGTGGCCGTGATGATCGTTGGTTACTCGACTATAAGCTGGCAGAGCTTGGACTCAACCGTGATATTGCCATGTACGTTCCAGACTTTAATAGCGCCGCGAGTTTATGTACCCATACCGACTTGGTGTTTACCGCCCCGAGCCACTTTGCAAACCACATTGCCGCCCAGCTGAACTTGGTGGTCTTGCCTCTGCCTTGCAAACTTCCTGCCATGGCATACACCCTTTTTTGGCATCAACACCAAGAAAGCGATCCAGGCCATGCTTGGCTCAAAAATTTGATCATCAGCCGTTGCCGCGGAATTGCAGCCAACAGTTAAAAGCGCTACCGTAGCTAGACTTACCTCGCATAATGCACGGTGATTATGTTGGCAGGTTAAGGATTATTCCGTCAGCAAGGACGGTGACAACCATTAAGGAACAACAAACATGCAAGCAGTTATCTCACAACGTGTGGAGCAGATCCGTCAGTGGCTGGCTGAAAACCAGTATGACGCCTTGCTTATTCCTCATGAAGACGAATACCTCGGTGAATACATTCCCGCTCATAATGAACGCCTACATTGGGCGACGGGCTTTACAGGTTCAGCAGGGATGGCGGTGATCACCCAAGACAAAGCCGCGGTATTTGTAGATGGTCGCTACGTGGTTCAGGTACGCAAACAAGTACCGGGCGATGTATTTGAATATCGTCACCTGATCGACGAGCCGCCGATCTCATGGGCACAAGAGAACTTAACTGCTGGCAGTAAAGTCGCGGTTGATGCCCGCTTGCACAGCTCAGCATGGTTAGCACGTACCTGCGAAAATGTTGCTGATAAACTGAATGTAATCAGTATCGATACTAACCCTATCGATACCCTGTGGCACGATCGCCCAGCACCAACGCTTTCTAATGCGAAACTGATGGGATTAGACTTTGTCGGCCAATCAAGCGCAGACAAGCGTGCACTGATTGCTGCTGAGTTGAAAAAACAAGAGGCGGAAGCTGCCCTACTCACCCAACTCGATAGCATCGCTTGGCTACTGAATGTTCGTGGTAGCGACGTACCTAGCCTACCAATCTTGCTATCAACGGCGATTATCCATGCCGATGCGAGTGTCGACTTCTACATTGACCCGAGCCGCTTACCAGAAGACTTTGCCGCCCATGTCGGCGAAGGCGTACGTGTTGAAGCACCAGAAGCACTGGAAGCAGGCTTGCAAGCTCTCACTGCACGTAAGGTATTGGTCGATCCAGCCACCAGCAATGCATGGGCGAGCCAAGTACTACTGGCATCAGGCGCTGAATTGATAGATGCCGCAGACCCTTGCTTATTACCCAAAGCAGCAAAAAACCCAACTGAAATAGCGGGCATGAAAGCCTGTCATATCCGCGATGGCGTAGCGATCACTAAATTCCTCGCTTGGGTTGACCGTCAAGTTGCAGCTGGCAACCTGCTTGATGAAGGCACATTGTCAGATCGTTTATGGCAATTCCGCATTGAAGACAGTAGCTGTACCGATGTTAGCTTTGATACCATTTCTGCCGCTGGCGGTAACGCGGCGATGTGTCACTACAACCACCAGAACCAACCGCAACCAAGCGTTTTGGAAATGGACAATGTGTACTTGGTGGATTCAGGCGGCCAATACCCAGACGGCACGACCGATATCACCCGCACCATAGCGATTGGCCAGCCAAGCGATGAAGTCAAAACCGCGTTTACCTTGGTATTAAAAGGCCATATTGCACTCGCGTCAGCACGCTTCCCGAAAGGCACAACGGGCTCCCAATTGGATGCGCTGGCACGCCAACACCTATGGGCACATGGCTTCGATTATGACCACGGTACGGGCCATGGTGTCGGCCACTTCTTGAGTGTTCACGAAGGACCGCAGCGTATCGCAAAAGTGCACAACCCAACCGCCCTACTTGCCGGTATGGTGTTATCCAACGAACCTGGTTACTACCGCGCCGATGCTTTTGGTATTCGCATCGAAAACCTTGAGCTGGTCGTTGAAGTACCAACCCAAGGCGACATGACAGTCCTTGGGTTTGAGTCACTGACCCGCGCCCCTATCGATCAGCGCTTAATTGATATCAGCCTAATGAATGATGTGGAACTTGCTTGGCTAAACAAGTATCACCAAACGGTATTGGATGTATTACGCCCATCGTTCGAGGGTGAAGATTTAGCCTGGCTTGAGCAAGCAACAAAACCACTCAACCGCTAATACAGACACACCTAACCAAATAAAACGCCCGGTTGTTTCTATCAACAATCGGGCGTTTCTCTTTTATGAATCCAAGCGCTGAACCATACTAGCCAGAGTATGCGTGATGCCAATCTTTCCACACCACTTCAAAGCCATGTCGCTTCACGGCATCAGCAACAGCCGCTACCGAACGCTCATCACTGATCGCAAACTGCTCAAGCTCAGGCTCATCATCGGCATAGCCCCCAGGTTGCGTTTTCGATCCCGCCGACATACTGGTGATCCCCAGCGGTAACACATTATCACGAAAATCAGGTGCTTCTCGGGTCGACAGTGACAACTCGACTTCAGGGTTAAACAAACGATAGGCACAGATAAGCTGCACCAACTGACGATCACTCATCACAGATTTCGGCTGTAAGCCTCCTTCACACGGGCGCAACCGCGGAAACGAAATCGAATAACGGGTTTGCCAGTAAGTCCGCTCAAGGTAATCCAAATGATTGGCCACAAAGAAGCAATCTGTCCGCCACTCTTCAAGCCCAATCAAGGCGCCAATCCCTATCTTATCAATGCCCGCTCTTGCCAATCGATCGGGTGTTGCTAAGCGGTACTCAAAATCCATTTTATTGCCACGAAGGTGGTGCTGCGCATAAGTGGAGGCACTGTAGGTTTCTTGGTACACCATCACCGCATCCAACCCTAAGGTCTTTAGTTCCGCATACTCATGCAGATCCAGCGGCTGCACCTCCATCGCCAAGTAACTAAATTGCTGTTTAATCGGTGGCAGAGCGTCACGAAAGTACTCCATGCCCACTTTACGTTCATGCTCACCTGTAACTAATAGCACGCTATCAAAATGCATCGCCTTGATAGCCTGACACTCACGTTCAATTTCAGCTGTGTTCAGCGTACGGCGCTTAATACGGTTTTCCATCGAAAAGCCACAATAGGTACAGGCATTGGCGCACAGATTCGATAAATACAAAGGCACATAAAATGCCATCGTATGACCAAAGCGTTTCCGTGTTAACGCCGCCGACTGTTGCGCCATTTGCTCTAAATACGGTTCTGCCGCAGGTGAAATTAAGGCTTTAAAATCTTCCAAGTCGCGCTTCGATTTACGCAATGCGCGCTCAACATCTGCCGCGGTTTTGCTGTAGATAGAAAGACGAACGTCGTCCCAACTCAGTTGCTTCCACACATCAACATAGCTCATGATGTTTCCCTACGCGCTGTGGTCAAGAAACGCCGTTAACGGACTAGAGGCGATCGCATGATTCACTGTTCCCGCTAAGCCCGCCTCATACGCCATACGGCCACTTTCTACTGCCAATTTAAACGCGCATCCCATTGCAATCGGATCCGCCGCAGCAGCAATCGCCGTGTTAACCAAGACCGCATCAGCCCCCATCTCCATCGCTTCGGCTGCGTGTGATGGCGCACCAATTCCCGCATCGACAATCACAGGTACACGCGCTTGGTCGATGATGATTTCAAGGAAATCACGTGATGCCAAACCTTTATTCGAACCAATCGGGGCACCGAGTGGCATCACAGCGGCGCAACCGACTTCTTCTAAACGCTTACACAACACAGGATCTGCGTGGCAATATGGCAACACAATGAAGCCCTCGCGCACCAAGGTTTCTGCGGCCGCTAAGGTTTCAATCGGGTCTGGCATTAAGTATTTAGGGTCTGGGTGAATTTCCAACTTCAGCCAGTTGGTACCTAAGGCTTCACGCGCCAACTTAGCCGCAAAAATGGCTTCTTTGGCATTCTTAGCACCCGAGGTATTAGGCAATAAATTCACGCCCGCTTTGACTAATGGCGCGAGAATGTCATCGTCGCGGTTATCAATGTCGACCCGCTTCAATGCCATAGTCACAAGTTCAGACTCGGTCGCAATGATCGATTTTGCCATCGTTTGGCTATTGGCATATTTACCTGTTCCCGTGAACAGGCGTGAAGAAAATGTTTTATCCGCAATAGTTAACATTATTAACCTCCAGCAATCGCTTGAAATAGGGCAATACGATCACCACCACTGAGTAAAGTTGAATCCCACTGGTGGCGCGGCACAATGTCATCATTTACCGCAACAGCCGTGGCCTTTAATGGCATATCAAGCTGCATTAACAAGGTTGATAGGGTCATGGCGGGCGGGCAAGTCATCGGCTTGTCATTCACTGAGACCTGAATTTCGGTATTATTGATTGTCATGTTTCTCTCCTGTGCCACAGACAGGACAACACTTATCCTGGGCGACATTAAATTTTTGCCATGTCATGGTTAACCCATCAAATTGCTGCAAAGTGGCAAAACCAACCTGACCAGCACCGGTAAGCACCTTGATGGTCTCGAGTGCTTGCAAGGTACCTACCACGCCCACAACCGGGCCTGCAATGCCTGAATTACTGCAGTTCATCGCAGGGGACTTTGCTTCTGGATCGTACGGAAAGAGGCAGTGGTAACAAGGACCTGAACCATGACGAAAATCAAACGCCATCAACTGACCTTGCCATCTGATTGCCGCGCCAGCGATCAAGATTTTTCTGGCCTTAAAACACGCTTGATTCACAGCATGACGTGTTGGCAAGTTATCGGAGCAATCGAGTACCACATCTGCAAGTTCCACTTCCATCGTTAAACGCTGATCCGCTAGGCGCGCTTTTACGGCTCGTACTCGAATATGCGGGTTCAAGGCACGTACCTGCTCCGCGGCCATTTCAGCTTTGCTTAACCCTTGATGTCGATCGCGATAGATGATCTGGCGCTGAAGGTTAGAGCTATCGACCTCATCATCATCTGCAATCACCAAGGTACCGATACCAGCACCGGCTAAATACAATGCCGCCGATGACCCAAGTCCACCGGCACCCACCATCAATACCTTTGCATTTGCTAACCGCGTCTGACCATTTTCACCAATTTCAGGCAACATAATTTGGCGGTTATAGCGTAAAAACTCTTGGTCACTCAGCATATTATCGAACCAACAATTGATTAAAGGCGTCTACCGCTGCGCCAGTATCTGCAGCTTGCGTCACCGCACGTACGACAGCAACACTGCTCACACCCGTCCGCCACACAGATCCCGCACGAGAAAGGTCAATCCCGCCAATGGCCACTGTCGGAAAATCTTGGCCTATGAGCTGTTGATATAACGCTAATCGGCTCAGTCCTTGTGGTTTCGATGGCATATCTTTAGTGGTGGTAGGAAAAATATGACCGAGTGCGATATAACTCGGCGAAAACTCAGCCGCTCGTAATATTTCATAATAGCCATGGGTTGAAAGGCCTAAGCGCAAGCCTGCCTGCTGGATCTGAGTTAGATCCGCCGTCTCCAGATCTTCTTGACCGAGGTGAATCCCATACGCCTGATGATCAATTGCAAGCTGCCAGTAATCATTCACAAACACTTGCGCCTGATGGGCATCACCCGCCGCGATAATTTGTGCAATTTGCGCTTCAAGTGCAGGGTCTTGAGGATCTTTAATTCTCAACTGCGTGGTTTTCACGCCAAGCTCCAGTAAGCGCTCAACCCACTCTGCCGAGTCCACCACAGGGTACAACGCCAGGTGTTCAGCATCCGTTGCAGCAAAAGGGGCAACCGCAACCTCTTTACTTTGCCAACCCAATGTCATGATCTCAGGATGATTTGCCGTCATTGGACGAGGGAACACCTCACGTGTCAGTGGCCACTGCTTATTATCATGTAACTGAACATAACGCGCATATGCACGCGCCAAGGTCACCGCATCTTCGACCGGGTAATCCAATGCCAATGCTGCCAGCAACATGGCACGCACAGCTTCTGTATCGCCAGCCTGATGGCAGTACACAGCTCGCGCTTCACCATGATGGTGCCAGATATCAAACACCCCACCTTGAACAGGGAAACCACACACAATCAAAGCGGGATTAGCGGCAACTAGGCGTTGAATGGCTGCAACATCAGTGCTCTCACTCCAGTGATCACACACGACAAAATGACTTTCTATTTGTGCCATATCGGTAGGAACAGCTTGAGCAAAGCTCAAGCTGAACGAACGAGAGTCAACGCATATGTCTACCACATCAGATTGCTGAACAGTCACAGTCACCGCTTCACCCAATTGATATTGAGCGGCTTGAGCCAGCAAAGGCTCGATATGGGTAAGCAATGGCTTTAAGCGTTCAGGTAAACAGATTGCACTCATTAATCTTCCTCTTTCACGGGATGGTATAGTTCACTTCCTGTTGAGCGGAATTCATCTGCTTTTTGGCGCATGCCTTCAAGCGGATCATCAAGCAATTTAATGGCAAGATCGCCGCTCTTTTCCAAATTGCTTGCGTAATCTCGAACTTCTTGTGAGATCTTCATTGAACAGAATTTAGGACCACACATAGAGCAGAAGTGAGCAACCTTGCCGGACTCTTGCGGCAAAGTTTCATCGTGGTATGCACGAGCAGTGATAGGGTCAAGACTCAAATTAAATTGATCTTCCCAACGAAATTCAAAGCGGGCTTTTGATAAGGCATTATCGCGGACTTGCGCACCAGGATGACCCTTCGCAAGATCAGCCGCATGAGCACATAACTTATAGGTAATCAGACCCACTTTAACGTCTTCTTTATTCGGTAAGCCAAGATGTTCTTTAGGGGTAACGTAACAAAGCATGGCACAGCCATACCAACCTATCATGGCGGCGCCAATACCCGAGGTAATGTGATCGTAACCGGGTGCAATATCAGTAGTCAGCGGGCCTAATGTATAGAAAGGGGCTTCATGGCAGTGCTTAAGTTGCTCTTCCATGTTTTCTTTAATCATATGCATTGGCACATGCCCAGGGCCTTCGATCATCACCTGAACATCGTATTCCCAAGCGACTTTCGTTAATTCACCTAGGGTACGTAGCTCACTAAATTGCGCTTCATCATTAGCATCGGCCACAGAACCAGGACGAAGGCCATCGCCTAACGAGAGTGAAATATCGTACTTGGCACAAATCTCACAGATCTCACGAAAATGAAGGTACAAGAAACTTTCTTCGTGGTGAGCCAGACACCACTTCGCCATGATAGAGCCACCGCGAGACACTATGCCAGTCACGCGTTTTGCCGTCATAGGCACATAGCGCAGCAATACACCCGCATGGATAGTAAAGTAATCAACCCCTTGCTCCGCTTGTTCTAGTAACGTATCTCTGAAAACGTCCCAAGTGAGGTTTTCGGCGATGCCATTCACTTTTTCAAGTGCTTGGTACATAGGTACTGTACCGATCGGAACTGGACTATTGCGAATGATCCACTCACGTGTTTCGTGGATATTACGCCCTGTCGATAAATCCATCACAGTATCGCCGCCCCAACGAGTCGACCACACTAACTTCTCAACTTCCTCCTCTATGGAGGAACTCACTGAGGAGTTACCAATATTGGCGTTCACTTTAACTAAGAAATTACGGCCAATGATCATTGGCTCTGATTCTGGGTGGTTAATATTGGCAGGAATAATTGCTCGACCTTCAGCAATTTCTTTGCGAACGAACTCGGCTGAAATTTCTTCTGGTAGATTAGCACCAAAATTCATACCGGGGTGCTGATGGTTCAAGACCTCGTCACGGTATTTTGCACGCCCCATGTTCTCGCGAATGGCGATATATTCCATTTCAGGCGTTATCACACCTTGGCGCGCATAATGGAGCTGAGTAACGCATGCCCCCTCTTTCGCACGACGAATACGTGCTCGCTCACCAAAACGAAGCTCATCTAAGCTGTCATCAGCAAGGCGCTCTTTAGAGTAAGCGGAACTCAGATCATCAAGCAGCTCGGTGTCATTACGTTCAGTAATCCAAACCTCTCGCACCTTTGGTAATCCCGCGTAGATATCAATATCTTGCTCAGGATCGGTGTAGAAACCTGAAGTGTCGTAAACACGAATCGCTTCATTAGGCTCTAAGATAGGCTGATCTTTAGTACCACCCACTAAGCTATCGGCCAGTGCAATTTCTCGCATGGGTACTTGGATATCAGGGCGGCTACCTTCAACATAGACCTTCTGGGAGTTAGGGTATGGTTGGGCAGTAAGTGAATCTATAAATTGTTTAGCTTCCAGTCTCGCTTGTTTGCGAATCGACATAGCAAAATCCTTACGGTTCCATGGTTGGGATATTTGCTTGGCGGATTGGTGCATAAACAAGAGGCGTACACGTAGGGTGTGCAGCATCATCTGATAGCTTAACAGCGACGAAAAGATATATTAGTGCCGTTAAACAGAAGATTTTCTCTTGTTCCCTTCGCAGGTATTAGCCTGATCAGGTTCTACGGATCCCGCAATGCGGTCTCAGCCAAATGGCACTCCGACAAGTTTCAGCAAGGAGTATAGGGAAGGGAAGAAAGCGCAGCAAGGGCGAAACCAATAAATCTGGTCTAAGCAGTACAAAAAAGAAAGGCTGCCAAAGCAGCCTTATCCATTATTTTGAAAATTTCTTTACCAGCGCTTTCAATAGCGATGAATGCGTTTCTCTCAACTCACCGAGCTTATGAGTAATTTTCGGTGCACCTTCATCATCAAAAAGTTTTGGTACAGCAACACGTTGCGATGAGTAGATCCCAGTATGACCACTAAAGTAATATGCGGTATAGCAAGCAATAGCGAAATACAACATATGGTCAGCACCAAACAACTCCACGCCCATAATGGTACAAGCCAAAGGTGTATTCGTCGCTGCGGCAAAAACAGCTAAAAAGCCCAATGCTGCAAATAAATCAACAGGCGCTCCCATTACCCAAGCCATGGTGTTACCTAATGTCGCACCGACAAAAAAGAGCGGAGTGACTTCTCCCCCTTTGTATCCTGCCGCTAAGGTAATTGCCGTTAGTAATAATTTTAGAGCCCAGCTATACCATTCAGCCCCACCGTCGGTGAAGGCACTCAATATACTGACACCGCCTTCACGCGTACTGTAAACACCTAACCCGATATAATCATAGTTACCAATCCAATGTGTTATTCCAATCACCATCAAGCCACCCGTGACTACAATGACGTAAGGGTTTTTTAATGTAGCTTTGAAAATATCTTTAAATGCATGGGTTAACTCACCAAATAAATAACCCGCTAAGCCAAAAGCAATAGACGCAAAGACTATCTTCACCATCAGCCAAACATCGACTTTTAGCACATGATCGAAGATCGTAATATTTTCGAGGAAATCAATACGGTAATGCGTATGATGCGCACCTAAAGCCGTACATACAAGATCCGCCAGAATGGCAGCAAATAAGGCAGGAATAATCGCGTCATAACGCAAGCGACCAATAGCTAAGACTTCCAACGCAAAGATAGCGCCGGTTAGCGGAGTTCCAAATACGGCGCCAAACCCCGCAGCAACCCCCGCGATTAATATGAGCCGAGTATCCGCCTCGTTAAGTTTAAAAACACGCGCTAACCAGTGGGTTGTTGCGCCACCAATTTGCACCGCTGTACCTTCACGGCCCGCCGAACCACCAAACAAGTGTGTAATTACCGTCGTAATTAATACCAATGGTCCCATGCGAGTGGGAATACCAGCACCAGGTTGATGTATCTCATCCATGATCAGATTATTGCCGCCCTCTGAGTTTTTACCCAGATTTCGATAGCAATAGACAATCACAATACCTGCGAGAGGTAACAAATAAATCAGCCATGGGTTATCAACACGTATCGTTGTCGCTGTGCTTAGGATCCATAAAAAGAACGCATTCAACGAGCCGACCAAAATAGCGACAGGTGTAATAAGAAGAGTCCAGCGAACAATCTGGATCAGTATTTTGGGGTTTGCACTTAGAGGATGAGCCATACTGTCTCTATTTATCTCTTAAATGAATTTCTAAGGATAGACAATATGATAGACAAATACCCCACCATAGATAGATCTATCCTAACTATAGTAGGAGTCATTATCTCAGTGTGAGCGGTTAAAGGTGGAACTCCATCACCCGTGATCGGCTAGATAAGCCATCAGCAAGCAAATCCTACCCTTACACAGAAAAAATAACAAGATGAAAACCAGCTTTCCAGTTCCAGTATTTCTGCTCACGCCATAAAGATGGCAGGGGTGGAGAGAGCCAAACACCCAACACGCGCTGATTGTCGGTAGCGGTGAATCCGCTACACCAGAAACGAAAAAGGCTCCAGCATTTCTGCTAGAGCCTTAAAGATGGCAGGGGTGGAGAGAGCCGAACGCCCAACACGCGCTGATTGTCGGTAGCGGTGAATCCGCTGCTTGAACACTAAACACCAGAAACGAAAAAGGCTCCAGCATTTCTGCTAGCGCCTTAAAGATGGCAGGGGTAGAGAGAGCCGAACGCCCAACATGCGCTGATTGTCGGTAGCGGTGAATCCGCTGCTTGAACACTAAACACCAGAAACGAAAAAGGCTCCAGCATTTCTGCTAGAGCCTTAAAGATGGCAGGGGTGGAGAGATTCGAACTCCCAACACGCGGATTTGGAATCCGCTGCTCTGCCAATTGGAGCTACACCCCTATTAGTTATTTTAAAGACTTAACTCTGTCTGAATAAGTGGCGGAGCGGACGGGACTCGAACCCGCGACCCCCGGCGTGACAGGCCGGTATTCTAACCAACTGAACTACCGCTCCACACGGTGATAAACAGTCAACTGTCTATCCGATACACGTCGTTCAATACGTATATCTAAATTTGAAGCCTGGCGATGACCTACTCTCACATGGGGAGACCCCACACTACCATCGGCGCTATTACGTTTCACTACTGAGTTCGGCATGGGATCAGGTGGGTCCATAATGCTATGGTCGCCAAGCAAATTCGGGTTATTTACCGCCATCAGGCGATAAATACAATCTGGGAAAATCTAACTAGCGTTTACAATTTCGTTCAAACACGTCATTCAAGTGCTCATGGAGTCCGTAAAACCCCTTGGGTGTTGTATGGTTAAGCCTCACGGGCAATTAGTACAGGTTAGCTCAATGCCTCGCAGCACTTACACACCCTGCCTATCAACGTCGTAGTCTTCGACAACCCTTTAGAGACCTTAAAGGTCTAGAGATGACTCATCTTGAGGCTCGCTTCGCGCTTAGATGCTTTCAGCGCTTATCGATTCCGAACGTAGCTACCGGGCAATGCGATTGGCATCACAACCCGAACACCAGCGGTTCGTCCACTCCGGTCCTCTCGTACTAGGAGCAGCCCCTCTCAATCATCTAACGCCCACGGCAGATAGGGACCGAACTGTCTCACGACGTTCTAAACCCAGCTCGCGTACCACTTTAAATGGCGAACAGCCATACCCTTGGGACCGACTTCAGCCCCAGGATGTGATGAGCCGACATCGAGGTGCCAAACACCGCCGTCGATATGAACTCTTGGGCGGTATCAGCCTGTTATCCCCGGAGTACCTTTTATCCGTTGAGCGATGGCCCTTCCATTCAGAACCACCGGATCACTATGACCTGCTTTCGCACCTGCTCGAATTGTCATTCTCGCAGTCAAGCGGGCTTATGCCATTGCACTAACCTCACGATGTCCGACCGTGATTAGCCCACCTTCGTGCTCCTCCGTTACTCTTTGGGAGGAGACCGCCCCAGTCAAACTACCCACCAGGCACTGTCCGCACCCCCGATAAGGGGGCGACGTTAGAACATCAAGCATACAAGGGTGGTATTTCAAGATTGCCTCCACCCCATCTAGCGACGAGGTTTCAAAGGCTCCCACCTATCCTACACATGTAGGGTCAATGTTCAGTGCCAAGCTGTAGTAAAGGTTCACGGGGTCTTTCCGTCTAGCCGCGGGTACACAGCATCTTCACTGCGATTTCAATTTCACTGAGTCTCGGGTGGAGACAGCGTGGCCATCATTACGCCATTCGTGCAGGTCGGAACTTACCCGACAAGGAATTTCGCTACCTTAGGACCGTTATAGTTACGGCCGCCGTTTACCGGGGCTTCGATCAAGAGCTTCGACCGAAGTCTAACCCCATCAATTAACCTTCCGGCACCGGGCAGGCGTCACACCGTATACGTCATCTTTCGATTTTGCACAGTGCTGTGTTTTTAATAAACAGTTGCAGCCACCTGGTATCTGCGACTCCCTACAGCTTAGAGAGCAAGTCTCATCACCGTGAGGAGCGTACCTTCTCCCGAAGTTACGGTACCATTTTGCCTAGTTCCTTCACCCGAGTTCTCTCAAGCGCCTTGGTATTCTCTACCTGATCACCTGTGTCGGTTTGGAGTACGATTACGTATAACCTATCGCTTAGAGGCTTTTCCCGGAAGCATGGCATCAATGACTTCATCACCGTAGTGACTCGACATCAGGTCTCAGCCTTAAGATAGTCCGGATTTGCCTAAACTATCAGCCTACACCCTTGAACTTGGACGACCGTCGCCAAGCCCACCTAGCCTTCTCCGTCCCCCCATCGCAGTTATAAGCAGTACAGGAATATTAACCTGTTTCCCATCGACTACGCCTTTCGGCCTCGCCTTAGGGGTCGACTTACCCTGCCCCGATTAACGTTGGACAGGAACCCTTGATCTTCCGGCGAGGGAGTTTTTCACTCCCTTTATCGTTACTCATGTCAGCATTCGCACTTCTGATACCTCCAGCAGCCCTTACAGACCACCTTCAACGGCTTACAGAACGCTCCCCTACCCAATATGACAAGTCATATTGCCGCAGCTTCGGTGTATAGCTTAGCCCCGTTAAATCTTCCGCGCAGGCCGACTCGACCAGTGAGCTATTACGCTTTCTTTAAATGATGGCTGCTTCTAAGCCAACATCCTGGCTGTCTGAGCCTTCCCACATCGTTTCCCACTTAGCTATAACTTTGGGACCTTAGCTGGCGGTCTGGGTTGTTTCCCTCTCCACGACGGACGTTAGCACCCGCCGTGTGTCTCCCGGATAGTACTTACTGGTATTCGGAGTTTGCAAAGGGTTGGTAAGTCGGGATGACCCCCTAGCCTTAACAGTGCTCTACCCCCAGTAGTATTCGTCCGAGGCGCTACCTAAATAGCTTTCGGGGAGAACCAGCTATCTCCAGGTTTGATTGGCCTTTCACCCCTAGCCACAAGTCATCCGCTAATTTTTCAACATTAGTCGGTTCGGTCCTCCAGTAAGTGTTACCTCACCTTCAACCTGCCCATGGCTAGATCACCTGGTTTCGGGTCTAATCCTAGCAACTATGACGCCCAGTTAAGACTCGGTTTCCCTACGGCTCCCCTAAACGGTTAACCTTGCTACTAAAATTAAGTCGCTGACCCATTATACAAAAGGTACGCAGTCACCCAACAAGTGGGCTCCTACTGCTTGTACGTACACGGTTTCAGGTTCTATTTCACTCCCCTCACAGGGGTTCTTTTCGCCTTTCCCTCACGGTACTGGTTCACTATCGGTCAGTCAGGAGTATTTAGCCTTGGAGGATGGTCCCCCCATGTTCAAACAGGATATCACGTGTCCCGTCCTACTCGTTTTCACTTGTAATGCGTTGTCGGTTACGGGGCTATCACCCTGTATCGCCAAGCTTTCCAGCTTGTTCACCTAACGCAAGACTAGCTTAAGGGCTAATCCGATTTCGCTCGCCGCTACTGTCGGAATCTCGGTTGATTTCTCTTCCTCGGGGTACTTAGATGTTTCAGTTCCCCCGGTTCGCCTCGTTACGCTATGTATTCACGTAACGATAACTGCTTATGCAGTTGGGTTTCCCCATTCGGAAATCCCAGTCTCAAGTGATTTTTACTATCTAAACTGGGCTTATCGCAAGTTAATACGTCCTTCATCGCCTCTGACTGCCAAGGCATCCACCGTGTACGCTTAGTCACTTAACCATACAACCCCAAGGGGTCTGTATGTTCAAACAACCAAGGTTTGTGTGTCTGATAAGGACACAAATTGGTTTTTCGCCGGACTCATACACAAGACACTTGAATGTGTGTTGTTTTGAGAACTCGTATTTTCTTTCGAAAATACTATTGTCATTCAATCATTCGATTGAATGTACTAGTCAGCTTTCCAGATTGTTAAAGAACATGTGTTAGTCCGAAGACATCCACTTTCTAAACACACTCAAACGAATGTTTTTAGAAAGTGGTGGAGCTATGCGGGATCGAACCGCAGACCTCCTGCGTGCAAGGCAGGCGCTCTCCCAGCTGAGCTATAACCCCAACGGTATAAAAAGACTGTACCATCACTTTTTCTGGGAGAAAAAGTGGTGGGTCTGAGTGGACTTGAACCACCGACCTCACCCTTATCAGGGGTGCGCTCTAACCACCTGAGCTACAGACCCAAGTCTTTTTTGCGTTCTTTTACATTTTAACCAAGCAATCTGTGTGGACACTGCATTAAACAAGCAGTCTATCGTTAAGGAGGTGATCCAGCCCCAGGTTCCCCTAGGGCTACCTTGTTACGACTTCACCCCAGTCATGAACCACACCGTGGTAAACGCCCTCCCGAAGGTTAAGCTATCTACTTCTGGTGCAGCCCACTCCCATGGTGTGACGGGCGGTGTGTACAAGGCCCGGGAACGTATTCACCGTGGCATTCTGATCCACGATTACTAGCGATTCCGACTTCATGGAGTCGAGTTGCAGACTCCAATCCGGACTACGACGTACTTTCTGGGATTCGCTCACCATCGCTGGTTGGCAGCCCTCTGTATACGCCATTGTAGCACGTGTGTAGCCCTACTCGTAAGGGCCATGATGACTTGACGTCGTCCCCACCTTCCTCCGGTTTATCACCGGCAGTCTCCCTGGAGTTCCCACCATTACGTGCTGGCAAACAAGGATAAGGGTTGCGCTCGTTGCGGGACTTAACCCAACATTTCACAACACGAGCTGACGACAGCCATGCAGCACCTGTCTCAGAGTTCCCGAAGGCACTAAGCTATCTCTAGCGAATTCTCTGGATGTCAAGAGTAGGTAAGGTTCTTCGCGTTGCATCGAATTAAACCACATGCTCCACCGCTTGTGCGGGCCCCCGTCAATTCATTTGAGTTTTAATCTTGCGACCGTACTCCCCAGGCGGTCTACTTAACGCGTTAGCTCCGAAAGCCAGTGTTCAAGACACCAACCTCCAAGTAGACATCGTTTACGGCGTGGACTACCAGGGTATCTAATCCTGTTTGCTCCCCACGCTTTCGCATCTGAGCGTCAGTCTTTGTCCAGGGGGCCGCCTTCGCCACCGGTATTCCTTCAGATCTCTACGCATTTCACCGCTACACCTGAAATTCTACCCCCCTCTACAAGACTCTAGTCTGCCAGTTCAAAATGCTGTTCCGAGGTTGAGCCCCGGGCTTTCACATCTTGCTTAACAGACCGCCTGCATGCGCTTTACGCCCAGTAATTCCGATTAACGCTCGCACCCTCCGTATTACCGCGGCTGCTGGCACGGAGTTAGCCGGTGCTTCTTCTGCAGCTAACGTCAAATGATAGCGCTATTAACACTACCACCTTCCTCACTGCTGAAAGTACTTTACAACCCGAAGGCCTTCTTCATACACGCGGCATGGCTGCATCAGGGTTTCCCCCATTGTGCAATATTCCCCACTGCTGCCTCCCGTAGGAGTCTGGACCGTGTCTCAGTTCCAGTGTGGCTGATCATCCTCTCAGACCAGCTAGGGATCGTCGCCTTGGTGAGCCTTTACCCCACCAACTAGCTAATCCCACCTGGGCTAATCTTGACGCGAGAGGTCCGAAGATCCCCCTCTTTGGCCCGTAGGCATTATGCGGTATTAGCTATCGTTTCCAATAGTTATCCCCCACATCAAGGCATATTCCCAGGCATTACTCACCCGTCCGCCGCTCGTCAGCGAAGTAGCAAGCTACTTCCTGTTACCGCTCGACTTGCATGTGTTAGGCCTGCCGCCAGCGTTCAATCTGAGCCATGATCAAACTCTTCAATTAAAGTTTTGTTGGTCTTGCGACCGGCTCAATGAATACTGATTGAACATCGATAACTAGAAGCTAGTCATGATATTCGAATTGACTGTGCCAAATAATAAGTAAACTTGTTATTTGTATTGGTCACTCAGTTCATTGATATAATCTTTTTTGACTATTCATTTCACGAGTGCCCACACAGATTGCATGGTCAAATTGTTAAAGAACGTTGACTTTCAACGCCTTAGCGTTAAACGCTTCAGCAAGTCAGGACGCGTATAATACGCTTCTTGATTTTTAAGTCAAGATAAAATTTTCATCTTTTTAATCATTCGATTAAAACACAAAAACCTTATGTTGACTCCGCTCACACCACGTGGTGCTAGAGCGAAATAAAAGCCCGTTGTTGCCAACGGGCTCTCAAATTTGAAGCCTGGCGATGACCTACTCTCACATGGGGAGACCCCACACTACCATCGGCGCTATTACGTTTCACTACTGAGTTCGGCATGGGATCAGGTGGGTCCATAATGCTATGGTCGCCAAGCAAATTCGGGTTATTTACCGCCATCAGGCGATAAATACAATCTGGGAAAATCTAACTAGTGTTTACAATTTCGTTCAAACACGTCATTCAAGTGCTCATGGAGTCCGTAAAACCCCTTGGGTGTTGTATGGTTAAGCCTCACGGGCAATTAGTACAGGTTAGCTCAATGCCTCGCAGCACTTACACACCCTGCCTATCAACGTCGTAGTCTTCGACAACCCTTTAGAGACCTTAAAGGTCTAGAGATGACTCATCTTGAGGCTCGCTTCGCGCTTAGATGCTTTCAGCGCTTATCGATTCCGAACGTAGCTACCGGGCAATGCGATTGGCATCACAACCCGAACACCAGCGGTTCGTCCACTCCGGTCCTCTCGTACTAGGAGCAGCCCCTCTCAATCATCTAACGCCCACGGCAGATAGGGACCGAACTGTCTCACGACGTTCTAAACCCAGCTCGCGTACCACTTTAAATGGCGAACAGCCATACCCTTGGGACCGACTTCAGCCCCAGGATGTGATGAGCCGACATCGAGGTGCCAAACACCGCCGTCGATATGAACTCTTGGGCGGTATCAGCCTGTTATCCCCGGAGTACCTTTTATCCGTTGAGCGATGGCCCTTCCATTCAGAACCACCGGATCACTATGACCTGCTTTCGCACCTGCTCGAATTGTCATTCTCGCAGTCAAGCGGGCTTATGCCATTGCACTAACCTCACGATGTCCGACCGTGATTAGCCCACCTTCGTGCTCCTCCGTTACTCTTTGGGAGGAGACCGCCCCAGTCAAACTACCCACCAGGCACTGTCCGCACCCCCGATAAGGGGGCGACGTTAGAACATCAAGCATACAAGGGTGGTATTTCAAGATTGCCTCCACCCCATCTAGCGACGAGGTTTCAAAGGCTCCCACCTATCCTACACATGTAGGGTCAATGTTCAGTGCCAAGCTGTAGTAAAGGTTCACGGGGTCTTTCCGTCTAGCCGCGGGTACACAGCATCTTCACTGCGATTTCAATTTCACTGAGTCTCGGGTGGAGACAGCGTGGCCATCATTACGCCATTCGTGCAGGTCGGAACTTACCCGACAAGGAATTTCGCTACCTTAGGACCGTTATAGTTACGGCCGCCGTTTACCGGGGCTTCGATCAAGAGCTTCGACCGAAGTCTAACCCCATCAATTAACCTTCCGGCACCGGGCAGGCGTCACACCGTATACGTCATCTTTCGATTTTGCACAGTGCTGTGTTTTTAATAAACAGTTGCAGCCACCTGGTATCTGCGACTCCCTACAGCTTAGAGAGCAAGTCTCATCACCGTGAGGAGCGTACCTTCTCCCGAAGTTACGGTACCATTTTGCCTAGTTCCTTCACCCGAGTTCTCTCAAGCGCCTTGGTATTCTCTACCTGATCACCTGTGTCGGTTTGGAGTACGATTACGTATAACCTATCGCTTAGAGGCTTTTCCCGGAAGCATGGCATCAATGACTTCATCACCGTAGTGACTCGACATCAGGTCTCAGCCTTAAGATAGTCCGGATTTGCCTAAACTATCAGCCTACACCCTTGAACTTGGACGACCGTCGCCAAGCCCACCTAGCCTTCTCCGTCCCCCCATCGCAGTTATAAGCAGTACAGGAATATTAACCTGTTTCCCATCGACTACGCCTTTCGGCCTCGCCTTAGGGGTCGACTTACCCTGCCCCGATTAACGTTGGACAGGAACCCTTGATCTTCCGGCGAGGGAGTTTTTCACTCCCTTTATCGTTACTCATGTCAGCATTCGCACTTCTGATACCTCCAGCAGCCCTTACAGACCACCTTCAACGGCTTACAGAACGCTCCCCTACCCAATATGACAAGTCATATTGCCGCAGCTTCGGTGTATAGCTTAGCCCCGTTAAATCTTCCGCGCAGGCCGACTCGACCAGTGAGCTATTACGCTTTCTTTAAATGATGGCTGCTTCTAAGCCAACATCCTGGCTGTCTGAGCCTTCCCACATCGTTTCCCACTTAGCTATAACTTTGGGACCTTAGCTGGCGGTCTGGGTTGTTTCCCTCTCCACGACGGACGTTAGCACCCGCCGTGTGTCTCCCGGATAGTACTTACTGGTATTCGGAGTTTGCAAAGGGTTGGTAAGTCGGGATGACCCCCTAGCCTTAACAGTGCTCTACCCCCAGTAGTATTCGTCCGAGGCGCTACCTAAATAGCTTTCGGGGAGAACCAGCTATCTCCAGGTTTGATTGGCCTTTCACCCCTAGCCACAAGTCATCCGCTAATTTTTCAACATTAGTCGGTTCGGTCCTCCAGTAAGTGTTACCTCACCTTCAACCTGCCCATGGCTAGATCACCTGGTTTCGGGTCTAATCCTAGCAACTATGACGCCCAGTTAAGACTCGGTTTCCCTACGGCTCCCCTAAACGGTTAACCTTGCTACTAAAATTAAGTCGCTGACCCATTATACAAAAGGTACGCAGTCACCCAACAAGTGGGCTCCTACTGCTTGTACGTACACGGTTTCAGGTTCTATTTCACTCCCCTCACAGGGGTTCTTTTCGCCTTTCCCTCACGGTACTGGTTCACTATCGGTCAGTCAGGAGTATTTAGCCTTGGAGGATGGTCCCCCCATGTTCAAACAGGATATCACGTGTCCCGTCCTACTCGTTTTCACTAATAATGCGTTGTCGGTTACGGGGCTATCACCCTGTGTCGCCAAGCTTTCCAGCTTGTTCACCTAACGCAAGACTAGCTTAAGGGCTAATCCGATTTCGCTCGCCGCTACTATCGGAATCTCGGTTGATTTCTCTTCCTCGGGGTACTTAGATGTTTCAGTTCCCCCGGTTCGCCTCGTTACGCTATGTATTCACGTAACGATAACTGCTTATGCAGTTGGGTTTCCCCATTCGGAAATCCCAGTCTCAAGTGATTTTTACTATCTAAACTGGGCTTATCGCAAGTTAATACGTCCTTCATCGCCTCTGACTGCCAAGGCATCCACCGTGTACGCTTAGTCACTTAACCATACAACCCCAAGGGGTCTGTATGTTCAAACAACCAAGGTTGTGTATCTGATAAGGATACAAATTGGTTTTTCGCCGGACTCATACACAAGACACTTGAATGTGTGTTGTTTTGAGAACTCGTATTTTCTTTCGAAAATACTATTGTCATTCAATCATTCGATTGAATGTACTAGTCAGCTTTCCAGATTGTTAAAGAGCATGTGTTTCTATCTAAAGAACCACTTTCTAATGATTTTCGGCGGCAAAAAAGCGGACTCAACAAAGGAAACCTTCATTGAATCTGCATGACGCAGAAAACAGTTAGAGAGTGGTGGGCGATACCGGGCTCGAACCAGTGACCCCCTCCTTGTAAGGGAGGTGCTCTCCCAACTGAGCTAATCGCCCACGATAGTTTGAATTCCTTCGTGAGAAAGAATGGTGGGTCGTGCAGGATTCGAACCTGCGACCAATTGATTAAAAGTCAACTGCTCTACCAACTGAGCTAACGACCCGTGGCGTCCCATAGGGGAGTCGAACCCCTGTTACCGCCGTGAAAGGGCGGTGTCCTAGGCCTCTAGACGAATGGGACTAAGTATTTCTACCATGTTGTTGGGCAACATGGTGCTCTCTGACATTTCGACCAAGCAATCTGTGTGGACACTGCATTAAACAAGCAGTCTATCGTTAAGGAGGTGATCCAGCCCCAGGTTCCCCTAGGGCTACCTTGTTACGACTTCACCCCAGTCATGAACCACACCGTGGTAAACGCCCTCCCGAAGGTTAAGCTATCTACTTCTGGTGCAGCCCACTCCCATGGTGTGACGGGCGGTGTGTACAAGGCCCGGGAACGTATTCACCGTGGCATTCTGATCCACGATTACTAGCGATTCCGACTTCATGGAGTCGAGTTGCAGACTCCAATCCGGACTACGACGTACTTTCTGGGATTCGCTCACCATCGCTGGTTGGCAGCCCTCTGTATACGCCATTGTAGCACGTGTGTAGCCCTACTCGTAAGGGCCATGATGACTTGACGTCGTCCCCACCTTCCTCCGGTTTATCACCGGCAGTCTCCCTGGAGTTCCCACCATTATGTGCTGGCAAACAAGGATAAGGGTTGCGCTCGTTGCGGGACTTAACCCAACATTTCACAACACGAGCTGACGACAGCCATGCAGCACCTGTCTCAGAGTTCCCGAAGGCACTAAGCTATCTCTAGCGAATTCTCTGGATGTCAAGAGTAGGTAAGGTTCTTCGCGTTGCATCGAATTAAACCACATGCTCCACCGCTTGTGCGGGCCCCCGTCAATTCATTTGAGTTTTAATCTTGCGACCGTACTCCCCAGGCGGTCTACTTAACGCGTTAGCTCCGAAAGCCAGTGTTCAAGACACCAACCTCCAAGTAGACATCGTTTACGGCGTGGACTACCAGGGTATCTAATCCTGTTTGCTCCCCACGCTTTCGCATCTGAGCGTCAGTCTTTGTCCAGGGGGCCGCCTTCGCCACCGGTATTCCTTCAGATCTCTACGCATTTCACCGCTACACCTGAAATTCTACCCCCCTCTACAAGACTCTAGTCTGCCAGTTCAAAATGCTGTTCCGAGGTTGAGCCCCGGGCTTTCACATCTTGCTTAACAGACCGCCTGCATGCGCTTTACGCCCAGTAATTCCGATTAACGCTCGCACCCTCCGTATTACCGCGGCTGCTGGCACGGAGTTAGCCGGTGCTTCTTCTGCAGCTAACGTCAAATGATAGCGCTATTAACACTACCACCTTCCTCACTGCTGAAAGTACTTTACAACCCGAAGGCCTTCTTCATACACGCGGCATGGCTGCATCAGGGTTTCCCCCATTGTGCAATATTCCCCACTGCTGCCTCCCGTAGGAGTCTGGACCGTGTCTCAGTTCCAGTGTGGCTGATCATCCTCTCAGACCAGCTAGGGATCGTCGCCTTGGTGAGCCTTTACCCCACCAACTAGCTAATCCCACCTGGGCTAATCTTGACGCGAGAGGTCCGAAGATCCCCCTCTTTGGCCCGTAGGCATTATGCGGTATTAGCTATCGTTTCCAATAGTTATCCCCCACATCAAGGCATATTCCCAGGCATTACTCACCCGTCCGCCGCTCGTCAGCGAAGTAGCAAGCTACTTCCTGTTACCGCTCGACTTGCATGTGTTAGGCCTGCCGCCAGCGTTCAATCTGAGCCATGATCAAACTCTTCAATTAAAGTTTTGTTGGTCTTGCGACCGGCTCAATGAATACTGATTGAACATCGATAACTAGAAGCTAGTCATGATATTCGAATTGACTGTGCCAAATAATAAGTAAACTTGTTATTTGTATTGGTCACTCAGTTCATTGATATAATCTTTTTTGACTATTCATTTCACGAGTGCCCACACAGATTGCATGGTCAAATTGTTAAAGAACGTTGACTTTCAACGCCTTAGCGTTAAACGCTTCAGCAAGTCAGGACGCGTATAATACGCTTCTTGATTTTTAAGTCAAGATAAAATTTTCATCTTTTTAATCATTCGATTAAAACACAAAAACCTTATGTTGACTCCGCTCACACCACGTGGTGCTAGAGCGAAATAAAAGCCCGTTGTTGCCAACGGGCTCTCAAATTTGAAGCCTGGCGATGACCTACTCTCACATGGGGAGACCCCACACTACCATCGGCGCTATTACGTTTCACTACTGAGTTCGGCATGGGATCAGGTGGGTCCATAATGCTATGGTCGCCAAGCAAATTCGGGTTATTTACCGCCGTCAGGCGATAAATACAATCTGGGAAAATCTAACTAGTGTTTACAATTTCGTTCAAACATGTCATTCAAGTGCTTATGGAGTCCGTAAAACCCCTTGGGTGTTGTATGGTTAAGCCTCACGGGCAATTAGTACAGGTTAGCTCAATGCCTCGCAGCACTTACACACCCTGCCTATCAACGTCGTAGTCTTCGACAACCCTTTAGAGACCTTAAAGGTCTAGAGATGACTCATCTTGAGGCTCGCTTCGCGCTTAGATGCTTTCAGCGCTTATCGATTCCGAACGTAGCTACCGGGCAATGCGATTGGCATCACAACCCGAACACCAGCGGTTCGTCCACTCCGGTCCTCTCGTACTAGGAGCAGCCCCTCTCAATCATCTAACGCCCACGGCAGATAGGGACCGAACTGTCTCACGACGTTCTAAACCCAGCTCGCGTACCACTTTAAATGGCGAACAGCCATACCCTTGGGACCGACTTCAGCCCCAGGATGTGATGAGCCGACATCGAGGTGCCAAACACCGCCGTCGATATGAACTCTTGGGCGGTATCAGCCTGTTATCCCCGGAGTACCTTTTATCCGTTGAGCGATGGCCCTTCCATTCAGAACCACCGGATCACTATGACCTGCTTTCGCACCTGCTCGAATTGTCATTCTCGCAGTCAAGCGGGCTTATGCCATTGCACTAACCTCACGATGTCCGACCGTGATTAGCCCACCTTCGTGCTCCTCCGTTACTCTTTGGGAGGAGACCGCCCCAGTCAAACTACCCACCAGGCACTGTCCGCACCCCCGATAAGGGGGCGACGTTAGAACATCAAGCATACAAGGGTGGTATTTCAAGATTGCCTCCACCCCATCTAGCGACGAGGTTTCAAAGGCTCCCACCTATCCTACACATGTAGGGTCAATGTTCAGTGCCAAGCTGTAGTAAAGGTTCACGGGGTCTTTCCGTCTAGCCGCGGGTACACAGCATCTTCACTGCGATTTCAATTTCACTGAGTCTCGGGTGGAGACAGCGTGGCCATCATTACGCCATTCGTGCAGGTCGGAACTTACCCGACAAGGAATTTCGCTACCTTAGGACCGTTATAGTTACGGCCGCCGTTTACCGGGGCTTCGATCAAGAGCTTCGACCGAAGTCTAACCCCATCAATTAACCTTCCGGCACCGGGCAGGCGTCACACCGTATACGTCATCTTTCGATTTTGCACAGTGCTGTGTTTTTAATAAACAGTTGCAGCCACCTGGTATCTGCGACTCCCTACAGCTTAGAGAGCAAGTCTCATCACCGTGAGGAGCGTACCTTCTCCCGAAGTTACGGTACCATTTTGCCTAGTTCCTTCACCCGAGTTCTCTCAAGCGCCTTGGTATTCTCTACCTGATCACCTGTGTCGGTTTGGAGTACGATTACGTATAACCTATCGCTTAGAGGCTTTTCCCGGAAGCATGGCATCAATGACTTCATCACCGTAGTGACTCGACATCAGGTCTCAGCCTTAAGATAGTCCGGATTTGCCTAAACTATCAGCCTACACCCTTGAACTTGGACGACCGTCGCCAAGCCCACCTAGCCTTCTCCGTCCCCCCATCGCAGTTATAAGCAGTACAGGAATATTAACCTGTTTCCCATCGACTACGCCTTTCGGCCTCGCCTTAGGGGTCGACTTACCCTGCCCCGATTAACGTTGGACAGGAACCCTTGATCTTCCGGCGAGGGAGTTTTTCACTCCCTTTATCGTTACTCATGTCAGCATTCGCACTTCTGATACCTCCAGCAGCCCTTACAGACCACCTTCAACGGCTTACAGAACGCTCCCCTACCCAATATGACAAGTCATATTGCCGCAGCTTCGGTGTATAGCTTAGCCCCGTTAAATCTTCCGCGCAGGCCGACTCGACCAGTGAGCTATTACGCTTTCTTTAAATGATGGCTGCTTCTAAGCCAACATCCTGGCTGTCTGAGCCTTCCCACATCGTTTCCCACTTAGCTATAACTTTGGGACCTTAGCTGGCGGTCTGGGTTGTTTCCCTCTCCACGACGGACGTTAGCACCCGCCGTGTGTCTCCCGGATAGTACTTACTGGTATTCGGAGTTTGCAAAGGGTTGGTAAGTCGGGATGACCCCCTAGCCTTAACAGTGCTCTACCCCCAGTAGTATTCGTCCGAGGCGCTACCTAAATAGCTTTCGGGGAGAACCAGCTATCTCCAGGTTTGATTGGCCTTTCACCCCTAGCCACAAGTCATCCGCTAATTTTTCAACATTAGTCGGTTCGGTCCTCCAGTAAGTGTTACCTCACCTTCAACCTGCCCATGGCTAGATCACCTGGTTTCGGGTCTAATCCTAGCAACTATGACGCCCAGTTAAGACTCGGTTTCCCTACGGCTCCCCTAAACGGTTAACCTTGCTACTAAAATTAAGTCGCTGACCCATTATACAAAAGGTACGCAGTCACCCAACAAGTGGGCTCCTACTGCTTGTACGTACACGGTTTCAGGTTCTATTTCACTCCCCTCACAGGGGTTCTTTTCGCCTTTCCCTCACGGTACTGGTTCACTATCGGTCAGTCAGGAGTATTTAGCCTTGGAGGATGGTCCCCCCATGTTCAAACAGGATATCACGTGTCCCGTCCTACTCGTTTTCACTCGTAATGCGTTGTCGGTTACGGGGCTATCACCCTGTATCGCCAAGCTTTCCAGCTTGTTCACCTAACGCAAGACTAGCTTAAGGGCTAATCCGATTTCGCTCGCCGCTACTGTCGGAATCTCGGTTGATTTCTCTTCCTCGGGGTACTTAGATGTTTCAGTTCCCCCGGTTCGCCTCGTTACGCTATGTATTCACGTAACGATAACTGCTTATGCAGTTGGGTTTCCCCATTCGGAAATCCCAGTCTCAAGTGATTTTTACTATCTAAACTGGGCTTATCGCAAGTTAATACGTCCTTCATCGCCTCTGACTGCCAAGGCATCCACCGTGTACGCTTAGTCACTTAACCATACAACCCCAAGGGGTCTGTATGTTCAAACAACCAAGGTTGTGTATCTGATAAGGATACAAATTGGTTTTTCGCCGGACTCATACACAAGACACTTGAATGTGTGTTGTTTTGAGAACTCGTTTTTATCATTAAGATAAAAACTATTGTAATTGAATCTAACGATTCAATTTACTAGTCAGCTTTCCAGATTGTTAAAGAGCATAACGCAAAAAGCGTTAATCAATAACTGACGTTATTCATTAGCGCTTTCGCTATTTCTAAAACTATTTTACCAAGCAATCTGTGTGGACACTGCATCAAACAAGCAGTCTATCGTTAAGGAGGTGATCCAGCCCCAGGTTCCCCTAGGGCTACCTTGTTACGACTTCACCCCAGTCATGAACCACACCGTGGTAAACGCCCTCCCGAAGGTTAAGCTATCTACTTCTGGTGCAGCCCACTCCCATGGTGTGACGGGCGGTGTGTACAAGGCCCGGGAACGTATTCACCGTGGCATTCTGATCCACGATTACTAGCGATTCCGACTTCATGGAGTCGAGTTGCAGACTCCAATCCGGACTACGACGTACTTTCTGGGATTCGCTCACCATCGCTGGTTGGCAGCCCTCTGTATACGCCATTGTAGCACGTGTGTAGCCCTACTCGTAAGGGCCATGATGACTTGACGTCGTCCCCACCTTCCTCCGGTTTATCACCGGCAGTCTCCCTGGAGTTCCCACCATTATGTGCTGGCAAACAAGGATAAGGGTTGCGCTCGTTGCGGGACTTAACCCAACATTTCACAACACGAGCTGACGACAGCCATGCAGCACCTGTCTCAGAGTTCCCGAAGGCACTAAGCTATCTCTAGCGAATTCTCTGGATGTCAAGAGTAGGTAAGGTTCTTCGCGTTGCATCGAATTAAACCACATGCTCCACCGCTTGTGCGGGCCCCCGTCAATTCATTTGAGTTTTAATCTTGCGACCGTACTCCCCAGGCGGTCTACTTAACGCGTTAGCTCCGAAAGCCAGTGTTCAAGACACCAACCTCCAAGTAGACATCGTTTACGGCGTGGACTACCAGGGTATCTAATCCTGTTTGCTCCCCACGCTTTCGCATCTGAGCGTCAGTCTTTGTCCAGGGGGCCGCCTTCGCCACCGGTATTCCTTCAGATCTCTACGCATTTCACCGCTACACCTGAAATTCTACCCCCCTCTACAAGACTCTAGTCTGCCAGTTCAAAATGCTGTTCCGAGGTTGAGCCCCGGGCTTTCACATCTTGCTTAACAGACCGCCTGCATGCGCTTTACGCCCAGTAATTCCGATTAACGCTCGCACCCTCCGTATTACCGCGGCTGCTGGCACGGAGTTAGCCGGTGCTTCTTCTGCAGCTAACGTCAAATGATAGCGCTATTAACACTACCACCTTCCTCACTGCTGAAAGTACTTTACAACCCGAAGGCCTTCTTCATACACGCGGCATGGCTGCATCAGGGTTTCCCCCATTGTGCAATATTCCCCACTGCTGCCTCCCGTAGGAGTCTGGACCGTGTCTCAGTTCCAGTGTGGCTGATCATCCTCTCAGACCAGCTAGGGATCGTCGCCTTGGTGAGCCTTTACCCCACCAACTAGCTAATCCCACCTGGGCTAATCTTGACGCGAGAGGTCCGAAGATCCCCCTCTTTGGCCCGTAGGCATTATGCGGTATTAGCTATCGTTTCCAATAGTTATCCCCCACATCAAGGCATATTCCCAGGCATTACTCACCCGTCCGCCGCTCGTCAGCGAAGTAGCAAGCTACTTCCTGTTACCGCTCGACTTGCATGTGTTAGGCCTGCCGCCAGCGTTCAATCTGAGCCATGATCAAACTCTTCAATTAAAGTTTTGTTGGTCTTGCGACCGGCTCAATGAATACTGATTGAACATCGATAACTAGAAGCTAGTCATGATATTCGAATTGACTGTGCCAAATAATAAGTAAACTTGTTATTTGTATTGGTCACTCAGTTCATTGATATAATCTTTTTTGACTATTCATTTCACGAGTGCCCACACAGATTGCATGGTCAAATTGTTAAAGAACAAACTGACTTATCGTTGCTGGCTAAGCGCCTTGCTCCGTGTCAGTGAGGTCGTATTATAGAGACTTCGATCACATTGGCAAGGGGGTTTTTAAGATAATTATGACATTTATGTTTAAGCGCTCAACTATCGAACAATAAGCCTTATTTTAGATATAAATCACACGACTTCAGCGCTATTCTTTTCACTCTTATCATCAAAACAGGCTACTTCTATGTCAGACTCTACGCGTACCTTTAAAGGAAAAGCGCCAAAATTAGGCCTTCATACCTATATAGATACTTCTGCCGTGATGATCGGTGAGATTACACTTGGCAATGAATCCAGCATTTGGCCTTTGGTTGCCGCTCGTGGTGATGTTAATCATATTGTTATTGGTGATCGCTCTAATATACAAGATGGTTCTGTACTTCATGTTAGCCGTGCTACTGATGATAACCCCAAAGGTCACCCTCTAATTATTGGCAATGATGTTACTGTCGGGCATAAAGCCATGCTGCATGGTTGCCACATAGGAAATCGAGTCTTAGTCGGGATGGGAGCCATTATTTTAGATGGAGCGATTATTCACGATGACATCATTATCGGTGCAGGTAGTTTAGTGCCGCCTAGTAAGGTCTTAGAAAGTGGTTATCTATATATAGGTAGTCCAATAAAAAAGGCACGATCTTTAACAGAGAAAGAACGCACCTTCTTAAAAGTATCAGCCGATAATTATGTCCGCTTAAAAGATGAATACCTTCGAGAGGCTAGCCAATAAAGATAGAGCCATCTTGCTCATAGTCTTCATCTTCAATGCGCGCTTCTGCTAATTCTTCAAGGTCAAAACGTAAATGTATAAAAGCAGCAACAATGTCGGCTTCACTGACCAATGAATTAGATGTTCGTTGCTGTAACCAGCTAAGCGATACCCAGCACTCAATCAATGCACCAGCTTGCTGCGCAGGAAAGCTGATCGCTTGGCGCTCAACATGCCAGGTTTGAATGTCGGCAAATAAAATATCTTGGTTCATGGTGTTCTCTATATCACTATTGTTGGAGTTGGATTCTCAGTTCACGCTGTACCTGTTTCGCACTAGGCCGTAAACCCCGCCATAACATAAAACTTTCTGCAGCTTGTCCCACTAACATGCCAAGTCCATCAAGTGTACGCAGCGCGCCCAACTCGTTTGCCCATTGGTTAAAAGTGGTCGTTTTTGCACTGTAAACCATATCGTAGCAAGTCACTTGACTTGAAATCAGGCTCTTAGGTAAAGGTGGCAGTTGACCAGACAGCCCTGCAGAAGTCGAGTTGATAATGATGTCGACTGTAAAGCCTTGAAGTTTATCGATCGCTTGCGAAGAAATATTGCCATACGAAGAAAAAAGATCAGCTAATTGCTGCGCCTTAGCTTCTGTACGATTTGTCACAACCAGTTCCGCTGGTTGTTGCGCTAATAAAGGCAGAATAACCCCACGCGCAGCCCCACCCGCACCAACCAATAAAATACGCTTTCCTTGTAAAGCGACTTGATGCTGCAATAAATCCTGAACTAAGCCTTCACCATCGGTATTGTCCCCGAGAATAATACCATCGTCGAGCTTCTTCAGTGTGTTCACCGCTCCCGCTAACCGCGCCCGCTCCGTTAGCTGTTGTGCATACTGGAACGCTTCTTCTTTGAATGGTGCCGTGATATTACAACCACGACCACCTTGTGCAAAAAAGTGATCAGCCGCCACAGTGAAACCACCAATTTCAGGCTGCTCTGCGTGATAAGCCATATCTTGAGCCGTTTGGCGTGCAAATAAAGTATGAATAAAAGGCGATTTACTTTGAGCTATAGGGTTACCAAAAACAGCGTACTGATCCATGTGGGCAAGCTTCCAATAAATAAGGGTCGATAATTCGACCCTAACACTGCATCTATTGAAGCTCAAACAGTTCGTTTACCACGTCCGCGGTTTTAAATAGTCTTGGTACAGTTTCGCTTCTGCTGAATCGGCTTCGGGTTGGTAGCTATATTCCCAACGCGCTAATGGCGGCATCGACATTAAGATTGATTCCGTACGACCACCACTTTGCAAACCAAACAAGGTGCCACGATCATAAACCAAATTAAATTCGACATAGCGGCCACGACGATAAAGCTGAAACTCGCGTTCACGCTCACCAAAGGGGAGGGTATGACGCTTTTCAACAATCGGTAGATACGCATCAATGTAGCCATTGCCGACCGCTTGCATATAAGCAAAGCTCTTTTCAAAACCCCACTCATTCAGATCATCGAAAAATAAACCACCAACACCACGCGTCTCATTGCGGTGAGGCAAGTAGAAATATTTATCGCACCATGCTTTATGGTCGGCATATACATTATCGCCAAAGGGTTGGCATAACGCTTTGGCCGTGTCATGCCAGTGCTGGCAATCTTCTTCAAAAGGGTAAAATGGCGTTAAATCAAACCCACCACCAAACCACCATACTGGCGCCTCACCTTCTTTCTCAGCAATGAAGAATCGAACATTAGCATGGGAAGTCGGAACATAAGGGTTATTCGGATGGATAACCAATGATACTCCCATGGCTTCAAAGCTACGACCCGCCAACTCAGGACGATGTGCTGTCGCAGATGCTGGCATTTGAGTGCCAAACACATGAGAAAAGTTCACACCACCTTGCTCAAATACAGCGCCGCCTCGCATCACACGACTACGACCACCACCACCTTGCTCACGTTGCCATTCATCTTGTTCAAAGCTTGCTTGACCATCTTGCGCTTCAATCGCACAGCAGATTCGATCTTGCAGGTCGAGTAAAAAGGCTTTAACCGCAGCTTTATCGACTGTTTGCATGTTGATTATCCTTGGCGAAAAACATTACCCGTGATCGCATCACGAATTTCAGATGGATTATCACGGCCGCCAGTGTCACCTTGCAAAATCGCGGGTAAACAGTGGCCAAGTTGTAATTCAACTTCTGCAGCGGTACGCCCTGGTTCTTGGCCAGATAAGTTCGCGCTCGTTGAAGTGATAGGTTTACCAAACTCACGGCATAATCGCTGAACCAGAGGATGATCCGTCACTCGCACCGCAATCGTTGAGAATTGTCCCGTTAAATAAGGAGGTACATTGGCTTTAGTTGGCATTACCCAAGTCACAGGTCCCGGCCACGTCGCTTGAATTTGCTGGCGCTGAGCCGGTGATAACTGGCTATCGTCAATGTAAGGCAACAGCTGGTCATAATCTGCTGCAATTAAGATCAGGCCTTTTTCAATTGGTCGCTGCTTAATGTCGAGCAATTTCATAACAGCTTGTTCGTTGTCGGGGTCACAGCCCACGCCAAAGACAGCTTCAGTCGGGTAGGCGATAACCTCCCCCTGTTGCAGTGCGGTGATCACTTGCGCAAAATTTTCCACGTCACCCTCATTATAATTTAGCTGATTATCATTTAACTTTCTGTTTACTAGTTTACCCACTCTCGGCAAGCAACTCCATGACGGAATTACATGAGGCAAAATCACCGACGCAAACGTTTTCCTTATCTAAAAATCACCGTATAATGCGGCCAACACGTATTCGTAGTGACATTTTAAGTTATCAACAGGAGATCGGAATGAAAGTTGGAATTATCATGGGTTCAAAATCTGACTGGCCAACCATGCAGCATGCTGCTGAAATGTTAGATCGCTTCAATGTCCCTTATGAAACGAAAGTTGTTTCAGCTCACCGTACTCCTCAACTACTTGCTGATTATGCTAACGGTGCCAAAGATCGTGGTATCAAGGTGATCATAGCAGGCGCAGGTGGTGCCGCTCACCTACCAGGTATGGCTGCGGCATTTACGAGCTTACCCGTACTCGGGGTGCCAGTGCAGTCGCGTGCTCTCAAAGGAATGGATTCACTCTTATCTATCGTTCAAATGCCAAAAGGTATCGCAGTCGGTACCCTAGCCATAGGTGAGGCCGGAGCGGCAAACGCTGGTATTTTGGCAGCGCAGATCATTGGCACACACGATGAAGACGTAATGGCAAAAGTAGAAGCATTCCGCAGTGAACAAACTGAAACCGTTCTTGCGAATCCAAATCCAGCTGAGGGCTAATCATATGCACGTACTGGTTTTAGGTGCAGGTCAGCTCGCACGTATGATGTCATTGGCAGGTGCCCCCTTAAATGTTGAGATTTCTGCGTTTGATGTCGCTAGCGAAAATATCGTGCACCCACTCACACAAACGGTGATCGGCCAAGGGTTAACCTCAGCCATTGCACGTGCAGATGTGATTACGGCAGAGTTTGAGCATATTCCACATCCGATTCTTGATGAATGTGAGCAAAGTGGTAAGTTTCTACCAACAACTGAAGCAATAAAAGCCGGTGGTGATCGCCGTATCGAGAAAGCCCTGCTCGATAATGCAAAAGTACGTAATGCAAAATATTACGTTATCAATAACCGTACCGACTTCGATGCAGCAATTCAGCACGTCGGACTGCCGATGGTACTGAAAAGTGCGCTTGGTGGTTACGATGGAAAAGGGCAATGGCGTTTAAAAGATCCCGCTCAAGTGGATACCATTTGGGATGAAATGGCACAATGCATTGACGCAACACCGAATCAAGCCATTGTCGCAGAAGAATTTGTCCCTTTTCATCGCGAAGTATCACTCGTGGGAGCCCGTGGTAAAGATGGTTCAGTTGTTGTCTACCCGCTCGCGGAAAATGTCCATACTGATGGAGTGTTAAGCCTATCAACGGCAATTGATGAAACAGCACTACAAGCACAAGCCAAGCAGATGTTTACCGCTGTCGCTAATAGCCTTGATTATGTCGGCGTGCTAGCCCTTGAGTTTTTTGACCTTGATGGTGAGCTACTGGTTAATGAAATTGCACCTCGTGTTCATAACTCGGGCCACTGGACACAACAAGGTGCTGAAACCTGTCAATTTGAAAACCATTTACGCGCTGTCTGTGGCTTACCCTTGGGTAGCACAGCCTTGATCCGCCCAACAGCGATGCTCAATATTTTAGGCGAAGACACCTTACCAGAAAGCGTCCTTGCTGAAGCAGGTTGCCATGTGCACTGGTACGGCAAAGAAAAACGAGCAGGCCGCAAGATGGGACATATCAATGTGTGTGCCTCCACGCCTGACGCCTTGATGAATAAGTTGCACGCGCTCAGCCAGCAACTGGATAGCGACGCTTTTCCCGCCCTCAAACGCTAAGGCATTTTTCTTGCCCTAAAACTACAAAAGCCAGCATTATGCTGGCTTTTTATCGACATTATCGAATAGCTTATTCGTTTGGCTCGGATTCAACGACATCCTGATACGCGTGGCACTTTCTATCGGCACACTGCAATTTCATCCCACTCACTAACTTTTTCTCAATCAGCAAACCATAGCCACAAGACTGACAGCAGCCACTTACTGGCTTGTGATTAACCGCAAAGCGACACGTCGGATACTGGTCACAGGCAAAAAACATTTTACCATAACGTGATTTACGCTCGATCAAATGCCCTTTATCACAACTTGGACAAGCGATATGGGTGTCTTCTGCTTTTTTCTCTAATGGCTCGATATGATGGCAAGTTGGGTAATTCAAACAGCCGATGAACATACCATAGCGACCTTGGCGTAATACCAGCTCATCGCTGCACTCAGGGCAAGGCTTGCCTAGGTGCTTGACAACATGGCCATCATTTTGATGAAGCGGCTGAATAAACTCACAACTTGGGTATTGGCTACAACCTAAAAAAGGCCCACGCTTACCAAAGCGCATGGTTAATTCACTGCCGCACTCAGGACACGCTTGGTGTTCTAATGCATGTTCATGAGTAGCAAAAAGTTCTTGGTCAATTTTCCCAGACATGGTGATTTACGCTGCCGTTAACAAATTAGTGAATGTAGCCGTCTTCCATGCCATACAACAGCTCTTCCATCTGGCTGTAAGCACTTTCATTACCCGGCGCATTGAATAGCACCATCAAGATAATCCATTGAAGGTCATCTAAGATAAATTCATTGGTTTCGAGTTCCATAACACGATCGATCACCATTTCGCGAGTGTCGGCACTCAACACATGAATTTGCTCTAGGTAAATTAAGAAGCCACGACAAGCAACGTCAAGGCGTGCCATCTCTTGTGGGGTGTAAATACGAATCGACGTCACCGCACTCACATTCATGTACGGATGCTGTTCAGTTTCTTGTAGCGCAGCCAGCTTTTCTAACCAAGAAAGAGCTTTGTAAATATCTTCTTGATGAAAGCCCGCTCGAAGTAGCTCATCGGATAGTTCTTCCTGATCAACCAACAGCTCAGCATCGCTGTGTATATAGGTTTCAAACAGGTACATTAAGATATCCATCATGACTTGCCCCTCCTCGTTTTGATATAGCCACCGGGTACTGAGGTAACAAACCCAAGTAATTCTAGCTCTAATAATTGCATCATTACTTCGTGTACGGGTTGTTCACTACGTTCAGCAACCACATCTACGGGTGTTGCTTCATTGCCTACGGTAGCCAACAAGGCTGGAAATGGCAATTGCTGATCTTCACCCTGTGGCAGAGTTTGGCTTAATTGACTATTTATTGCGCACTCTGTCAGTGCACCTACCTCCTCAAATATATCGACCGGGGTTTCTACCAATTTAGCACCCGATTTAATTAATGCGTTACAGCCGCGACTTTCTGGGTGACGAATCGAACCGGGTAGGGCAAAGACTTCTCGCCCTTGTTCGAGCGCGTAACGCGCAGTAATCAGTGAACCACTCTTTTCTGCTGCTTCTATAACTAATACGCCCACCGACAAGCCGCTGATCACTCTATTACGTCGAGGAAAGTTTTGCGGGCGTGGTTTTTCGTCAGGCCAGAACTCAGACACTAACGCACCTTGTTCTTTTATCTTAGCGGCTAAACCTCGATGACGAGCAGGGTATATCTGTGACAACCCCGACCCGAGGACAGCCAGCGTCGCGCCGCCATGCTTTAAGGCTCCGCTATGGGCTTGACCATCAACCCCTAAAGCTAATCCACTGGTCACCACATAATTACCTGCCACTAAAGCGCCAGCAAAATCATAAGCCGACTCACGGCCATCAATGCTGGCGGCTCGGCTGCCAACAATGGCCAGTTGTGGCGCACTTAAATACTCCACTTGCCCACACACAAACAAAACAGGCGGAGCTGCCGCAATTTGCTTCAATAGCGTCGGGTAGTAGGGGGAATCTAAGGTCAGAATGGTATTGTCGTTTTGCTCTGCCCACATCAGGCAACGATCAATACGAGCCTGGTGGGGTACACGAAATAGGGCTATCTGCGAACGTGATAAGCCAAGTGACATTAATTGGTCAGTCGACATAGCACGTAACTGCGTTGGCGTACCATGCTGTAATAAACGACTCACCTTCACACCGCCCACTTGAGGAATAGCGGTGAGTGCAAGCCAGTCTTCCAACTGACTCATGGTGTCAGCTGAGGAGATCGCGCCGACACACCCGCACTGAAAGGTTCAGTACTACGTAAAACAACCGCCAAGCTAAAGGCCTCATAAGCACGGATCACCATGACTTCACCAATCCCTCTAGGAGCAAGTTGAAATTGCGTCCCTGAATACGGCGAGCGTTTGTAGTCATAGCTGCCTTTCTTACCTGCAACCTCTGTCGCTGGATGATAAAGCTGCAAAACATGACCGGCTTGTAGCGCATCTAAGTGACCTTTATCCAGCACGACCACATCCGACGTGGCTATATACGATTGTCCATCAACAGCCCCCATGATTTGGGCGTCAATATCTGCCGGAGGGTTGGCTGGTGAAAAATGTAAATCCGCACTCGCTCCCTGCACAGGAGCTGGTAACAACACATCATTTAAATTGATTTCTTGGCGGTAGGATTGCAAAGCCAGAGTGCTGGTCTCGCCTTGCTGAGATAATACGCTTAATTTCGCCACTTCTTTTAAAACCGTGACACGCTTGCTGCCTTTGCGGCTATACGTGTCTATCGGACGGTATACCCACCACGCCTCACCAATGGGCAATAAAGTATCCGCCCACACCCTATCACCAGTAGAGAGTTGCTTACGTTGATCATCACTACCGATGACACGTGGGGCTGTCGCAAGCGCCTCATCGGATAACAAGCGGTGCTCGGTTAAATATGGCAACACTAAAGAAGACTGAAGTGTCGTGATCGGTGAACGTGTGACTTTAATTGTCGGTGACAACTTAATCACTTTTGATGGCTTACGCTGCAGCCGCGGTTGGCCATCAACCCAAACTAAATACAACTTATCGCCAGGATAAATAAGGTGCGGATTTTCAATATTCGGATTCGCCTGCCATAACTTAGGCCATAGCCAAGGGGTCGCTAAAAAGTGGTTAGAGATATCCCACAAGGTATCCCCAGTTTTCACTGTGTACACATCAGGAATATGGTCGTTCAACACAAGATGATGGCTGCCATTACTCGCCCAACTCGGCTGAATACATGCCGCGACGGTAAGCACACACGAAAAAAGAAAAGAGAGGGACTTCATGATGACGCTATCCTTGTACTACACAGATCCATTTTCTGGCAAGCTGTTACTGTAGCGATTTGTCTATAGATAGCGCCCAGCGTGACAGTGGCAAAGGCTCAGTGTCTATCCCCCCAACACCAATGAATAATCGCTTTTCGGCGGACGTCACGCTTTCAATTTTACCTTTGCAGCAACGCGCACCAAGGCTGTTGAACTTGCCGAAAACTGTTTACTGAACTTTACAGTCAACCACAGATATTGAACATTCATCACGGATGCTGTTATTTGATCGTTAAAATGACTAGAATTAGAACAAATTAATTTTCGGCACTGTTCATTTTTCGAGTACCTATGTCTTTATTGCAAGTATTAACATTCCCAGATGATCGCCTACGCACTGTAGCTAAGCCAGTTGAAGCAGTTACCCCTGAGATCCAAAAAATTGTCGATGACATGATTGAAACCATGTACGACGAAGAAGGTATCGGCCTTGCGGCTACACAAGTTGATGTACATCAGCGCATCGTAGTGATTGATATCTCTGAAGAACGCAATCAGCCTATGGTACTGATTAACCCTGAAATCACTGAAAAACGTGGTGAAGACGGTATTGAAGAAGGTTGTCTTTCTGTTCCTGGTGCTCGTGCCCTTGTGCCACGTGCCGCAGAAGTATCCGTAAAAGCACTCGATCGTGATGGGAACCCATTCTCGTTTGAAGCCGATGACCTACTTGCGATTTGTGTTCAGCACGAACTTGACCACTTAGCGGGTAAACTTTTCGTCGATTACTTGTCACCTCTGAAACGTAAACGCATTCAAGACAAGTTAGCGAAAATCAAACGTTTCAACGAAAAGACCCAATAAGCCAAACTTTTAAGGACGCTACCTTGAGCAAACCTTTGAAAATCGTTTTTGCTGGTACGCCAGACTTCGCCGCCCGTCACTTGGCGGCGTTGTTGTCTTCACAGCATGAAGTTATTGCCGTTTACACTCAGCCAGACCGCCCAGCCGGTCGTGGTAAGAAGCTTACGGCCAGTCCAGTAAAAGCACTGGCACTAGAGCATAACGTTCCCGTATACCAACCCGAAAACTTCAAATCCGATGAAGCCAAGCAAGTGCTGAGCGATTTGAATGCCGATCTTATGGTAGTGGTTGCCTACGGTTTGCTATTGCCGCAAGCCGTGTTGGATACCCCGAAACTGGGTTGTATCAATGTTCATGGTTCAATTTTACCGCGCTGGCGTGGTGCTGCACCTATCCAACGTTCTATCTGGGCAGGCGATACGGAAACCGGTGTCACCATCATGCAGATGGACATAGGTCTAGATACCGGTGACATGTTGAAAATCGCTACGCTGCCGATTGAGTCAACAGATACCAGCGCGACCATGTACAACAAACTGGCTGAATTAGGCCCAGATGCCTTAATTGACTGTCTAGGTGATATTGCTGAAGGCAAAACCGTTCCAGTGAAACAAGATGATGAACTGGCTAACTACGCGAAAAAGCTCAGCAAAGAAGAAGCTAAAATCGACTGGACCATGGATGCCGAAGCAATTGAACGCTGCGTTCGCGCTTTTAATCCTTGGCCAATGAGCTACTTCACCGTTGCTGAGCAAAACGTCAAAGTATGGCGCAGTGCCGTGGAAACCGACAACCAAGGCAAACCTGCGGGCACGATTCTTTCCGCTGACAAGCACGGTATTGTGGTTGCAACCGGTAAGGGTGCATTACGTCTGATAGAGCTACAACCTCCGGGTAAGAAAGCGATGCAAAGCCAAGATTTGCTGAACTCTCGCCGCGAATGGTTTGAACCCGGCACTGTTTTGTAATGCTAAAGCCAGTGCTTGCACTGGCTTTTCTTTTCTACTGCGCTAGAAAAAACGCAACATTATCGCTTAATACTTCTTGGTATTAAGGTTACAAAGAATTTCAGGAAAATCCGCATGAATGTAAGAGCCGCTGCAGCCAAAGTTATCTATCAGGTTGTTGATCAGGGCCAATCCCTTTCCAACGTACTCCCTGCTGCTCAGCAAGATGTCAGAGAGCGAGACCAAGCGCTATTGCAGGAAATTTGTTATGGCGTACTACGTTGGTTGCCGCGTTTAGAGTCGATCACCAACCAACTGATGGACAAGCCATTAAAAGGCAAACAACGGGTTTTCCACCACCTGATCCTAGTCGGTTTATACCAACTGGGTCACATGCGCATTCCCGCACATGCTGCCGTTGCTGAGACGGTTGATGCCACCAAAAACCTTAAGAAGCCACAGCTTCGTGGTTTAATCAACGCCATTTTACGTAATTACCAGCGTCAGCAAGCCACGCTGGATGAGCAATCTATCAGCCATGATGCGGGTCGTTACGGTCACCCAAGCTGGTTACTAAAACTGCTTAAAAATAGCTACCCAGAGCAACTGGAAGCGATTGTTGAAGCCAATAACACCAAGGCGCCGATGTGGCTGCGTGTAAACCGCCAGCACCATACGCGTGATGCATACCGCACCTTGCTCGACAATGAAGGGATCGCAACAGAATTGCACCCACAAGCGGGCGATGCCTTGCGCCTATTGAAGCCATGCGATGTAACTCAACTGCCGGGGTTTGCTGATGGTTGGGTATCCGTTCAAGATGCTGCGGCACAATTAGCGGTTGAGTACCTACAGCCACAATCTGGCGAACTTATCCTTGATTGCTGCGCCGCACCTGGCGGTAAAACGGCACACATCATGGAGCGCCAAGCCGATACCCAGGTGGTTGCGATCGACTGTGATGAACACCGTTTATCGCGTGTACACGAAAACCTTGAGCGCTTGAACCTTACCGCGCAAGTGCTGTGTGCTGATGCTCGCTACCCAAGTGATTGGTGGCAAGGTGAAAAATTTGATCGCATTTTGCTAGATGCTCCTTGTTCTGCAACAGGGGTTATTCGTCGTCACCCAGACATCAAATGGCTACGCCGTGCGGACGATATTGCGGCATTAGCCGAGCTTCAAGCTGAAATTTTTGATGCTATGTGGCTACAGCTCAAGTCAGGCGGTACTTTGGTTTACGCAACGTGTTCGATCACACCACAAGAAAATAGCGAGCAAGTAAAAGCCTTCCTAAGTCGCACTGCTGATGCCACCTTAGTGGATAGCGATCCAGCGAACCCAGGTCGTCAAATCCTACCCGGTGAAGAACAAATGGATGGCTTCTACTACGCAGTATTGAAGAAGCAATAAGTTACATCTACCGCTAAAACGATAACAATCAGGCTATTTCAATCTAGCCTGATTGTAAAATCGGAGTAAGCTACGTCGTATTAGAGTCAGGCGCTAACGTGCCATCGTCCAACACTAGAGACATGTAATCAGGCGAATGCTATGAAGATAATTATCCTCGGAGCCGGTCAGGTCGGGGGCACACTCGCAGAAAACCTCGTGGGTGAAAACAACGATATCACTATCGTTGATAAAGACCCCGAGCGTCTGCGTGAGCTGCAAGATAAGTATGATCTGCGTGTCGTACAAGGCTTTGCGAGTCACCCTAAAACCTTACGCGATGCAGGCGCACAAGATGCCGACATGCTGGTCGCCGTCACGAACTCTGACGAAACCAATATGATTGCCTGTCAAATTGCCTTCTCTTTATTTAACACGCCCAACCGTGTCGCGCGTATTCGCTCTCCTGAATACCTGAAAGAAAAAGAGCAACTGTTCCAATCAGATGCCGTACCGGTTGATCACCTGATTGCCCCAGAAGAACTGGTTACGGGTTACATTGAGCGTTTAATTGAGTATCCAGGCGCACTTCAAGTGGTCGGTTTTGCAGAAGATAAAGTCGGTCTGGTCGCAGTAAAAGCCTACTACGGTGGTCCACTGGTCGGTAATGCGTTATCCGCCTTGCGCGAACACATGCCCCATGTTGATACCCGTGTCGCGGCTATTTTCCGCCAAGGCCGCCCTATTCGCCCACAAGGGACCACGATTATTGAAGCCGATGATGAAGTCTTCTTTGTCGCAGCAAGCAATCATATCCGTTCAGTCATGAGTGAATTGCAACGTCTTGAAAAGCCTTATAAGCGTTTGATGATTGTTGGTGGTGGTAATATCGGTGCAGGTTTAGCACGTCGATTAGAGCAAACCTACAGCGTGAAGCTCATTGAACGCAACCCTGAGCGTGCTGAAAACTTATCCGAAATGCTAGAGAACACAATTGTGTTCTGTGGTGACGCCTCCGATCAAGAGCTTCTCAGCGAAGAGCATATCGAACAAATTGATGTCTTTATTGCCGTGACCAACGACGATGAAGCCAATATTATGTCGGCGATGCTTGCCAAACGTATGGGTGCCAAGAAAGTCATGGTGCTTATTCAGCGCGGTGCTTACGTTGATTTGGTCCAAGGTGGCACAATAGATATTGCGATTTCACCGCAGCAAGCCACCATTTCGGCGCTATTAACCCATGTGCGTAAAGCCGATATCGTTAATGTTTCATCGCTACGCCGTGGTGCAGCAGAAGCCATTGAAGCCATTGCACACGGTGATGCCAGCACATCCAAAGTGGTGGGGCGTGCCATCAGTGATATTAAGCTACCGCCGGGCACTACCATAGGTGCGATTGTGCGTGGCGAAGAAGTGCTGATTGGCCACGACCGAACGGTTATTGAACAAGACGATCACGTGGTGATGTTCTTGGTTGATAAGAAATATATCCCAGACGTAGAACGCCTGTTCCAACCAAGTCCGTTCTTCTTATAAAGTATTATGGTTAATTACCGTCCTATCTTATTCGTGATTGGGCTGGTCTTATCAAAGATCGCCTTATTCATGTACGTCCCTACTTTAGTGGCGTTTTTTACTGGCACCGGTGGCTTTATTGATTTTGCCACCGCAGTGATCATCACCCATGTCGTGGCATTTCTATGCCTCACTTTTGGTCGTACCAATGAGTTTAAGCTCGGCGTACGCGATATGTTCTTGATCACTACCTTGGTATGGACCATCGCCAGTGCCTTCGCGGCACTGCCTTTTGTGTTCATTAACCATATCAGCTTTACCGATGCCTACTTCGAAACCATGTCTGGGATCACGACCACAGGCTCAACTGTGCTCAGTGGTCTTGATGATATGGCGCCCAGCATTTTGCTATGGCGCTCAACGCTACAATGGCTAGGCGGTGTCGGCTTCATCGTTATGGGGGTGGCGATCTTACCGATGCTCAACGTCGGTGGGATGCGACTGTTCCAAACTGAATCATCAGATTGGTCAGATAAAAGCTCACCACGAACCAAAAGCGTCGCCAAGAATATCGTCAATGTGTACTTGATCCTCACGGGTCTGTGCGTCATCGGTTATATCTTGGCGGGCATGAATACCTTTGATGCCATCAATCATGCCTTTACTACGCTTTCAACTGGGGGCTATTCCACCTCAGATGGGTCGATGAACCATTTCTCCAATGCCGCGCATTGGGTGGCCATCATCTTTATGTTTGCTGGCGGTTTACCTTTCTTATTGTTTGTACAAATGCTGAGAAAGAAAAGTGCGACCGCGTTATTTAACGATGCACAAGTACGAGGCTTTACCCTATTAGTGCTGACAACTGGGTTGTTAGTGGCGCTATGGCTAACGTTCGATAAAGATTACGCCTTTATTGATGCGTTTAGAGTCTCGCTATTCAATATCATCTCCGTGGTCACCACCACAGGTTTTGGCCTCGATGACTTCACCAACTGGGGAGCTTTCCCGGCGATTGTGTTTGCCTTCATTATGTTGGTCGGCGGCTGTTCAGGCTCAACCGCAGGCGGGATTAAGATCTTCCGTTTCCAAGTCGCCTTTGCCTTATTGCGTAAACAAATGATGCAACTGATCCACCCATCAGGTGTCTTCATTCAACGCTATAATGGCCGCCCCGTGACCGATGGTATCGTCCGTTCTGTGGTGGCTTTTGCCCTGACTTTCATTATCACAATTGTGGTGGTTGCAGCCATTCTCGGTATGCTGGGGTTGGATCCTGTTACCAGTATTACAGGTGCCGTCACGGCAGTCGCAAACGTCGGGCCCGGGATGGGTAACATCATAGGGCCAACAGGCAACTTTGCGACCTTGCCCGATGCTGCTAAATGGGTTCTGAGTTTTGGGATGTTAATGGGGCGCTTGGAGATCTTAACGGTACTCGTCGTGTTCTTCCCTGCGTTTTGGCGAAATTAAGCAGCGTTTTCTCTGATAACACCAAACGATAGATACAAAAACGGCGCTCATCAGCGCCGTTTTTTATTGTTTGCTCAAACCTTCACGCAATCCAGTTACCACTCATCAAATAGGTTTTACGTATAAATAGATCGCGAAGAAATGACAAATGGTGCCGCCTAAGACAAATAAATGCCAAATCGCATGATTGTAAGGAATACGCTTATTGACGTAGAACACCACACCCAGCGAGTAAATCACCCCGCCCAATCCCAGCAGCACTAAACCGCCAGTCGCTAAAGATAAAGACAGCTGGTACACCGCAATCAACGCTAGCCATCCCATCACCAAATAGGTAGCCAGTGATAACTTTTTAAAACGGTATACAAACATAATCTTAAGGGCGATCCCCAATAGCGCAAGCCCCCAAATTACCGCCATCAATGTCATGGCAAGTGGGGTACGTAATGTGATCAACAAAAATGGGGTATAGGTCCCTGCGATCAGTAAATATATCGCGCAGTGATCTAAGGTTTTCAACACTCGCTTCGCTTTTTCTAGCGTAATCGCGTGATACAGGGTCGACGCTAAATACAGCAAAATCATGCTGCCGCCATAAACGCTTAAACTGGCGATACTCATTGTATCGGCATTCAGATCATTCGCCTGAACCAGTAGTAACACTAATCCGACGATACCAAACAGCATGCCAAGACCATGACTCACGCTGTTGGCAATCTCTTCGGCTACCGAATATTGCGGCCCGGCATTCTTGTTCATTTGTTATCGCTCCTAATAGAGTTAACACTCAGCTTAAGAGCAGTATCGCACAACTTAGCGTACACTTGTACGCTGAAATTGCATTAATCTGTATTTTTACTGCCAACGCAATGAAGCCTCTTCCAACTCGCCATCATTAGGTTGTTTCATCAAGGAAAGCCACCACTTGCTCACCCGCCGCCTCCGGTGAGCAATCAGCACTGATTTGCAATTCACGCTTCAACTCACCACGTCCAAGAAAACCCGCCAACATACCTGACACACCTTTCAAGCGACGATCTACTTCAAACCAGAGTTGTAGCCCTTGCTCATCACGATACGCAACCACTTCCAATTCACGCCAACGCCCATGAAATGGACCGGAAACCGGTACAAATTCAAACTCTTGTACGAAAGGCAGCGCAAAGCCTTTTGCCGCTTCACATTCCACCTGACGAATACGCAGCCCCACTTGCTCTAATGCCGTGAACACTCCATCCATCAAAGGCTCAGGGCGAACCGTCAGTGTATCTTTATCTTTCGGATCAACCGCCATCGCAATATCTAGCGAGGTATCGAGCCAGACTTGGGCATCGCCAATCGTCACAGGGGTGTTAAATGGAAGATCGAGGGTAAAAGCAAACTGCCGTTCCTCTTGAGCACCAATGACAAACGCTTCAGGCAAAGACCACTCCGCCAATTTACAGGTTTGTGGGATTTTTTCTTTCCGTTGATCGCTATCGCCGCGCCCTGTTGTCACTTCATCAAGATAGCGGCAGCACAACACCAAGTGAATATTATCGATCTGCTGCTCAGTCGCACCACCTTGCACTCGAACTTCAATCGGCAAGGGCTGCCCAGGGATCAAAACATCATGAGGTAAAATCGTATCGACTTTAGCAGCGCCGATACCAAAACTGGCGAGACTCTTACGAAATAAAGACATGCATCCTCCTTGCGCATTGCATCGATACGGCAAGAAAGTTGCTGCACTATCGATGATGCAGACGAATAGTGAATAATCATCATGCTAAAGATAAGTTGACTCTATCTTGTACAGTCCACTTAAAAATCGCAAGTCTATTTAGTAAGTTACAATCTAGACAATAAGCCGGTGTAGAAAGGGCAAGTAAGGGAAGTCATTAAAAATGAAGCCGGCAAATAGGAAAGGTAAGAATGCGGAGCACCTGCCACAAATAGCAAGGCTCCGTCCTAACGATTACTTCAATAGCTCAATCGTCGCTTTGCGAGCCGCTTCTGGGTCTCGCGCTAAAATACCATCAACCACTTTTTGGTGAAGCTCAAGCTTCAACATACGTTCACGCGTAATAATACGGAAGTAGCTCTCAAAGACAGCCTTGAACAAGTTGCCAAATGGGCTGATAAAGTGGTTACCCGAGGCAAAATAAATCAACTGATGAAAGCGGGTATCAACCGCAATCCAACGCTCTTGATCAAACTGCTCACCGAGTTTGTGCATTTCATGTACCAAGCTCGCCAACTCATCACGATCGGCATCACTGGCATTGAGCGCCGTACACGCAGCGGCTTCAGGCTCTAAGGTTAAACGCACACGCTGAAACTCTTCAACCAACTCACCCGAATCATCAAAATCGAGCCACGCTAATAAGTCTTGATCGAGGTAGTTCCAGTTACGTTTTGGTAATACCCGAGTACCAATACGCGGACGTGGCAGCACCATACCTTTGGCCGCCAACATTTTAATTGCTTCGCGTACCGCCGTTCGACTTACACCGTACATTTCACCCAGCTCAACTTCACCCGGTAAGATATCACCCGGTGGCGTTTCACCTTTTAAAATACGCTGACCAATTGACTCAGCTAACCGATACGACAGGTTTCGGCTAGTGACTAACCGTTGCTGATCTCGCTCCATTATTCCCCCTCAAAGGCTCTTTTTATAATAGTTGCCAATTTATTTTATCGCTGCTCTATATTGATCAGCCTAATACGGCGCAATTAGACCACAAAGCCAGCATGGTGAAACGGCTTATCTTCACACTTGTATCAGATATCCGTTTTTTTGCGTTTTTTATGAGCCACTATCATCCAAAACAAAAGAATACATTGTTCATAATTCACTCGACTATATAAAAGCTTGCTGGTATCCTAGCCGCGTTTTCTGACGGTAAGTATCACGCTAAACACCAAGGTCATGACACTCCAATCCGCCACAGTGCTAGCGTAATCTCATTTGTAATCCATTTTTGGCCATGGATGTGCCTGATTAGTAGGTAAAAACCATGCGCCCAATGACTTTCGCTCGCTCTAATACCCGTAGTCCATCTCTGTCTCGTACCACTTCGCATGCGCCACGCTTTAAAGCTCGCACTGCACCGCAAGTGTCGGCTGACATTCACCAGATGCCAAGTCAAACCATGATTGCCACAAAAAAAACTGGTGAGAAAGCAGCATAGCCAGAGAGATTACAGGGCAGCAGACCTTGCTGCCTTCCTTTCAGAATCCATCTTGGTATACTTTATCCACAATAAAAACATGACAATTTATTCAGCCTTCATTGTGGAGAAAAAATGAAAACCCACCGCGTTAACGAACTGATTGAACTGATCCACCCTGAGTGGAAAAAGAACCCAGAACTTAACCTGATCGAGTTCCTGCTAGAGCTAGCGAAAGAAGCTAAGTTTGAAGGCAAGCTCGAAGATCTGACCGACGATGTTCTGATTTACCACCTTAAAATGCGCAACAGCGATCAAAAAGAAATGATCCCTGGTTTAGCGAAAGATTGTGAAAATGACTTTAAAACCGCTATTTTACGTGCGCGTGGCATCATTAAATAATTCACACTAATCCTTCATCTTCGCAAGTTAACATTGGGTGAGCACACTTGGTTTCTTCACTGTTCACCTGATGTTTTTTCTCCTCACTTTCCTTCTGTTATAGCCTAAAAACGCTTGTTCTGTACCGATTACAGAAATTATGACCGTGCTAGAGTAATCCGCAAACCGACTGTTATATAATCAGTTGATAACATACGCGTATCATTTATAGCGATCAGGCAACGTATCTGATCAAACTGCACACCTTTGCGTGGGCACCCAAGGAAAGTAATGTCATGAGCCAAGATAAAATAAAGATTAAGGATGTCACCCCGCAACAATTCAACCCCAAAACCCATAAAGGCAACGCCGATCGTTTTAACCCCAGTAACCGCATCTATGTCCGGGCTGTAAAAGGGATTTATCAACAATTACGCCAACGAATGGGTTGGGTATTGATGGTACTCTTTATGGGGATACCTTGGATTCCCTACGGTGATCGCCAAGCCATATTGCTCGATATCGGCCAGCAGCAATTTAATTTCTTTGGCACCACATTGTGGCCACAAGACCTAACCTTACTCGCCACCGTTTTCATGATAGCGGCCTTTGCCTTATTTTTTGTCACCACTTTTTTAGGCCGAGTCTGGTGTGGCTATTTTTGCCCACAAACCGTATGGACCTTTATTTATATTTGGTTTGAGGAAAAGCTCGAAGGGGCAGCCAACAAGCGCCGTAAGCAAGATGGCATGAAGCTCACACCTAAACTCCTGTTTCGAAAAGCGCTCAAGCACATTGCTTGGATTGCGGTCGCTTTATTAACAGGACTGACATTTGTTGGGTACTTTGTTCCGGTTAAAACACTGTTTATCGATTTCTTCACCTTTAACACCAGTTTTTCGGCAGGATTTTGGGTGTTATTTTTTGCAGGTTGCACCTATGCCAATGCTGGTTGGATGCGCTCGATTGTGTGTATTCACATGTGCCCTTATGCGCGCTTCCAATCTGCCATGTTTGATAAAGATACCTACATTGTTGGCTATAACACCGACCGTGGTGAAACCCGTGGTCCACGACCTCGCAAAAAAGATCCGAAAGCACTTGGGCTTGGTGACTGTATTGACTGTAACTTGTGCGTACAAGTGTGTCCCACAGGGATCGATATTCGTGATGGCCTTCAGTATGAGTGCATCAACTGTGGTGCCTGTGTCGATGCTTGCGATGAAACCATGGATCGCATGGGCTATGAAACACGCTTAATCAGCTACACCACAGAACACAAATTAGAAGGGAAGCACACCAAGGTGATGCGTCCTAAACTGATCGGCTACGGGGCGGTCATGATCGCCATGATAGGGCTGTTTTTCGTTTTACTCGCCAGTGTGAATCCGATGGGGTTAGACGTTATTCGCGATCGTAGCCAGCTGTTCAAAGAAAACAACGATGGCTTAATTGAAAACACATACACCTTAAAAATTCTAAATAAAACCCAGCAAGCGCGAACTTACCAACTCTCTGTTGATGGGCTAGATGGTGTGGAATGGTACGGTGCCCAAACGGTCAATGTGGCAGCAGGTGAAATTTATACCTTGCCGATCAGCCTTGGGATCGACCCATATGATCTGACAACACCAATTGCTGATATCACCTTCATTATGCAAGACACCGCTAGCGATGCGGGGGAGCCATTACACACGGAAAGTCGCTTCATCGGCGAGCTACGTTAATGTCTGAAAAGACAGTCACTCAGCAACGTCGCTATTGTTAGCGCACCTCTTTGCAAGCCTCAGAAAAGGACCAGCACAGGTCCTTTTTTGATCTAGTGGTATACTCTTTCCCATTCATTCGGCTGTGGACACCTCCATGACACAACAAAGCTTTAGTTTTTCTGATCTCACCCCTGATTTATTGCTTGATGCCTTAGACAGTACTGGCATCCGTGCAGAATCAGGCCTGTTAGCACTTAATAGCTATGAAAACCGAGTTTATCAATTTCAAGCAGAAGATCGTTCGCGCTATGTCGTCAAGTTCTACCGTCCTCAGCGTTGGAGCAACGAACAAATCCAAGAAGAACACGACTTCAGCCATGAGCTGGTTGAACAAGACATTCCCATCGCTGCTCCCATTAAGCTCGACGGTGAAAGCTTGCTACATTACCAAGGCCACCGCTTTGCCTTATTCCCGAGTGTTGGCGGACGTCAATTTGAAGTGGATAATTTTGATCAGCTTGAAGGTGTGGGGCGCTTTCTTGGCCGTATTCACCAAGTTAGCCAAGGCTCCGCTTTCAAACACCGTCCGACGATCGGCTTAGAAGAATATTTACATCAGCCGCGTCAGATCCTCGAAAATGCTGATTTTATTCCCGATCACCTGAAAAATGTTTTCTTTGCCGATCTAGATACTTTGATTGGTGAACTGAGCCAACAATGGCATAGCAACTGGCAGCCCCTACGTTTACATGGTGATTGCCACCCAGGCAATATTTTATGGCGTGATGGCCCGATGTTTGTCGATCTCGACGATGCCCGTAACGGTCCTGCCATTCAAGATTTATGGATGCTATTAAATGGCGATCGTCATGACCAGCTGGCCCAGCTCGATACCATTCTTGAAGGTTATAATGAATTTGCTGATTTTAATCATAATCAGCTGCAACTAATTGAGCCTTTACGCGGTCTTAGAATGGTGCATTATATGTCTTGGCTTGCTAAACGTTGGCAGGATCCTGCATTCCCACGGGCGTTCCCTTGGTTTGCAGACAATAAGTACTGGGAAGGCCAAGTGCTCGCATTTAAAGAACAAATTGCAGCACTGCATGAGGCACCGCTACAGCTTATGCCACAATGGTAACCAAGCGTTAGTAACACAAATCACTGTGACAACAATCAATAATTACAAGGGATTGATCCCAACCAAAATCGTACTGTGAGACATCGTTAATCAGTACCACTAACTACACCAAATAAGGGAGACTTCATGCGTATAATGAAGACAATTTTAGCGATTGCCAGTGCCACACTGTTATCGTTTTCTGTACAAGCGGCTAAATTCACCGAAGGGGATTACTACAAGGTATTGGAATTACCTAAGTCTTCAACACCTATAGTTACCGAATATTTTTCATTCTTCTGCCCACACTGTAATAGTTTTGAGCCTATGATTCAGCAGCTCAAAAAGACCCTGCCTGAAAACGCAAAATTCCAAAAGAATCACGTTTCTTTCATGGGTGGCCCTATGGGTAAATCATTGAGCAAAGCTTACGCGACCTCAATCACCTTAGGTGTCGATGATAAGATGACCCCTGTGCTATTTAACCGTATTCACGGTATGCAAAAAGCCCCACGCAGCGATGCTGAGCTACGCCAAATTTTCTTAGATGAAGGCGTGAAAGCTGAAGACTACGACGGCGCTTTCAATAGCTTTGCGGTGAACTCTATGGTTAACCGTTACAATAAAGCCTTCCAAGATAGTGGCCTAACAGGTGTTCCTGCGGTTGTGGTGAACAATAAATACCTAGTACAAACCGGTGAAATTGAATCGGCTGAAGAGTATTTTGAGTTGGTTAATTTCTTGCTTAAAAAATAAGAAATAACAGCTACCAAATTTCCAAAAAAGGGCACCTGCGCCCTTTTTTTATTTTTGATAATGCCCTTAAGTCATACAACTTGCGCACTTAACTGCTTCAACAACCGATCCATCGCCCGATAGCCCAACGCTTCCGCTAAATGACAACGCGAAATCTGACTGTCTCCCGCCAAATCAGCAATGGTACGCGCTACCTTGATGATCCTGTGATACGCACGAATGGATAAGCCCAATTGATGAAGCGCTGTTTCGAGAAAGGTCGCATCCGCCTTGGCTAGGCCACAATAACGGTCTAACTCTCGGGTCGATAGCAGGGCATTCACTTTATCCGAACGTTCAACCATCAACTGCCTCGCCTGCAGTACCCGCGCTTGGATCACCGCTGTCGGCTCTCCCCGATCGCCCCCTTCAGCCAATGTGCCGCGTGGCAATAATGGGATCTCAATCGACATATCAAAACGGTCCAATAGCGGCCCAGAAAGGCGACTTAAATAACGTAAAATCGCCTGTGGATTGGTCCGTGATTGGTTACCTTCGTAATAGCCTGTTGGGCTAGGGTTCAAGGCACCGATAAGCTGAAAACGAGCAGGGAAGGTCGCTTTACTGGTCGCGCGAGAAATCACAATCTCCCCTGACTCTAGCGGCTCACGCAATGAGTCCAACACTTTACGTTCAAACTCTGGCATTTTCCTAATATCAAGTTTGAGTAATAAATGTTGTCAATTTGAGGCTTTGAGTGTTGTCCGAGTTAGTGGAGCGCATCGCTTCAGATGCTAGCGGAACGGTAGGTCATTTTTTCTATTTAGTCGAGAAAGTAGCTATGTTATCCGTTCAATCTGACGTCTTCATCTAGCCCCTCCTCATGAATGAGTATTCACTTAGTCGTTAGGTGCAACTACTGATTTAGTCACAAAGTTCAGATAAAGAGCAAAACTACCAGCTAAAACAGTTATGCCCCATTATCATTTTCAGCCATAACATGCGTGTTCGAAGACAACCGGAATTTACCCAAACCCTGCTCATGTGACGGCAACAAGACTCATGCAGTAAAAATGATTTTTTATGTTGGTAAGGTCGCTTCGGGACAACAGCGCCTTACTCCAACAACTTTAAGCGTTTCATACCCCTACCATTTTCTTTTCGTTGACTTTAGTCACAAAAATTGAGTGGCTACTGAAGCTATGTTCTTCTAAACTTTATGCATATGGAAAAAGAGAGGTGCCTGAAGGTGAATAAGACAAGCGTATTTGTATGGATAGCATTAATTGTTTGGCTATTTATGGTTGCTTGCTTTTTTGATTATATTGAAAAAGAAAGCTCTATACCTGTTATCCATGAATTCCATCTGGAGGACTCAAGTGAATAATGAACACTCACCAATGTTCAACGTTATGGAAACTTTAATTGCGCTAGCATTGGGCATAACTCTCAGTTTATTCTTTTCATTTAAAACTCAAAACTCTCTTCTAGAGGCTATTGAAAACTCACACGTTGCCCATTCAGCAAGCCTTGTCCATATGAGAAGCTATGTTCATTTAACTCAGCCAGAAGATGTTGACTACAAGATAAATAAACTACTTTCTGAAGTACAAGAGCTAACTTACGAGTTAAACACTTTAAAGGAAGCCAGCAATGACGTTAACGTTAGATTTCCTCAAATGCTTTGGTTAGGCAACTCACTTCCTTCTATAATTGATGAGTACGTAAAAACTGCTGATAGACAATTGGCATTACTTGAGAAAATACTTAAAGCAAAACAACAAACCGTATCAGAATCTTTATTAAACGAATTAGAGAAACAAGTTTTTTCAGAAGAGATGGATGAAGCAGCGGAACATGTTCACGCACGTTTGATGGACAACATATTCTTAACCAGCAAAGCAACCGTTTATACCTTGATACTATTGATTATTTTAGTCTTCTCTGTCGTGCTCCTTTACCTTAACCACTACATTATAGAATTGAAAAAAACCAAGTTAGCATTACAGGGGGCTGTAAATAAGGCGGAGGAAGCCAACTTAGCTAAGTCCATGTTTTTAGCAACAATGAGTCATGAGATAAGAACCCCAATGAATGGTGTTATAGGAATGACGCAGTTACTCATATCTGACAATAAAGATTCAACTATTCAGACACACTTAGATACGCTTTTAGAGTCAGGTGAACACCTAATGGTAGTCATAAACGAAATTCTTGATTTTTCAAATCTAGAACAAGGAAATCTAGTTTTTGTTAAGGAAGAATTCGAACTAAACAAGCTATTGATGCCAATAAAAAACTCTTTTTATCCGCAGTCTTTTGACAAAAATCTTCAGCTTATATTCGACACCAGTAGTTTGCCTGAAGATCTTGTTTTAGTCGGAGATAAAGCTCGTATACGTCAAATTATTTACAACTTGGTAGGGAATGCCATTAAGTTTACCTCTGATGGACAGGTTAAGGTTGTCTTAAAATATGACAATGAAAAAAGTGAGCTTTTTATTCAAGTGTCTGATACTGGAATTGGTATACCATCACATCGTTTAAACGGTATTTTTAATGCGTTCGAACAAGCAGATGTTAGAACGATGCACGAATTTGGAGGTACAGGGTTAGGTTTATCCATAGTAAAAAAATTATGTTTATCAATGGGTGGGGATATTACAGTCACAAGTGAGTTAGGTTCAGGAAGTTGCTTTGCAGCAAAAGTGATAAGCCCAAGGGGAACCACCTTCCAAGATAAAAGAAAGCTCTCAAACGAAGAAGACTTTTCCGGTAAGTCAGTTCTTATCGTTGAGGATAACCGGATTAATCAACTTGTTGCTAAACGCTTGTGTGAAAAGCTAGGGCTTACTACTTCTATTGTATCTAACGGGGTAGAAGCTGTTGAAAGGGTGCGCCAATGTTCTTTTGACGTAATCTTGATGGATCATCAAATGCCACAAATGGGAGGCATAGAAGCGACAAAATCAATACGAAATGAACATGATTTTCAAGGGGTTATTCTTGGTTGTACCGCTGATGTTACCAAAGAAACAGCGATAGCGTTCGTTGATGCTGGTGCCAATGGAGTAATAACAAAGCCCTTACAATTAAACTCTTTGGGGGAGTCAATAGCACACAGCGTAACGCTGGTTTGTAATGTAAATCATGCCCATAATATGGCGTTGGAATAGAAGCTAGTTCATTTGATACCCAAGCTAGTGTTAAGTCGTCTGGAATCGAGACCCGCTTTGGGACAAGAGCGCCTTAGTTCGACAGCTTCTACCCCTTTATGCTTTCCGCTAAAGTTTGTTATATAGAGAATTAACATACTTTTTCACTCTAATAAGTGGCCACTATACTGGTTATGTAGTGGCATAGTGAATTTGGTCACTTAGTTAGAGGTGATATCATCACCTCATAAGTTAATAGGTGACATTATGACAAAACGTACAAGACGACTGTTTAGTGCCGAATTCAAACTGGAAGCGGCACAGTTAGTGCTCGATCAAAACTACTCCGTAGCTGAAGCTGCTCAAGCCATGAATGTAGGTAAATCTACGATGGATAAATGGGTTCGCCAGCTTAGAGAAGAACGCCAAGGGAAAGCACCGAAAGCTTCACCTATGACTCCTGAGCAAATAGAAATTCGGGAATTAAAAAAGAAGCTGGCTCGCCTTGAAGAGCATAATGAAATATTAAAAAAAGCCACGGCTCTGTTGATGTCGGACTCACTGAACAATTCTTGATAATCAAGAAACTCAAGCAGAGCTACAGCGTAAAAACATTATGCGAAGTCTTCAATGTTCATCGAAGTAGTTATCACTATTGGCTTAAACACCCAACGGTAATTAATGCTGAAACAGTAAAATTGCGCAGCTTGGTCAGTGAGGCTCACTCTGTAAGTAATGGCTCTGCGGGAGCGAGAACCATTGCAGATATAGTCACAAATCAGGGCGTAAAGCTGAGTCGTTACCGAGCGAAAAAACTGATGAGAACTCTTGGTTTAGTGAGTTGCCAAGAGCCAAAACATCGTTACAGAAAGGCTTCACAAGAGCATATTGAAGTTCCAAATCACTTAGGTCGTCAGTTTGCTGTTACCGCCCCAAATGAAGTATGGGTTGGCGATGTTACGTATATTTGGACGGGTAATCGGTGGATGTATTTAGCGGTTGTTATCGATCTTTTTGCTCGTAAAGTGATTGGTTGGTCGATGTCTTTATCACCTGATAGTCGGTTAACAGGCAAAGCTTTGTCGATGGCTTATGAGTCTCGCGGCAAGCCAAAAGGTGTCATGTCCCATAGCGATCAAGGTAGTCACTATACCAGTCGTAAATACCGCCAACTACTGTGGCGCTTTCAAATAAAACAGAGTTTATCTCGCCGAGGAAACTGCTGGGATAATGCGCCAATGGAACGCTTCTTTAGAAGTCTAAAAACGGAATGGGTGCCAACGGTGGGTTATCGTAGCTTTGCTGAGACTCAACAAGAGATCACTCGCTACATCATTGGATATTACTGCCAACTCAGGCCACATCAGTATAACGGAGGTCTAACTCCCAATGAATCAGAACGATTATATTGGGAAAACTCTAAAACCGTGGACAATTTTAGTTGACCACTACAAGGGGCATTGCGTATTTATTCATTATTGGTTTTCATGTGTAGAGAGGTATTGGTAGGGTCAAAATACATAAAATAATGAATCTAAGGTTATTTAGACCTTCGACTCTAAATGATTTCTGTCCAAAGACGTGTTACATGACCGCTTGGTGATGAACTTTTACTATGACGAAGGGACAATGCTTTTGTCTATATCAGATTGAAAAGCTCTCAATAGTTTCTTCATCTCACCGAGCGCTGCGGTAGGCGTTAACTCCTTCCTCGCTATCTGTTCTTCTAACAACTCAATCTGACGTTTTGCCAAGTCAACACTTGACTTTAGAGATACTGCATTATAAACCTCTGTGTAGCCGTGGATATCTGCAAATGCGAGGTCAATATAGATATCTAATGAACTAAGCATTGTGTGACCTGTCCACTGCTGAAGCTGCATTTTAAATGTTTGTGTATGAAGCAGATGTTTTCGGAAATCATCTTTGTCATTCACTTCTTTAGTGGCAAGAATAAGTTCCTTAAGCTTGTCTGTAATGAATGCGTGCCTCCACAGGTGTGGATGCAACTCACCCTCGATGCCAAGCTCTTTTTTCCAAGCGTTCATGTACGTTGTCCATGAGTCAGCAGATAAGGGTTGGCCTGTGGTTAAACTGATAAAGAGGTAGTCATGCTGAACCTTTTTTTTCCTCATCGCTTTCTTACGAACTTTGACGTAATCCGCAATCATTGATAACAAAAGGTGTGGCACGGGAATCTTTCGAGTGGTGTTATCGTCCTTACGCTTTAAAGTGGTAAGGGTAAGCATACCTGTCCGTCTAGCATCCTCATAATCGGTCATTTTAATCAGATGAAGCTCCGACACACGACCGCCTAGTTGCTCCATTGCGGTGTATAGCGCCATGTCCCTTCTACGCTTATCTTTGTTTTTCTGAGTCTTGATAAACTCCCACACACGTAAGGCATCATCTTCCGAAACAGGGTGGCGTTTCTTGATTTCATCTTTTGTTGGCACAGCAGAGTGCGTAATTTTAGTGCCTTCAATGAACCCTTTGCGTCCTTCCTGTTTACGTTTGTAATGCTTTTCAAGTATCTGTATTGAGTTGCCTTTATCTTTGCCAATAAAAGCACTCAAGTCATGAAACTCTTGGATAAACTGCAAAAAATCCAGACAGGTATGTGCAATCTTTATAACTGAGTTATTCTTGCGTTTTAGTTCGCCAAACGGCGTTCTCTCTGCCTGTAGTGACTGGACGAAAAGGGTGAATGTTGCGTCTGTAAGCTGGCTAAATCGGCTCAATATCGGCTGTTTTTCAATAAAATGCACCAAGTGAATAATATCGTGTGCATACCCCCGAATCGTGTCACTTTTTAAGTTTCTCACCATCAAACTATGGATGTAGGCATTGGCTTCATAGCAAGGCACATGATTGCTGTAAGTAACGAAAGGGATGTCTAAAGGCTTACGAAAGATAAGTTTTCCATCAAACCCAAGGTGGCTCCATTGTTCAAAGCCTTTAAGCTTACGAACCGCCATCAAATCTCTCCATTCAATGTGTAATTCATCTGTGCTTCAATCTTCCGATTATGCTCTCGGTAAAGCTCCTGTCGCTCTTCTACTGTGCCCTCATGCTGCGCTAGTTGCTTTAGCCTAGAACGCAACTCAGAGACCATAACGGTCAGTAAAGAATTGCTGCGTTGCGCTGCATCCAACTCAGACTCTAGCTCTGCGACTTTATGCTTTAAACCTACGACTGTTTGTTTGTTACCTTTGGAAGCTTTCTCATCGTGATGTGCAGCCTCTATCGCCAGTTTTGCATTAATGCGTAGTTCATCTAAAGATACGAAGCCTCTCTCTAAAAGTGCTTCTGAGATGCTTTTAACCGTGTTTAATGAGCATGATATGATATTACGCTCCTGATCCTGATACTTAGCGATGCCAGATTGTGATTTAAGAGCCTTAATAAGCTCTTCATCATCTTTAAACTCAGCGGGAGATGTGATTATTTCTCTCAAAAACTTTTCTGTTTCAAGTACCTTGGTTTGGTTTTTCTCTAAAACTTTCATTAGCCCAATCCTTAATCAAGATCTTTGATTTTTAAAATGAGGTTAAATGTTTGAGTGACATTACCATCGCTATCCTCTATGGTAAAAAACTCTGGCTCCAGAGTGATCCGCCCCTCTTCCAGAAGGTGAATAACCTCTGTTTCAATGTCCTGCTCTTTTTGAATTTGGCTAATATGAGGAACGGTTAGGTAAGACTCATCATCGTAATCTTCTGCCGCTTCGCTCACAGACTCTATGGTGATCGGCGTTGAACTATCGCCAGTCAGGCGCTCTGCAATAATTTTTCGAATCTCTTCTACTCCATCGAGCTTGGCAAGCTCAGAAGTGGAATCGACGACACCACGAACAATCACGCTCGCCTTCGCTCCATTGAGTACCGCCCCTGTCTCTGACTCAGAGATGTAATGGTATAGATGTTCCAAATCTGAGTGACCTAGCATCCAACGTAGGGCGTCCATCCCATCAGTCCCCTTAGACCAAAAGAATGCCATCGCAAAGAAGCGTCTTAATTGGTGCTGACGAACGTAATTACGGCGGTATTCACCGTTGTCATACTCTACCAAGTCCGTTTCGACGTAATCGCACAGCGCATCGAGGTGTGCATTATAGGTTGTGTGATGTACCTGACTTAACTGGCTCTTCTTTGAGTCTAAATTATTAAACAGAGACAACTTTCCTTTGTCTAAATTTAATTCACTTGCCTTGATGTTAAATTGCTCAAGTTGCCAAATAAGCTTAGCGATAGATAAGGGGATTGGTCTTTCTATGGTCGCATTGACCCCCTTTGAGCCTGTTTTCTTTACCCTGAATATCAAACTGTACTCTGTCTTTGACCCTTCTTCTGAAAAAGGGTCTACATTGGGAGATAAGTTGCCATGTGACTTCAGTTTGACTAACTCATCTTGTCGCCGCGCCATGATGGCTCCCACCAAGACCTGTATAGCGCCTTGCAGCACCGAGAACAGTTCAAACAAACTCTCGTTGGCTCTAATTCGTTCGTGGCGATTTTCGACACCTTCTGTAAAACCCTGAACCTGTTTTATTCCTTTTCTTAGGTACTCACTGCTCAGGCAATTGATGGCTTCCTTTTGAAACCAGTAACCTCGTTCCGAACTAGACATCTCTCGATGTAATTTTTCATCCCATGCTGAACTATTTTGACGTGGGCGATGAGGGTTAGATTTTTTCCCAGTAGATATCCTTCTTGCTTTAGACAGCAGAGTTAGCATTTCGTCTAGTAAGGTAACAGCACCTTTGTCAGTCGGCAGATGCTCTTTGGCAAACTCATAGCATTGACGAATTAGGTTAAACACAAACTTAGGCGGCAAGGTGCGGGTTCGTCCTAACTTTTTTAGGTCAACTAACTCACCAATGCTACCCGCACTGACACACTCAGATAGGATTAAAGGTCTTGCGACATCCTCACGTTCAAAGTTGGTGTGAATCAATCGAATGAGTTCAATGTATTGTGATATTGTCTTTTGATTCGTGCCTATTGAGGTATCCCTATTCTCAACAGCACAATATTCTGAGTCTCGACTTGGCTCTTTGAGGCGAAGCTCTGGATACCTGGGAGCATTAATGCCTTGGTAAAGAATCTTGCCATCAAATAACAACTTGTTTAATACTGCAGTATTGCCGTCGTAAAGAATGCTTGTTCTCATTTGATAGTAACCTTGCTCAAAAAGCCAAGCACACGCTTTGTCTCTCGCTTCTAAAGATAAGAAAACCTCATCTTGGGCAATATCTCGCCCAATGTAGGGGTATTTTTCTCTAAACCTTTGAGCATCTGCATCTAAAATCCCCTGAGAAACATCGTCCAGTAATGCTTTGGTGCGTTTATCAAACTCGTATACCCCATAAAAATTTCCGTGCTCAGCGAATTTCATCAAGATATTCAACCAGAAGTCATCATTCACATTTTGCAGGTGATATTTTGCAAGCTTCAATTCCTTTGAATGCAACAGGATGGCATTTATTAGGGCGATAACTCTATTAACCTTTATAGAAGCCATTGTTGGGCTGATAATTTTGCCACCATTTTCAAGCGGGTTATCTGTCGCCGTGATCCAGTATTTAAAACTGTTTAATAACTTGCGATGCGTTGTGTCCGTGAGCTTCTTTCCATCATCCAGGTACACGCTATCCCAGTGGATTGTTTTTGGGATTTTACCGAATGTTAGTGTCCATTTAGGTGCGGAAAAACTGGATTCTAACCACTCGGGTTGTCTTTCATCGTAGCCGTAGATGCCAGTGTGGATATGAGTGATGATGTCTAATGCTCGATAATCATTATTGGCTACTGAGAAATTTATAATTTGCTCAAGCGTTTCTATGCTAAGACCATTCAGAGTCGAGTGGTCTAGCACGATGTCTTCAATGAGACTAGCAATGGAGGTATTGTCGATAGCGACACTTAACATAGCAACGCTCCTTTAATTAAATCAGCATCAAGCTTGTTATTAATCGCAATATCAAGCATTTCCATTAAATCAGTATCAGCACTATGCTTGCCTGAATTTAGGGTATCTAGGATAAACACCGCCGACTGATACCAATGGAAAACAATATCTAAAAATGAAGACTCATCATCTCTACTCTCAACAATAAAGCGTATCGCCATCAATAGCTGCAAAAGAGAGGTGGAAATAGTGTACGTCAACTGGTCGAACACTAAGAATTCAGAGGTTTCATTGTCAGTAGCGGCCTGCTGATTAAAACCGTGGTCGAAATGCTCTGGAATATTACTGATGCCGTGATTGTTTAGGAATTCTTCAATGTCCTCGGCGCTCATGTTAACGGCATCAAGGCAATGTACTGAGTCTTTCATGGCTTCAAGCAAAATGGCATTCTGGAACTGACGCACCCAGCGATCATTAAAAAAGTCCATCAATGGTTTAGGTAGATAAGATGTCAGTAGTCTGGCATCTTTCTTTTCATGACCCAGCGCCTCGGCAACCGCATCCATTGAACGTGTTTTCAGATAAATTTGGAGGCCTCGGTGTCGCCTAATCGAGCGCAACGTATGTATATCAGAAATGGCTTGGGCATCTTTTAGCGTGATACCGCTGCTGTTATCAAAGAGCGATTTATCCTGAAGCCAATCATAAAAATCATTTGCCGAGTGAAGGGTTTGATTAAGTTTGCTTGGGCACACCACGTTGGAAGCGGTTGCGGTCAAAATCATCTTTCGCCAATTGATATTTCCGTTCTTTTTTAGGTATTCACGCGCCATGTGAGTATGTTGTATCAAAAACTCAACGACAGATTTAGAAAACTCATTAAGCACAACCTCTTGCTGCGCATTGGTTGGTCCTTTGCGGGATTTATAGCTTACTGCAATATACTGATTACCAACCTGCTTGTAGCCCACTATATTGCCATTGACATCAAATAGCTCCCATCTTGCTAGCCAAGAGGGTGTTATTTTTGGGTGTTCCATGACAAGTAGTGTTAAAAGAGCACTTAGTGTTGATTTAGAGGGCAAGTTTAACTCAGTGCAAAGTTGGCTGGCATTACCAAAAAATCCCAAAAATGATAGATAGTGATCTTTCGCAGCTATGCCGTGTGCGTAAAAGGTTGCTACCGTATTGTCTAGCTTATCTGCACCGACAAAGTGGTTATATTGAAGGTGGCCTAAAGTGCCACTCAGTGGTTTAACCAGACCTGTTTTGAGGAATGCTTTATTTCTTTCTTCTCGTTCTAAAAGTTCCTCAAACTTCACGAGACATACATGTTTTATGTGTGCCATGTCTCGCTCTAGGCGTTGCTGAATGATTGAAACAGCCTCTTCATCTTTAATTTTGAGTGGGATGTCGGCAAACCATCGATAGCTTTCTTTCTCCGTTGCGTCACCGCCAATCGAAAATGTGGGCGCTGCATCTTTCGGGTCTTTCCAGGCTGGAACGATGAAAGGCTTGTGTGGTTCAGAGAAAACACCAGTGTTGATAAAGCAGTCTGTATAATAGTTAATTGTACTTCGCCATTTAACATGAAAACTCTTTGGGCAATGCTGAGCGGCTTGGGAGCGAACAAATAGCACCTTAAAAATCTTGTGGAAAAAGTGCTGCACATGATTGCGGCTCAGGAGGGCTTCTATTGTTAGTCCGTCCCTTTCGTTATAAACTGTGGACATGCCGATAAAAAGCTGTTTGAGTATTATTGATACTTGAACTAAAGTTATTGATTTTTGTGTATAAGCATAGTTTTTTAGAGCAAGATGAACCCTGTTGGTAAACGCTTCGCCAAAATTCACATAAAGAGTATCAAGATGAGCCTCAACGCTTTTGCCTTCCTTTGATACTACCTGCCAACCATTTAAGTAGTCAGCTCTTGTCTTATCTATCTTAAGCTTAAGAAATTGCGCTAGACAGCTCGAAGTGTCCTCTGAAATTTTGGCGTTCGACAGCTGCACTTCATCAAGCGTTAATTGTTTATCCTGTGCAATGTGGCGAAAAAAGCGTTTTAGCTCGCGGCATAGACCATATCTATGTTTGATAGTGATACCATCGAAGCAGTCATAAATGAAACCGATGAGCGACTGGAAGTGCGCATTGAGTTGGTTTGAGTCATTCAATATTTCAAATGCTGTGTAGTTACCTTGTCCAATCAAATAGCAATAAGCCGCATAAATATTCAACAATGACTGTCTTTTGTTTTCTGCGACTGAAGATTTAGCAGCAGATGTTATGTACTTAGAGTATTCGGCTGACAGTGCAGTATCTAATAAAGAAAGCTCATTTAGAGTTTTAACATTCACAATCAAACCCTCAGATTGACAAATAATAAACACCTTAGTTGTCAGGATGATTATTGTCAGTGTTAAAATAGTGGGACTATATTACCTATAAACCCTACAATTCAAGCGATTAAGTTTACATTGATAAATTTTAATTATTGGGATAACAGTAATCTCATCTAAAAACAACAAACCATTATGAGCCAAAGAAATTTCTCCCGGCCGAGGGACGGATCCTCCCCCAACTAACGCAGCCATCGAGCTGGAATGGTGTGGCGTACGAAAGGGGCGTTGACGCCAGTTGCCTTGGTGCAAACTTTGCTGGGTCAATGAAGTCACAGCAGCCGTTTCTAGTGCTTCGGGGATCGACATTGGCGGCAGCAAATCACATAACCGAGAAGCCAGCATGGTTTTACCTGTCCCTGGAGGCCCAAGAAACAGCACATTATGCCCACCCGCAGCTGCAATCTCTAATGCCCGCTTGCCTTGGTGCTGACCAATAATATCCTGCATATCCCGCTGAGGTTCCGTGACGACGGTGGGCGCTTCATTAACAGCACGTTGAAACAAGGTGAGTGGCTGCTGATCGCATAAATAGCCACATACCGCTAACAGATCCGCCGCAGATTTGTGCTCGGAACCCTCCACCAGCCCAACCTGATCACCATTACCATCGGGTACCACCAAGCAACGATCTAGGCGCTTTGCAGCCAGTGCGGCAGGCAGTGCACCTTTCACCGCACGAAGCTGACCCGATAACGCTAACTCCCCTAAAAATTCATGATTAGGTAGCTTAGTTGTTGGTATTTGCCCTGATGCTGCCAAAATACCCAAGGCTATTGGTAAATCAAAACGCCCCCCTTCTTTGGGTAAATCAGCCGGTGCTAAGTTGACCGTAATACGGCGAGAAGGAAATTCAAAGTTGGCATTCACAATCGCACTGCGTACCCGATCTCGGGCTTCTTTCACGGTTGTTTCAGGTAGCCCCACCAAGGTTAATGCAGGCATACCATTGCTGATGTGTACCTCCACGGTAACAGGCGGTGCATCCACACCTACACACGCACGGCTATGAACAATGGCCAAAGTCATAATTTAATCATCCTGATGATGGCTTGCACCAATAAGTTAATGAAAGTTATCAATTTCGTTTCATGCTTAGCCTATATATGCAGAGAAAATGAAAACAAATCCTGAGTTTTTGCTTGTCATGCGACTCATGTCTGTGTTACCACTTAGGTAGCGCAACAAATAAACAAATTAGTTGGATAAGTAACAATGCAATTTAATGCCAAAGCCCTCGTACTCATTATCAACGTCATTGTGGTGATTATTATCACCGCAACGGGGAGTGCTAGGCGTTAAACAGCCGCAAATGCAACAACGCACAAGCCCCCGCAACCAAAAGGTCCGGGGGCTTTTTTCTAACTGCAAGCAAATAGACAATCCGCAACATGGAATAAGGGGATCGTGATGACAGGGGCAGAGTTAGTTGTAACAGCGCTGCAGCAACAAGGAATAACCACGGTATTCGGCTACCCAGGTGGCGCTATCATGCCAATCTATGATGCGCTCTACGATGGGGGAGTTGAGCATATTCTTTGCCGTCACGAGCAAGGGGCAGCAATGGCTGCAATTGGTATGGCACGCGCCACGCAAGATGTAGCAGTCTGCATGGCAACATCCGGACCAGGGGCAACCAACCTAGTGACAGGCTTAGCCGATGCTTTTCTTGATTCGGTACCACTGGTTGCGATCACCGGGCAAGTGGCCAGTAGCCATATCGGCACCGATGCCTTTCAGGAAATGGATGTGATCGGCATGTCGCTATCCTGTACCAAGCACAGTTATTTGGTGACCGACATCGATGAGCTCGCCCCAACATTAGCCGAAGCCTTTGAAGTCGCTAAAACCGGTCGCCCAGGACCCGTGATTGTCGATATCGCCAAAGATGTGCAGCTCGCTCAAGCCCCTGTTGACACGCTGCCAGCTTTCACACCGCCAGCACTCCCTCACGTATGCTCCCACGCACTCCACACGGCTCAGCAATTACTCGCTACCAGTGAGCGCCCAGTATTGTATGTCGGCGGTGGGGTACAACTGGCAAAGGCAACTCAGACTGTGCGTCAGTTCTTACAGCTAAATCCAATGCCTGCAGTCAGTACCTTAAAAGGGCTCGGCACTATTGAGCGCCACCATCCACATTATTTGGGCATGCTTGGCATGCATGGCACCAAAGCGGCGAACTTGGTGGTGCAAGAGTCTGACTTGCTGATCGTGGTCGGTGCGCGGTTTGATGATCGGGTAACAGGCAAACTAGATACCTTTGCGCCTCACGCCAAAGTGATCCACTTAGATATCGATGCGGCTGAATTTAATAAACTTCGCCAAGCACATGCAGCACTACGTGGCGACATTAATACCGTATTACCACAACTGGAATTAAGCCAATCTATCGCCCCGTGGCTCCAGCATTGCGACAACTTACGCAGTGATTTTAAATGGCGTTACGACCACCCCGGCGAACTCATCTATGCACCGGGGCTGATGAAACAACTGTCTGACATGATGCCCGACACGGCAATGGTTTCTACCGATGTCGGTCAACACCAAATGTGGGCGGCACAACACATTCAGCCACGCGAGCCTCAAAATTACATCACCTCCGCAGGCCTAGGCACCATGGGTTTTGGGTTACCAGCTGCCATGGGCGCCAAAGTCGCACGCCCCAACGATGAGTCGATCTTAATCTCGGGGGATGGCTCGTTCATGATGAATGTCCAAGAGCTAGGCACCCTAAAACGCAAACAGATCCCAGTCAAAATGGTATTGATCAACAACCAGCGCCTAGGCATGGTAAGACAGTGGCAGTCACTGTTTTTTGATGGCCGCCACAGTGAAACCATTCTTGATGACAACCCTGATTTTGTGATGCTCGCTAAGGCATTTGGTATTCCAGGCAAAACCATCACCAAAAAAGACGAAGTCGAGCCAGCCCTACAAGAAATGCTGGCCAGTGACACCGCCTACCTACTCCATGTGTTGATTTCAGAAGAAGAAAACGTATGGCCACTGGTACCACCGGGCGCGGCTAACCAAGATATGCTGGAGAACACCTAATGGATAGATATTTACTCGACATCAAAGCGGATGATAAACCAGTATTACTAGAGCGAGTATTACGCGTTATTCGTCACCGTGGCTTTATTATTAAAAAAGTCATCGCGACTCAGAACCATGAAAGTAAGGTTGCCAGTGTGGAAATTGTGGTTGATAGCGATCGACCAATCAGCACTCTGATCAACCAAATTGAAAAGCTTTGGGATATTCGCACCGTAACAACAACTCTCTTAGAAAACCAAGACTAGTGCATAAGGAAGAAATGCAAAATGGCAAATACAGCAGATTATATTTGGTTTAATGGCGACATGGTTCCTTGGGGCGAGGCTAATGTCCACGTACTGACTCACGCTATGCACTACGGTACCTCGGTTTTTGAAGGCATCCGTTGCTACAACACCCCTAAAGGCCCGATTGTGTTTCGTCATAAAGAGCACATGGAGCGACTCAAAAACTCCGCCAAAATCTACCGTTTCCCGATCCCCTATAGCGCTGAAGAGCTGATGGAAATCTGTCGCGAAACCATTCGCGTCAATAAACTCGAGTCCGCTTATATTCGCCCACTAGGCTATGTCGGTAATGTCGGGTTAGGTGTTTGCCCACCCGTTGGCACTGAGATGGATTTGATCGTAGCGGCTTTCCCTTGGGGTTCATACCTAGGGGAAGAAGCGCTCGAAAATGGGGTTGATGCCATGATTTCTAGCTGGAATCGTGCGGCACCCAATACCATTCCAACCGCTGCAAAAGCAGGGGGGAACTACCTCTCATCATTGCTCGTAGGCAGCGAAGCACGCCGCCACGGTTACGCCGAAGGGATTGCCCTCAGCGTTGATGGTTACCTGTCTGAAGGGGCGGGTGAAAACATCTTCGTGATCAAAAATGGGGTACTACTAACCCCACCTGCAACCAGTGCTATTTTGCCCGGTATTACCCGCGATTCCATCATGGTGCTCGCCAAAGAGATGGGCTACGAAGTACGCGAAGAAAACATTGCCCGCGAAGCCCTGTATCTGGCCGATGAAATCTTCATGACAGGCACAGCCGCTGAAATCGTACCCGTGCGCACCGTTGATCAAATTGTGGTCGGCGAAGGAAAACGCGGCCCGATCACCAAGGCCGTTCAAGCGGCTTATTTTGGTCTATTCAACGGCACCACAGAAGACAAATGGGGCTGGTTGGATTACGTCTACCCAGACAAGAAATAAGCTCACGCGAAGAATTACCGCCATGGCCCGCACTCAAGCGGGTCATGCAACAAAAGGATATTTGTAGTTATGCCTAAGTACCGTTCTGCCACAACCACTCACGGCCGTAATATGGCCGGTGCCCGCGCTTTATGGCGTGCAACTGGCGTTAAAGATGAAGATTTCGGTAAGCCGATCATTGCCGTTGTTAACTCCTTTACCCAGTTTGTTCCCGGCCATGTTCACTTAAAAGACATGGGACAGCTGGTCGCAGGCGAAATTGAAAAAGCAGGCGGGATCGCCAAAGAGTTCAATACGATTGCAGTCGACGATGGGATCGCGATGGGTCATGGCGGCATGCTGTATTCGCTACCATCACGCGAACTCATTGCTGATTCCGTCGAGTATATGGTGAATGCCCACTGTGCCGATGCCATGGTGTGTATTTCTAACTGTGACAAAATCACTCCCGGTATGCTGATGGCCGCACTGCGGATCAATATTCCAGTAATTTTTGTGTCTGGTGGCCCGATGGAAGCGGGGAAAACCAAACTTTCGGATCAAATCCTGAAACTGGACCTGGTTGACGCCATGATCCAAGGGGCGGATCCAACCGTTTCTGACGAACAAAGCGAGCAGATCGAACGATCCGCTTGCCCAACCTGTGGATCGTGCTCAGGGATGTTTACTGCCAACTCAATGAACTGCCTAACTGAAGCATTGGGATTAAGCCAACCCGGTAATGGCTCAATGCTAGCCACTCATGCCGATCGTGAGCAACTGTTTATCAATGCAGGTAAGCGCATCGTCGATTTAACCAAACGTTATTACCAAAACGATGATGTCAGTGTACTACCACGCAATATTGCCAATAAAAACGCCTTTGAGAATGCGATGGCGCTCGATATTGCCATGGGTGGCTCCACCAATACCGTGCTGCACCTACTGGCTGCCGCACAGGAAGGGGAGGTCGACTTCACCATGGAGGACATCGACCGTATGTCTCGTCGAGTACCGCACCTGTGTAAAGTCGCCCCTTCAACCCAGCAATACCACATGGAAGATGTGCATCGTGCGGGGGGGGTTTACGGTATTTTAGGCGAATTGGATCGCGCTGGTCTATTCCATAACGATTGTTACAATGTGCTAGGTCAGACGTTTGCTCAAACACTGCCTCTTTACGATATTGCCGTGACAGAATCTGCTGAAATAAAAGACTTCTTCCGTGCTGGCCCTGCGGGTATTCGCACCACCAAAGCCTTCTCACAAGATTGCCGCTGGGACAGCGTCGATGATGATCGTGAAAGCGGCTGTATTCGTAACAAAGCCAACGCCTTTAGCCAAGATGGCGGCTTAGCGGTACTGTCTGGCAACATGGCACTCAATGGCTGCATCGTTAAAACCGCCGGCGTTGATGAGAGCTGTTTAACCTTCACTGGCCCTGCCGTGGTATTTGAAAGCCAAGACAGCGCAGTGGAAGGTATTCTCGGTGGCAAAGTCAAAGCTGGCGATGTAGTGGTGATCCGCTACGAGGGGCCTAAAGGCGGCCCAGGTATGCAAGAGATGCTGTACCCAACCACCTACCTTAAATCGATGGGACTAGGCAAGGAGTGTGCATTAATCACTGATGGTCGCTTCTCAGGAGGCACATCAGGGCTGTCGATTGGCCACGTCTCACCGGAAGCCGCAAGTGGCGGCACAATCGGCTTAATCCAGGATGGCGATACGATTGCGATTGATATTCCCAACCGTACGATTGAGCTTAATGTGGATGAAAACACTCTGACCGAACGCCGCGCTCATAACGATCAGCATGGTTGGAAGCCCGTTGACCGTCAACGTGATGTCTCTTACGCACTCCGTGCTTATGCATTGCTCGCAACCAGTGCCGATCAAGGTGCCATCCGCGACAAGTCAAAACTCGAAGGGTAGCTACCATGAATGAAGTCCAGCAGGTTAACGACACCACCTCACGAGAACCATCGCCATTAAGTAGCGCCGATTATCTCCGCGATATTCTTCGCGCACCTGTCTATGAGGTGGCACAAGTCACCCCATTACAAACACTCCAGCGCTTATCCGAACGCACGGGGAACCAGATCCAGCTTAAGCGTGAAGATCGCCAACCCGTGCATTCTTTTAAGCTACGTGGCGCTTACAACATGATGTCGCAATTAACCCCCGCTCAACAACAAGCCGGGGTAATTGCAGCATCAGCAGGTAACCATGCTCAGGGGTTGGCGCTATCAGGCAAGCAACTTGGTGTTCAAGCGACAATTGTGATGCCACTCACCACGCCAAACATTAAAGTCGAAGCGGTGAAAAGTTTCGGTGGAAAGGTAGTGCTACACGGTAATAATTTCGATGAAGCGAAAGCCCGCGCAGTCGAACTGGCTGAGCAGCACCATTTCACCTTTATTCCCCCCTTCGATCACCCTGCTGTGATTGCAGGGCAAGGCACCATCGGCATGGAATTACTCCAGCAAAATGGTCACCTTGATTATGTTTTTCTCCCTGTTGGTGGCGGTGGCTTAGCCGCAGGTGTCGCTGTGTTACTCAAGCAACTACTGCCACAAATCAAAGTGATTGGCGTCGAAGCCGAAGATTCAGCCTGCCTGAAAGCCGCATTGGCAGCAGGCGAGCCCGTCACTCTGGATCAAGTCGGTATGTTTGCCGACGGTGTCGCGGTAAAGCGCATTGGTGATGAAACCTTCCGCCTGTGCCAACAGCACCTTGATGCCGTGATCACCGTCAGTTCCGATGAAATCTGTGCTGCTGTGAAAGATATCTTTGAAGATACGCGGGCGATTGCCGAGCCATCGGGGGCGCTCTCTTTGGCTGGATTGAAAAAGTATGCCGATGTCCACCAGCTACAAGATAAAAAGCTCGCTGCGGTGTTATCAGGGGCTAACCTCAACTTTCATGGCCTGCGCTATGTGTCTGAGCGTTGTGAGCTGGGGGAGAAACGTGAAGGCTTACTGGCCATCACCATTCCTGAGCGCCAAGGCGCCTTCCTTGATTTCTGCCATATTCTTGGTGGACGTGCCGTTACTGAATTTAACTACCGCTACAGCGATGACAGCTTGGCCAATGTGTTTGTCGGTGTGAGGTTAATGCAAGGGCAAGAAGAACTGGATAGCATCATCGAGGATTTGCGCCAAGGCGGCTACCCTGTGGTGGATCTGTCCGATGATGAAATGGCAAAACTACACGTGCGTTACATGATCGGTGGGCGTCCATCGAAACCTTTACAAGAAAAGCTGTATAGCTTTGAATTTCCGGAATACCCAGGTGCCTTGCTGAAATTCTTAAACACACTGGGAACGCGCTGGAACATCAGCTTATTTAACTACCGTAACCATGGCGCAGATTATGGGCGTGTACTCTGTGGTTTTGAGCTGGAGGAAGGGGATGTTTTATCATTTACCAGTTATTTACGAGAACTCGGCTACCAATGGAAAGATGAAACAGCCAATCCCGCTTATCAATTTTTCTTAGCGCAGTAGTATCACTGGCTCACCTTGAAACCAGTAAGATCAAAAAAAGCAGCCAGTGGCTGCTTTTTTATATTCAAAACAATGATCGCTTATTTATGGCTTTTATTTTGCTGTTCAAACCAACAAGAAATAAAGCTTAAATTAAGCTCAATTAATCGAGCCCGTAATGATGGAGGTACTTCAGCCAGCATATTGATCAATTGCTGGGTGTCTTCTTGTACACACGGGCGGCTAGCGGGGTTATCTTCAAACAAAAACCAAGTCAGAGGACGCTCAGTCACTTCCGCGATCTTCATTAATGTCGATACTCGAGGCTCCGTTTTCGCGGACTCTAAATCAAGATAAGTTTGACGCGCAATGCCAAGCCTTTTAGCCATTCCAACTTGCGTGATCTCTTTCCACTCTCTCGCCTCGCGAATTTTATTGGCGATCAATAATTTGGAAGTATTCATGCAGATACCATCTACTTCATCGCTGTTGTTAGCACGAAAACTTGTGCCACAACGAACGACCGCCTTAAGGCATAACTAAGTTGTTAATAACTAGGAATTATGCCCTTAGCATTCCACGCGTCACCGAGTGATAAGTCAATTTGTGACCCTTGGCTTACAATGTAAGCCTAAGTAGACAGTCATATTTTGATATTGCCTACAACATCGTACAACACAGTGCAGTGAGCGCTGTAACATAATTCTGCTTAACTTTTATCTCTTTGCGTCAATGCCTTAGTGTACTCCGCCATAAAGCCCGCCAAATTAATGCTTTGTTGTAAAATAACATTACGTGCCGAATGCGGGAGGCGACTAAAATACTGTAGCAAGCGATCAATCTCTTCTTTGTACTCGCTCTCTAAAATTTCAATCCCTTCATCGCCATACACGAACCACGTTAGTGGGCGCTCAGTAATTTCAGATATTTCGGACAGTAAGCGGACCTTAGGCTCGGTTTTACCGGTTTCAAGATCAAGGTAGGTTTGGCGAGCAACTTTCAGTTGTTGCGCCATATGCACTTGTGTCAGTCCTTTCCATTCACGCGCTTCACGAATACGTGCTGCGATTTTCGTTTTAGAATCTGTCATGTCTAACCTCCAATACACATCAAATAGAAGACTACTTAGTGTTCATGACTGAACTTGCACAAGGTGCGCCAAGTTAAAACTTTCGTACAAAACCCTAATATTCAACAAGTTAAAATAAAAACATATTCCGTATTTCTATTTTGATTCGCAGAAAGTTGTACATTGCTATCTGGATTTTCATTTCGCAATATTCTCGTCACCAGTGCTAAACAAACAAGACAAAACCGTGTGTTGGTTGCTCTTTACCATAAAAATAAGCGTCATGGCTGTATTAGAGCGTAGACGCTCTCACTCATTGCCGAATGTCAGCCATAAAAAAAGCACCGCGAACGGTGCTTTTTCTTACAACTCAAACAAAAACTCAATCATGAGATTTATTCAACAGTAACGGCTTTTGCTAGGTTACGCGGCTGATCGACATCTGTACCTTTGATCAAAGCAACATGGTACGACAGCAGCTGCATTGGCACTGTGTAGAAGATAGGGGCAATAATGTCATCCACGCATGGCATAGTAATGATCTTCATGCCTTCACATGCTTCAAAGCCAGCTTCACTATCGGCAAAGACATAAAGCAAACCACCACGGGCACGCACTTCTTCAATGTTGGACTTTAGCTTTTCAAGCAAATCATTGGTCGGTGCCACCACGATCACAGGCATGTCAGCATCGATGAGCGCCAATGGGCCGTGCTTCAATTCACCAGCCGCATACGCTTCTGCGTGAATGTAAGAGATCTCTTTCAGTTTCAGTGACGCTTCCATCGCAATAGGGTAGAACTCCCCGCGACCAAGGAATAGCGCATGATGCTTATCCGCAAAATCTTCAGCGAGTTGTTCGATGGGTTTATCAAACGCCAATGCTTTCTCAATTTGCGTCGGTAACTGGTGCAGTGACGCAACAATTTCACGCTCTTTGTCTGCATTGATCAAACCTTTCTCTTTACCTAGTGCCGTGACAAACATCAGCATCGCCACCAGCTGAGTCGTAAAGGCTTTGGTTGATGCCACGCCAATTTCCGTACCTGCGCGGGTCATGAAGGCTAAATCAGATTCACGTACTAATGAAGAACCCGCCACATTACAAATGGTCATGGCTGACATGTAGCCTTTTTCTTTTGCTAAGCGCAGTGCTGCCAAGGTATCAGCCGTTTCACCGGATTGAGACAGGGTCAGCAATAAGCTGTTTGGACGAGTGACAAACTTGCGGTAGCGGAATTCAGACGCAATTTCCACGTCACAGCTTACGCCCGCCATGGATTCAAACCAGTAACGTGCCACCATACCTGCGTTGTAAGAAGTACCACAGGCAATGATCTGAACGTGTTCTACCTTCTCTAGGATCTCTTTCGCACCACTGCCGATACTCTCAACAATCACGCTATCGTTACTGATGCGGCCTTCCATCGTGTTGATTAATGCACTTGGTTGCTCGTAGATTTCTTTTTGCATGTAGTGGCGGTATTGACCTTTGTCTGCGGCATCTTGCTGCAAGTTAGACTCATGCACTTCACGTTGAATAGGTTCACCGCTCGCATCAAACACATTCACTTCACGACGAGTAATTTCAGCAACATCACCTTCTTCTAAGAACATGAAGCGACGCGTGACATTCAGTAAAGCAAGTTGATCAGAGGCTAAGAAGTTTTCACCAACACCCAAACCAATCACCAATGGGCTGCCAGAGCGTGCAACCACAACGCGATCAGGGTCTCGACGGTCCATCACGACCGTACCGTACGCCCCTTCAAGCTGTGCCACGGTTTTTTGTACCGCTTCAAGCAACGTTGCCGCTGAACGTAGTTCCCACTCCACCAGGTGAGCAATTACTTCGGTATCGGTTTGCGATACAAAGCTGTAGCCACGCTCAGTCAATAGCGTGCGAAGCTCTTCGTGGTTTTCAATAATACCGTTATGCACTAAAGCAATATTGTCACCAGAAACATGTGGATGCGCATTGCTTTCCGATGGCTCGCCATGGGTTGCCCAACGTGTATGTGCGATGCCCGTACCACCAATCACAGGGCTGCTATCAACGGCATCAGCTAACTCTTGTACTTTACCTAAACGGCGTACTCGATTTAAGTGACCTTGTTGATCAACCACAGCGACACCCGCCGAGTCATAGCCGCGATACTCTAAGCGGCGTAAACCTTCGACTAAAATTTCAGCCACATCACGTTGTGCTACAGCACCCACGATTCCGCACATATATTAACTCTCCTAATTTTTTTCAACTGGCGCGCAAATCACTTGCACACCACATAATTCAATTTGTTTTTTGGCTTCAAGGTCGAGGCCATCGTCGGTGATCAAGGTATTAATGCTATCCCAAGGTAATTCTAAGTTTGGGATACGACGGCCCACCTTGCTTGATTCCACCATAACAACCACTTCACGTGACACTTCCGCCATGACTCGGCTTAACCCCATCAGCTCGTTAAAGGTCGTTGTGCCTCTCTCAATATCAATACCATCAGCACCAATAAAGAGTTGGTCAAAGTCATACGAACGCAATACAGACTCAGCTACTTGACCTTGAAAAGCTTCCGAATGGGGATCCCAAGTTCCGCCCGTCATTAATAATGTAGGCTCGTTTTCCAATTCATTAAGGGCATTGGCAACGTTGAGGGAATTCGTCATCACAATCAGGCCTTGCTTGTCATTCAAGAGGGGGATCAGACAAGCTGTAGTACTACCGCTATCAAAAATTAAGCGGTTATGGTCACGAATACGTGCCGCCGCAGCCTTCGCAATCGCTAGCTTTCGTTCTGAAATATATTCTTCCGTTTCATCAACAGCCACGATTTCAGACGGCATGGCGACCGCACCACCATAACGACGAAGCAACAGACCACTTTTCTCTAAGGTCGCAAGATCTTTACGAATAGTAACTTCCGACGTAGAGAAGTGTTGCGCCAAAGCATCCACGCTGGCTTCGCCTTGCTGGGCAATGAATGCTGCGATGCCATGGCGGCGTTGCTGTGTGTTTCGTTTTGACATGATATTTCGATTCATCAATCATAAGTTTCGATTTGAAAGATAATGGTAGCAGACCAAAAGATAAAAGATCAATGCAGAACTGGCATATTAATTGACGCGAATAATGTCAGGCTATTACCAATAGGCACAACAGTGAAGATATAAGAAGAACAAAACGCGGTCGGTACAAAAAGAAAAGAGGGAGAGTAAAAACTAAAAAGGCAGGGAGAGCCCTGCCTTTGATGAACTAAACGCTATATCCGTTCGTGATTATTTTTGCTTTTCAGGACGCTTCCAGCCTTTAACGGTACGCGCAGGTGCACGAGTAATAACAAGCTCACCATCACCCACATCGCGGTTAATCGTCGCCCCCGCACCAATCGTCGCACCTTTGCCCACTTTAACTGGCGCAATTAGCTGAGTATCTGAACCAACAAACACATCATCAGCGATTTCAGTTTTAAACTTATTCGCACCGTCATAGTTACACGTGATTGTGCCAGCACCAATATTGACGCGATCGCCAATTTCAGCATCGCCCAAATATGTCAGATGGTTAGCTTTCGAGCCCTTGCCTAAGCGTGATTTCTTCATCTCAACGAAGTTACCCACGTGAGAATCACCCACCAGCTCAGCACCAGGACGCAAACGTGTAAATGGACCAACAGTACAATCTTCACCGACGATAGCACCTTCAATCACACTGTACGGGCGAATGATGGTGTTATCGTCGATCTCACAATCTTTCAGGATCGAACCCGCACCAATCACCACATTGTTACCCAAAGAAACACTGCCTTCGATGATCACGTTAACGTCAATTTCAACGTCGGTACCGCATTGCAGTTCACCGCGCAGATCAAAACGCGATGGGTCACGCAGCATTACACCCTGCTCTAATAAGCGTTCAGCTTGCATCGCTTGGTGAGCACGCTCCAATTTCGCCAATTGAACGCGGTTGTTCACCCCTTCCACTTCAATCGCACTCGCAGGGTGAACCGCTTCTACCGCACGACCTTCATTGTGAGCAATCGCAATGATGTCTGTCAGGTAATATTCACCTTGCGCGTTGTCGTTTTTAAGCGCCGCCAGCCAGCGCTTCATGTCACCGCCGTTCACTACCATCACGCCAGTGTTAATTTCTTTGATCAGCTTCTGCTCTTCGCTCGCATCTTTCTGCTCAACAATCGCCACTACCGGACCATTACGGCGCACAATACGGCCGTAACCCATAGGGTCATCAAGTACCACAGTTAATAGAGCGATACCGCCATCAGGCTGGGCATCCAATAAGTTCTCAAGCGTCTGACCGCTGATCAACGGCACGTCACCGTATAAGATCAGGATTTTTTCATCGTCCGCGACATCAGGACACGCTTGGTTCACCGCGTGGCCAGTCCCTAATTGCTCTGCTTGCAATACCCAGTTAACAGGCTCATCAGCTAATACCTGCTTCATAGTATCGCCACCATGACCGTAGACCAGGTGGATATTATTGGCACCGAGATCAGCACAGGTATCAATCACGTGCTTAGCCATAGGTTTACCCGCCAGCGTATGAAGTACTTTTGGCAGGTTAGAGTACATACGGGTGCCTTTTCCCGCGGCGAGAATTACAGCGCTGAAGTTCATGCAGCGTATCCTTTTAGATGCAGATTCAAAAATTAATTAGCGTTATTGTAACTGGAGGCAAGGGGACTTTTAAGCGACAGCCGTTATTTTTTACCATGTATTAACTTGCTATCACGCGCAAAAGACATAAAAAAAGCGACCCTAAGGTCGCTTTTTGTATCAGGCGTCTGATTAACGCGCTTTACGAGTCAGCTCAATAACACGAAGCTGAGCGATCGCTTTCGCCAGATCACTTGCTGCTTGAGCAAAGTCGATATCGCCATGCTGATTGTGGATACGCTCCTCAGCTTGACGTTTCGCCTCTTCAGCCTTGGCTGCATCCAAATCTTCACCGCGGATCGCGGTGTCAGCTAATACAGTGACTGCATTTGGCTGAACTTCAAGCATACCACCAGAAAGATAAATAATTTCTTCCTCGCCGTGCTGCTTAGCAATTCGGATCATCCCTGGCGTAATAGCGGTCAACAACGGAGTGTGGCCTGCGTGGATACCCAGTTCACCTTCGCTACCAGTCACCTGAATATTTTCAGCACGACCAGAGAATAGATTTTTCTCTGCGCTTACTACATCCAGATGGAAGGTTATCGCTGCCATGTCGCCTCCTACTTAGCTTAAAGCTTCTTAGCTTTTTCTAATACGTCTTCAATCGCACCACAGTACATAAATGCCTGCTCTGGGATATCGTCGTATTCACCCGCTAGAATGCCTTTGAAACTACGTAGCGTCTCTTTAAGAGATACGTAGATACCAGGGTCGCCAGTGAAGACTTCAGCTACGTGGTAAGGTTGCGTTAGGAAACGTTCAATCTTACGTGCACGAGATACAGCTTGCTTATCTTCTTCAGATAGCTCGTCCATACCTAGGATTGCGATGATGTCTTTTAGCTCTTTGTAACGTTGTAGCAAGCTCTGAACGCCACGCGCGATGTCGTAGTGCTCTTGGCCAACCACTAGTGGATCAAGCATACGAGATGTTGAATCTAGTGGGTCGATCGCAGGGTATAGACCTAGCGATGCGATTTGACGAGAAAGTACAACTGTTGCATCCAAGTGAGCAAACGTCGTTGCTGGCGATGGATCCGTCAAGTCATCCGCTGGTACGTATACCGCTTGAACCGACGTGATAGAACCGCTCTTCGTAGACGTGATACGCTCTTGAAGTACACCCATCTCTTCTGCAAGAGTTGGCTGGTAACCTACCGCTGAAGGCATACGGCCTAGCAGTGCAGATACCTCGGTACCCGCAAGGGTGTAACGGTAGATGTTATCGATGAATAGTAGAACGTCACGACCTTCGTCACGGAAACGCTCAGCCATTGTTAGACCAGTCAAAGCAACACGTAGACGGTTACCCGGTGGCTCGTTCATCTGACCGTAAACCATCGCTACTTTAGACTCTTCAGGCTTCTCAACGTTAACAACGCCAGCTTCCTGCATCTCAAAGTAGAAATCGTTACCTTCACGAGTACGCTCACCAACACCTGCAAACACAGATAGACCTGAGTGTTGTAGGGCGATGTTGTTGATAAGTTCCATCATGTTAACGGTCTTACCAACACCTGCACCACCGAATAGACCGATTTTACCACCCTTAGCGAATGGACAAATCAAGTCGATAACTTTAACGCCAGTTTCTAGCAGTTCAGTTACATTCGATTGTTCTTCGTAGCTTGGTGCTGCACGGTGGATAGAGTAACGCTCTTTCTCACCGATATCACCACACTCATCAATTGGTTGACCTAGAACGTTCATGATACGTCCTAGTGTTGCAGTACCAACTGGCACTTCAATTGGGCGGCCTGTATTTTCAACAGACAAACCACGACGTAAGCCATCAGAAGTACCCATTGCGATACCACGAACAACACCGCCACCAAGTTGCTGCTGAACTTCCAGTACTAGCGTACCGTTTTCTTTTGCATCAACGTGTAGGGCATCGTATACCTGTGGTACAGAGTCCTGTGGAAACTCTACGTCGACTACCGCACCGATGATCTGTACGATCTTACCTGTAGCCATCGTTAATCCTCTAAACTTATTAATTCTTTGCCTTAAACAACAGATGCACCAGAAACGATTTCTGATAGTTCTTGTGTAATCGCCGCCTGACGGGCTTTGTTGTACACAAGTTGCAGATCATCAATAAGATTACCTGCATTGTCTGTCGCAGCTTTCATTGCAACCATTCGTGCCGCTTGCTCACTGGCAAGGTTTTCTACCACGCCTTGGTACACTTGTGATTCAACGTAGCGAACCAGTAGGGTATCAAGTAGTGCTTTCGGCTCGGGCTCATAAATGTAGTCCCAAGAATGATTGCGCTGCATGTCTTCGTCTTCCGACTTAGGCAAAGGCAGCAATTGATCAATCACGGGTTCTTGTACCATGGTGTTTACAAATTGGTTGTAAACTAAGTACAAGCGGTCTAATTCACCGTCATCATATTTCTTCAGCATTACGCCGACAGTACCAATCAGTTCATCCACTGTTGGCGCATCACCCAAGCCAGAGACTTGTGCTGCGACATTACCGCCGTAGTTATTAAAGAATGCTGTTGCTTTAGCACCAATCAGGGCCACTTCAACATCAGCACCTTGCTGAGACCAACCTTGGATATCTGTCATTGCTTGTTTGAACAAGTTAATGTTCAAACCGCCACACAGACCACGGTCAGAAGAAACAATGATGTAACCCACGCGCTTGGCTTCACGCTCTTCAAGATAAGGATGCTTATACTCGAGGCTACCAAGGGCGATATGACCGATCACTTTGCGCATAGTTTGTGCGTATGGACGTGACGATACCATTGCGTCTTGCGTTTTACGCATTTTCGACGCCGCTACCATCTCCATCGCTTTAGTGATCTTTTGAGTGTTCTTAACACTACCGATCTTGTTACGAATCTCTTTTGCGCCGGCCATCGTTACTCTCCGTTAGTAGGTGATCGCAAGCGATCACCAACCAATTACCAAGTCTGGGTCGCTTTGAAATCTTCAACCAGTTTCACGAACTGAGCTTCGATTTCGCTGTTCCAAGCGCCCGTTTCATCAATCTGAGATACAAGCTCAGCAAACTGACCTTTGGCATATGAAAGCAACGCGGCTTCGAAATCAGCAAGCTTCGTCAGCTCAACATCATTCAAGTAGCCTTTTTCAGCTGCAAAAATCACCAAACCCTGTTCGAAAACAGACATAGGCGAGTATTGCTTTTGCTTCATCAGTTCAGTTACTTTCTGACCGTGATCAAGCTGCTTCTTCGTTGCTTCATCAAGGTCTGACGAGAACTGTGCGAAAGCCGCTAGTTCACGGTACTGTGCAAGTGCGGTACGGATACCACCAGACAGTTTCTTGATGATCTTGGTTTGAGCAGAACCACCTACACGCGATACAGAGATACCTGGATCAACCGCTGGACGAATACCGGCGTTAAACAGTTCTGTTTGTAGGAAGATCTGACCATCAGTGATCGAGATTACGTTAGTCGGTACGAATGCTGATACGTCACCTGCTTGCGTTTCGATAATAGGAAGCGCAGTTAGGGAACCAGTCTTACCTTTCACTTCACCGTTAGTGAATTTTTCTACGTAGTTCGCGTTTACACGCGCTGCACGCTCTAGAAGGCGAGAGTGAAGGTAGAAAACATCACCAGGGAATGCTTCACGACCCGGTGGGCGTTTAAGCAGTAGTGAGATTTGACGGTAAGCTACAGCTTGCTTAGACAGGTCATCGTATACAATCAGTGCGTCTTCACCGCGATCGCGGAAGTACTCACCCATTGCACAACCTGAGTAAGGTGCAAGGTATTGTAGTGCCGCTGCTTCAGATGCAGATGCAACAACAACGACAGTGTTTGCTAGTGCGCCGTGCTCTTCAAGCTTGCGTACTACGTTAGCAATCGTTGATGCTTTCTGACCGATAGCAACATAAACAGAGTAGATACCAGAGTCTTTCTGGTTGATGATTGCATCGATCGCCATCGCTGTTTTACCAGTCTGACGGTCACCGATGATTAGCTCACGCTGACCACGGCCGATTGGAATCATCGCATCAACCGCTTTATAACCAGTTTGTACTGGTTGATCTACCGATTGACGATCGATTACGCCAGGTGCAATTACTTCAACAGGAGAGAATGTCTCTGTTTCAATTGGACCTTTACCATCGATTGGCTCACCCAGTGTATTCACTACGCGGCCTAGAAGTGCAGGGCCTACTGGTACTTCAAGAATACGACCAGTACCCGTTACTTTCATGCCTTCCTGAAGGTCAGCATATGGGCCCATTACAACCGCACCTACCGAGTCACGCTCAAGGTTAAGTGCTAGTGCATAACGGCCACCAGGTAATTCAATCATTTCACCTTGCATTACGTCTGCAAGGCCATGGATACGAACGATACCATCACTTACCGAGATGATAGTACCTTCGTTACGCGCTTCACTTACAACGTTGAATTTTTCAATACGTTGCTTGATCAGTGCGCTAATTTCCGTGGAATTAAGTTGCATGCTCCAATTCCCCAAATCAAGACTGCAAAGTATCGCTCAGGCGGTTTAGTTTTCCGCGTACTGAGTTATCGATGACTAAGTCTCCAGCTCTAATCACGACCCCGGCAATCAGGGTCTCGTCTACACTGCAATTCAGCTTCACTTTGCGCGCTAAACGCTGCTCAAGCTTCTCACTGATAGCAATAAGTTGATTGTCATCAAGAGTCACCGCAGAGGTCACTGTTGCTTCAATCGTTTTCTCATGCTCACTTTTTAGGAACATGAACTCATCACAAACATCAGGAATCGCTTTAAGGCGTCCATTTTCAGCCATCACTTTCAATAAGTTTTGGCCGAACTCGTCAAGTTGCTCACCACACACTGAAACAAAAATTTCAGTGAGTTTGTCCGCAGCAAAACCGCTATCCAGAATATCCTGCATAGTCTCGTTTTGTACGACTTCGGCAGCGAAGGTTAGCATTTCCGCCCATTGGGCTAGCTCACCTTTCTCAACAGCAAAATCAAAGGCTGCTTTAGCGTAGGGGCGTGCGATAGTAGTCATATCCGACATGTGCTTGCCCCTTTAATTACAGTTCTGCAGTGACTTTGTTAAGAAGATCAGCGTGCGCATCTTTATCGATAGTACGCTCAATGATTTTCTCAGCACCAATCACGGCTAGAGTTGCAACTTGTTTTCTTAATTCGTCACGTGCGCGATTACGTTCCGCTTCGATCTCAGCAAGACCTTGAGCTAGAATTTTGTCACGCTCAGCAAGGGCTTCTACCTTTGCTTCGTCAACGATTTGAGCTTTACGCTTGTTAGCTTGCTCAATAACTTCCGTTGCAGTACGTTTCGCTTCTTTGAGTTGATCAGAAGCATTTGCCTGCGCAAGGTTCAGGTCTTTGGTTGCGCGATCAGCAGCAGCCAAACCGTCAGCAATTTTTTTCTGACGTTCTTCAATCGCTTCCATGATTGGTGGCCATACATATTTCATGCAGAACACCACGAAAAGGAAGAAAGCGATCGCCTGACCCAGCAAAGTTGCATTCATATTCACAACTGCATCTCCTTAAAAAGGGTTGCTAGGGGACCGTTCGTTATTAACCAGCTAGTTGACCAACGAATGGGTTTGCGAATGTGAATAGTAGAGCGATTACGATACCGATCATTGGAACCGCATCAAGCAGACCCGCAATGATGAACATCTTAACTTGTAGCATTGGTGCCATCTCAGGTTGACGAGCTGCACCTTCAAGGAATTTACCACCTAGTAGTGCGAAACCGATCGCTGTACCAAGTGCAGCAAGACCTACAATGATGCCCACGGCAATTGCAGAAAAGCTAAGTAAAGTTTCCATCACTATCTCCAGTTTATTGTTGTCGGCTAAAGTGCCAGTAAAAATTGAACAAAAATATTTACAAATAATCGTTAATGATTGTCTTCATGTGCCTGAGACAGGTACACAATAGTCAACATCATAAACACGAATGCTTGAATTGTAATGACCAGGATGTGGAAAATTGCCCACGGTACTGAACCCAGCCATTGTGCCCACCACGGCATCAATGCCGCGATTAGGATAAACACCACCTCACCAGCAAACATGTTACCAAACAGACGCATACCCAGTGAAATAGGTTTCGCAAGTAGCGATACCACTTCAAGAAGCAGGTTGAACGGAATCATGATCGGGTGATTGAACGGGTGAAGAGCCAGTTCTTTTGCAAAGCCGCCAAGGCCTTTCACTTTGATGCTGTAGTAAATCATCAATGCGAAGACACCCAACGCCATTGCCATGGTGATGTTAACATCGGCAGTCGGTACAACCTTAAGATAAGGAATACCCAGACCATGTTCTGCAGCATACGGAAGAAAATCAATTGGCACTAAGTCCATGATGTTCATCAGCATGATCCAACAGAAAATTGTCAATGCCAACGGAGCGATCAGCGGGTTACGGCCGTGGAAAGTATCTTTAACGTTGGTATCAACGAATTCAACCATGATTTCCACAAAACACTGTAACTTGCTTGGAACTCCTGATGTTGCCTTTTTCGCTACCGAACGGAATAACCATAAAAAGGCCATACCCGTTAAGACAGAGAAAAACAGGCTATCTATATGAACCGTCCAGAAGCCACCATCACCCACTGCCAAATTGGTCAAGTGGTGAGTAATGTATCCTGACGGCGTTAGCGCTTCACCTGGCGCAGCCATAACTCATCCTATTTGTTGTTGTTAATGAATAAAACCGGCCCAAAGATATTGATACCCAGAACCAGCAAATAGGCCAGTTTGAGGGGAACAAGTTCCACCTCCATATACAGGAAAACAACGGAAAATAGGATGACTGTGATGAGAATTTTTAGCGCTTCACCGCCAAAAAAGGAGGCCATGATCAGTCGTGCCTTAGAGGCACCACTAAACAAAAAAGCACAACCAGCAAATGCCGCGTTAGCCACCACAAAGATGCTACCACCGATAAGAGCTGAGATTCCCCAGTCAACACTGACAGCAAACACTGCCATAATTGCCGTTGTTAAAACGACGCCAGATTGTAACAACAGTAGCCTTTTCGCCAATTGGCGGCCGGGCTTAACTAGCGCCGATACCATGTATTCGTTCCTCGAGTCCATTCCACTGCACAAGTGTCGTGCTGGGAAAACTGCAAAAATTATACGGCTCATTAGATTGAAAGCAATCTAATTGCATCAAAAAAAAGTGTTAGATTTTACAACACAATAACCTGATCACGTCATTGTAAATTTTGCAACATCTCATGCACGTTTAGCTTCACACTTCCTGACCAAGCATTGCAAGAATTTGTGCTAATTTGTGCGGTTCATCGTAAGCGATAACTAACTTACCTTTCCCGCTTTTTTGCTGGTTTAGCGCAACATCAGCACCTAACTGCTCACTTAAGCGGCGTTCGAGGTCAACCAGCTTAGGATCAGGGGCTTTCACCGCCGATTCTACCGGCGGGTTAAGTAATTTTTTAACCAGCTTTTCGGTATCACGCACTGTTAACATTTTGTTAGCAACAGTTTGCGCGGCTTCAAGCTGATTTTCAGCGTCCGTTAGTGCCAATAATGCGCGAGCATGACCCATTTCTATCAATCGCTGCTCAACCATACACTTCACAGGTGCTGACAACTGATTTAACCGTAATAAGTTTGAAACGCTAGCACGTGATTTGCCGACGGCATCGGCCACTTGCTGGTGGGTTAGTGAGAACTCACTTTGCAATTGCTCCAGTGCTTGTGCTTCTTCAATCGCATTGAGATCTTCACGTTGAATATTCTCTATCAATGCCATCGCAATAGCGGCACGATCGTCAATTTCCTTAATAATACAAGGGACTTTCTGAAGCCCAGCTTGACGAGCCGCACGCCAACGGCGCTCACCCGCGATAATCTCGTAGCCTTCTTGCGCGATTTGGCGCACAACGATTGGCTGAATAACACCCTGTGCTTTGATGGACTCTGCCAGTTCAGCTAATGCTTCATCAGCCATGACTTTACGAGGCTGATATTGCCCCGGCTGTAGCTGATTGAGCGGCAAATCTTTCAATGCTCCCTCAGCAGACAAGGATTGTGCACGTTCTGCATCTTGCTGCTTGGTGTGGGCGGCAGAGCTGGTTGCCAATAGCGCGTCAAGGCCTTTACCAAGACCGCGTTTATTCATGTTCATGTTTAACCCTTAAGACTGCATTGCATCGTCATTGTGCGTACTTGATAGTGCTTGCTCACGCGCGAGCTCATCACGGCGAATGATTTCGCCTGCTAACGCTAAATAGGCTTTAGCGCCACTCGAGTACTTGTCGTAATACATCGCAGGACGGCCATGGCTAGGTGCTTCAGCTAAACGCACATTACGTGGGATCACAGTACGGTAGACTTTGTCACCAAAATGCTTTTTCAATTGCTGTGATACTTCGTTAGCCAAGCGATTTCGCGGATCAAACATGGTACGCAATAAGCCTTCGATTTTTAAATCGGCATTGACGACAGCGGTTAGCTTACTGATGGTATCCATTAAGGCAGTTAAGCCCTCAAGGGCAAAATACTCGCACTGCATAGGGACTAATACTGAATCAGCAGCAGTCATCGCATTGATTGTAAGGAGGTTAAGCGCGGGAGGGCAATCAATAAAGATGAAATCATAGTTATCACGAACTGCAGCTAACGCATTACGTAAGCGCACTTCACGAGCAAAGACTTCCATCAATTTAATTTCAGCCGCAGTCACATCACCATTGGCAGCCACCAGATGGTAACCGCCCGTCGTTTCAGTGACTGCCACTTGTTCAAATGGGGTTTCTTCAACAAGAAGATCATAAGCCGTTGCATCAACTTGGTATTTATCCACACCGCTTGCCATGGTGGCATTACCTTGCGGATCGAGATCTATCAGCAATACCTTACGTTGCGTCGCAGCAAGCGATGCCGCTAGGTTGACACATGTTGTGGTTTTACCCACTCCGCCTTTTTGGTTGGCGACAGCTATAACTCTTCCCACGAAAAAACCTCAAGCAATTATTCCTTTGCCGTCAAGATTACTAGATGACGCTCGCCTTCTAACTCAGGAACATGCAAAGATTTGACCTCAGTCACAGAACACCACTCAGGTAGTTCTGCCACTTCCTGTTGATCGAACTGGCCTTTTAATGCCATGAAACAACCCGTATCTGTCGGTAAGTGGTGACACCACGACACCATATCGTTCATAGATGCAAAGGCACGGCTCAATACCCCATCAAAGCCCATTTCAGGTTGGAATTCTTCCACACGGCTCTGTACTGGCGTGACATTGGTAATCTTTAATTCAAAAATTACCTGACGAATGAATCGAATACGCTTACCTAGGCTATCTAGCAAGGTAAAGAACTTGTCCGGATTCATGATGGCCAAAGGGATACCTGGCAAGCCAGGTCCCGTACCGACATCGATGAAGCGATCACCCTCTAAGTGCTCACTTACCACGATACTATCCATAATATGTTTCACTATCATCTCATGGGGATCGCGAACCGACGTCAGATTATACGCTTTATTCCATTTATGAAGCAGCGCTACATAACCAATTAATTGATCAATTTGCTGCTCACTTACCACTAAATCTGTTTGCGCGATTAATTGCGCTAAACGCTGTTTCACTGTAAACGCTCCTATTCGCCTTTTTTCAACAAGCCTTGTTTCTTCAGGTATACCAAGAGCAAAGAGATTGCCGCAGGGGTAATACCAGAAATGCGCGATGCCATACCAATAGTTTCAGGCTTTGCATCACTCAGCTTGGCAATGACTTCGTTCGATAAGCCTTTAACCAGACTGTAATCCAAATCAAATGGCAGCTTAGTCTTCTCATGACGTAGCGATTTTTCTACTTCGTCTTTCTGGCGATCGATGTAACCTTGATACTTCACTTGAATTTCAACTTGTTCACTCGCTTCTGCATCAGGGTGCGAAGGAGCAAAGGCTTCAAGCTCAGTCAGTAATTCGTAAGTCACTTCCGGGCGACGCAAAAGATCTTCACCGCTGGCTTCACGGTTGATCGGTGATTTCAGGATCTTATTCACGTTATCCACATGATCCGAGCCTGTATGGATCCAAATATCTTTCAGGCGCTGACGCTCTTGCTCGATATTTTCCATTTTTTCATTGAAACGAGCCCAACGCGCATCGTCCACCAAGCCAAACTCACGGCCAGTTTCGGTTAAGCGAATATCGGCATTATCTTCACGCAGCAACAAACGGTATTCTGCACGTGATGTGAACATGCGGTATGGTTCTTTAGTCCCCATGGTCGACAAATCATCGATCAGTACCCCCATGTACGCTTGGTCACGACGTGGGCTCCAACCTTCTTTGCCTTGTGCTTGTAGCGCAGCATTCATACCGGCTAACAAGCCTTGTGCCGCCGCTTCTTCGTAACCAGTAGTGCCATTGATTTGGCCCGCAAAGAACAAGCCTTCGATAAACTTAGTTTCAAAGGTTTGTTTTAAATCACGAGGATCAAAGAAATCATACTCAATCGCATAACCTGGGCGAACAATGTCAGCATTCTCGAAACCTTTCATTGAGCGTACGATCTTCATTTGTACGTCAAAAGGTAGGCTGGTGGAGATCCCGTTCGGGTACAACTCGTGTGTCGTTAGGCCTTCAGGTTCAATAAAGATTTGGTGACTGTCTTTATCAGCAAAGCGCATCACTTTGTCTTCGATCGACGGACAGTAACGCGGCCCAATACCTTCAATCACCCCAGAATACATTGGACTGCGATCCAGGTTATTGCGGATTACATCGTGTGTTTGTTCATTAGTATGAGTAATAAAACACGGGATCTGACGCGGATGATCCGATTGCTTACCCATGAACGAGAATAATGGGGTCGGGTTATCACCGTGTTGCGCCTGAAGCTGACTAAAATCAACTGTGCGTGCGTCGATACGCGGTGGCGTGCCCGTTTTTAGACGATCAACACGGAAAGGAAGATCGCGCAGTCGATTCGCTAATGCAATTGACGGTGGATCGCCCGCACGACCGCCACTGTAGTTTTCTAGACCGATGTGGATCTTTCCACCGAGGAAAGTACCGACCGTTAAGACCACAGTCTTAGCACGGAACTTGAGACCCATTTCGGTCACTGCACCAACAACACGTTGATTTTCAACGATAAGATCATCAACTGATTGTTGGAACAGCATTAAATTTGGTTGGTTTTCAAGCGCTTCTCGTACGGCTGCTTTGTACAGAGCACGATCCGCCTGAGCACGGGTAGCACGAACGGCTGGGCCTTTCGACGAATTTAAAGTACGGAATTGGATCCCGCCTTTATCGATCGCTTGAGCCATCAAACCGCCAAGGGCATCCACTTCCTTAACCAGGTGTCCTTTCCCGATCCCGCCAATGGCTGGGTTACATGACATTTGACCCAATGTGTCGATGTTATGGGTTAACAGAACTGTTTTCTGACCCATTCGAGCAGCAGCCAGTGCGGCTTCAGTACCGGCATGACCACCACCAACCACGATGACATCAAAATTTTCCTGGTAAAACATGGAACTACCTCAGGTATTTAAATCGCCAGTGAATTAGCTTCAAGCAAAGGGGGAGTATTCTATCTTGTTTCGTGGAAAGAGAGAATATTTCATCAAGATCATTTGATCATCGAAAGTCCCTTGCTTAAATATATATAAAGATCTTTTAGAGAGATCTTCTATTAGATCTACTATTAGGATCGCCCGATCATGTGGATAACCGACAAATGATCCTAATGATCATGATGTTAGAGAGGATCATTAATTGTGGAGGAGCTTGGATCTTCTTTAGGATTAGCTGGGATCAAAATAGGTACTTATCAACAGGGCTAAGTCGGCCTATAAGTTATTCAATGGATAACTATGGGTTGATCACCGTTTAGATCTATAGTTATCCACAGAAGAAAGTGTGAAAAAGTCCTTAAAATGGGATTAAAAGCGGTTAAAAATTAATCGTCAAGGTGCGTTTTCCACGTTGTTAACCAATTTTCAGCAGGATCTTCAGGCACTGGATGTTGAGACATATCGATATGAAGTGGCTCGCCAATACGCTGAGCACCCTGTTTAGTGAGTTGTTGATCGATGATTTTGGCAGCTGCGCAGAAGGTATCGTAGCTTGAATCGCCAAGGCCGATCACACCGTATTTCAGTTGAGAAAGATCGGCTTGATTGGTCGCTAGCTCGGCCATGAAGGGCTGGATATTGTCCGGTAATTCCCCTGCACCATGGGTAGAACACACCACCAGCCAATATCCAGCGATAGGTGTATCACTGAGTTCAGCGCGATTGATGGTTTCTGTAGTGTGATTGTCGTCTTCTAGTAGCTCTGCAAGGTGGTCAGCGACGTATTCTGCCCCACCTAAGGTACTGCCTGTGATCAGGGTAATATGGCTCATGGTATTCCCGTTAGCGGTTGTGGATAGAAAGATCCTTTTATTTGGGGCTAATTGTACGCGGAAGTGAGTGAGATAACAGAGAGTAAATGTAGGGGCTTTACGTGCAATCACGGCTGCTGTCCACGATAAATAGGCGACAGAAACAGGCCATTACCAGGGTTTTGTAAAAATGGGATGGAATGGCAGCGTAAATCTATAGCAAGGTGGCCGCGAAGTGATTGTGATAAATAGAGGAAGGACAATAGATGAAAATTACCCACAGGATAAACCGTCGCCTGTGGGCATGATCGATGTTGGGATCGTTTTATTTACCGATACAGAATGAGGTAAAGATCCGGCCAAGAAGATCGTCTGAGCTGAACTCACCGGTGATCTCACTGAGGTGTTGCTGTGCGAGGCGCAACTCTTCCGCTAAAATTTCACCTGCCATATAACCTTCTAACTGGCTTTTACCTATCTCAAGGTGTTCTGCTGCACGTTCAAGGGCGTCGAGGTGACGACGACGGGCCATAAAACCGCCCTCAGTGGTGCCAGAGAAGCCCATACACTCTTTTAAGTGGTCACGTAAACTTTCAACCCCTTCACCTGTACGCGCCGATAGACGGACTAAGGTTGGGTTGTTGACGTGGCAAATGCCTGCGTCTTCACCAGTGAGTTCCACCTTATTGCGGATCACGGTTAGCCCCATGCTTTCTGGTAGACGTTCAATGAAGTCTGGCCAAATTTCTGCAGGATCTGTGGCATCTGTGGTCGTACCATCAACCATGAATAAAACACGGTCGGCTTGTTGAATTTCATCCCATGCGCGTTCGATACCGATGCGCTCGACTTCGTCAGAGGCTTCACGCAGGCCGGCGGTATCTATGATATGTAATGGCATGCCATCGATGTGGATATGCTCGCGCAGGACATCACGGGTGGTACCTGCAATGTCGGTGACAATGGCGGAGTCTTTACCTGAAAGGGCATTGAGCAGGCTTGATTTACCGGCATTTGGTCGACCGGCAATCACGACTTTCATCCCTTCACGGATGATGGCGCCTTGATTGGCCTCACGGCGCACGGCTTCCAAGTTATCCATGATACCCAGTAAGTCATTACTTACTTTACCATCGGATAGGAAGTCGATTTCTTCTTCGGGAAAATCAATGGCCGCTTCGACGTAGATACGAAGGTGGATCAAGGCTTCAACCAAGTCATTCACTTTGTTTGAGAAAGCACCTTGTAGCGATTTGAATGCACTTTTGGCTGCTTCTTCAGAGCTTGCGTCAATCAAATCGGCAATGGCTTCGGCTTGGGCTAAATCGAGTTTATCGTTCATGAAGGCGCGTTCTGAGAACTCACCAGGACGTGCTGCACGGATACCATCTAGCTTCAAGATACGTTTAATCATCATGTCCATCAGCACAGGACCACCGTGGCCCTGTAGCTCTAACACGTCTTCGCCCGTAAAGGAATTTGGCCCTTTAAAGAATAACGCGATGCCCTGATCCAGCGCGGTACCGTCTTCATTTTTAAATGGGAGGTATTCGGCATAACGGGTTTTGAGTTCGCGTCCGGCAACAGCGAGAGCAACCTCGGTGGCTTTCGGGCCTGAAACGCGGATGATGCCAACGCCACCACGGCCTGGCGGTGTCGCTTGCGCTACTATGGTATCAGTGTGTTCGATCATAACTTTGGCTTAATTCGTAAAATTCGCGCTAATTGTAAACAGAGTTGATGGGAAAGCCTAGCGGTGCATGTGCATGACGAGGCTGGCTGTTATTAATCAGCGGCTGTTTGAGTCAGTACCTGCTAACAACTATAGGATAAAACAGGCATAAAAAAGGCGACCCTAAGGTCGCCTTTTCAGAAGTGAGAGCGAAGCAATTACTTGCTATGCAGGCCTTTCTTCTCGAGTGCACGGTAAATCAGTGTTTGCTGAATTAGCGTTACAATGTTCGATACCAACCAGTAAAGCACTAGGCCAGACGGGAAGAATAGGAAGAAGAAAGTGAACATCACAGGCATGAAAGTCATGATCTTCTGCTGCATTGGATCCGTGACTGTTGTCGGGCTCATTTTCTGAATCATGAACATCGACGCACCCATCAAGATAGGCAAGATGTAGTACGGGTCTTGTGCTGATAAGTCATGGATCCAGCCAAAGAACGGCGTATGACGCAGTTCAACAGATTCCATTAGTGCCCAGTAAAGCGAAATGAAGATAGGCATTTGTAGCAAGATAGGTAGACAGCCACCCAGTGGGTTTACTTTCTCTTTCTTGTACAGTTCCATCATTTCTTGGCTCATACGTTGGCGGTCGTCGCCAAAACGTTCACGCATTGCTGTTAGCTTAGGCTGAAGCATGCGCATTTTTGCCATAGAGGTGTACTGAGCTTTCGTCAGCGGGTACATAGCACCACGTACGATGAAAGTTAGTACGATGATCGCTAGACCCCAGTTCACCACGATGCTCTGAATGAACGACAGTAGCGTGTGTAGTGGGCTTGCGATGAACCATAACCAGCCGTAATCAACGGTTAGGTTTAGGTTTTTCGCCGTTGCTTCCATTTGGTCTTGCAGTTTAGGACCAACCCAAAGCGTAGACGTTAGTGTTTCCTCACCACCTGCTGGGATAGTTGCCGCAGGAAGACGAACACCGATGTAACCTTGGCCATCTGCAGTGCGGCTGTATAGGTTAGAGGTGCCTTCTGAGCGTGGGATCCAAGCTGATACAAAGTAGTGTTGTAGCATTGCTGCCCAACCTTGTTGCGTTGACAGGTTAAGATTCTTATCTTCCATGTCAGCAAATTTGTATTTCTTGTAGTTGGTCTCGTCAGTTGAGTACGCGCCGCCACGGTAGGTTGGCATGGTCAGGCTGCCACCGTCATCCAGTAGATTTTGGCGAAGCTGTGCGTACATTTGTACGTTAGCGGCTTTATCTGATTGGTTGTCGATAGTGTATTGCACGTCAACGGCGTAGCTACCACGCTTAAGCACAAATGTCTTAACGTAGTTGATGCCATCTTGGCTGTACGTCATAGGAACACGGATTTCATCTTGGCCATCAGCTAGCGTGAAATCAGTGCCTTCAACGTTAAGTTGCGCACGACCGTTTGTTGAGTCGATACCGTTTGCACCAATCAAGCCTGATTGAGCAATGTAACGGTGACCCTCTTCATTTTTCAGTAGAACGAATGGGTCTGCTGAATCGAGTTCGTTGTTGTAAGCAAGTAGTTTTGCTTCGATAACGTCACCACCTAGCGTATCGACAGTTAGCGCCAGTACATCAGTGTTGATGGTGATGAGGTTGTTGGACGTGCTTTGGTCTGTAACGGGTTGGCCATCTGCAGAATGTGAAGGCACATCACCACTGTTGTTAACTTGCTGCGCTACACCCTGGCTTTGAGGCTGAGGGTTGTTGTCCATATTCCACTGTTGGAACAGTAGGAAAGAGACAAACAGTAGGGCAATTAACAGAATATTGCGTTGGGAATCCATCGTTAATTATCTCTGTCGTTATGCTTGGTTGGCGGAACGGGGTCAAAACCACCGTCGTTTAAAGGATGACATCTTAATAGACGTTTCGCTGCTAACCAACAACCTTTTATCGTTCCATGTGCTTTTACTGCTTCAATTGCGTATTGAGAACATGTAGGGGTAAAACGACAGCGTGGTCCGATTAACGGACTGATCGCGAGTTGGTAAAAGCGGACTAGTCCTACGACTAGCCACGCGAAGGGCGAGACAGGCGATGCCATAATTTATCTAACAGTTTAAATAACTCTTCGTTGCTCAGCTCTTGAGCACTCTTCTTAGCAATCACGACAAAATCTTTCGCAGGCAGGTCAGCTTGCTTTAAACGGAAACTTTCTCGAACAATACGTTTGAATCGGTTTCTGTTAGGCGCAGTTTTAATCTGTTTCTTAGGAACAGCAAGACCAAGGCGAGGAAGGTTTAGGTCGTTAGGACGGGCAAGAATAGTTAAGTGAGGAGAGCCAGCACGATGAGCTTGCTGGAAGACATTTTTATAATGTTCGGGAGTTAACAGACGTAACTCCCGAGAAAAGGCTAGCTTATTCAAAATAATCAGAGATTATTTAGAAAGGCGCTTACGGCCTTTAGCACGACGTGCATTGATTGTTGCGCGACCGTTCTTAGTTGCCATGCGAGCACGGAAACCGTGGCTGCGCTTGCGCTTTAGAACTGAAGGTTGAAAAGTGCGTTTCATGGTATTACCTTAAATTAACTGATCAGTTTTTAAGTTTGTTATTTAGTTTCGGATATAAAAATATCCTCGACCTCTAACAAAGAGGCGGAATTGTAATCACTGACACATAAAGAGTCAATCATTATACCCATCATAAAGACGGGCGCTGAATTATACTTTTTGTTGGTCAGAGTGCAAGGATCCTTTGTTGATCCCTACTTGTTGGAGAAACTTTTTTAATCGGGGATCGTTTGGCTGGCCAAAGATCTGATCCGGTGTACCTTGTTCAACGAAGCTCCCATCGGCCATAAAGATCACTCTGTCAGCGACTTCACGGGCAAATTGCATCTCGTGGGTAACCACCAGCATAGTTTGGTGACGGGTCGCGAGGGTTTTCATTAACGCCAGTACTTCACCGACCCATTCCGGATCTAAGGCGGAAGTCGGTTCATCAAATAACAACAGTTCAGCCTCTAAGGCCATTGCGCGACCGATTCCGACCCGCTGCTGTTGTCCGCCTGATAATGCGGCAGGGTAAGCATCACCTTTATCGCCCAGACCGATATCATCCAATATTTGCTGCGCCCGTAAAAAAGCCTTTGATTTCTCCCATCCTTTTACCGTTATTAGCCCTTCGGCAATGTTTTGTTTGGCGGTCATATGGGCAAATAGGGCGTAATTTTGAAAGACAAACCCTGTTTTTCGGCGTAAATCCAGAATATCTCGCTGTTTTGCCGTTTGGCTGTCAACGTCCACATTATCGATACGAATATGACCCTGATCGGCGCGTTCAAGAAAGTTAATGCAGCGCAATAAGGTTGATTTACCTGTACCTGATGGCCCAATTATCACCACAATTTCGCCTTTATTGATGGTCAAATCGAGATCGGAAAACACGGTACTGTCGCCAAAGCGCTTGGTGAGATGGGTAAAATTAATCATCGTTGGTATGCCTTATTGAGTTTGTTTTCAGCCCAGTATTGAATGCGTGTGAGCAGGATCACCATCACCCAATAAATGAGTGCGACGGCAAGAAAGGCTTCAAAAAACTTGAAGCTCGATGAGGCTTCCATCTGGGCGCGAGCCATAATTTCTGCCACCCCTAAGGTGAAGGCCAGCGAGGTTGATTTAATCATATCGATGAAATAATTCATCAATGATGGCAGGGCAATTCGGGTTGCTTGCGGCAAAATAACTCTGCGCATGGCTTGGAGTTCTGTCATTCCGATCGACAAACTGGCTTCCATTTGGCTGCGATCAATACCATTGATCGCGGCCCGAATACTTTCTGCTTTATAAGCGGCAAAGTGTAAACTTAAACCGATAACGGCAGCACTGAAGGCATCGAGGCCGATAAAGATAGGAAAGACTTGCGGTAAACCGTAATAAAGCAGGAAGAGCTGTACCAGCAGTGGGGTGCCTCGAAAGAAGCTAATGTAGACCTGTGCCAGTTGGTTCAAAACAGGGATTCGGTAGACACGGATCAGGGCAATAAAGACCGCAATAATCAGCGAAAAGAGTAATCCCCACAGTGCCATATTCAGGGTAACGCCTAAGTACCCAAAGAGAATGGGCATCAAAGAAAGCATGTAGTTAAAATCAAAACCCATAGTGGTAAAAGCCCTTCATTGAGTAAGTGGTGTACATGGTGGTGTAACAACTGCGGTTGATGGTCTGGGTATTTCTGGCTTGCTTAAGTGATAAAACTCACCCGAAGGTGAGTTTTAAGTGTACTCGGTTTAATCTGAATGAAATGGGTGGTTTATTGGGTGATGTCCGCATCAAACCACTTGATTGAGATTTTGGCGAGTGTACCGTCTTCACGCATGGCTGATAGCGCGGCATTGACTTGATCGCGTAGGGCTTGGCCTTTTTCACTTTTCACAAATGGCCAAGCGTTTTCAATTTTTTCAAATGGCTGTCCTGCTAATTGCAGCGGTAAGTTGGCTTTTTTGATCAGCTCAAGGGATGATAAGCGGTCCATAACGAAGGCATCGGTACGGCCTAATGCCACATCATGCTCGATGCCTGTGTCATAAGTTTTTATTTCAATTTCACTGGCATTCGTGAGTTTTCGCAGCAATTGCTCGTAGTTAGACCCTAAGTTAACCCCTACTTTTTTACCTGCTAAGTCTTCGGTACTCTTGATACTGTCATTGCCTTTACGTACCACAAGTTGGGCACCATCAATCACATAGGCATCAGAAAATGCATATTTACTCACGCGTTCTGGCGTAATGGTGATTTGGTTAGAAATGGTATCGATACGGCCTGTCTCTAATAATCCAAACAGCCCCGAAAAGTTGGCGGTGACAAATTCAACCTTATAGTCGTTGCGTTTAGCGATTTCATTCCATAAATCGACTTCAAAGCCTTGTAGCTGATCCTGCTTTACAAAAGTAAACGGAAAATAACGACCAGACATACCCACTTTCACGTCGGTGGCGGCTTGAACGGCTTGGGTTGCTGCTAATGTTAGAGCTACGGCGGTAAGTGTGGTTTTCATCCAGCGTTTCATTCTGTCTACTCCTTGGCTGACATCGTCATTGTGCTAAAACATCCTACTTGTTTATAACTCTGTTAATTAAATAACGTTGAGTTATTAAAGATAACCATTTGTAAGGTTAGGACGATCTTGGCCCATTGTTGATAATTTTGTGGGTAATCAGGGGGGAATATGTGCTGATCCACGGTGCGATTGTGTGAATAATGTGAATAAGTAGGATCTTATTCACTGGATCTGCGATCTCTTTGCTGGCGATCCTGCGCCAGCAGGTATAAAATTAGCTCCCTTTTGTGTTTTGTTATTCAGTGTGGAGTCGAACTTGTCATCTTCGCTATGGTTGCAGTGCCTTCAACGCTTTCAGGAAGAACTCCCTGCAACAGAATTCAGCATGTGGATCCGTCCTCTTCAAGCTGAATTAAACGATAATACGCTGACTTTGTTTGCGCCAAACCGCTTCGTGCTGGATTGGGTCAGAGATCGGTATCTCAACAACATTAACCGCCAGTTAAATGAATTCTGCGGCAATGATGTGCCTGTCCTACGGTTTGAAGTGGGCAGCCGCCCTGTGTCTGCACCACCGCCACGCCCGATCGCGGCGGCAGCGCCGCCAGTGCTGAATGTCGAGCCTGCGCCAGTCGCTCAAGAGCCACCGCAACGTCAGTGGGAACCCGCACCATCACCAGTACAGCCTGAAACCCAAGTGGGTTTCCGCTCTAACGTGAACCCTAAACACAACTTCAACAACTTTGTTGAAGGTAAATCGAACCAACTTGGTTTGGCGGCTTGTCGCCAA